>NZ_QNQN01000074.1:0-705084 GCF_004103285.1 Pseudoalteromonas sp. A757
GCAGATATTAGCTGGTTTATGCGAGTGCTTAACGAAGACATCGCCCGCCGAGCAAATAAAGAAGATAATTGTACAGGTCGGTTTTGGGAAGGACGATTCAAATCCCAAGCACTATTGGATGAAGCTGCACTGGCTGCCTGCCTCGCTTACGTAGACCTAAACCCAATTCGAGCCAAAATTGCCGCAACGCCTGAAACCTCAGACTACACCAGCATCAAAAAACGCATCGACCACGCTAAGCTGGGCAAACAACCAAAAAGCCTATTACGCTTTGCTGGCAGCCCACGAAAACACATGCCTAAAGGCCTGCCTTTTGAGCTCAAGTCTTATATCGAATTGGTTGAACTCACAGGCCAATATATTCGCGCCGACAAACGAGGCTATATTTTTGAGTCACAACCCATACTCACTCGACTCAATATTGAGCCTGAGAACTGGATAAAACTTACTACGCAGTTTTCTCGGATATTCCACGGCGCGGTTGGCCGAGAGCGTAGGATAACCGCTTACTGCGAAACACTGCAAAAACGACGACGGACAAACCTAACAAACTGCGAGCGCTTGCTGGCTTAGCATAACTCACATTCTCAATTCTAGAATTTTCTTACTGTTGTATTAGCAGTGCTTTGTCGTGCGGCGATAACCCTGTTTTAATGTAGAGATATGCCTAGGCGATAAGAATTAACCTATCGATAAACGTTTTTGACCAAAATGACTGGAGTGTTTAGATACTCTTTTACTTCACTTCCTCAGCTTTGATGTTAATAGTAGTGGGTGTCATCAATGATTTCATATCGGCTTATGCTTTTCGGGTGTGATGGAGGGGGTAATACGTTGCTTGTAAGATCTTCTATAATTTTTATGATTAAACTGCTTGCAAGGATTACAGAACCTATCTGCATCGCCTCCTAATTAACAGTCTAAATAGTTTTGTGGGAGGCGGTTCACCCGCCGATAAGTTATGCTCTTCTGGTCTGGTTAAGGGGATTAGTTTTGACTGCGAGTTCTAGTTTTTCTCTCAAAGCAGCAAATTTTCCTGCAATCACCAAAAAACTTTTCAGCACAGTATGTCTCCCTCATCACACCACTACAACGAATCAAATACTGGCTCTATCGCATCTAGACTGAAGTTGTCCAGATCCAAGTGATGCTGTATTCCTAGCGGCAAAATCCACTGCGGATCGGTATGGCCAAAGTCAAGCCGAGTTATTACGGGTAAACTCTTACAGCCAAACTCATCACGTACAACCGATAAAATCACCTCATCAAGCGCAGCCATCTCGCGTTCGCTGTAATCCCGCGCACGGCCAACCATTAAGCCGGATACTTTTTCAAACACCCCCATCACCCCATAGTTACGTAACCAAAAGCGAATATAGTCTTGACTGGGTTTATCCTCAGAGGTTTCTAAAAATAGCAATTTGTCTTGCCAAAATGACGGCGATGGCCAGTATTCTGTGCCTTTTAGCATCTCCATCACTTCAAAACAGCCGCCAAATAGCTGCCCTTCCACTTGCCCTGTACCTTGCAGTACTTTAGGACCATCTGTTGCTATTGAGGGATGCAGCTTACCGACGTTTTCTGGTATTGCCCACTCCGGATATCCATGAGAATAGGCTTTGAATATTGGATAATGGACTTCACCTAGCAGCGCCTGCGCTAAATAGGCTTGATATTCAGCACTAGCGTTGTGGTACTGGGAGAAACCGGCCATGACCGATGGGCCGTTAAAGGTGACTAATCCCCATTGGTTCAGCAATGTAGTGAACGTGGAAAAGTCAGAATAGCCCATCATAAACTTAGGGTTATTCAAGATAACGGATTTATCCAAATAAGGCAGGATCCGCGCGGAATCTGAACCACCAATGGAAGAAATTATCCCGGCCATATTCGGGTCGGCAAAGGCATCATTAATATCTTTTGCACGTAATTGTGGCTGTGAAAAAAGCACGTCTGCGGCAGTTCGAGCCGACGGCATTTCAACAATATTAAAACCAAGCGAACGCAGGTTTGCTAACCCTTGCTCAAAAATATGGGGAAATGTGCCTGGGCCACCCCAGCTAGGTGATACAATCGCAAGGGTATCACCTCGGTTTAGTTTTTTAGGCTTGCGTAATTGCACCGTCTACCATTGTCTTAATGGAATATTCATCAGCAACTAGATATATCCCATTAAGACAGCAGAATCAAATGCTTATTCGAACCTTTCAACGCGAAATGGAGCTAAATCAACAGAGGTAGGTTTGCCTGTCATGAGTTCAGTAATAAGCGTGCCAGTAATGGCCGACATTAAAATCCCCGTCCTAAAGTGCCCACACGCATTAATGTAACCTTCCACTCCATCAACGGGGCCCAAAATTGGCAGCTCATCCGGTGTACCAGGTCTAAGTCCCGCCCAGCAACGTTTAATACTCGACTCTTTTAGCACCGGCAAACACTTCATAGCACCTTGTGACAACTCGGTGATTTTATCTAGACTATTGGTGGTGTCGAAGCCTTTTTCCTCCGTTGATGAGCCAATTAAAATCTCGCCGTTATCCTTTTGTGCAATGTAGCAATCACTGGTACTGATACAACCATTTAATACTTTAGGCATGCGCTCAGACAACACTATTTGACCTTTAACTGGGTAAACTGGCATGTGTTTACCTGTTGCCTGATGGTAAATGTCATCCGCCCAGGCGCCAGCGGCATTAATTAGAGTGTCGCAATGCAGACTTTGATCTTGCGTCCTCACGCCTATCACCTTATTGCCTTCACGCAGTACCTCTAGCACTTCGGTATTCAGAAATAACTCAACACCATTTTGGCGCGCGCCTTCGGTATACGCATCAACTAATCGGTATGGATTTACCTGATGGTCGCAAATAAAATCTATTGCACCAATCGCATCAGGAGTGATGTAAGGCTCCTCTGCACGTAATTGCTGTTGGTCTAGCCAACGGATCTGCGAAGACAAATTAGGGATCCCAGACACTATGCTATCTGCATATATTTCATCATCACGATTGTACATAATGAATTTGAGACCGGTACGTTCAAACTTAAAGTCGACATCGTGTTTGGTCAGCATTTCTTCATGCAGTGCTGGATATAACTCGTTTGACTTGAGCGCAAGTTCAAAAAAGCATTCTGGTAATTGATGCGGCCGCAATGTTTCCGCAGCTTCGGTATCTCCTTCACTTTGGAGCTTAGACAAGGTTTTGAAGAAGATCACACCACAGCCAAGTCCAACCGACTCACCAATTGCCCATAATCCACCCGCAGATGCACGAGACGCGTTACCCGGCTTTTTTAAATCCACTAACGCGATTTTTAGGTTGGTATCACGACTTAAAAAGTAAGCACAAGCAGCGCCTATTACACCGCCACCTGCGATAATGACATCATACTGCTTCATGGTTTTTCTCCAGTAAAGTAAATGGAATTGGGTCTAGTGGGAATCTTGGCCTTATCACACCGAGTGTATCTAAGTGCCCTGCAGCGTGCAGTCGGTCTAGTGCATAGCTAGAGCACATTTTTCCTTGGCAGTCTCCCATGCCAATACGGGTTCTCATTTTCACGCTAGACAAATCTTTCGCACCTTGTTGCAACGCTAAATCGAGTTGCTGGCGCTTTACTTGTTCGCAGCGACACACCACGGTATCTGCTTGTGTTAATGCAAGCAGCCCCTCTCGACGCGCCGAGAAGCGATCAAATCCAGCTCTAAATTTCTGTGCTTGCTTACGCTTAGTTTTGAGCTTGCGCATTCGCGTGTGGAAGTTCGACTCGCTTAAACAGGCTTGCTCATAGGCAAGCATGGTTGCGGCTATTTTTCCTTCAATGATAGCCGCTTCCGCACCTAACAAACCATTGGTATCACCACAAACAAAAATTGAATTTAAGCTACTGCGTAAATTGTCATCTAATAAAGGCACATAACCATTCGTGGTGGTGTACTGATGAGAAACCCCAAGTAGCATGGCAAGCTGTGTGCGGGCAACAAAACCATAGCCAACTCCCAAACTATCCACGGCTAAATGCTGTGCTTTTGACAAGTCCGCATGCCAGTGCTCATCGTAAGGCGCTACGGTAACACTGGAGAGTTTTTCTTGGCCTTCTGCTTTCACGATGCCATAGCCATACTTGAACGGAATATTATGCTTTTTGAGATACGCCAACATACTCAATCCCGAAAGCGTAAGCTTAGGTTTATTGAGCAGCGCCACGGTCTCTTTCGCCAGTTCACTAAAGCGACTCGCTTCATATACGCCAACCACTTGTGCCCCGGATTTATGCAACTGGCAAGCAACCAATGGCAATAATGGTCCAGTTCCGACTAAAGCCACTTTTTTCCCTGGTCGAACTAACCCACTTTTAAGCTGAAGTTGCATCCCGCCCATTAACATCACACCAGGCAACTGCCACCCTTCAAATGGCACACTGCGCTCATGACAACCAGTTGCCAAAACCAACCTAGTGTAATCTATTTGTGTTAGCTGATTTTGTGTTTGCAACAACAAACCACTTTCACCCTCAGGCCCAAGCACTTTGGTTTGTAGTTGTAGCGTTATATCTTGTTTATGATGTTCGTAGCGTACCTTTAGTGCAGCCATCGCTCGTTTAAGATTTTCATCTAAATGAGGAAGCTTACTCGCCTGTCTAAGTGGACCGCGATAGATAACTCCACCAATTTTTGGCGCTTCATCAACTAAGGTGCTAGTAATGCCATATTTAGCCAGCTCAGCTGCACAGCTGACGCCTGCAGGTCCTGCACCAACAATAACGATTTTTTCTTTTTGACAAGTAGACATCACTATACTCCAACCTGCTTGAAACGATTTTGTTTAGTTTCAACCTGCATATTGGGTTGTACTAAGGTTTGGCAAGCCTTTTGTTTATGTTGTTTGTTTATTGTTACCTGACAACAATGACAAACGCCCATACCACAATAAGCACCGGATACGGCCTCTCGATCGCTTTCCATGATTTGCTTATAGTTCGCCGCAAGCAAAACAGACAACACGGTTTCGCCATCGCATGCATTAACCGCAATGTCGTCGATTTGAATTTGAAACTGTAACCCCTCGGGGTCCGTAATATCTTGGGTTCTGGATAATTCAGACATGAAAAAATGCTCCTTCAATAAAGTCGCACAAAGCCTACTATCCAAATATTAAAAATAAACATTTTATTTACTTTATTCACTTTAATTTGATCCAAATTAACTTTTAAGCACTCTCGCGCTAATTCTGTTCAATTCGGTGCAAATGCTGCACTCACCTCCCTAAAGCAGTGCAATGTGAACGTATTTACATACCAATAAAAAATACATCCTATTGATATTAAATAATTTTAATTTTTGGCACAGTTTTTCCTTATCAACTAACACGACAAAAAAGGAGCGTAATTATGTACACTTTATATCAAACGATGTACTTACTTTGGCATTTGGATGTGAGTATCTGGCCTGTGCACGATACAGCAACAAACCCAATAGATGTTAAGGAGAAAGCACAATGACACTTAGCAAACTAGACACTGCCGTACACGCTGTAATGAACGATATGCTCACCCCATCACAAGCCGCAAAAGCCTATCATGTGCCGCAGCGATCACTATACGAAGCACTGAGACGCTCCAAAGAGAAACAGCAAACTCGATGGCAAAAATTAATGCATGAAAAGGCAAGGCTTGAGCAAAGTCTGGCTCGGATAAATAAGGAACTGCATGAACAATTTGTCTAATACCGCAATGCAGCTTCGCATTATTCAGGCACCTAGCTTGAAATACAATCGCTTAGATTGTCAGCTTTGGGTAAAACAACTTAGCGCGCTGACGCAAGCCTGTATTAACCTTGGCGCCTCTATCGGTTTTTTGCAATCATCCTCTAGCAGAGCAATACAGAATTACTGGTGGCAAGTTCTCGATGCTGTGATCAAGTCGCAAAAGACGCTTATTATCGCTGAACTTAATGGCGTAATGGCAGGTTGTGTGCAACTCTCTCCTGCAACAAAAGATAATGCTCAGCACCGAGCTGAAGTTGAAAAACTATTAGTGCATCCAAACAGCCGGCGAAAAGGTGTGGCAACAAAGTTGATGCAAGCCATAGAGCAAGAATCTACACGGCAGCAGATATCGTTACTCGTCCTTGATACACAATCGGATTCGGACGCAGAAATCCTATATCAGAGTCTAGGCTTTAAAGTCGCAGGGCAAATCCCTCATTTTGTCAGTGATGAGCGCGGCGACTTCCATGCCACCACATACTATTACAAACTGCTTGCACCGACCTTGCGCAATCGTATTGGGAACCTAGCTCAAGCGCATTATGTCAATGAATACTAGCAAATCAGTATAATCAAGCGATTCGCTAAGACTTTCGTTGCGCAATAAGACGTCAAATCTTTGTAACTGTTAAATGCCGCCGTCGACGCCGCATTGATCAAATGTTCCTGAGACATAAACAATTTTATTTTTCATAAATTGCTATTTCCCTCCAGCTAAATCAATAAAAGTCCCTGTAACAAAGCTTGCTTCGTTACTTAAAAGCCAAGCGATGGCATTAGCAACCTCAATTGCGGTTCCACCTCGCTTCAGCGGTAAAAAATCGGCTAGACGGTCAACTCGGTCTGGTTCGCCACCGTCACCGTGGATATCGGTATAAATACAGCCAGGTCTCACGCAGTTTACACGGATCTGCTCAGCGGCTAATTCCAGAGATAAGCCTTTAGTGAAGCTGTCTATTGCACCTTTTGCAGCGGCGTAGTCAACATATTCATTTGCCCCACCTAAATAAGAAGCTGCTGACGATACATTTACCATTGCACACTGTGCTGGATTAGCACTCAAACGCATGTGTTTAATTGCTTCGCGAGCACAAATAAAATACGGCGTAACATTATTAGTAAGCATATTGTTGATACGCGCTGCAGTCATGTGTTCAACTCGAGTCTGCGTGTTCAGCACCCCCGCGTTGTTGACCAGATGCGTAACTATGCCAATATCTGCCTTTATCTTGTCAAACATTGCCTCTACAGACTTTTCGTCTGTGACATCTGCTTGCAACAAATGCGCTTTACCATTATTACTTAGGATGGTATTGGCAACCGTTTCTGCGGCTTGCACATTCTGCTTGTAATTTATAACAACGGTAAACCCTTGTTGTCCCAGCAACTGAGCCGTTGCCGCACCAATCCCACGGCTCGCACCGGTGATAAGTACCACTTTTTGCATGTATTATTCCTTAAATTGGGCCAACAGTTACTGATAGTTCAACACTTCTACACCCATGTCTTCTTTGACGTGTTCTATCACCATATAGGTATGATTTGTACCAACTCCAGGTATTTCAACGATTTGACCTAATACCTCACGATATTGACGCATATCCTGGACTCGGATCTTAACTAAATAATCAAAGCCACCAGCTACCATATCACAAGAAACGACGTTGGGGATTTTTACAATATGCTGTTTAAACACCTCAAATACCGCTTCGGTCGAGCTTTTCAAGGTTATTTCAACATGCGCAACCAAATGCTGGCCAAGTTTTGCGGCATTTAATCTTGCCGTATACCCTTCAATATACCCTTCCGACTCGAGTTTTTTTACTCGGTCGAGGCAAGGACTCGGGCTCAAGTTTACCTCTTTCGCCAAGTTTACATTAGAGATCCGACCGTTGCGCTGGAGCGCGTCTAAGATTGCTAAATCGATGCGATCTAATACCCGAGTTTTAATGGAAGTCGTCATATCAGCATAAAATTTTGTGAGGGTTTGAGATTACCCGCAAATTTACCGTATTCCTTGAAAATAAAACAGCATATTCTGCTGTCTTTTCGATAGAATGCCCGCGAAATTAACGATAAAGGGCAAAGCGGTTTATCTCTGTATCTAACGCAGCTTTGTTCAAACACTTAGAACATGCATTCTGGCTAAAATTTGAACCCCCGAATGGGTGTGTTATGGTTAGCAATGTGACTGCATCATTTTGTCGTAATTGAGGCTTCCTATGCAAAAGAAACTACACTTTCAACCTTTGGTTGCTTAGTTTGGCATCAGTTCAGATGTAGTTTTGTAATCTACACATTAGATGTGTGATTCCATAGGCTGGCGCGAATTACATGTATTTTTGACTCCAATTTTTGAGGGTTGCTTATGCTTTTTAACGGCGATTTGACAACTAACTGTCCTATTCGACAAAAGATCCGTGATTTTTACCGCATTGATGAGAACGCGGTTATTGATCATATTTTACCTTTAGCTGAGGTAGGCGTTACAGCTCGAAGCCGAGCATGGGAACGTGCGCGTCAAATGGTATTGAACATTCGTAGAGATCAAGATGGTCAAAACGGTGTAGACGCGCTTTTAAATGAATTCTCTCTTTCTACCGAAGAAGGCGTGGTGCTGATGTGTTTAGCCGAAGCGCTACTTCGTGTACCAGACAAAGCAACGCAAGAAAGCCTGATCCGCGACAAACTCGCACAAGGCGACTGGAGTTCACACTTAGGTAGCAGCGACTCGTTATTTGTTAACGCTTCAAGCTGGGGCTTACTCGTTACCGGTAAAATGGTTAATTACTCAGACAAGAATAAAGAAGAACAATTTGGCGTGCTAAAGCGCACAATTGGTCGTCTTGGTGAGCCTGTTATCCGTAAATCCGTTAACTATGCAATGAAGATCATGGGTAAGCAGTTTGTAATGGGTGAAACCATTCAAGATGCTATCGACCGTGCCGCTGATAAAGAACAAAAAGGTTATGTATATTCGTACGACATGCTAGGTGAAGGCGCACGTACGATGAAGGATGCAGAGCGTTACTTCCAAAGCTATATGAACGCCATCCACGCAATTGGTAAAGCGGCAAAAGGCCGTGGCCCAATTAAGAGTCCTGGTATCTCAGTTAAACTTTCAGCTATTCATCCGCGCTATGAATTCACACACCGTGACCGCGTGATGGACGAGCTAGTACCAAAACTAAAAGAACTTGCTATTGTAGCTAAAGAATACGATATCGGTTTTACTGTTGATGCGGAAGAAGCAGACCGTTTAGATATCTCTTTAGATGTCATTGAAGCGGTATTCTCTGATGATGCACTTGGTGACTGGAATGGTTTTGGTCTTGCAGTACAAGCATATCAAAAGCGTGCTATTTTCGTTGTGGAATGGGTAGCAGAACTTGCTCGTCGCGTAGGCCGTAAATTGATGGTGCGTTTAGTTAAAGGTGCTTACTGGGATACGGAAATTAAAACCACACAACAAGATGGTCTGGAGCACTTCCCTGTATTCACCCGTAAAGCAACGACTGACGTTTCTTATAAGGCCTGTGCTATTAAGCTCCTTGAAGCACGCGATGTATTATTCCCGCAGTTTGCAACGCACAATGCTTACACCGCAGCAACTATCCTAGAGGTTGCTAAAGGCGATAATAAAGGGTTTGAATTCCAACGTTTACACGGAATGGGCGAATCACTTTACGATCAAATCGTTGAAAAAGAAGGTATTCAGTGTCGTGTGTATGCGCCTGTTGGTCAGCACGAAGATCTACTTGCTTATCTGGTACGCCGTCTACTTGAAAATGGTGCAAACTCATCATTCGTAAACGCGATTGTAGATACCACTAAGCCTGTTGAGTCACTACTTCCTGACCCTGTAGAAACACTGCAAGGCCTACGTAACCGTTACAATACGCAGATTAAACTACCTATAGAGCTTTATGGCGATGAGCGTCCAAACTCAAAAGGTAAAGATCTGACGGATATCAATGATTTAACACCATTCAAAGAGAACCTAGACAACTGGTTTAACGAACACCTAATCGATGAAAGCCAAGTACCAGAAGGTCACCTTGCAGTTCGTAACCCAGCGAACCACAAACAAGTGATTGGCTCTGTGCCTTTACACGATGAAGTACACATGCAAAATGTACTAATAAATGCTGACGCGGCTTTTGAGAGTTGGTCACAGACCACTGTCGAAGAGCGTGCAAACCTACTACGCCGTATTGCTGACATTCTTGAGCGTCACCATGACGAACTCGTTGCTATTTGTATTAAAGAAGCAGGTAAAGTAGCCCAAGACAGCATCGATGAAGTGCGCGAAGCCGTTGACTTCTGTCGCTACTATGCAGCTCGTGCAGAAGAGCTGTCTAAAGATGAACGCTTTGAAGCTCGTGGCGTGATCTTATGTATCAGCCCGTGGAACTTTCCTCTGGCGATCTTCTTAGGTCAGGTAGCTGCTGCTATCGTGACTGGTAACACCGTTATTGCAAAGCCTGCTGAACAAACCAGTATGATTGCACTGCGTTGTATCGAATTAATGCATACTGTTGGCTTACCTGAGCACGTAGTACAGCCTGTTATCGCACGCGGTAGCGAAGTGGGTAAACACATCGTGCCTGATGAGCGCATCCAAGCGGTTATGTTCACAGGTTCAACAGAGACCGGTACGCTTATCTCGCAAATTCTTGCTGAGCGTAATGACATTCAGGTTCCTCTGATTGCAGAAACTGGTGGTCAAAACTGTATGATCGTTGACTCAACAGCATTACCAGAGCAAGTGGTTGACGATGTTATTTCTTCAGGTTTTCAAAGTGCGGGTCAACGCTGTTCAGCACTTCGTGTGTTATTTGTACAAGAAGATGTCGCTGATGGCATTATCGAAATGCTAACAGGTGCACTAAAAGAGCTGCATGTGGGTGACCCTTCACAACTTTCAACTGATATTGGTCCTGTGATCGATGAAAAAGCGCTGACCACGCTGACTAAGCACGTTGATTACATGAAGTCGAACGGCAAGCTACTATTCGAAGCTAAGATCCCAGATAACAGCGAGAATGGCGCTTACTTCTTTGCCCCTCGCTTATATGAGATTTCTGATCTATCCGTGTTGAAGCGTGAAGTATTCGGTCCGGTAGTCCACGTTGTACGCTTTAAAGCAGATCAACTTGATAATGTTATCGACCAAATCAATGGTACAGGTTACGGTCTAACAATGGGTGTTCATTCACGTATCGAAGAGCGCTGCGAATACCTAGCTAAGATGTCTCGTGCGGGTAACGTATACGTGAACCGTAACATGATTGGTGCTATCGTTGGTGTACAGCCATTTGGTGGTCGTGGCTTATCTGGTACAGGTCCAAAAGCAGGTGGTCCAAACTATCTAGTTCGCCTTGTAAAAGAAAAAGCGTCACCAGACAACGTCCAAATGACAGATTTAACACCTGATGAGCTAGAAATTCACCACTTCCCAGGTGCAGTTGAGCAAGTTGAAAAACTGATGCAAAACTCAAAGCGTGATGAAAAGATCTGGCGTCGTACAGCTTTGAATGACCGAGTTTCAGCAGTGCGTCAGCTACTTGCTAAAATCGCAACTGTAGACATTATTGATGAGTTGGCAGATGATTTATCATTAACGCTTTCTGATGCACGTGCTCAGCTAAACCGCTTAGAAAAGCGTATGCGTACTTACACCACGCTACCGGGACCTACTGGTGAGTCAAACACGCTGCACTTAGAAGCGCGTGGTTGTGTTGTGGTATATGCCGATAAGAGTACTTCGTTCAACTTTTGGGCGATTTCAATTATCACAGCGCTTGCTGCAGGTAACACAGTGATCACGGTAGCCTCTGACCTATTCTATGAAGAAGCATTGGCATTTAGAGATAAGTTTATCTCTACAGGGGTTGCTGAAGGCGTATTCCAAGTAGCGAAGCAAAACCAACTGCAAGCTATTTTGGCACACCCTCATCTTGCAGGTGCTGTTGTGGCTGCACGCTCTTCACGCCTTGGTTACTTCTCACAACAACTTGCAGAGCGCAAAGGCGCTATCCTGCCAGTGATCAGTGCAGAGTACTACGATACGCTTATCAATCGTCTAGTAACAGAGAAAACCATTAGTATCGATACCACAGCTTCTGGTGGTAACACTTCACTGATGACACTTGTTGAAGACGAAGAGTAAGAAAATATAAGTCGCTATGCTAGACATAGCGATTTTATCGAACAAAGCCAGCGTACGCTGGCTTTAATTTTTTACGCAGCACTTGATGTCCTTAACCCCACGATGACATTAACAATGTCCATTAAATAAACATCTTCAACCAATGCAATCACATCATTCCATTTAGGATTGTATTCGTTATTCTCCCAGCGCCTTAATGTTCGCTCCTCTATACCGTAGCTTGCGGCTGATTCAGCTTGAGTAAAACCGCGACTTTTACGTGCAAATCTAAGTATGGCAGCACCAAGCGGCGCGCGTTCTGAAATTAAAGGTTGGCTCATTAACATCACACTCATTCCTTAAAAAATTGCGCAAATATATGACGTTTATAAAAATCACTTATTTACGCACTCACTGACTAAATGCATTCACTGCGTAATTTAATGAAGATAATAGATCTGTTTATTACGCATTACAACGAATAAATGGATCTTTTTTGCGTCAAAAATGATTTTACTTCGCAAAAAATAGCCCATATAATGACGCACACGTATCATTATTTAAGAGGCAACGCATGGAACAAAGTCTCATGAGCCTAGCGGAGCGCGTAGAATATGCGATCAAGCCGGACAGTATTAGAGCTTTTGCGTTAAAAATTGATGTATCTGAAGGGACGCTGCGCAGAATATTAAAAGGGGAAGACCCAAAACTCAGTGTGATTGAACGCATTGCCAAACAGGCCAATGTAGACTTAATGTGGCTCGTTACCGGGATCCCACTTGATTGCAAAACAGAGTCACCAATCATCCAGCAAAGTATTACCTTGGAAGACTTTAATGAGGACTTTGTTGTTGTGCCTGGCTATCATGTTTCTGTCAGCACAGGTTATGGCGCATTTAACCAAAGCGCCGAGGTTGCACGCTACCTTGCATTTAGAAAAAAGTGGATTGAATTTAAAAATTTAGATAAGTCACAGCTGGTCGTGGTGTTTGCCAAAGGCGACTCTATGGAACCCACTATTCACAATAACAATACAATTTTAGTGGACTTATCGGATAAAAAATTAAGCGAAGGCCTGATCTATGTTGTTCGCCTTGGCGAAGAGCTTTATGCCAAGCGCCTACAACAAAACTTTGATGGCTCAGTACGTTTGATTAGCGATAATAAAGAATACCGAGAACAAGTTGTGATGCCGAATGAATTGGAGCAGCTGGAAATTCTCGGTAAAGTGGTATGGATTGGTAAAGATCTAATTTAATAATACGATGCTAAATCTTGAATACTTATTCTCATTTTTAATCGCCAGCACGGTAATTGCCGTAGCACCGGGTCCATCCAATGCATTTTTAATGGCGCAGACCTTTACTAATGGCCGCGCAGCTGGAATGCAGAGCGCATTGGGCTTTGCACTCGGAGGGGTGATCCACACACTCTTTGCCGTTGTTGGCTTATCGGCACTCCTAAAAGCTTCAGAGACCGCCTATACCACAGTGCAATACCTCGGCGCAGCTTACCTAGCTTATCTAGGTGTAATGACTATCAAGGAGACGCTTGGGAAGGGGCAGATAGCTTGCGAGGAAAAACCACACGTGAGCACCAAAAAGCCTAAAAACGTAATGTTCCAAGCAATGATGACGGAAGTCTTAAACCCCAAAGTCGCCCTGTTCTTTATTGCATTTATTCCTCAGTTTGTCGATAGTAGCTTGGCGACCTCGACAACGATGCAACTGGCCATGTTTGGCTTACTTTATCCTATTTTAGCTTTCCCCATTGACTGCATGTACATCTATGGTGGTGATAAAATTGCAGGCTATTTTAGGCAACATCCCGCAGCGCCGGTGTGGATTGATCGTATTTCTGGCTTAATTTTTATCGCATTAGCGGTCAATTTATTACTCTAAGTAGTGACACAAAATAGGAGCAGTACACATGCAAAAACGCTCACAGCCACTGCCAGCTAAAAAGCATATTGCTTTGGTTGCACACGACGGTATGAAACCAGCCCTACTTGACTGGTGTCAGACCCACTTTGCTAGTCTTAAACAGCACAAACTTTACGCTACGGGCACAACGGGTAACCTAATAGAAAAGCATACTGGTTTAGAAGTAACAAAGCTATTTAGTGGCCCAATGGGTGGCGACCAGCAAATTGGTGCCAAAATCGCGGAGCAAGATGTTCATGTCTTGATTTTCTTTTGGGATCCGCTCGCGTCACAGCCTCATGATCCGGATGTAAAAGCACTGTTGAGACTCGCTGCTGTTTGGAATATTCCCGTTGCCTGTAATGAAGCAACAGCAGATTTACTGATGGCGTGCGATAAAATGAGCCAGCCAATCGCAAGACATCTACCTGATTATGAGCAGTACCTAGCTAGTCGCTTAGATTGATAATATAAAGAGGAAAGAAGCGGGTTATTACCGCTTCTTTTATCACGACTTCAATTACTTAAATAGTTTATCCGCCCATTTAGTCAAACCTGCGGTTACACTACCAAAATTATCCCCGTTCACCATTTCAATATCACCAATTTGCTGTGCAAGCGTTGCTTTGAGCAGTGGTGATTGCGCGCTACCGCCAGTAAGATAAATTACATCGGGCTTTGACCCCGCTTGATGTATGGCTTCTTTCGCAAGCATGCCCATCTGCTCTAAGTTCGACATGACTGATTCGGCAAAATCTTGCTGCGTAAATTCAGAGGTTAACTGTGGCTCAATAAAACCAAGATCGGCGTTAAACTTTGCTTGCTCAGAGAGTGCTATCTTGCCAAGTTCACCTTCACGAACCACCTGATGAGTAAGTTTGTTCTGTTGAATATGAAGTAAACGGGCCAGCTTTGTCGGCTCGGCGACATCTCGCAACATGCTTTGCAATTCTCGCGCTAGTTTATCGCTGTAGAAGTCTAGTTGAGACTGAATATCATTAATTTTACATGCCTGCCAATACAGTTGACTAGGCATCGGCAAACCTGAACTCATGTTAGAGCCTAGACCGCATAACGGCATTAATTGGTGATAAGCAAGCGCAATATCTAAGTCGTTACCGCCGATACGTTTACCCGTATGCGCTAAAAAGTCTTGCTGGCGCTGTGTATTATTGCGATAGCTTGGCCCCATTCGGACAAACGAGCAATCGCTAGTACCACCGCCGATATCAACCACCAGCACAAGTTTATCTTGCTGAAGACGACTTTCGTACTCAATTCCCGCAGCTAGCGGTTCGAAGAGAAAATCCACTTCCTTAAACCCAGCTCTTTTTGCGGCGGTGGTAAGAATATTAACCGCTTGTTGGTTGCTTTCCTCTCCACCAACAGATTGAAAATTAACAGGTCGACCAATCACAGTGTCGGTAATGGACTGTTGCAGCTGCGACTCGGCACGGCGCTTAATCTCCATCATCATCGCCGCAGCAATATCTTCAAAGAAGGCGATTTGTTGAGGTTTAAGCCCAACCGCCCCAAAGAAGGACTTGGGTGATTTAACAAAAAAGCCTTCTTCAGGAAATTCTATATACTCAGAAATTGCCGCTTGACCAAAAAAAACGCCCGCTTCATGCGCTTCTAAATCGAGATCACGTTTGGCTTGCTGTGCTACCGTTAACAGCCCCTGTCGAGACTGCGTGTAGGCTGGATCTGGTTCATTGAGATGGCGGTTAACAAATGCAGGAATTAACGCATTGTGCATGGCATACATAGTCGAAGGCAGGTAATATTTATCTTGCTCGAGACGTAGTAAGTCCACTTCATCATTTTGCATAACGCCTATCGCACAATTAGAACTTCCGTAATCAAACCCGACTTTCATTCTCTACCTCAAACTGCTGAAAAGTCGCGAAGTGTATCATGGTTGTCGTTATTGTCAGATGAATTTATCTAGGTTCCAACACCCTTAACTGGCTTGTGGTAAAAAGCATAGCGCAAACTATCTGACTGCTTGGCTTGATACATAGCGGAGTCCGCCTGTCTGATCCCTGTCTCGATATCGAGGTTGTCAAACAGGCTAACGCCGATGCTAACCCGGCAATTTAGTTTATCGCTTTCAAAGAGGTACGGTTTATCTACCTTATTGATGATTTGCTGGCAGATCCCAACAACATGAGATTTAGCTTTAGAGTACTTCGGGGATAAATGAGTAATTAAAATAACAAACTCATCACCTCCCCAACGGATCACCACATCCCCCTGACGTACGCTAGCGCACAAACGTTGAGCAACCGTCTTGAGTAATTGATCCCCTACATGGTGACCATGTAAGTCATTTGCTTTTTTAAAATCATCAAGGTCTAAAAACAAGATTGCGCAATAACAACCAAGCTGTTGTCCTGCATGAAGTTGCTCCACCAGCCCATGCTGAAGAATATGGCGATTCGGTAACTCGGTTAACTGATCATGATACGCCAGTTTCTCGGCTTCAAGATACTCAAGCTTACGCTCATTGATATCCCGAGATAACACGATAAAACGCATTTCTGCATGATTGTCGCTTGAGGTCGCAACTTTACGAGCGATAGAGACTTCAAACCAACGCTCACCAACAGGTGTGGGCAAGTGAATATGGCTTCCATGTGAGTAGCCGTTAACTTTTGCTTCTCGCAATGCCAACATTACTACTTTAGCGGCATGCTCTGGCATCACCTCAGTCACCGTATGACCAATCAGCTGTTCTGCCGGAGCAACCAATAGCTCAGGGCGGAGTATTCTGGCATCCCAGTGTCTCCCCTCTTCATCCAGTTCAAACATTAAGTCCGGCATTGCGCTTAATGTCGACGCCAATTCCTCATAGCTCGGTTGTACCGAAGCTCGGGTACGAGCCATACGACGATCCTTGACCATGAGGCGCTGCAACATCCTGTTCCATAATTCTATAAACTTGAACTTTGCAATTTGAAACATGCCTATGAACACAGCTCATCTGCGGCTATCGTTATAAAATAATATACCAATTTTTTGAATTATGACTAGGACCTGCCGCACTTTACTGTTTAATTTTTGTTCTCAGAAATAAATTTTGACCGCGACACTCGACTGGCCTCTTGGAAATCTAAGTAAAAGTTGAGCAACAATGAACAAATCACATTTAGGTGAACTCGAACGACAGCACGAATTTGCAGAGGAAAAGCAATTGACGAACGCATAATAATTCCTATAATCGACACGGCAGCGCTTTCCATGATGGAAGGTCACAAGATATATAAGGATGACTATGTCTTTTTTCAAAAAAGCCCTTGGCGCAGTCGGTATCGGTGCAGCAAAAGTAGATACCATCTTAGAAACCCATCACGCCTCTCCTGGCGAAGAAATTTCTGGAACGGTTAAAATCATCGGTGGCAAAGTTGCTCAAGAGATCAACAAAATAGATCTCAACGTAATGTGCAACTACACGGTTGAAAGAGAAGACAGTGAAGGTGAAACAACGACCATCACTAAAAACCACACCCTTGCTAAATTTCAAATCAACGAACGATTTACTATCGAACCTGGTGATGAAAAGCACATTCCATTCGCGCTTGACCTCGCTGAAGAAACCCCGCTTACTGTAGGACAATCCAAAACTTGGATTGCTACCAACCTTGATATTGATATGGCGCTCGATAAGTCAGATAGGGACTATTTACATATCGTACCTACCGAGCTACAACAAGCGGCTATCGATGCGATGGAAGCGCTTGGCTTTAAACTCTATGAATCAGACTGTGAAGGTATTGATGAAGTATCATTCTCACGCCTCCCATTCGTACAAGAGTTAGAGTTTAAAACAATCACAGGTGACTTCCATGGTCGCTTTGATGAAGTAGAAGTGGTTTTCTTTAATCGTGGTGAGCAACTAGAAATCATCTTTGAGATTGACCGTAAAGCGCGAGGTTTTAAAGGCTTCTTTGCAGAGGCGCTAGACCTTGATGAATCAAAAGCCAGACTGCTGATAGATGAATCCGATTTAGAAGACCTAGAAGATGCTATCTATGACATTCTAGAGGCGAATTGCTAGGATACTTCAATAGTATTATGCTTTAGTGCTCGTTGCATTCATACGAATGCAACTTCTATATGAACAAACTCTCTATACTGACTTATGACAAATTTAAGCCATCGAAAAATGCGTACTACAGCGCTTTATAGTTGACTTAAGCTCAATAAGGCAGCACATTAAAACGAATGGTCAAGGTAGATTAGGTGACAATGAATGTCCAACTTTAGAATTTGGAAACTGGTTAGCCTACTGTGTGTTTTGAGCCTAATGCTGGGCTGTGAATCTAAAGAAGAGCGTATCCAGCAAACCATTACACATACACTTCAAGAAGCTTCAACAGCGATAAATACGCTGGGAACCGCCCTTGATAAAAAGCAGGTGAGAAATGCCAACCTTTTGACTGAGTATGGTAAAGTACTTAGTCAGCAAAAACCTCAGCTCAGCGAAATTGCGCAAATTATTTCCCAAGACGCAACAAGCAGTGGCACCTTATATCAGAGTTTATTAACTCGTTATCAGTCCCTCAAGTCCCCCGATCCTAGCATGAACAGCGATGACATTATCAACCAAGCAGTGTTGTTAAAAGAAGCAGCTTCCATCAGTTTATTCAACGATGCGCTCACAGATCCAATCAATGTTTTAGCCGATATGTCAGATGGCAAGCTAGCGCGAGTCGGCGCGATCAGTCAGCAAGCAGAACAAACGGCAAATGGCCAGACCGGTATCGGTAACCAGCTTGTTGGCAATGCCAACTATGGCGAATGGCAGACCAACTCAAACGGCACTAGCTTTTGGATGTGGTACGGCATGTATCGCATGCTTGGAGATATAGTGGGTGATGTGGAGTATGGCCGCTGGAGTAAACACCGCAAATACAGTTACTACAGTGACTATGGTCGCCATAGGTATACTAGCTATAAAGGTTACAAACGCCAAACAGAGCTCGCCAAGCGTACAAAACAATCGTATCAACGCCAGGGTAAACAATTTACCAGTCCCTATGCCAAGAAAAGATCTGGCGCGTCAGGGTTAAGCCGAAGTAGTAATACCCCATCAGCAGTAACTCGAAGCAGCTACTCTCGAACCTCAAGCTACGGCTCAGTTCGCAATAGCTCAAGTAGAACCTCCCGTGGCGTAAGCCGGGGCAAATAGCGCATATATAGCGGAGTTAACACATGTACCAATTTAACGGATTAACAGCTTGGACTTTTCAAGCATTGCTAATAGATATGGCGGTGATCGTCGCGTTGTTTGTTAGCTTAAAATACATCAAAGGTTGGGTATCTAACCTTCATGCAAACGACGAAATCACTGAAAGAGACAACTTTGCATTTGGCCTCAGTTTTGCTGGTGGTTTAGCAGGCTTAGCCATTGTGATTTCGGGCATTTCAAGTGGTGCTTTTGCCAGCTCTTTAGCTCAAGAAGCGCTACAAATGGCGGGCTATGGTATCGTTGGTATCGTCCTTATCAAGCTCGGCCATTTTTTCCAAGACAAAGTCGCGCTACGCAAGGTGGACCTTCATGACGAAATCGTTAAAGGTAATGTCACCTCAGCACTGATTGATTTTGGCCATGTGGTGAGTGTTGCCATTGTGATCCGCTCAGCTTTGCTTTGGGTACTCACAGAGGGCTGGTATGGTTTACCTATTGTGGTTGCAGCCTTCATTATTGGTAATATTTGTATGCTGCTTGTGAGCCAATACCGAGTACAACTATTTAAGCGCACCAACAAAAGTGGCGACTGTTTACAGCAAGCAATCAAAGACAACAATGTTGCGGTCGGGATCCGCTACGCGGGCTTTTTAATCGGCTCAGCACTTGCACTGACTGCAGCGTCCGGTTTAGCGCCTTATGTGGCAGACAACATTAACTCAAGTCTACTGTATTGGAGTATTGCTGCACTGGGTAGTATTGTGCTATTCATCGTCTTACACCTAGCCATGATAAAAATTATTCTGGCGGGTAAAGATATTTCCGATGAAGTGAACAGACAAAAGAATATTGGTGTTGCTGCCATCTCAGCCGCGCTTTCTTTTGCCATTGGTACGACTATGGCAAGTTTGTTAGGTGCATAACCCTTGAGCGTATCAGCACCACAAACTTCTGCAAGAGTGACCGGCAACTGGTCGTTGTTCGGTCACGATACCCTACTTATTGGCGTTATGGCCATTTTGGCCGGTTGCGGCCTAATCTACGAATATTTGCTTTCCCACTATGCGGGCCGCGTTTTAGGCTCAGTAGAGAGCGCGATTTATGCCATGATAGGCACGATGATCGTGGCGATGGGCATTGGCGCATTTTTAGCGCGTTGGTTTAAAGATCCTTTTACCGCTTTTGCATGGCTTGAAAGCCTAATAGCACTGCTCGGCATGAGCAGTATTTTGGTGATCGCCAGTGTTATTGCCCTTACTTATACCCTGCCCCATACACTTTCCAGCCTTTATAGCCTGCCTCCTGATAGTGTCTTAGATGGTATGCCATTTGAGCAATTACAAGTATTTGCCCGATTTCTACCTTATGTTTTCGGCCTCGTCCTAGGTATTTTAATCGGCATGGAAATTCCGCTGATCGCTAGGATCCGCCAACAAGTGTACGGTCGTTTCCTTGAAAATAACGCAGGCACCATCTACGGTGCAGATTATATCGGTGCAGGTGTTGGTGCTGCCATTTGGGTCACGATAATGCTTGCGCTACCAATAATGCAAGCAGCAGCGTGGACCGCACTATTTAATATCATTGCAGGACTTATCTTCCTATGGCGTTATCATGTTCACGTCCGTTTCGCTAAGTTATTATTCGCGTGTCACTTTGTCCTATTGGGAGTTTTTTTCGTTATTCTGAACCACGGCTCCAATTGGATGAAAGACCTCAGCAATGTGCTTTACAAAGACAAAGTGATCTATTCAGAATCAACGAAGTACCAACATGTTGTCATCACCGAGCGATTAAGCCGCGCACAACCGATGCCAATTAACGACTTATTCTTAAATGGTCGATTACAGTTTTCATCTGTTGATGAACAGATCTATCACACTATGCTTGTGTATCCTGCAATGCTGGCATCCAACCGTCGCGAAAAGGTATTAATCATTGGCGGCGGAGATGGTTTGGCACTTCGAGATGTACTTGAATGGCCTGTTGAAAATGCAACCTTAATCGATTTGGATGGGCAACTGCTCTCACTATTTGGACTACAAGGGCAGCCCTACCCCGCTAGACCGAACATCACTAGTCAATTAACTCAATTAAATGGCGATGCGTTAAATGACCCAAGAGCAACCGTTATCGTAGCAGACGCATTTTTAGAAGTAGAGAAAATGCTCGACCAAGCTAGACAATTTGACACTATCATTATTGATTTACCCGACCCAAATCACCCTGATTTGAATAAGCTATATAGCGACTACTTTTATAATCATGTACGTCAATTACTGGCACCCGATGGCGCACTCGCTATTCAATCAACGTCTCCCTATCACGCCAAAAAAGCGTTTATTAGCATAGCTAAAACGGTAAAGCATGCCGGGTTTACGCATGTTGAGCAATATCAGCAGAATATTCCCTCATTTGGCCAATGGGGTTGGACAATCGCTACGAGAGCTGGACAACCGGCAAGTGCTAGGATCAGGTCGATCGAGACTTTACCTGTCCCAAGTAACTGGATAAATAAAGAGTATTTACTTGCTACTTTCGCTTTCCCAAATCGCTTTTTTGATGGAGCAAAAGATATTGAAGTCAACCAGTTAGGAACGGGAAGACTATACGATTATTATCGCCAAGCATGGCAAACAGAAGATGAGTTGTATAAAAATTAGCGCACGGCCATTGACATATTATGTCTTACGTGCAACTCTTAACTCAGACATAATATGTCAAAACAAAAAAGGTAAATGAAGATGGAATTAAATGAACTATCAATCAAATTAGCATCATTTGAAACAGAAGGTGCTAACTTCGAATCATTCTTAATCGCCAATGAAGGCGAGCAAGATGTATTGCAAGTGATTGTTGACGGAAATGACGAATTACCAATTTTTGTGACTCAGACTGAAGAACAACTTGTATGCATTAGTTACCTATTTAAAGAGAACGAGGTAAAGCCTGAACTGCTAAACGAGTTAAATGAAGCACTATTAAAACTGAATGTGCCGATCCCGCTGAGTGCGTTTGCTAAAATTGATGAGCAGTATGCGATATTTGGTGCTCTAGCCGTTTCCTCCTCAATTGATGAGATCACGCACGAACTGGTCACCCTCGCGGACAATGCAATCGAAGCATTGGAAGCCGTGACTGTGTATTTGAATGAGTAATATTGGAGTTGTGAAATGAGTATTTTAAAGAAATTATTTACTGCTGTTCGTGGTGGCGCTAGAGAAGTTGGTGAGTCAATTGTTGATGCAAATGGCATTCGTATTTTTGAGCAAGAAATTGCTGACGCACAAAACGCATTAGCTAAAGCCAAAAAGAGCTTAACAGAAGTAATGGCGAAAGAGATGCAGACAAAACGCAAATTAGCTGCACTTGACGAAAGCATTATCGAGCATGAAAACTATGCAGGACAAGCGCTGGAAAAAGGTAACGAAGCTTTAGCGGTAGAAATCGCAGAGAAAATCGGTGAATTTGAAGTTGAGCGCGCAGAGCATCAGCAAGTGCTAGACGGTTTTAGTAAACATGTGATCCTGTTAAAACAGCAAATTAAAGAAGCTGAAAAAACGATTAAAGAAAACCAGCGTCAGCTGACGATGGTAAAAACCACAGACAGCGTTCAAAAAGCAACCATGGCAGTAAACAGCACGCTAAATACCAATGCGTCATCTATGGTAAATGCACGTCAGTCGCTTGAGCGTATCAAGCAACGCCAGCAAGATAGGCAAGATCAACTGGCTGCGGCAAAAGAGCTTGAAGCCGCTGCAACGGGCGCAGATCTAAAAGCTAAAATGGCAGAAGCTGGAATTGGCTCTACGCAAAAGAGTAATGATATTCTTGAACGTATTAGAGCTAAACAAAGCAACTAATATTTACTGATTAGAAAAAGGAGGCCTCGCCTCCTTTTTACCCTTTTTGATTATGTAGGTGCATTATGTTTGGCTTTTTTAAATCAAAAAAAACTCCTGAGCGACAGCTTACTCATGCAAAAGATCTGAAAGTTGGGGATATGCTCACCATCATTGATTCATTCGCTTATCCTAGCTGGCTCAAGGGACAAACCCTCAAAGTGGTTGGCGTACAAACTTACCAATTTGAACGCAGCGCTGCATATGAATTTGTTCTCGAAAGTGATTCAGGTAACATTACTTTTTTGCAAATTGAACAAAGTGACGGTGAGGAATACGCTAACTTCTCTATCAAAATCCAAAGAGAAGACGTCGATGCTATTTTTACACTTGATGAATTTGCGCGTATTTTCGATGAAGAAGCACTGACCCACATCGACGCGCAGGCCACTCCGGAGGCTTTCGAGCGATTTTTAGGTAAAAGCTATCAACAAAGTGAAGCGCCCTACATTTGCTACTTCTACGATAGCGATTATCGCGGTCGCACCTTGCCACGCTATCAAGATGAAAGTGGCGAAGTATGTGAAGTTATCGAGTTACTTAGTCCTGACGAAAAATTCGCTATCAATATCGAAATCTGGGATGGGGGAGAAACTGACGTGTCACTAACCATGTGCCGACCACTGAGCGATATTGTCGACCTATTCCCTGGAGCGAACTCGTGACCACAAGAGAAGACAAGTGGAAACGTCAAGAAGTCGCATTGAGGGCCACACAAATGGCCTTCGATTTAACCACTGAAGTACAAAAAAGCATTAAAAAACAGGCAATAGACGAAGAGCTAACACCATCCGATATGATCAGAAAGATCCTTGATTTAGAAGTTAAATCGAAGAAAACTCGGCAACGCTTATCCTTCAATCTAACCGATGATGAAATCGTACTATTAGCAGAACGTTTTGGCGTTGACTCTAACGACAAACGGGCTGTAAAGCAACAAGTCGCCAATATGCTACTTAGTCGCTATACAGAAAATAAAAAGAAGTAGTTGGCTGTATTTATTTTAGATTTATCTAGGTTGTTGTTCTATAAACAACCTATGGCGCCACCCTTATTCAACCTACATGATGTAGCGCCTTGCACAACTATAACACCGATCACTCTACCGCAAGCAGCTCAACTTCAAACACTAATAACGAACCCGGTTCGATTTTACCTGCAGCACGGTCACCATAGCCTAAGTCTGGACCAATCCAAAAGCGGTATTTATCCCCTTCGCTCATCAACTGCACGCCTTCGGTCCAACCAGGGATCACTTGATTAAGCCCAAAGCTGATAGGTTGGTCACGCAGTACTGAGCTGTCGAATACGGAGCCGTCAAGTAAAGTACCATGATAATGCACTTTAACTTTGCTCGTTGCATTTGGCTGTTTGCCACCGTCAGTTTGAGTTATTATTTCGTACTGGAGACCTGAGTCAGTTTTATGTACCTCTGTGCGCTTTTCGTTTTCTTTCAAAAAGTCAGCTGCTTGAATTCGATTAAACTGCGCAAGCTGCTTTTGTTTCTGACCACCACGAAAAAACACCACCGCAATCACCAGTGCAACAATAACGAGGATAATATTAGTTGTCGTCATGGTTTTCTTCTCCTTTGTCGTCATCGCCGTTTACTACTTTTGCAATACGCTCAAGTTTCGCCATTGCAACTGCATTGATACTGTTTTCAGGATAGCCTTCATCGCTAAGCTCTCCTGCTGGTCTATCCATTAACAAGCTAAGCGCTTCATCTACTGTAGCAACGGCATAGACATGGAATAAGCCTTTTTCAACAGCTGCAATCACTTCATCATCTAACACTAAGTTGACCTTGTTAGATTCAGGGACGATCACCCCTTGCTTACCTGTGAGACCTCGCATTTTGCAGAGTTTAAAGAAGCCTTCGATTTTTTCGTTTACACCACCAATGGCTTGTACTTCACCGTGTTGGTTAATTGAACCGGTGAGCGCTAACGATTGATCCACGGGCAGTTGCGTCACAGCCGATAGCAGCGCACAAAGCTCTGCAAGTGATGCGCTATCACCGTCAATAAAACCATAATTTTGTTCAATGGCAATATTTGCGCTAAGTGTCAGGCTAAAGTCTTGCGCATACTTGTTACCTAGGTAACCCGTAAGCAGCATCACGCCTTTTGAGTGAATTGACTTACCTAAGTCTACCTCACGTTCAACGTCAATCACCCCGTCAGCACCCGCGTATACCGTAGAGGTAATACGCGCAGGCGTACCAAATGCGGTGTCACCAATATGCAGTACCGTCAGGCCATTTACCTTACCAATTGCGGTGCCTTCGGTTGCAATCAAGGTATGCCCTTCTTGAATATCGCTGAGCATGTTTTCACTTAACTGTCCTGTTCGATATTCTTTTCCGGCTATCGCCTCATCGATGTGATTAGCGGCAATTTGGTTTACGCCATCTTGCTTGGCATAAAAACTGGCTTCTGCCACCAGCTCCAAAACATCAGCAAAGCGCGCCGAAAGCTTACTGTGGTGCTCCGCTTGGCGATAGCTAAATTTAAGCATCCGCGCCAGCGCCGCTGAGCTAAGCTCAATCTTCAAGGTATCATTGCAGTATTCCATCACCTTAGTGATAAATTGATACTGCATTTTGTCCGAGCTTGGTAAGTAGTAATCAAAATCAGCGAGCACTCTAAATAGCTCTGCAAACTCTTCATCGTACTCACCTATGGTGTAATACAGGTCTCGCGACCCCAATAGAATAATTTTGACATCCAACGGAATTAGCTGCGGCTTTAAGGTAAAGCTGCTGCCCACCGAATTGTCTTGATACGGTAGGTCATTTTTAATTTGGTGGGTTTTCAGCGACAGTTTAAGGCCATCCCACACTTGCGCGTTAGCCATAACTTTTTCTGCATCCATGATCAGATAGCCGCCATTGGCGCGGTGCAATGCACCGGCTTGAATAGAGCGATAGCTAGTGATCAAATTACCTTGGGAGGTTGCATATTCCACCTTACCAAAGATATTACCAAAGGTCGGATTTGGCTCGTACACCACAGGCGCAGGATCGTCTTCTTTAAACTCAACCAGAATATTGGGCGCAAAAAAGTCAGTGAGCATTCCCTTTGAATCAAAGTCGTCTTTGTTTTCGTCGCTGCTACTATCGTCGTCTAGCCAATCTAATACCGCATCGACAATTTCAACCTTGAGATCTTTAAGATAACGCAGTACGCCAATGTGTGCGGCATACTTATGCTCAAGTGCTTTTAATAGCGGTTTGGTCGCCATTTCGATGGTGGTTTTTTTAAGATTACGCAAGCGCTCAGAGGATTCGCGCTTCCATCTTGGCAGCTCAATAAGCGACTCAATGAGGGCATCTTCTAATGTTTCAATTGCCGTTAAAAAGTGTGCCTGAACATGCTCGTCTAGTGCTGAAAACTCCGTATCACTAAGTTGCTTACCGTCAACCACAGGAGCGAAACCAACCGTTCCCGTATCTTCTATCAGTGCAACGCTCATATTCATAGCTTGCTGCTCAACAGCGGTGATCGCAGCGTCGTATTTTTGTTCGAACTCTTTATCTAGCGACTTTTTCTTGCGTTGATAACCCGGGTTATCAAAAGCTGCAGGAAAAGTATCTAAGATCTCATCGATAAAGGCGTCAATATCTGCCTCAAGCTGCTTACTTTCACCCGCTTGCATAAACAGTGCGATAGGCTCACGATGGTCGTCATAGTTGTTGACGTACAGCCATTCTTTGGGCGTTGGCTTAGTTTTACTGTGCGCCTCGAGCTTGTCTTTTACCATGGTAAAACGACCCAGCGCCGCTTCTCCCATGACATAGACATTATAACCGGGTAGCTCCATTCCCAAGGCAAAGTCTAGCGCGGTTTGAGCACGCTGCTGGCCAATAAACGGTAGCGCTTCTGGGTAAGGGTTTTGAATACAATTTTCTATGTGAGTCAACGAAACTGATGGCGCGAGCTGGCTCGCAGGCAGTGCTTTTTCAGACGACAATTTAGATTTGGTCATTCTAACTTCTTTGTATTATTCGCATACGTTAGTCTACTCAGCTTGGTGCTTCCAAGCTGAGCGCCCACACTTTAGGGCGCTAATGCTTTTCTGGTATATTCCCCATGCCCGCACTCGCTGCAAGCTGGGATCTTGATGGCATAATAAACATCTAATTTATAGCCACAATTCTTACACACTAATTGTCCCAAAGCTATCCATTCACCTTCTTTATAAATGCCTTGGTGTTCAAAATCCTTTAAAAGTGCGGACCACTCAAGTTGAGTTCTATCTTCTAATTGGGATATTTCGAATAAGATGTTGGCTTTGAGTTCACTCCAAGCCGCTTCATCATAGAAGGTTTTGTTTTCGAGAAGATGTTCCAAGTCACGTTTTAGATAGTAACTATAATCATCATAGGTTTGTTTGGTGTAGTCTTTCAGTGCGCTCTGCGCTTCCCAGAACCGCTTAGATAAATCGTCAATTTCATGTTCTTTGACGTCTTTGAGCCAATCGTAAAATTGATCTAGCCATTTTTGATAATCCGCCATTGCTACACTCCTGTTTCGCCAATAGGTTAAGTGTAGACCAGATATACCATTCATTGTATTAGGGTTAGCTGAACTTAGGGCTCAGCAAACCCATTTGGCTTCTGGTTACGAAGCCAAAAGTCATTGCTATTAGCTTAGAAACGATACTTCACACCAACAGTTGCCGTCGTACCAAGGCCTTTAACATTGTAGCCGCCGTACGTATAGGCTTGTGCACGAGCTGGGTAGTAGTCAGAGTTAAATAAGTTCTCAATACCAACAAACGCTTGCCAGCTTTGCCCGAATTGATATTGACCACTAAAGTTAACCACGTTATAGCTATCTATTGGACCTTGATCTCCAACATAATTACCTTCATCGTCCCGTTCAAAACGTTTACGGTCGCCGACATGTAACCAGCTTAACGTCATAGATAACGCATCAACTGGCTGCCAGTTTAGGTTTGCCGTAAGTTTTGGTGGACTAATTTGTCTTGAGCCAAGGTACGTATCCGCTTTAGTATCTTTACCCTCTACATAGCTATATGTCGCAATGAGTTTTAGCGTGTCGTTGATCTCGTAATCGACAAGTGCCTCATAGCCCCATATTTTTTGTGGTGCTCGAACAGGCTCATAAACTCCGGTTACTTCATTGAATTTATTTGTTGTGCCAAATTCAGATGTACTTCTATATGCCGCAAATTCAAATCGTAACGTCTCAAATTGAGAGTTAAAACCGATTTCGTAGTTATCAACAATCGATGCTTCTGTTTGAATTTGACCAATGTCTTCTACTGTTGCACTGCGCAGCAGACGGCCAATATCCGAGATATCAGAGCCCTGCGAGTAACTAGCGAATGGGCTGAACTTTTCATTTGCGTTATATTTAATACCCACATTGTACGTTGTGGCGTCATAGTCAATGGTGTCACCTTTCACGTTAAGTGGCACAGAGCACTGCTCCGCTGAACGGCAAAGTTTTAGTGTTTGGTAATCAGCTACCGCAAGATCAATACTTTCTTGCCTCACTCCCGCTTTTAACACTAGGTCATCGGCAACAATCCACTTGGTCTGTAGGTAACCTGCGATGCTTTCCATGTCCATTTCTGGCACCCAAATACGACCATCAACAAGTGGCTGTGAAGTCACATCATTCAGCGCATCGACACCATAAATGAAGGTAGCTTGGACACTGTCAAAATCAACCAAAGTATTAAATGTCGCACGCGCGCCCTTTTTTTCAGAGCGGATGATAGATTGACCGCCAGTGTACCCTTCATCAGGGTTTGCTAAACTTGGCGAGAAGAAGAACACGTTCTCAATGTCTTGCATATACGCATCAAGCGTCATTTGTGTATTAGCAAAGATCTCAAAATCGATGTACTTGACTGTAATATTCTCGTTGCCTTCAGGCCCTTGTGGCTTACCTTGTTTCTGCTGAGCTGGTGGCACGTGAATAGCGTAAGATTTTTCACCTAAATTGATGTTGCCAAACACATCACCTAGGTCCGTTTTTTGCTGTGAACTGTAGAAGTTGTAGCTAAATTGCAGTTGCTTGTCTTCGTCAAAGTCATAGCCAAGCTTAGTAAAGTAGTTTTCTGTCACGGTATCCGACAGACCATACTGTAAACCCAGAATATCACCTTCAGCATCACGCTGAACGCCATTTTCTTCATAGCTTGCTGTGACTAAATAACTAAATTGGTCAACACGGCCATTAATTGCGCCCGCTATTCGAGCACCAGCGCTCTCTGCAAGCTTTACTGCACTAAAGCGGCTAGATAGACTAATTTCACCTTCTGGTTTGCCATCGCTTTTGGCCTGCTTGGTGATGTAGTTAATGATCCCGCCTGAAGCACCATTACCATAAATTGAGGTTGCCCCTTTGATCACTTCTATACGGGCGATGGCACTTGGATCGAGTGTTTTTACACCCAACGAACCATTTCGCAGTGGTGTAGACTGAGGTACACCATCAATCATCACCAGAGGCGCACGTCCACGCAACGATTGCCCAGTATTACTCGAACTCCCCGTATCCGGAGCAAGACCAGGAACAATTTGAGATAACAAGCTTTGTAGTTCTGGATTTACTTTTAAATGATCTTCAATTTGTTTTTGATTAATAATCGTAATGGAGGCAGGCACTTCATCAATGCTTTCAAACACACGGCTGCCCGAGACCACGATATGCTCCATATCTGCGGCTTGAAGATCTTTAACATTGGTATCGTCTGCAATGGCTGCTGCGCTAACAGCCAACGCTACCATACTGAGAGTAGTTTTTAACATGGTTATCCTTGCTGGATTTAGAATAATAATGATATAGAAAGCGGCAATATAATATTGCCAAACCTCAGTAAAAACAAGGTGAATGTGAATGGTTTGCATTATCCTTTACTTGAGAGTTATTCTACTCTGCACCGTTTTTTGCAATTATATCTACATAACAGCAACTTAGAGTGAAGTTAATTACCTCCTCCTGCGATGACGTTGTAACCAAAAATACAGGCCGGATACCGTAAACAAGGTCGGAGCTAAAGCAAGCACTAACCAGACAAATTGCACGATGGGGCCAGCAAAATCACCAATGTGAAACTTGTACTTAAAGTTCCAAATTTGCGTAGCGACTCCCGCTTTTGACGCATCATATTGCGCTACCACCTCACTGCTATAAGGATTTACCCAAACCCAGCTATAGGCATGACTTTCGCCCGGATTTTGAACTCTAAAAGCGACACTGTCGGATGCTTTGTCAGGCATATAAATACGGAACAGCTGACTGTTTGGGAAAGTTGATTTCGCGCGTGTTGTAGCGCTATTTAAATCATAGGGCAAGCCGTGAAAGTTAACCGCAATAGTAGGTGGTTTTGGCCTTGCTTCGACCTCATCAAAGCTCAACCACTCAACCACAGCCTTAGTTTGCGGCTGCCAGTTAAACGCCATGCCACTGAAGGCAATGAGCAGTATTGGTAAGAGCAAATATACACCCAATACGGTGTGTAACTGATAAAGCAGGACCCTTAGCTTCGCTTTTGGTTTTATCACTAGCCGTTTCAAGCGATTTTTAGGCTTTACCCAAAGATAAAAACCCAGCACTAACTCAATAATGAGTACCAGTGCACAAATAGATACCCAGTCTCTAAGCGGCTTTTTGTTGTCAGCATCTTCAAACAACAACCAACGATGTAGCGCCATCGTAAAGCCATATAGCGTAGAGTAATACTCGTAGCGATGAAGGATCTTGCCACTGTAGGGGTTAACGCTAACATAATCACCGCTAGACAACTTCAGTTGCCACGCCAAATCCGGCTGCTGCTCAGGCATAAACAATGAAACTTTTTCAGCGGTTGTAGATTCAACTGAGGTGACTATTTGCTCTACCCCAAGAGGCTCAGACTGCAGCTCAACTCGCCACAACTTAGGCTGAGTAAGATATTGAATATCTTTGGCATATATAAGCAGTGCCCCAGTTAAGCTTAAGCAAATAATAAAGGCACCAGCCACCAGCGCCATTACTAGGTGAGCACGGCGTAACCACAATTTTATCAAGGGAATTCTCAAACTTCTTTCGATATTTAGCAATAGTAAGTGATAATAACTCTTACTTGCAACAGCACAAAATTTACCCTTTTACCGCTGCAGGTCTTTGCGTAGTTTAGCTCTACTTCGACACCACCTTCAGTCCGCGGCAATCGACTAAAATAATTCCACTTTAGGTGCTGTGATTGCTGGCCAATTTCGGGTATGCTATCGAGCAATTTTCTATTAATTTTGCCAGATGTTTGGAAACCTAGATGCAAGAGCAATATAACCCGCAAGATATCGAAGCCAAAGTACAGTCGTACTGGGAAGAAAACAATACCTTCAAAGTTGTCGAAGACGAAAGTAAAGAGAAGTATTACTGTCTCTCAATGTTCCCATATCCAAGTGGTCGCCTCCACATGGGTCACGTACGTAACTACACCATTGGTGATGTGGTTTCTCGTTTCCAACGCCTACAAGGCAAAAACGTTATGCAACCTATGGGTTGGGATGCGTTTGGTCTTCCAGCTGAAAACGCGGCAATTAAAAATAATACCGCACCGGCTAAATGGACCTACGAAAATATCGACTACATGCGCAACCAGCTTAAGTTACTTGGTTTTGGTTACGACTGGGATCGTGAAATCGCAACTTGTCACCCAGAATATTATAAGTGGGAACAGTGGTTCTTCACTAAGCTTTACGAAAAAGGCTTAGTATACAAAAAGATGTCAACGGTAAACTGGGATCCAGTTGACCAAACGGTACTGGCAAATGAACAGGTAATTGACGGCCGTGGTTGGCGTTCAGGTGCCATTGTAGAGCAAAAAGAAATTCCACAATGGTTCATTAAGATCACCGATTATGCACAAGAGTTATTGGATGACTTAGACAAGCTTGAGCACTGGCCTGAGCAAGTCAAAACCATGCAGCGTAACTGGATTGGTCGCTCAGAAGGCGTTGAAATCGACTTTAAACGTGCTGACAACGACGAAAGCTTCACCGTATACACCACCCGCCCTGATACCTTTATGGGCGTGACTTATGTGGCAGTTGCGGCCGGTCACCCAATAGCTCAAGAAGCGGCAAAAAACAGTGAAGCAATCTCTCGCTTTGTTGAAGAGTGCAAGAACACTAAAGTTGCCGAAGCGGATATGGCAACGATGGAGAAAAAAGGCATCGCGACTGGCTTTACTGCTATCCACCCACTCACAGGACAAGAGGTGCCAATTTGGGTAGCTAACTTTGTACTGATGGATTACGGCTCAGGTGCCGTGATGGCAGTACCAGGTCACGACCAACGTGACTATGAGTTTGCAACCGCTTATGGTCTTGAGATCAAACAAGTTATTCAGCCTCTAGCCGGCGCAGAAGTAGAAGCTAATCTGGCTGAAGCAGCGTTTACCGAAAAAGGCACGCTTATCAACTCTGGCGAGTTCGATGGCCTAGACTTTGAAGGCGCATTTAACGCCATCGCAACTAAACTAGAATCACTTGGCGTGGGTAAACGTAAAGTAAACTTCCGTCTTCGCGATTGGGGTGTAAGCCGCCAGCGTTACTGGGGTTCGCCAATCCCAATGTTAAATAAAGAAGATGGTTCTGAGCTTGCAGCACCTGAAGACATGCTCCCTGTTCGTCTACCTGAAGACGTAGTCATGAATGGAGTAACTTCACCGATTAAAGCAGATCCAGAATGGGCAAAAGCAACAATAAATGGTGAGGCGGTATTCCACGAAACCGATACATTCGACACCTTTATGGAATCATCTTGGTACTATGCACGTTACTGTAGCCCACGCTATGATGAAGGTATGCTTGAACCAGGTGCAGCAAACTACTGGCTACCAGTAAACCAATATATTGGTGGTATTGAGCACGCTATCTTGCACTTGTTGTACTCACGTTTCTTCCACAAGTTGCTACGTGATTTCGGTTTAGTGAACTCTGATGAGCCATTTGAGCGTCTACTGTGTCAAGGCATGGTACTTGCGGATACTTACTACCGTAAAGACGAGAAAGGCGGCGATATTTGGATCGCACCAACTGACGTATTAACTGAGACTGACGACAAAGGCCGCATCACTAAAGCGTGGCATAAAGAAGACGGCGAGCCGGTATTCTCTGCTGGCATGAGCAAAATGTCTAAGTCGAAGAACAATGGTATTGACCCGCAAACGGTTATCAAGCAATACGGCGCTGACACAGTTCGCTTATTCATGATGTTTACGGCTCCACCAGAGCAAACGCTGGAATGGTCTGACTCAGGCGTTGAAGGTGCGCACCGTTTCCTTCGTCGTATTTGGAAGTACGCGGTTGACGTAAAGCAAGCAGGCACTGCCGAGCTTGATTTAAGCAAACTAAATGCAGCGCAAAAGACGCTACGTCGCGACATCCACAAAGCCATTGCAAAGGTGACAGACGATATCGAACGTCGCCAAACGTTTAATACGGCAATTGCGGCAGTGATGGAGCTTTCAAACAAGCTTATCAAAGCGCCACTTAATGATGAGCAAGACATTGCACTAGCAAACGAAGCACTAGAAGCTATGGTGATCATGCTTGCGCCTATCACACCGCACATGTGTCACGAGCTGTGGACTGAGCTTGGCAAGGCTGGTGATATTCTTGATGCGGCATGGCCTATCGTCGACCAAAGCGCACTAGTTGAAGATGAAAAGCTTATCGTGGTGCAAGTAAACGGTAAACTGCGCTCTAAAATCACCGTAGCGGCAGATGCAACGCAAGAGCAAGTTGAAGCGATTGCATTTAGCGAAGAAAACGTCACTAAGTTTACTGACGGCAAGACCATTCGTAAGGTGATCTATGTTCCTGGTAAACTACTTAATGTGGTTGCAAACTAAGATGCGTAGCCTATTTTGGCACACCAGCAAGCTAGCAGTTTTGCTAGCTTGCTTCTTCGTGGCGAGCTGCGGTTTTCACCTCAAGCAAGCCTCTTACCTTCCTGACGATCTAAAAGAGATCACCTTAAGCGGTGACGACAAGCGCTCAGCCTTGTTTGAACAATTACAATCCGATCTTCAGCGTGCTCAGGTATCCCTTACACCAAAAAATACCAAACAAGCTGCTGAGTTGTACTTGTACAATGATTCACTTGAACGTCAAACACTCAGTTTGTTCAAAAATGGTCAGGTTGCTCAGTATGAACTGGCTTATCGCGTGTCTTATCGATTGAGTCGTCCGGGCCAAGAACCCGTTAAACAAATGTTCGAGCTGTATCGCAACTATCAGGACGATCCTGACAACGCGCTAGCAAAGGCAAAAGAGCTTGAGCTGATCCTCACTGAAATGCGCCGCCTTGCAAGCCAACGTATTATTCGAGAGTTGTCGCAACTGTAATGCGTTGTTATGCCAATCAACTCTCCAATTACCTGAATAAGGGGCTTGCGCCTTTTTATCTTGTCTTTGGTGAAGAACCCTTTCAACAAGGTGAATGTGTACTTGCAATACGAACAGCAGCTAAGCAACAAGGCTTTGACGAAGTCATTAAATTTGCTCTACTCCCGGGATTTGACTGGCAAGAGCTCAGTGCGCAGTACAATAGTATGTCTTTGTTCAGTGCGCGTACGCTCATCGAATTCGACTTTAATGAGCAAAAAGTTCCTACCCAAGGTGTTGCGGTTTTAAAGTCTTTGGCCGAACAAGTCAATCCTGATGTCGTTGTTATTTTTAAAGGGCTAGGCGCGGGTCAAGACATTCAACGCACTGCTTGGTTCAAAGCATTAGAGCCTAAAGGCCTATTTGTTCCTTGCTATGCGTTAACAGGCCGTTATCTTGAACGTTGGTTTGATGATGAGTGTAAGCGGCTGAAGCTTTCTGTCTCACCACAAGGCAAGCGCGCCCTACTCGTCGCCACAGAAGGCAACTTGCTTGCAACGCATCAGGAGCTCGAGAAGCTCTCCTTACTATTTGGTAAAAACCCAGTTGATGAACAGCAATTGCTAAGCGGCTTATTAAATCAATCTAAGTTCGATATCTTTGATTTAAATACCGGATTATTAACTGGCAACCCTAAGCAAATTATCAAAGTATTGAACAAGCTCGCCAGCGATAATGTAGAGCCCGCGAGTATTCTCTGGACCTTGCAAAACCAAGCTCGTACTCTGCTGGGAGTTAAAACCTTATGGCAAACTGGCACTACACTTGCGGATGCCTATAAAAAGCATAATGTCTGGAAAAATCAGCAAACCATCACGCAGCAAGCGTTAGACAGGTTAACGCTAGAGCAGATGAAACAGTTGCTCTGTATGATGGCAGACTTTGATACCGCATATAAAGAAGCAAGGATCACTGCGCCATACCAAGCTCTGGCACACATTGCGCTGGCCTTTGCCACACCCATCACAATGCCGTTGCCAATTAGTCAGAGTGAGCATGTATGATTGCTTTGTTTGGTGGTACTTTCGATCCTCCGCATTTAGGCCATTTAAATATGGCGATGCGCTGCGTCGACGAGCTAAGTCTGGCTGAGTTAAAGTTTTTACCTTGTGCCATACCGGTTCATAAACAAAAGCCCAGCATCAGTGACGAGCATCGCCTAGCGATGCTTGCAAATTTGCTATCAGGGCAACAAAAACTGGTTATTGATAGACGTGAACTTGACCGACAAGGGCCCTCTTACAGCCTGCTAACACTGCAAGAACTGCGTAGAGAATATCAGGACCAACCGATTTTATTTTTAATGGGTATGGACTCGTTTAATAGTCTGCACACTTGGTATCAATGGCAAGAAATCACAAAGCTGTGTCATCTTGTGGTGTATCAACGCCCAAAAGAACATTGCTCGCCGGATGCTAAAGTCTCGGCTTATTTAGCCAAAGCAGGCACAGATAACGCAGATAAGCTCCAAACCACCAACGCGGGACATTGCTATTTCCTTCACGGTGAGCAAAAAGACATTGCATCGAGTACAATTAGGGCTGCAATCGTGCAGCAAGATACAGAATATTTGGAACATTGGCTGCCCGCTTCGGTCATAGATTATATAAATAGCCATGGCTTGTATGCTGATTAACCCCATAAAGCGTGCTAAAATCGCCGATTATTTGAAATACAGAGACAAAAACTTGGATTCACAACAGTTATTAGATTTCGCGCTAGACAAAGTAGATGATATGAAAGCGCGTGATATTGTTAAGCTCGACGTTCGCGAAACTTCTTCAATCACCGACTACTTAGTGATCTGTACAGGCACCTCAAAACGCCATGTACAATCGATTGCCGATCATGTTGCAAAAGAAGCACGTCATGCTGGAGAAACACCAATTGGCCAAGAAGGTCAAGACATTGGAGAGTGGGTATTGGTTGATTTGGGCGACGTTGTTATACACGTGATGCAAGATCAAACCCGCGACTTTTATGACCTAGAAAAGCTGTGGGGTTAATGTGAAGATCCAACTCATTGCAGTAGGTACCAAAATGCCGAAGTGGGTTGAAACTGGCTTCACCGAATATCAAAGACGCTTTCCCAAAGATATGCCACTGGAGTTAATTGAAATTAGCGCGGGTAAACGGGGGAAAAACGCAGATATTAAACGCATTTTGCAACAGGAAGGTGAAAAAACCTTAGCCGCTATCCCAAAAGGCAATCGGATCGTAACCTTAGAAGTGACTGGCAAGCCATGGGATACACACCAACTTGCGAGCAATATGGAAAAGTGGCAGCTGGACGGTCGCGATGTCAGCTTACTGATTGGCGGCCCTGAAGGGCTTGCGCCAGAATGTATTGCTGCGGCCGAACAAAAGTGGTCATTATCAAACTTAACCCTACCCCACCCTTTGGTGCGTATAGTGGTTGCCGAGAGCTTGTATCGCGGCTGGAGTTTAAATAACAATCATCCTTACCACAGAGAATAATAATGATAAAAAAGCGGCCGACGATTAGGGATCATTCTGCCGAGGCGAACCTCTTTGCGAGACGGGCCTTTGTCGGCTTTGTTTTTGTCGTTATTATTGTTGGGATCTTGTTTCACAATGTCTACACGCTTCAGGTGACTGAACACGAAACCTATCGCACCCGCTCTAACGATAACCGTATAAAAGTCATTCCTGTCGCCCCTAATCGTGGTCTAATTTATGACCGCAATGGTGTGTTGCTCGCCGAAAACCGCCCCGTTTACAATCTTGAAGTGATCCCAGAAGACGTTGAAGACCTCGAAGCATCATTAGCTTCTGTACGCCAACTTATTGAGATTTCTGAGCAAGAAATAGAAGATTTTAAAAAAGAAATCAAGCATAACCGTCGCTTCAAAAGCCAAGTACTAAAGGGCCGCTTGAATGAGGAAGAAGTTGCGATCCTCTCGGTTAACCAACACCGCTTGCCCGGCTTTAGCGTTGAAGCCCGCTTATCTCGCTACTATCCATATGGCGATACCCTCACTCATGCCCTTGGCTATGTAGCAAAACTCAATAAAGAGGAGCTCTATGATTTAGAGCTTGAGGGCAAAGACACGAACTATCGTGCCACCCATGATATCGGTAAACTCGGTGTCGAAAAGTTTTATGAAGAACAGCTACATGGCATTGTTGGCTCTCGTCGCGTCGAGGTGAATAACCGTGGTCGCATTATTCGCACGCTGAGCATGGAAACACCGCAACCAGGTAAAGACTTGGTGCTAACGCTTGATATCGGTTTACAACAAATCGTACAACATGTACTTAAAGACACCCGAGGCGCAATCATCGTTATGGATCCGCGCGACGGGGGTATTTTAGCGCTCTATTCTAATCCAAGTTACGACCCAAACCTTTTTGTCCATGGGATCAGTGGCAAAGATTACCGAGCCTTACTTAACCCAGACAGGCCACTGATAAACCGTGCAACTCAGGGCCGTTATGCGCCTGCTTCCACAGTGAAGCCCCATCTCGCAGTGCTTGCACTGGAAGAAGGTGTTGTCACCGAAACAACCAAAATTTGGGATCCCGGCTTTTTTCAAATTCCAAATGTAAAACATAAATGGCGTGACTGGCGTCCTTGGGGCCATGAGCATGTTGATGTGTATAAAGCTATTGAGCAGTCTTGTGATACCTACTTTTACGAAACCGCATATAAACTCGGCATAACCAAAATTAGCGACTTTATGAACCAGTTTGGCTTTGGTGAGCTTTCGGGTATCGATATTCACGAAGAAACCTCTGCTATTTTACCATCCGTTGAGTGGAAAAGAGCTCGTTTTAAAGAGGCTTGGTATCCTGGGGATACTATTTCCGTAGGGATAGGCCAAGGTTACTGGACTGCCACTCCAATGCAAATAGCAAACTCGCTGAGCATTTTGGTCAATAAAGGCATACATAGGCAGCCACACTTAGTACAAATCTCTAAGCAAGATACTGAAGTGGAGCAGTTATTTACGGAAGAAAAGCCACCTGTCGTGCTGAAAAACCCTTATCACTGGGATATTGCATTAAAAGCCATGCACAACACGGTAAAAATAGGTACCGCAAAAAATGCGTTTAAGGGCGTAACTTATGATCACGCTGGTAAAACGGGAACCGCGCAAGTTATTAGCATTGCTCAAGGCGAAAAGTATGATGCCAAGAAGCTAAAAGAAAAACACAGAGACAATGGTATTTACGTGGGTTTTGCGCCTTTTGATGATCCGCAAATTGTTATTACTGTAGTCGTGGAAAACCAAGGTGGCGGTAGTGCAATCGCAGCGCCAATGGCAAGACAAGTGATGGATTATTACTTTTCAGCCTACCCGCTTGAGAAGGAGCAACAGCAATGAGTCCGCTGAATAAGCCACGTTCACTCTTTGAAAAGGTTCATATCGACCTACCATTATTTGCAGCCTTGATTACGATGATGGTTGGCAGCCTAGCGATTGTTTATAGCGCTAGTGGGCAAGACATGGGCATGATGATGCGTCATGGTACACGCATGTTTGGTGCATTAGTTGCCATGTTATTTATGGCACAATTCTCTCCAAATACGCTTAAGCGTGTGGCTATTCCCGTTTATCTCGTGGGCCTTGGCATGCTCGTTGCGGTGCTGTTTTTTGGTGTCAGCAGTAAAGGGGCTCAGCGCTGGTTAGACTTAGGCGTTACCCGTTTTCAACCCTCTGAAATAATGAAGCTAGCAGTGCCCATGACGGTCGCTTGGTTTATAGGCCGCTCTCACTTACCTCCAAGTATTTTAAATTTAACAATCGGCTTTGTGATTGTGCTAGTGCCAACTATTCTGATCAAAGAGCAGCCTGACCTCGGTACTTCTATCTTAATTGCCAGTTCTGGTATTTTTGCGCTCTTTTTAGCTGGATTAAGTTGGCGTTTAATCGGTTCAGGTATATTACTCGCGGTTCCCGGTGGCTATGCGTTTTGGCATTACGGAATGCATGCCTATCAAAAACAACGTGTCCTGACTTTTTTAGATCCAGAAAGCGACCCGCTGGGCTCTGGTTACCATATCATCCAATCAAAAATTGCAATAGGCTCTGGTGGTGTTGAGGGCAAAGGCTGGCTACACGGAACCCAATCTCAATTAGAATTTTTGCCAGAGCGCCATACCGACTTTATCTTCTCGGTGTTGAGCGAAGAGTTTGGCTTGTTAGGTGTCACCATATTACTCAGCTTGTATCTTTTTATAATTGGTCGCGGATTATATATCGCAGTACAGGCACAAGACGCTTTCAGTAAGCTGCTTGCAGGAGCACTGACGTTGACCTTCTTCGTCTATGTCTTTGTAAATATCGGAATGGTTTCTGGTCTCTTGCCAGTAGTCGGTGTACCTCTGCCCCTAATTAGCTATGGTGGCACATCGATGGTGACCTTAATGGCCGGTTTTGGCATTATTATGGCAATCGCAACAGATAAGAGGATGTTGTTAAAATAATGACTGTTCGTATTACTCTGATTTCAAAATTGATTTTAGTATTTGCCCTGTTAAGCATGCTAAGCGCTTGCGGTAGTCGTTATCATATTCGTCATGACAAAGCGCCACTGCGCGAGCCTACCGAACTGGAAATGCAGGATGCCATTGTCACCAACGAGAAAAAGAGCGTCAGTGCCAATCGCCCCTACACTGTTCTTGGAAAACGTTACACGCCAATTTCGGACGAACATGGGTATCAACAACAAGGCATTGCCTCGTGGTATGGCCGAAAATTCCATGGCTACCACACCTCCAATGGTGAAATTTTTAATATGTTCGATATGACAGCAGCACATAAAACGCTGCCACTCCCTAGCTTTGCTAAAGTAACAAACTTAGACAACGGACGCTCTGCCATCGTTAGAATTAACGACCGAGGTCCGTTCCATGACGATAGACTAATCGACCTCTCTTATGCGGCTGCCTACAAGCTAGGCTATCACCTTCAGGGTACAGCGCGCGTTAAGGTCGAAGCCATTACTCTATCGCGCGAGTCTCCAAGGCTAACTTATGTACAAGTTGCTGCTGGCAGTAAACTTGAGAATATACAGTTATTAGCAGGTCAGTTAAAACAAGAGCTGGGGTTAGGTACACCCATCACGTTTGAAAACAACCTGTACAAGCTTAGAGTCGGCCCTATTACCGACGACAATCAAGCACAATCTTTACTAAAAACCTTACAACAAGGTCAATTTAGTCGTGCTTTCTTGCTTTACAGTGAGCAGGAACTTTAGAATAACCGCAATGAATGCCGATAAACAAAAAAGCGAGCATAATGACTTCTATCAAACCAAAAATCGTTAAAAAAGTCCTTGGACTGGTGTGCACTTTCTCTATTATGAGTGCCAGCGCACAAATTATTCCTTCGCCGCCGCAAATCAATGCGAAAGGCTATTTCCTTGTGGACTTCACAACTGGAAAAGTGATTGCTGAGGGCGAAGCGGATACTAAGCTAGCGCCAGCAAGTTTAACCAAAATGATGACCAGCTATGTTATTGGTACCGAAATCGCTGCAGGTAACATTAGCCCATCAGATCAAGTCACTATTAGTGAAAAAGCGTGGGCTAAGAATTTTCCTGGTTCGTCGGTGATGTTTATCGAAGTAGGTAAGCAGGTCAGTGTTGATGACTTAAACCATGGGATCATTATTCAATCAGGCAACGATGCTTGTGTTGCAATGGCCGAGCACATTGCTGGCAGCGAAAGTGCGTTTGCCGATCTGATGAATGCACATGCTGAAAAACTGGGGATGACTAATACCCACTTTATTAACAGTCATGGTTTAGATACTGATGAGCATTACACCACCCCAAGAGACATGGCAACACTCGGGGCGGCACTTATTCGTGATGTACCTGATGAATACGCTTTGTACAAGAAAAAGTCTTTTTCATACAACGGTATAAAGCAATATAACCGTAACTCACTACTTTGGGATGCAAGCCTTGAAGTGGATGGCATTAAAACAGGCCACACCTCGGATGCAGGCTACAGCCTAGTTACTTCAGCGGTTAAAGATGATATGCGTCTTGTTGCGGTAGTCATGGGCACAGAAAGTGAGCGTGCACGTAAAGTTGAGAGCAAAAAGCTACTTAACTACGGCTTCCGTTTCTTTGAAACCATTACTCCATACCAAGCTGGTGACGCTTTTGCCGATCAGCGTGTGTGGATGGGTAACAAAGAAACCGTATCGCTGGGCATTATGGAAGACACTCCTATTACTATTCCACGCGGTCAAAGTAAGAATTTAAAGGCTAACTTTGAGTTAGATAAAACACTCGAAGCACCTCTGGCGAAAGGCACTAAAGTTGGTACTTTGTTCTTACAGCTTGAAGGTGAAGACGTAGCACAATACCCGCTAGTTACACTTGAAGAGATCCAAGAAGGTGGATTCTTCAGCAAGATCTACGACTATCTACGTTTACAGATCTCGCAATAACCCTATTTTATGTAAGTGAACGCCTCATCATGAGGCGTTTTTTTTTGCGCCAAAAATGATAGAATGCGGCCAATAAATGACGACCTTGGCAGCTCCTGGCTTGAAAGAGCATCTTAGTGGCCAAATAAAGGCGTCAGCAAGTAGTTCGTTGTGAGGATACCGTCGTGGTAAAACCAGTTAAAAATACTAAGTTTGATGAATACTTAGAATTTCCTTGCCCATTTACATTCAAGATTATGGGCCTTGCAAATGTCGATTTGACGGATCAGATCCTAACTAAACTGCAGGTTATTGCACCGGGTGATTATGCACCAAAGGTTAAACCAAGCAGCAAAGGCACCTATGAAGCCGTATCTCTTGTCGTTACCGTAACCAGCAAAGAGCATATCGAGCAGATTTATACCGAGATCGGTGGCATCGAAGACGTCCGTTACATCCTGTAGTTGGTAAGGACCCCTAATTATGGAATCTCGTAAGTTAATTGTGCGCCAACTCGGCCTTTGTAGTTACGAGCCAATTTGGCACAAAATGCAATCTTTTACCGATGAGCGTGATGACACCACAGCGGATGAAATCTGGCTGGTGGAACATGAGCCTGTTTTTACACAAGGTCAAGCTGGTAAAGAAGAGCATGTCTTGGCGCCCGGTGATATTCCTGTCGTAAAAGTGGACCGCGGTGGTCAAGTTACCTATCACGGTCCAGGGCAACAAATGCTTTATGTATTGCTCAACTTACGACGATTGAAAATAGGGGTACGTGAACTCGTCACTTGGCTAGAAGAAAGTATAATCGACTCCCTAAAAGAATATGGGATAGAAGCTTACGCTAAAGCCGATGCGCCGGGTGTATACGTCAACGATAGCAAGATAGCATCTCTTGGACTTAGAGTCCGCCGTGGCTGCTCGTTTCATGGTCTCGCACTCAACGTTAATATGGACCTTGGTCCATTTTTACGAATAAACCCTTGTGGTTATGCGGGCATGAATATGGTGCAAAGTAGCGAAATTAATGGACCTCAAACCGTCGCTGATGCGGGGGCTGGTCTGGTAAAACACATGCTAAAACGCATTAATGCTGAGCATGTCGAATACACTGAAGGGTTTGAAAACGTATGAGTAAACCAGTCAAAATGGAGCCAGGGGTAAAGCTCCGCGATGCAGAAAAAATGGCATTGATCCCAGTTAAAGTCATGCCAACAGAACGCGAAGAAATGCTGAGAAAGCCTGAGTGGTTAAAGATCCGTTTGCCAAAATCAAGTGAACGTATCGATGGCATTAAACAAGCAATGCGTAAGCACGGTTTACACTCTGTTTGTGAAGAAGCATCTTGCCCTAACCTGTCTGAGTGCTTTAATCACGGTACAGCAACCTTTATGATTTTAGGTGCAATTTGTACTCGCCGCTGTCCATTCTGTGATGTGGCCCATGGTCGTCCACTAAAACCTGATGCACAAGAGCCGGAAAAGCTTGCGCTTACGATTAAAGACATGAAGTTAAGCTACGTTGTTATTACCTCTGTTGACCGTGATGACTTGCGCGACGGTGGTGCACAACACTTTGCCGACTGTATTCGCGAGATCCGTAAGCACAATCCAGGTATTACAATCGAAATTCTCGTACCTGATTTCCGTGGTCGTATGGATAGAGCGCTTGAAATCTTAAGCGAAACCCCACCGGATGTATTCAACCATAACCTTGAAACAGCACCAAGACTTTACAAACTAGCGCGTCCGGGTGCCGATTATAAGTGGTCACTTGAATTGCTACGCCGCTTTAAAGAAATGCACCCAGAAGTGAGAACTAAATCTGGCTTGATGGTTGGACTAGGCGAGGAAATCTCTGAAATTGAAGAAGTATTAAGAGACTTGCGCGAGCATAACGTAGATATGCTTACCGTAGGCCAGTACCTACAACCTTCAAAGCACCACTTACCAGTCAAACGCTACGTGCCACCAGTTGAGTTTGATGGGCTAAAAGAATATGCCGACGAGATAGGCTTTAGCCACGCCGCTTGCGGACCATTTGTGCGCTCTAGCTACCATGCAGATCAGCAAGCCGCGGGTAAAGAAGTAAAATAAACAGTGCCATTATATTCACTGTTTTGAAAGCCGTATTCCTATACGGCTTTTTTGTATCCGTAATTCCCCGTCTAACAGCCATTAACAGCAAAACGGTTTCAATTCCGTGCTATTCGTTATATCTTGCCTCACCAGATAATAATAATCAGGGGCAAAACGTGCTTAAGAATAAAACTTTGGGCAGCATGCTGATTGTAGCAGGTACTACAATTGGCGCAGGTATGCTCGCCCTCCCTATTGCATCAGCAGGACTTGGCTTTTCTACCGCTATCGCATTATTAGCAATCACATGGTTATTAATGACCTATACTGCATTGCTTATGCTGGAAGTACATCAATACGCAGATCAAGACGCAACATTAAATACACTAGCAAAAAACTTACTTGGTAAAACGGGGCAGTATGTCGCTAACTTTTCAATGGTCTTTTTGTTCTATGCCTTATGTGCGGCTTATATCGCAGGTGGCGGCGCACAGCTTCAAACCAAACTTGTCGGCATGTTAGGTGATGGCATAACCCCTCAACTGGGCTCTGTACTGCTTGCTGTTATCATAGCGACCATAGTGACATTAGGCACAAGTACAGTTGATAAGCTCAATCAGTTATTATTTACTATTAAAGTTATTGTGCTCGCGAGTTTGTTCTTTATTTTAACACCTTATGTTCACGGCCAGCACCTCATCGATATGCCGGTAGAACAAGGGCTGGTAATTGCAGCAATTCCGGTCATTTTTACTTCCTTTGGTTTTCATGGCTCAATCCCATCAATCGTTAAGTATGTGGGTGTAGATATCCGCCAACTACGTAAAGTAATGATGTTTGGTGCTGCCCTCCCGCTTATCATCTATGTGTTCTGGCAGTTGCTCAGCCAAGGTGTTATGGGTCAAGAGAGCCTAATGGCAAGTGAGGGACTGCCGGGTTTTGTCACTAGTATTTCGTCTATCGCACACAACGACAACGTACAGTTATTTGTGACTATATTTGCAGATCTTGCTCTCGCGACTTCGTTCTTGGGTGTAAGCCTTGGTTTATTCGACTTTTTTGCTGATACCTTTAAAAAGCAAGACACCAAGAAAGACCGTATAAAAACGGCGTTCATTACCTTTTTACCACCGCTAGGGTTTGCCCTTTTTTATCCCAAAGGTTTTATCATGGCACTGGGATATGCGGCGATTGCATTGGTGGTATTGGCGGTGTTTCTGCCAGTTGCTATGGTATGGAAACAGAGAAAAGCTAGAGGCAATGATGGATATCAGGTTAAAGGTGGTACGCTTGGATTAGGGCTTGCAGCCGCTTTCGGTGTAATGATCATTACTTCCCAGCTGATGCAAATGGCTGGCCTTATTCCTAGTTTAGGGTAAACAAAACAACAGCAAATTAATCTGAACCTTGGGAAAGCATTAATTATCCAAGGTTCAGATTAACTAGTAGTTTCTGTTAGACTGTGTTCCCTAGCCAGTCTCGCTTCTTTTCTATCTTGCATTAACTTCCAAAAAGTAAACACTGGCACAAATGCTAAGCACAGAGTAGCCACATTAACCATAGGGATAACTGTGGGGTACAGGTAAGTTGAATAGGAAAGATCCATAAAATGTCTGTCGACAAGTCTAAAAAACTGTAATAGCGGAGCTGGAATAATGATTATTTGAGCAAGAATACTTTGCCATAGATACATCTTATCTTTAACAGCCCAGTAAGCAATAATTGCCATAAAGGCAATGTCTGAAAAGGCCCAATATATGTATCGAAACACCTTAACATCATCGAATTGCATAATCCAATCGTAGGTTAACCACCCTAAAATATAAAACAATGCAACCAAAGATGAATATCGCAGTGCTTGCTTATCTCGCACCACGATACACATTACTACCGCTAAAAAAGAAACCCAAATACTGTATTCCTGAAAAAACAGTCTAATAGGTTCCCATTCAGGCCACATATACCTTAACGTCCTACTTCTGGTCTCTGCTCTTCATCACCGCCATCACCACCGCCACCATTGTTTCCAGGTAATCTATAATTTTTAATGTTCATCATTTTATCCTTATCGAGAGTATGTAGAGCAGCTAGAACTTTAGCGAATTCCCTGTAATTTGGCAACAAACTGTAATCAATTTTGTCTTACTTCAATAGGCTCAGATTCTTTCGCTTTACCCTGTAAAATAGAGATTTCAACGCGCCTATTACGCCGTCTATCAGCGTTGCTCTCATTGGGAACAAGCGGTCTGGTATCTGCGTGTCCAACCACGACCATTCTGTTCTTATCAAAACCACGAACTCGCTCCATCACAGTTGCGACGGCCACAGCTCGAGTTGCCGATAAGTCCCAGTTATTCGAATAAAGCTCGTTCGTCACTCTAAAATCGTCGGTGTGACCCGACACAGTGATTTCACCAGGAACATCTTTTAGTAACTCTGCAATTTCTTCAACCACAGGCTCAAATTTAGGCTGCAAAAATGCACTACCTGCTGGGAAAGAGCCATTCTCCTGAATGCGTATAATGATTTGTTGCCCTAGCGATTCAAGCTCAATTGCACCATCCATAATTTGCTTTTCTAGCTGCTGCGCAATCTTTTTCACAAGTTCATTAACTTGTTCTTGATCCGCTGATGCAATTGCTTGCGTTGACGCCATTTCCTGCGCAGTACTGGCTGATTCACCACCACGCTTGTTGCCACGCTGTTCTTGCCGACCACCCGCAGAAGATTCATCACCAGCCTGAAACTCGAGCATCTGCTGCGTCATCTCTACCGTTTGCTGTTGAATAGTTTCAATCGGTGTCGGCTCTGGCTTTCCTGGAGTAAACTCCATCGCGATAACGCTGGTACCTTTTGGGATATCCTTTACTTCAATTTTATTTTGTACGCCAAAAGCAAACTTCATCGAACCGGCGATTTGCTTAAACTTCAGCACATCCATTTCAGAAAAAGCCAACAGTAGTACGAAGAAGCACATTAACAATGACATCAGATCGGCAAAGGTTCCCATCCAAGCCGGAAGACCTGGAGGGGGACATTTACATTCGTTCTCATCTGACATGATTATTCCTCAGCCTCAGCACCACGTTTAGACTCAGGCAAATAGTTCTTCAAGATACCTTCAATAACCTTCGGGTTTTGGCCATCTTGTATACCTAATATAGCATCCAAGATAAGTCGCTGATTTCGTTCTTCTTCATCTTTACGGAGTTCAAGTTTTACCTGAATAGGGATCGCAACCACGTTAGCTAAAAACGCACCATACAAAGTTGTTAAAAGCGCAACGGCCATAGCAGGTCCAATTGCTTTTGGATCATCCATGTTAGACAACATCGCCACTAGGCCGATAAGTGTCCCAATCATCCCCATCGCAGGCGCAATATCCGCTAGGGACTTGAATAAACCTGCGCCTAATTCATGCCTTGAAGACGTCAAGGCAATATCTTTTTGCAATGTAGCACGCACAACATCAGCATCATGACCATCGACTAGCATATCGACGCCTTTACGCATAAATTGGTTGGGGATTTCAGCTTCTTCTAACGCTAAAAAACCACCTTTACGCGCAGAATCTGCTAGCTCAACTGCTTTTTCAATCAGCTCTTCAGGGGTTTCAATCTTAAACATGAAGGCCTTCCCGGCCACCTTACCAATACCGAAAAACTGCCCAAGCGTAAAATTGGACAACACGATAAAAATTGAACCACCAAATACGATAACGACGGAAGGCGTGTTATAGAACATAGCGATCTGGCCATCACTACTCAATACCATTGACATTACAATCAAACCTATGGCACCCAGGATCCCTATTACCGTTGCTAAATCCACATGTCCTCCGGGGGAAGTTATTTGTGATAAATCACGCAGTTATTGTTGTTTGAGTTATCGGCAAGTTTTTCTACAACTTAACACTATTATATTAAAAAGAGTTTAAAATGCGAGTTTATAGCAGATCTTGTAATGCCGATACTCGGACAGATCAAAAAGTCACTGGTTTTTTTGACCTTGACGTCCAATCCCCCTAAAATTGCCACACTTTTACTTTACGGGTCGGTGTGATATATGGCAGTAAAAAAACCAGATAACTTGAGCTTTGAAGAAGCTATGCAAGAACTGGAGCAAATCGTTGCGGACATGGAAAATGGTAGCTTGCCTTTAGATCAAGCACTTAAACAATTTGAGCGCGGGATTAAGCTTGCAAAAGCATCAAATCAAAAACTTCAGCAAGCTGAGCAGCAGGTCGCTATTTTAATGGGCGAAGGTGAGCAAGCACAATTACAGCCATTTGATAACGAAGCCTAATGTCAGCAAAATTAAAAGAAAAACTGCAGCATGCTAAAACCCGTGTAGAGAACACCGTTTTACACTATTTTGATAATGCGCTTGATACCGAAGAAAATATAAAAGCAGCTACCCGTTATAGCATCGAAAACGGTGGCAAACGTCTGCGACCATTTTTGGTATATTGCACTGGTGAATTATTTGGTGCTGCTCCAGAAGACTTAGACAAGGCCGCCGCCGCAATAGAGTGTGTGCATAGCTATTCTTTGGTGCACGATGATTTACCGGCTATGGATGATGATGAGCTTAGGCGCGGCCGCCCAACTTGTCACATTCAATTTGACGAGGCGACCGCTATTTTGGCTGGTGACGCTCTGCAAACGCTGGCTTTTGAACTATTAAGTGATCAGCAATTCACAGTGAGCCATCATGCACAAATCAAAATGATTTCCGCACTAGCCAAAGCATCAGGTCTAGCGGGGATGGTTGGAGGTCAAGCGCTGGATATTGCAGCCACAGATCGGTCTATTACAATTACTGAACTTGAGCGTATTCATAAGCTAAAAACTGGTGCTCTCTTAAGTTGCGCAGTAGAGTTGGGGATTTTGTGCGGTAACCCTGAACAAGTTACCAAGCAAGCGCGTGAAGCAATGCATATATACGGGCGTGCAATCGGCCTTGCATTCCAAGTCAGAGATGACATCCTAGATGTAGAAGGCGATACTTCTGTGCTTGGCAAACCACAAGGTTCTGACTTGGAACACAACAAGTCTACCTATCCAGCGCTCCTTGGTCTCGCACAAGCAAAAGAGAAAGCGGAACAATTGATTGATGAAGCACTAGATGCACTCAAAGTTATCGATGGCAACACGGAAATACTTGCAGATTTAGCAAAATACATCATAGATCGAGAATATTAAGCTGACGTATAAAATAACTACGCCAAGCTAAGAAAATATTCACAAGTACTTTGTAAACGCTGGCTAACATAATATCATGACCAGTTAGTGAAGAATTTTAATAATTATGAAGTGAACCACGTGAGGAATTGCGCTGAGATTCACTTAGGACTCTGATAAATACCATGAAACTTGATAGTAGCAAGTATCCATTACTCGCGTTAATTGACGAGCCAAGTCAACTCCGTCAATTACCCCAGCACAAGTTAACCGCCTTCAGTGATGAGCTTCGCGAGTATTTGCTGAACTCAGTCTCTCAAAGTAGCGGTCATTTTGCCTCAGGCTTAGGTACTGTAGAACTTACCGTGGCTTTGCATTATGTGTATAACACACCAAGCGATAGACTCGTTTGGGATGTTGGTCATCAAGCCTACCCACACAAGTTACTGACAGGTAGAAGAGATAAAATGCATACTATCCGTCAAAAGGATGGCTTGCACCCTTTCCCTTACAGAGAAGAAAGCGAATACGATACGTTTAGCGTTGGCCATTCAAGTACATCGATATCAGCAGCACTTGGTATGGCTATCGCAGCCGAAAAAGAGGGAATTGGACGTAAAACCGTCGCTGTTATTGGTGATGGTGCGATGACCGCAGGTATGGCGTTTGAAGCAATGAATCACGCAGGCGACATCAATCCAGATATGCTGGTTATCCTAAACGACAACGAAATGTCTATTTCGGAAAACGTTGGTGCACTCACCAACCATTTCGCCAAGATCCTTTCCGGCAGCTTTTACACCAACATTCGAGAAGGCAGCAAAAAATTGCTGTCTGGCGTGCCTCCAGTCAAGGAGCTTGCAGGCCGTATGGAAGAGCATTTAAAGGGGATGATAATTCCGGGCACTTTCTTTGAGGAATTAGGTTTTAATTACATTGGACCAATTGACGGGCATAACGTAGATACCTTGGTTGATACACTGCGCAATATGCGAAATCTGAAAGGCCCTCAACTATTACATGTTAAAACCCAAAAAGGAAAAGGCTATAAACCAGCAGAAGCAGATCCTATTGGTTATCATGCGGTGCCTAAGTTCGATCCAAGCGTGCACAGCTTACCCAAATCAAAACCCAGCGCACCGACCTTTTCAAAGGTGTTTGGAGATTGGCTTTGTGATATGGCAGCGCAAGATAATAAGTTGATGGCAATCACACCAGCAATGCGTGAAGGCTCAGGTATGGTGCGCTTTTCAAAAGAGTACCCTACTCAGTATTTCGACGTTGCCATTGCTGAACAACATGCTGTAACGCTGGCCGCGGGTTTTGCATGTGAAGACCTCAACCCAGTGGTTGCAATCTACTCTAGTTTCTTACAACGCGCATACGACCAACTCATTCATGATGTCGCGCTACAAAACCTACCGGTGTTGTTTGCTATTGACCGTGCAGGTGTCGTTGGTGCAGATGGTGAAACACACCAAGGCGCATATGACTTAAGTTTCTTGCGCTGTATCCCTAATATGGTGATCATGGCACCAAGCGATCTCAATGAGTGTCGTCAAATGCTCTACACAGGTCATCGCCTAGATAGGCCAGCAGCGGTAAGATACCCTAGAGGCAGTGCTGGAAGCGCAGACATTAGTACAGACATGGCTGAGTTAGAAATTGGCAAAGGAAAAATTGTAAGAGAGGGTGAAAAGCTTGCAATTTTAAGCTTTGGTACATTGCTTGAAAATGCTCAAACCGTTGCCGACGAGCTAAATGCGACACTTGTGGATATGCGCTTTGTAAAACCTTTAGACACGGCTCTTCTCGAAGAGCTAGTGGTAACTCATGAGCGCTTCGTTACACTTGAAGACAATGCCATTGCAGGTGGTGCAGGCTCTGCTGTGTGTGAGTATTTATCGACTCAAGGGCACGTTAAGCCGATTAAATTACTAGGTTTGCCTGATGAATTTATTAAACACGGCTCACAAGCTGAGATCCACGCAGAGCTTGGTTTAAGTAGTGAAGGAATAAGCCAACAAATTAAAGCTTGGCTTAAATAAATTTAAAGATGCAAAAAAGGCTTTCAGTTGAAAGCCTTTTTTATTCTCTACAAACTATCGGATATATTGGCAGTTTTAAAGACTTACCTCATCCACACCCTAACGTCTGCAAGCCCATTGCCCTGCAATAGTTGCAACTGAGACTCTATGTTCGCACTTTGCTCAAACTCAAACGCATCTAGCTGTTCATCAAAAATGATAGTAGCCGCGCCATCACCGCCACGTTGCTTAACTTGATGCAAGGCAATATCAGCAAGATTCACCGAAGACTCCCAGCCAATAACCTTACCGCCCAACAGTGGTAGCGGATAGTAAGACCAGCCCATTGACACTGTGAGCTTGGTAGTTTTGCCGTTAGGTAAGAGATAATCGGTTTCAGCAATCGCTTTACACAAGTCGCTAACGTATTCTTCGATATAGTCTCGACTAAAATCGCGCAATAGCAATAAGAATTCATCACCACTCCAGCGAACCACATAGTCTGACCCTTGAGTGCGTGTGTTTAATAACGTAGCCAATTGCTGCAAGCAACTATCACCGCCAATTGGACCATATGAGTCATTAATTTTACTGAAATCATCAATATTCATGATCATCAATACCAAACTCTTATTTTGAGCCTGCAATGACTGTGCATTGCGCTGATAATGCTCAACGTCTTTTGGTAACTGATCAAATAGAAAGCGACGACTACGTAACCCCGTTAATTCATCTGAGTGACTCACAAGTTTAAGCTGAGTATTGACCTGATTCAGCTTCTCGTTAGCTTTCCTGAGCTCTGTCGTACGCTCTGCGATTAATGCCTCAAGTGCAGCTTGTTTTCTTCTCTCTTGTGCTCTGAATACCCAAAAAATCAGATAGAACATAAAGATAAATGCACAGGTGATAAATAATCTAAAATAAATCGTCTCATCGAAACGGCGCGGTAATGTGATGGATAAGTCAAGCACCTTCGCCTGCTCCCAATCTTGCCCTTGGCGCTTAACTTCTAACATAAAGGTAAAGTTACCTGGTGGTAGATTAGTATAAATCGCCTCACGCCGAGACTGAGCATCACGCCATTGCGTATCGTGCCCTTTTAGCTTGTATCTAAATTCAATACTATGCGGCGCGTAAAAGTCGATTGCAGTATAATTAATGGTTAAGTCACGCTCTGAAGTATTAAGCTGAATAACTTGATTTAAGGACTCAGTACTAAATACTCTGTCATGGGTAGAGAGTGATTCTAATCGAGGCATTAGATCTCCACCACCAAACAGCAGGACGTTTTTGGGGATCTCTACCACACCTTGTAAGCTGGGGTAAAAAATAGCGGACTCAGTTTCCACTACAGCATCATGGCCAAGACCTGAGCAACACTGGCTCGGTCTGCCATCAAGCTGCCGGTCAAATGGGCTGATCACTTGCTCAACTTGTAAACTCTCTATCACATCGCCAAATTGTGCAACGGGCATGCGATATACCCCTTTCATCGTACTTACCCAAACTAGCTGATTGCTCTTATCATAATGCAACGAAAAAATTGAGCCATAGGGTAGGCCATTTGAGGCATCAAGTTGGTACCAGTCACCATCGGAGGTGCGATAGAATAATCCATCATTGAGGGAGCCAACTAAAGTAGTCACTGTATCTAAATGCAAAATACTGGTGATGTAAGCGGTGTCCAACGAGGTTTGCGCACCAATTTTTTCAATACCTTTTTCATTATAGCGATATGCACCTTTATTCGTGCCGATAAAGCCATACCTCGGAAAGTCCTGAATAAAAGTAACGAATTGGCTGCCAAGGAAGGCATTATAGGCAAATGGTGTTATACCTTTATAATCTAACCGATATAGCCCCCTTCCCGTACCAAACCACATTCCCCCGCGATTTGATGGGCTAAGTGAAAAGACTGGGTTTTGCCTAAGTTCTCTTTCATTTAATTTTTGCAGTGAACCATTTTCATAGATAAGTGCACCGCGATCGGTACCGAGGATAAGCTTTTCGCCGATAAACTCAAGGTCATGTATTACTGAGCGGTTCAATTGAGCACTCGTCAGTATTGGTTGATAATTGTCGTTCGGCTCAATGATCCCAAGCCCTTCTCGGCTTGCAACCCAGAGCTGACCACCGGGTCCTTGTGTGATTGCCGAAATGGCTTGGTTAGTCTTCAAACCAATATGATGACGCTCGACCTTCCCCGAATGCGCAAGCCAAAGTCCTTCGTTTAAACTAGCAAGCCAAATATTATTGTCTTTGTCCATAAAGATATCAGCAAACCAGATACTTTGATCAAGTTGTATCGGCTCTACCGCTTGCCAAACGCCATTATTCTGTCGATAAAGTAGTCGCCCATAAGTAGAGACCCACAGCCCACCGTCTTTATCGTTGAGAAATTTATACACAGCGTTATTACCCACTTCTTGATAGCGGCGTAATACTTCATCAATATCTAGAAAATAAGCCCCCAGCTCTGATGCTAAAAACAGCTTACCATCAACCCAAGCTAGGTCATGAATGATGGTTTGCGCTAACTGCTCAGGTAGTGAGACCTTGCTCGCTAACTCAAGTCTAACTCCATCTCCATTACGATTGCTCGATTCGCTAATTTTAAGTAAGTGACGTTCATTTACTAACCAAATGCCATCGGGAACCAGCGCCATTTTAGTCACTGAGCCCACTATTTGATTGATTTGGGTAACATCTAACGTACTTTGTTCGATATTATTTGCAGCTAACGTCAGCTTTTTCGCAGAAACATAATACAGACCATTTGCAGCAATCCAGATCCCGCCATCTTCATCTTGTAGTATATCTCTGACAGGGCCCTGTATGTCGAAGCGCCTAGCCTCTAAGGTTTGTGGGTTAAGTCTTAACAGTCCTCGACGTGTGCCAACCCAGAGCATACCGAATTGATCCACCACCAATTTATTGATAGCGTTGCTATTCAAAAACTCGGTATTTTGCGTATTGAAGTTTTGGAATTGATGACCATCAAAACGACTTAAGCCAAACTGAGTTCCGAGCCAAATATAGCCTTGATTGTCTTGAACGACACTCTTGACACTTTGTGATGGTAAACCACTTTGGATATTCCACTGTTTAACCACGTAATCATCTATCGCCGCTACACTCGTCATTGGTAGCAGCAAAGTGAAAATGAAAAACAATAGCCTTGTCATCTCGATTCCATCACATCAGTACAATTAGACTAAAATGCCAGTTTTAAACAAAGCTTGCACGCAAATCAATGAAAAAATGCCGGCTAATACATCATCTAGCATAATCCCAGAGCCACCGTGTAAGCGCTTATCGAGCCACTTTATCGGACCCGGTTTCAAAATATCGAAAAAACGGAACAAAATAAACCCAACGATTAGTGACTGCCAACTCAGTGCAGCCCCTATCATGGTGATATAAAAGCCCGCCACTTCATCCCAAACAATCGCGGGGTGGTCATGAACATTAACATCGTCCGCTGTTTTACCACACACCCAGATCCCAAATAACGTCATGGCAATAGCAATTAGACATTGCAGCCAAATCGCTGCACCTTGAGTTGCAAAGATAAATGGTAATCCAGCTAAAGTACCAAATGTACCTGGCGCTTTCCTTGCTAATCCTAAACCAAACCCGAGCGCAAAAAATTGATGCGGCTTCTTTAAATTAAATACACGTTGTTTAGCCAAACCTACTCCTAGCTAAAATGCTCAAAACCAAGCCCGGTGAGCTGGTAAGGTTGGCCTTTGTTGAGTAATTGAACCTCACCATTATTAGCCGTTATTTGACCAATACAAACAGGTTCAACGCCATATTGCTTTAACCTAGTTTCCACGGCATTTTTGTTATTATCATTGACAGTGAAGAGCAATTCATAGTCATCACCAAAACCGAGCGCCAATCGCATGCGTGCGTCTTCATCAAGGCTTGAACGCAGTGCATCTGACTGTGGAACTTTATCCGCATTTATCTTAGCCCCCACTAAAGAGCTACGTAAAATGTGCTTAAGATCCGCAAGTAGACCATCTGAGATATCAATTGCAGAGGTGGCGAGACCCCTAAGAACTTGACCCGCAGCAACACGTGGCGCTGGGTAATGAAACTTTTCCAGAGCCGCTTTGTCGTGTTTTGGCTCAAGTGTCCAACCTTGCTTGCGCGCTTCGATTGCAAGTCCTGCATCACCAAGTGGGCCAGTCACATAAATCCAATCACCTACTCGTGCTCCTGAACGCTTGAGCGCTTTACCGGTTGGTATAATACCTTTTGCACACACTGTGATGGTCAATGGACCTTGCGTTGTATCGCCACCTATCACCTGTACGTTATAGTACTCAGCGATTTCATGCATCCCCTCAGTAAAGGCTTCTAGCCACTCTATGTCAGCGCTGGGTAACGTTAAACCAAGCGACACCCAAGTAGGTTCAGCGCCCATTGCTGCTAAGTCGCTAAGATTTACCGCAATAACACGATGGCCAAGCGCCCGCGGTGGAATATCTTCAAAAAAGTGCACACCCGCAACTAGCGTATCGGTTGTTACTGCAAGTTGACTGCCAGCAGGAACTGAAACCAAGGCACAGTCATCACCTATTCCAAGTTCTACATCTCGGCGAATAATGCCACGGCCTTTAAAATAGTGATTGATTAGCTCAAATTCTTTCATACACAAAAAAGCCGGCCAAGGCCGGCTATTCCTATAGTAAAGCTTATTTGCGAATAAACTTAACCGCTTTGTCTAGTACACCATTGACGAACTTGTGACTCTCTTCAGCGCCAAACATTTTTGCCAACTCAATGCCTTCATTGATAGCCACTTTGTATGGCACATCTTCACGGAATTTAAGCTCATAAGCACTAACACGTAATACGGCAAGCTCAACCATATCCAATTCTTCGAGTGGACGAGCTAAATGCGGACGAATTGCTTCGTCTAGCTGCTTTTGGTTAACAACAACACCACGTGCTAAGTCTTTGAAGTATTCTACATCGACTTTCGTTACGTCGTTTTCGATCAGCATTTGCTGTTCGATATCGGCAATTGGGTTACCACTTAGCTGCCAAGAATAAATAGCTTGTAAAGCAAGTACACGTGCTTTGCGTCTAGCTGCTGGTTTCACTGAGATTCCTCTTAAATTTGCTCTAGCACGTTCACCATTTCTAGAGCTCCAAGGGCGGCTTCTCCCCCTTTGTTGCCCATTTTAGTGCCCGCGCGCTCGATAGCTTGCTCAATGCTTTCAGTAGTAAGTACACCAAAAGCAACAGGGATGTCATAATCTAATGAAACGCTAGCTAAGCCTTTGTTAGACTCGTTAGCAACTAAATCGAAGTGTGGCGTACCACCACGAATAATCACGCCTAGCGCAATAATCGCATCGTGCTCTTTTTTCATCGCAACGCGTTTTGCTGCCAGTGGTAGTTCAACCGCTCCCGGTACATATACAACCGTGATGTCTTCATCGCTAACACCACCGGTACGTTTTAATTCATCTACAGCGCCTTCAAGTAGGCTGCTACCGATAAAATCGTTAAAACGTGAAATGACAATGGCAAATTTTTTGCCAGGAGCGTATTTATTACCTTCGATTACTTTCATTAGATGTTCCTAATCTGTATGAGCAATTGCCAAATTGAGGCGCATGATAGCACAGTAATATGGCAATCGCCTACTATCTGAATATAGGCGATTGCGATCAATTTAGCATTTTGGGATTATTTTGGTTCGACGTATTCAACCACTTCTAAGTGGAAACCAGACAGTGCATGATATTTTTTAGGTAGACTCATTAGGCGCATTTTCTGAATGCCTAAATCAGCCAAAATTTGCGACCCCACACCTACGGTGCGCGAAGTACCTTGGAATTTACGGTAGTTCACCTGTTCACCCGCATCTTCCGCAGCAAATGCCTTAACCAGCGCTTCCATTTCTTCGCTGCGTTCTTGTTTACCAAGAATGACTAATACGCCTTCGTTGTCGGCGATGTGCTTCATGGCACTTTGCAGTGTCCAGCTTCTATCCGCACTACGATCTGAATGAAGAATGTCGTTAAACGTGCTTTGCAAATGCACACGGACTAAATTGGCTTCTTCCGATTTGATCTCGCCCTTCACCATCGCATAGTGCAGTTGATTATCAATGGTGTCTTTGTACGTCACCAGGTTAAACTCACCAAACTCGGTAGGAAGTTTACACTCTGCTACCTTTTCGATGGTGGTTTCGTTTAAGTTACGATATTCAATCAAATCAGCAATGGTGCCGATTTTAATATCGTGCTCTTTTGCGAATACTTCTAGTTGTGGGCGACGTGCCATAGTGCCATCTGGATTTAGAATTTCAACAATCACAGATGCAGGCTCCAATCCCGCCAAACGCGCTAAATCACATCCAGCTTCAGTATGGCCTGCACGCGTTAAAACGCCGCCTGGTTGCGCCATGATTGGGAAGATATGACCAGGTTGTACAATATCATCAGGTACTGCACCTTTGGCAACTGCAGCTTGCACTGTACGAGCGCGATCTGCCGCTGAAATTCCCGTCGTTACGCCTTTCGCGGCTTCAATAGACAAAGTAAAGTTGGTAGAGAACTGAGCGCCATTGGTTTTCACCATTAGTGGCAAGTTCAGCTGCTCACAGCGCTCCTGTGTCATGGTCAAACAGATTAACCCGCGACCATATGTTGCCATGAAATTAATTGCATCTGGTGTAATGTGCTCTGCTGCAATGATCAGATCACCTTCATTTTCTCGGTCTTCATCGTCCATCAAAATAACCATTTTACCGGCTTTAATGTCCGCGATGATTTCCTCAGCACTATTTAAACTCATAGTTTTCCCATTTTTACTTTGTCTGTGGCTACTTTATAAAGCCAGCTTTCGCCAATAGACTGGTTGTGAGAGTGGACTCGCTGGCAGCGCTTGGCTCACCCTGAATTAGTCTTTCGAGGTAGCGGGCGATTTGATCAACCTCTAAGTTTAGTTTTGACCCGACTTGAAAACCTGCAATCGTCGTTTCTTGCGCCGTGTGTGGCACTATGGTCAATTTAAAGCGGTTTTGTTCCACGGCATTGACCGTCAAACTGATGCCATCAATGGCAACCGAACCTTTATACGGAATATACTTCATTAGCGATGATGGCGCAGTCAACCAATAGTCAGTCGCTCTGGCATTAGCGGTTATCTCTACCACTTCAGCGATGCCATCCACATGGCCTGACACCAAATGACCGCCAAGGCGTGAAATCGGCTGCAGTGCCTTTTCAAGATTTACCTTTTGGCCTTGTTGGTACTCGGCAAAACGCGTCAAACTTAAGGTTTCGTTAGAAACATCGGCTTTGAAGCCATCATGAAACTTCTCAGTTACGGTCAGGCAAACCCCGTTCGTGGCAATACTATCACCCAAGTTTACATCGCTCATATCAAGAGATGTCGTGGTCACACGAACAATTAAATCGCCGCCCTTGAGCTGCAATTGAGTTAATGTTCCTGTTGCTTCGATAATACCTGTAAACATTTTACTTCTCTTTAGTCGCGATAAGTTTGAGATCAGGCCCCACTTGGCAAACGTCGCCAAACACTAACTCTGGTATTTGCGACATGGCACTCAATGGTGTGGTGTTAAACAGCCCTTTTCCAGCGCCAATTATTTTCGGTGCCAAATAGATGATATATTCATCAATTAGCCCTTGTTCATGCATTACTCCCGCAAGAGTGGCACCGGCCTCAAGCCAAACATAATTACAGTGCTTTTCAGCCAGCTTGTTGAGCACGGCTTTTAGGTCGAGCTTACCGTTGATTTCAGGCACGACAATTTGCTCTACGAAATGAGGCCATTGCACTGAATTATCAATAGTACGGCGGAAAATAATCACTGGAGATGCAATTGTAAATAGCGCAAGATCTGGTGTCAGACGATTTTGTGAGTCAATAATCGCACGTATCGGCTGGCGTAGCTCAGATTGAGGATAATCGGTGTCTTGCAAAAATTCTTCACGAACATTGAGTCTGGCGTTGTCTACCATAACCGTATCGGCTCCGGTCAAGACCACGCAACTTTGCGCGCGGTAGCGCTGTACGTCTAAGCGCGCTGCAGCTGAGGTTATCCACTTACTCTGGCCATTGTTTAATGCGGTTTTCCCATCAACAGAAGCGGCAAGTTTACAGGTCACGAACGGCACTCCATACTCCATTCGTTTCAAAAAACCATTATTTAGTGCCCTAGCTTGTAGCTCTAGCAAACCATAGGCTGTTGTAATGCCCGCGGCTTCTAACATTGCCAATCCACGCCCTGCAACCTGTGGGTTGGGATCAACCATAGCTGCAACCACTCTGCTGACGCCTGCGTCAATCAGACCTTTTGCACACGGCGGCGTTCTACCATAGTGACTACATGGCTCAAGCGTTACATAGGCTGTTGCACCAGCGGCTTTAGCTCCAGCTTGCTTAAGCGCATGTACTTCAGCATGGCCTTCACCTGCTTTTAAGTGTGCGCCTTCGCCGACAATTTCACCGTCTTTTACGATCACACAGCCGACGTTTGGGTTTGGTGTTGTGGTGTATTTACCGCGCTTTGCAAGCGCGATGGCACGGCTCATGTAATCATGGTCTTGCGCTGTGAACTGGCTCAATCCCCCAACCTCGCAATTTCTTCACCAAACTCACGGATATCTTCGAAAGAGCGATATACCGAAGCAAATCGCACATAAGCCACTTTATCGAGCTTTTTGAGCGCTTCCATAATACATTCGCCAATCATGTCGCTTGGTACTTCGCGTTCACCAGTACCCCGAATTTGAGATTTAATTTGGTGCACTACTTCTTCTATTTGTTCTGTGCTGACGGGACGCTTTTCCAGCGCTCGGTGCATGCCATTGAGTAACTTATCTTCATTGAACGGCTCTCTAGTACCATCTTGCTTTATCACGCGCGGCATTAAGAGCTCTGCGCCCTCGAAGGTAGTAAAGCGTTCGTGGCATAAAATGCACTCACGACGGCGACGGACTTGGTGGCCGGAAGCAACCAAACGTGAATCTATCACTTTGGTATCTTTGGCTGTACAGAATGGACAATGCATAGACGCTCTCGTTGACTCAAAAACAAAAAAGGCCGCTTGAATGCGGCCTTAATCATAACAAAAAACTGCTTTTTTGTGAGCGAAATTATGCGTAAACAGGTAATTTAGCGCAAATTGCTTTTACTTTTTCTTTCACTTGTGCCTGTACAGACTCATCGTTGATGTTGTCTAATACGTCACAGATCCAGCCAGCAAGCTCTTTCGACTCAGCTTCTTTAAAGCCACGGCGAGTGATCGCAGGAGAACCGATACGCAGACCAGAAGTAACGAACGGTGAGCGTGGGTCGTTTGGTACAGAGTTTTTGTTTACTGTGATGTTTGCACGGCCAAGCGCTGCATCCGCATCTTTACCTGTGATGTCTTTATCAATCAGGTCAAGTAGGAACAGATGGTTTTCAGTTTTGCCAGAAACCACTTTATAACCACGCTCCTGAAGTACCGCAACCATAGCTTGTGCATTTTTAACCACTTGCTCTTGGTATGACTTGAACTCTGGTTGTAGTGCTTCTTTGAACGCAACCGCTTTTGCAGCGATAACGTGACATAGAGGACCACCTTGGCCACCTGGGAATACCGCAGAGTTTAGCTTTTTGTAGATTTCTTCATCATCACAAGCAGAGATGATAAGACCACCACGAGGACCCGCTAGCGTTTTGTGCGTTGTTGTTGTTACAACGTGTGCATGAGGCACAGGGCTTGGGTAGATACCAGCGGCAACAAGACCTGCAACGTGCGCCATATCAACAAGTAGGTAAGCGCCTACTTTGTCAGCGATTTCGCGGAACTTAGCCCAGTCAACGATACCTGAGTATGCAGAGAAACCGCCGATGATCATTTTTGGCTTGTGCTCAAGTGCTAACGCTTCAACTTGCGCGTAATCGATTTCACCAGTTTCTTCGTTTAGACCGTACTGGATAGCATTGTACGTTTTACCAGAGAAGTTTACGTGTGAACCGTGCGTTAAGTGACCACCGTGAGCAAGGCTCATACCTAGTACAGTGTCATGTGGCTGAAGTAACGCTTGGAATACCGCCGCGTTTGCTTGTGAGCCAGCGTGAGGCTGAACGTTTGCGTAAGTCGAACCAAATAACGCATTGGCGCGGTCAATCGCAAGTTGCTCAACCACGTCAACGTGCTCACAACCGCCGTAGTAACGCTTACCTGGGTAACCTTCAGCATACTTGTTTGTTAGCTGAGAACCCTGCGCTTCAAGTACACGTGGGCTACAGTAGTTCTCAGAAGCGATAAGCTCGATGTGCTCTTCTTGACGTGAAGTTTCTGCTTCAATCGCTGCAAATAGTTCTGGGTCAAAATCTGCAATATTCATGTTACGTTCTAACATGGTTTCTCCTAGGTAAACGTAAGGGTATTTTTAAAGACAATCTAGCATCACAAGATAACCAGTTTGCCTATGAAATCAGCATGGGCATATTTAAGCAGGGATTGAATTTATTTCACACCCCTATCGCGATGATATTTTTTTATTTAAACATTAATATTTTAAATAAGACAACCTAAGTTGCATTTGAAAAGCTAATATAGTCTCGAAATTGACCTTATCTGAATGGGCATTCTACCCACCCAGACAAGCTCTCTGATTTAGTTGAGTTTTGCTAACATTGCTGCCTTCAAAGCATCATAATCCGCGCTAAGTGGCTCAGCTAAACATGGTTTTTGCAATGCATCGGCCAACGGTTTCGGCATATCAAGCTCCTGATTTAAAACACCTTCTACAGATTCTTTAAACTTCGCAGGATGTGCAGTGGCAAGGAAAATCCCGGTTTCATCCGCTTGAGAGTCCAGCGCTAATCCCTCGTAGGCTATCGCAGTGTGCGGCTCGGCCAAGTAACCTTTATCATGTAATTCTTGCATCACTGTTTGAGTGCGTGCTTCCGACACCGAACGTGAATAAAAGTCATGTTTGTTAAAATCCCCTCTTTCCAACATGATTTCAACTCGAGGCCAGTTATTAGGTTTACTCACGTCCATCGCATTAGAAAGTGACTCCAAAGTGTCGTTTGGTTGCCACTCACCCGAGGCGATGTAACGGGGCACTGTATCATTTTGGTTTGTCGTGGCACTTAACTTGGCAATAGGTAATCCAATCGCCGCTGCAATCATCGCTGCACAGACGTTACCGAAGTTACCACTTGGTACTGAAACATGTACTTTATCACGCTGAGACTTAGGTAATTGCGCTAGTGCTTCAAAGTAATAACACACTTGCGCTACTAAGCGGCTGATATTGATTGAGTTTGCCGAATTAAGACCAAGCTTTTGCTTTACCTCGTCATCAAGAAATGCTGACTTCACCATCGCTTGGCAGTCATCAAAGCTACCATCTACAGCATAACAATGAATGTTTTTCCCAAGTGTTGTAAACAGCTTTTGTTGAGCAAGGGAGATTTTGCCATGAGGATAAAGGATCACAACATCGACATTTTCTTTTTCATAAAATGCATGGGCAACGGCGGCGCCTGTATCACCACTTGTTGCCGTGAGGATAGTCACACGCTCACCTTGATTAAACATGCTAATGCATTCCGCCATAAAGCGGCCGCCAAAGTCTTTAAACGCTAATGTTGGACCATGAAACAACTCTAAGCAATGCTGATTCTTAGCAACTTCTACTAGCTTAGCCGGGAAATTAAAGGCGCGTTTTACCATCGCATCGAGCGTATCTTGTGGTAGTTCATCACCAATAAGGTGATGTAGTACCTTGGCACTACGCTCAGCAAAAGGTAATTCAAGTAATGCATCAACATCCGCAATACGCTCAAATGTAGGAGGAAAAAAGACCCCTTGGTTACGGCCTAAACCAATTTTTACCGCTTCTACAAATGAAACAACCTGATGTTCGTCTTTTAAATTCACTAATTTCATTACTTTTGATCCTTTAATTCTCTTGTGCCTTGCGCATCTAATCGGCAAATATGGCTAAAACCCGCTTCATTAATGTAATTTTGTTGCAACCACTGCTGCACTGCATTTGCCTGTTGCTCAGACTTACAAATGCTAAATAGCGTAGGCCCAGCCCCTGAAATGCTCACCAGCTCGGCACCGAGGGCTGGTAGCGCGTCTTTAGCTTCGTTAAAGCCGGCAATGAGTGGTGCTCTCGCTTCCTCGGCAATACTGTCTTTCATCATCGACAGTGCTTTGTCAAATTGACCTGACTGCATCAATAAGCAAAAGCCCGACAGTCGCTGGGCAAATTCCACCGTATCATGCAAAGAAAACTGCTGTGGTAGTGCTTGTCTTGCTTTCGCTGTATTCAACGCAAAGCCAGGGTATGCAATAACATAAAACCAGCTTTCATTATGCGCAACGCTGATTGCTTTACTTGGAATGCAGTCTGCTGTCAGTTGTAGCCCACCAAGGTAGCAGGGCGTGATGTTGTCGTAGTGACGACCACCACTGACCTTAGCTTCAAAGTCGGCCATCAACTCAATAAGCGCCTCTTGGCTTAATTGTGTATTAGCAAAATCATTGAGTGCAGCAAAAGCGGCAACCACAGAGCAAGCACTTGAACCTAGACCTGAACCAACAGGGAGCCCTTTATACAAGGTCATGGCAACCGCAGGCATGTTGGGTGCCACATGCTGTTTAAAGTGCTGTAAGCACTGAAACGCCAAATTATCTTTAGGATCGGCGGAGAGCTTTTCAGCGTATGGACCAATACAATTGAACGTATCACGCTCTGCGGCTTCAACGCTGACCTGATCACCCAGTAAACTGCCATCAATAGGCTGGAGTGCGGCGCCAAGGGCATCAAAGCCAACACAAAAATTGCCCATAGACGCTGGTGCATAAAATGTTTTCATAACTCCTACCTCGACAGCGTTTTTAGGATATCAGCAAATACGCCTGCAGAGGTTACCTCTGCGCCCGCGCCATAACCTCTGATCACAAAAGGCTTTGGTTGATAATATTGGCTTAAAATAGCCAGTGCGTTTTCACCATCGCGAATATCGTACAGAGCGTGCTCTTTATCTACCGCTTCAATGCCAACGCGGCATTTACCGTCTACGATTGAACCGACATAACGTAGCACTTGGCCTTGTGCGTTTGCCGCAGCAATACGTGCTGCGAACGCGTCGTCTAATTGCGGTAATTGCGCCATAAATTCATCAACATTGGCGCCCTCTGCAAACCCTTCAGGCAACACAGATTCAACTTCAATATCACTGAGTTCCAACGGCAGCCCCGATTCACGGGCTATGATAAGCAGCTTACGCGCGACATCCGTACCAGATAAGTCATCACGCGGATCTGGCTCTGTAAAACCGCTTTGTTTGGCTTTCTCTGTCGCTTCGGATAGCGATAAACCGTCCGACAATACGCCAAAGATATACGATAGCGAGCCAGATAAAATGCCACTGAATGAAAGCAGTTCATCTCCTGCGCCAAACAGCAGTTTAAGGTTGTCTAATACAGGGAGTCCGGCGCCAACGTTAGTTTCGTATAGAAAGTGACGGCGCTTAGCTAGTGCAGCTTGCTGCAGTGATTGATAATACTCATAGCTGCCAGTGTTAGCTTTTTTGTTAGCCGCAACGACATGAAAGCCCGCATTAAGAAAATCTAAATAGCCATCGGCAACGAACTGAGCTGCACTACAATCGACAATCACAGGGTTAATTAAATGATTTTGTCTCACAAACTGGCTAACCTGTTGTAAATCAAAGCCAGACTCCGCTTTCTCAAGCGCCAGCTCCCAGTTATCAAACGGTACGCCGTCTGGGTCTAAGTAACACTTACTTGAGTTTGCAATGCCATAAAGATTCAAGCGTATATTGCGTTTTTCAAGCCATGCTTGCTGCTTATGAAACTGCTTCATTAATTCTTGACCCACTAGACCGCAGCCAATTAAGAAAACATCGATGGACGGTACGTGCGTGAAGAAGTTCTCGTGGCACACTTTTACTGCATCTTGGCAAAGTTCACCGTCAACCACCGCCGAAATAGAACTCTCCGTTGAGTCCTGCGCGATGGCAACGATATTCACCTGAGCTTGTGCAAGTGAAGCAAAGAATTTGGCCGCAAGACCTTTGTGCGCTTTCATGTTGTCGCCGACCAAAGTCACGATAGCAAGGTTGCGTTGCACTTCAATTGGGTCGATCAAGCCGGCTTGCGTTTCAAGCTCAAATGCCTGCTCAAGCGCTGCCAGCGCGAGTGTTAAGTCTTGCTCATGAACACAGAAACTGATGCTGAATTCACAAGACGATTGCGTAATAAGGACGATAGATACGTTATCTGCTGCCAGTGCGGAAAATACCCGGGCAGCCATACCAACCTTGCCTTTCATTCCAGGCCCTGCCACGGTCAACATAGCCAGTTTATCAAGGCTCGAAAGCGCTTTTACTGGAGCCTCGCCACCGCCTTGAGCACAAATCAGTGAACCTGGTACTTCTGGGTCATGAGTATTTTTAATTTCACACGGCACATCGGCTTTGGCGCAAGGTAAAATGGTTTTTGGGTGCAGCACTTTAGCGCCAAAATAAGATAGCTCCATGGCTTCTTTATAAGATAACACGTCGACCTTAGTCGCTTTCTTTATCAGGCGAGGATCTGCACTGTAGACACCATCGACGTCAGTCCAGATTTGGCAGATTTCGGCTTCAAGACACGCAGCAGCGACAGCCGCTGAGTAGTCAGAACCATTACGGCCCAGTGTTGTTAGCTCACCCGCTTCATTGCTTCCAGTAAAGCCCGCCATGATATAAAAACGTGACGCTTGGGCACGCACCAACTCTGCAAAACATAATTTACTTAGCTTAAGATCAACTTCAGCATCAAGATACCCGCCCTGCGTTTTTACACAAGCGTCGGCACTGAGCGCCACTGAATCTGATTGCAGCATTGTGTCCATCAGCGCAACGCTAATGCGTTCACCAAAGCTAATAACATAGGCTCTTGCTTGATCTGGGCAATGCCCCAATAACTTAGCCCCATCTAGTTTATTCTTAAGTAATTCAAAGTCAGGCCAGCCTACAACACCACCATACACCGCTTGCACTTCATCGTACAAGCCTTGGCTACGGGATATAAATGACTGCCATTGGGAGTCAAACGCTTCTCCTCGCCCAGCCAAATCAGCAAGCTCAACGAGCTGATCTGTCATGCCACCTGGAGCCGACAGCACGATAAGCGCTTGCTGCTGACCATGATTTTTAACTAGCTCTCTGACTCTTTGTAAACAGGCAAAATCTTTGAGGGAAGACCCTCCAAACTTTAGTACTCTCATCATTTTTCCTCATTCCAAAAACAAAAAAGGCCTGTGTTCGTAGTGAACACAGGCCTTTTTCAAACTCGCACCGACCTATGCCACTATCCCGTCAGGATGGTGGTTGTAATAATGGTCGTAGTGATAATATTCGTTTTCATAATTTTAGAGTGCCTGATGTTTAGCCGCGCTGTCAATACGAAAGAGCAAAATAGATTATGCAAATTTTTAATAGTGACATTTATAATTTGCATAGATAAGCTACCGGATACCAAACTGGTGCAGTAATCCCAACAGCTGCTCAGCTTGAACAGGCTTTTCTAAAAACCCTAATGCTCCCAAATCTTCTACTCTTTTTTTCATCTTGGCTTGAATATCTGCCGAAATAACCACAACATAACATTCAATTCGATTGGCTTTTATTGCTTCTAGCACAGCAATTCCATCAAGTATTGGCATGGTTAAGTCGAGGCACAATAAATCTATTTGCTGAGTTTTCAGCAAATCAATCGCCTGCTGACCATTCTGTGCTTGATGTAAGGTCAGCTCTAATTTGCTCTGTAAGTTTTTAATGACTTGTTTACGGGCGACAGCCGAATCATCGCAAACTAAGACGGAATAACTCATAAGGTGGTCAGTCTTGTACTATTAATCTCAATGGACACAACTATCTTATAACATATTAAACTTTCCTAGGTAAGGCGCTAAAAAGCATATTTAATGAAGATAATTATTTATTTTTAACCATTTATTGGCTAACTTTAAAAGCAGATTATTCAAAGGCGATGAACTTACCGTAGGAGCTCAGCTTAATTCATGCTGCAAAAAAGCCTCTCAAAAAAATTGCTCACCAATGTGCTGTCGGTTTACTTCCTTCTAACCTTTGTCGTCACATGTGGTCAAATCATTGCTGAATACGTCAATACCAAAGACTATATTCGTAATGAACTTACCATGCTGCAAAAAACCTTTAGCCGAAGCTTGACCCGCGCTATTTGGGAACTTAATACAAAGCAAACTGTTACTACAGCAGAAGGCTTGCTCGCGATCCCTATGATCGAAGGGATTATTGTACGTGATGACAGTGGGGAAATTATTTCACAACTCGGTCGCTCGTTAGATATTCACGAACTTTACAGTCAGCAGCTTGTTCAAGAAGAAGCAATAATTGAAGATACGCCATCCGGTTTGTTTGGTTACACCTTTCCGTTGATTTTTGAATTCTCGGGACGCGCAACGCAAGTCGGTGACGTGACACTATTCTCTAGTCGAGAGGTCGTCTTTAGTCGCATCATGATCTCAATTTACTTTTTGATAGGCAATGCAATGATAAAGACAACGTTCTTGATCATTCTATTTTTAATTGCCTTTAGAAAGCTACTTACTGAACCGCTAACCGATCTCACCGAGCAAATAGAAGATTTTGAAGTCGACAACGTTGATGGTCATAAGATTGATATCGGAACCAAAGAGCGCAACGAGCTTAAGATCATGGAAGAGGCGTTTAATAAGCTGATTGACAAGGTCTCTGAATATCGGAAAAAACTCGATCAAACTCAAAAGGAGCTGCTGATCAGCAATGAAAAGCTTGATCAACATAATATTCAGTTGGAGCAAGAGGTCGCACGGAAGACCTCAAACCTTAGCCAAGCGATGATGGATCTCCAGCAACAAAAGTATGAATTAGAAAAGCAGAAGTTAACGCTCACAGAAGAAATTGATTTAAGAAAACAAACAGAAGAAGAGCTACTAACAAAACAAAAAGAGCTTGAGAAATACGTAGATGAGCTGAATATGGCACAAGAGCGCTTAGTGGGCTCTGAAAAAATGGCGGCACTCGGCGGCCTTGTTGCCGGTATTACGCACGATATTAATACTCCTGTTGGTATTGGCGTGACTGCGACGTCGTTCTTGCAGGAGCGCTTAGATCAGCTTGAAGCGGCGTACAACGGAAAAACCTTATCACCAAAAGCGTTAGAAGAATTCATTAGTGAAGCAAAGCAAAGTGCTAGCCTACTTACCACCAATTTAGACCGCGCCTCAGAACTCGTGGCGAGTTTTAAACAAATTGCAGTCGATCAGGCCAGTGAAGCGATTCGTACCATTAACTTTAAACAATACCTCGGTGAAGTGATCCGCTCATTACACCCAAAATTGAAGAAAACTCATCATCAAGTGAATATTGAATGCCCTGAAAACATGACACTAAACTTACCAGCGGGAGCAATTAGTCAAATATTCACGAACCTGATCATGAATTCTTTGATCCATGGTTTTGAAAATCAAGAGCAAGGCCAAATAGATATTAAAATTAAAGAAGACAATGGTATGGTAAATATCGTCTACAAAGACAACGGTAAGGGCGTAAGTAAGGCCCAACTAGACCGGTTGTTTGACCCCTTCTTTACGACCAAACGCGATCAAGGTGGCAGTGGGCTTGGTACCCATATTACCCTAAACCTCGTAAAACAAACCTTGAATGGGGATATCGAAGTAAATAGTGAAGAAGGCAAGGGTCTCACCTACTACATCAGCTTCCCAAAAGACTTACAAAAGCCAATGGCAATGTTTAGCTAACCACACGACAAGCGTCCAATACGCCAAGCTGCAAAGTGGCGTATTGGCGCAAGATACCTTCCCCACCACCAAACATCATCTAGTGGAATACAAGCTGTGACCTTTTTGCTATGATGACCGCAATTTTATTCCAGACGGGCATATTTCTATGTGGTTCAGTAACTTAATCTGCTACAAATTCAAACAAGATGTAACTTACGCACAAGAAGATTTCGAAAAAGCACTCGAACAGGATATTTTTCGTCCTTGTGGTAGTCAAGACATGACCACTTTTGGCTGGACTAAAGCTTTTGGCAAACATGGCCAAATGCTTTCACATTTCTCACAAGACAGTATCTTAGTTTGTGCTAAGCGCGAAGAAAAGGTGCTTCCTGCAGCCGTAGTCAATGAAATGGTCGCCGAAAAAATTGAGCAAATAGAGCAGCAAGAAAATCGTCCAGTAAAGAAAAAAGAAAAAGACGATATTAAAGAAAATATCCTAGCGACTTTATTACCTCAAGCGTTCAAAAAATCGAGCCTACAATTTGCTTTTATCGACCAAAAATCAGGTTGGGTTATTGTAAATAGTGCTAGTTTCAATAAAGCGGAAGAACTACTTGCACTACTGCGTAAATCTCTGGGCACGCTTCCTGTTGTACCTGCGTTTGCAAACTATGATTTAGACTTACAGCTAACACACTGGCTCACCGAGTTTAGTGCACCTGAAGGCTTTGCAATAGGCACCGACGCTGAGTTGCAAGAGCCAGACGACAACGGTGCTCAAGTCAAGTTAAAACAACATGACCTTTCATCAGATGAAATCAAAACGCACCTAGAAAACGGTAAGCGTGTGACTAAACTCGCGTTAGATTGGCGTGAGCGCGTGAAATTCGTTTTACAAAACGATGGTACGTTAAAGCGTTTAAGCTATGCAGAAGCACTTAAGGACCAGAATGCGGATATTCCGAAAGAAGATCTAGCCGTTAAACTTGATGCTGACTTTATTTTGGTCTCGGAAGAAATCAAAGAGTTGTTAGAAGATCTAACCAAAGGCCTTGGTGACGACGAAAGCCTAGAGTCTTAATCTTAGAGTCATCATCCAGAGCTTGTTGAGCTTTTGATACGAAAAATTGATAGCGGATATAGCTATCAATTTTTCTTTATCCAGCTCAATACTCTATCTTCACAAGGTTACTTTGTGCCAATAGCGAACGGACTGCACGCACTCAAGTGCAAACGTATAGTTACTGGCTCGCCACTTTATTTGCACTAACCAACGCATTTGTAGCGCTTTATTTACTCTTCAATGGCATGATAGGAGCCTGGCTTTGGCAGTAACGCTTTGCTAACCTGAATTTCAGGCATCGAAGACAATTTACATCAATAGTCCGATACCCGAAGCAGTAATAAGTACAATTAAACGGAGTTTGACGCGCGTGAATGTAAAAAGCATTTCATTGGCTTTAATAGTAGTGATAATTTGGGGGCTTAACTTTTCGGTCATTAAATTTGGCCTAGCAGAGTTGCCTCCTATTTTATTCTCAGGCTTGCGTTTTTTGGTAGTCGCGATCCCTGCAGTATTCTTTATTCCTTTTCCTAAAACGTCGGTATGGAACGTACTCAGTGTTGGGCTATTTTTAGGTGTGCTTAAGTTTAGCTTGCTGTTTATTGCGATGGAATCAAATGCGTCAGCTGGCATTGCTTCTTTGCTGCTACAAGCCCAAGTCATTTTCACGATTTTGCTAAGTGTTTTGTTGTTAAAGGAAACCATGAATCGCTTTCAAATGGTGGGGATCAGCATCGCAACGTTTGGCTTTAGTTTGTTTTTTATCAACTCGTCTGGGTCAACGACGATATTGGGCGCGGTGCTCATTCTGTTCGCGGCATTATTTTGGTCATTTTCAAACCTCATTATGAAGCGCCTGAAAAGCGTTAATTTACTCCATTTTATTGTTTGGGTAAGCCTTGTGCCGCCATTGCCACTTTTTACACTGTCTTATTTTATTGAAACTGACTCTCCATTGACCTTACTACTGAACACCACAACACAGTCTTGGTTATCCATTGCCTATGTGGGTTATATCTCGACACTGATTGCATTCGCAATATGGGGTTGGCTACTTAAAAATCACAAGGCCGCAGCAGTAACGCCTTTTGCTTTATTAATCCCTATTGTCGGCATTATAGGTTCAGCCTTATTACTTAATGAGCAGTTGATGCTAATGGAAGTTATTGGGGCTGGTTTTATTTTATGTGGCTTAACGATTTCAGTTACAGGTGCTCGGATAAGCAAAATATTTAGAAAGCCCCGAGCCGAGGTTTTGCCCTAAACGCCAAAGACCTCAACAGAGGTCTTTGTATTCAAAGGAAGCAAAAGGCACTAAGCAAACATTGTTTTGACGTCTTCGAGTACACTTAAATAAGTATCATCGGCAAACATGTTCACCTCCTTAATAACCCCCTTTTCTTCATACTGTTTTAATGCTGCGGACTTATCAGACACCTGTAAAATACCTTCTACGATTGCACCCACACGAATAAAGTCGACATAACAAACATGTTCAGGCCGATAATTAGGATTTGCCCAGCTTTCTGCGACCTCGACAAACTCGTCGGTGAATTCCCACTCACGCATTATTGCTCCACCTATCTTACCGCCTAATTTTTGGATGGCATGGGCTAAAAAGCTTGGGTTGGCAAACACTTCTGGGTGGCGTTCAGCCTCTGTCAAAATAGGTAAAACACCGATATTGAACACCAAAGAGGCCAACGTGATTGTATCTCTGTTGAGCGAAGTGTGCTTATTGACACGGAGATAAAAGTCCATTGTCGTTATCGCTTGGCAAGCGACTTTTAACGTTTTCTGCCAAGCTTTGTCCATGTATGTTTTGATGAGTTTGTTATTAGAAACAAATAACTGCTCCATTGCCATTGCAGTAGCAATATTCTTGATTTGTCTAAGACCGATCCGGGTTACCGCTTGGTTTAGGGTATTCACCTTCACCGAACGGCCCATAAAAGCGCTGTTGGCAACTTTTATCATACGCGCAGCAAGAGCTGGGTCATGAGAAATAACGTCAGCCATCTGCATCAGGTTAATTTCAGGATCATCTGCCGCTTGCCTAACACGCACTGCAATTTCAGGTAATGTCGGCAATACCAAGGTGTCGTTATTGATCCTATCAGTTAGAATCGTGAGCAAAGCATTTTCTGTAGACATGAAACCAAATCCCTTAATAACTGAATAAAAGACCCGACTGCAAACGTAAGTTTATAGCAAAAGTAGGCACTGCGCTTGCTGGTGGTCACACTGCTGATTTTTAGTATCTATGACGTAAGTATTGTCTAACTTTCGGATAAAGTTAAGAAAATCTAGGAAAATAATATTTTATTTATATACCATCAATAATTAGCAAGTTAGAATTCAGGGTATACCGTACTTTGCGGCACGCTTTACCGCAAAAATACCGAAAAAGACCCCAAAATGGGCACAAATGATGATCTTTCATGTTAACTGCAGCTTGCGTACCACATACCAATCTAAGTTAACTAAGCACAGTGATACAAAATCGTGTAAGGTGATCGCCACATAATTAAGACAACAAGGGAGCATTATGAAACACTCTATGATTTCAGTTGCAATCGCGCTTGCAACAGGTCTCACCCTAACAGGCTGCTCTGAGCCATCCACTTCTTCTGAAAAACCTAGCTCACAAACTAAACAAGTACAAAAAGATGCCAAGCAATCAGGCTATAAGCTGGTTAATGCATCTCAAGAGCGGCTAGATATTTATACCCCAGTAACGCTAGAAACAGACTTAAGTCACCTAAGCGATAATCAGAAAAAGATGCTAGCTTTACTCATCGACGCTTCGGCTATTATGGATGATTTATTTTGGCAACAAGCGTTCGGCGAAGACAAAGCAACATTCCTAAGCAAAATCTCAGACGAAAAAGTACGCCAATTCGCGGACATTAACTATGGGCCTTGGGATCGTTTAAATGGCGACCAAGTTTTTCTTTCTGGCTTTGAAGAAAAAGCACTGGGCGCGGAGTTTTACCCAAGCGACATCACCAAAGATGAGCTAAATAACGCCGATGTAAAAGATAAATCAGGACTTTATTCTCTTATCCGCCGCGATGAAAACGGCAAGCTATACAGCACTTCTTACTCATCCGCATATAAAGCAGAGTTGGATAAAGCCGCAGCGCTATTACGCCAAGCAAGTAAACTGGCACAAGACAAAGAGTTTGCAAATTACTTAAACTTGCGCGCAGATGCATTAGTCAATAATAGCTACCAAGCGTCTGACTTTGCTTGGATGGACATGAAGAATAACCCGATTGATGTGGTGATTGGCCCAATTGAAACCTATGAAGACCAGCTATTTGGCTATCGCGCCGCTTTTGAATCTTACGTTCTAGTTAAGGACTTGGCGTGGAGTGAGCGTCTCGCTAAGTTTGCCGCTTTTTTACCTGAGCTACAAACTGGCTTGCCAGTTGATGATAAATACAAGCAAGAAGTGCCAGGCTCTGATGCCGACCTAAACGCATATGACGTCATTTATTATGCAGGCCACTCAAACGCTGGTAGTAAAACCATTGCGATTAACCTGCCAAATGACGAAGAGGTGCAACTCCAAAAAGGCACGCGTCGCCTACAGCTTAAAAACGCTATGCGCGCAAAATTCGATAAGATCTTAGTACCGATCGCTGATCAACTTATCGTCCAGGAGCAACGTAAGCACATCACCTTTGATGCTTTCTTTGCTAATACCATGTTCCATGAAGTCGCCCATGGACTAGGTATTAAGAATACCATTACAGGTAAAGGTACTGTGCGCCAATCACTGCAAGAACACGCCAGTGCACTTGAAGAAGGTAAAGCCGATATTCTAGGCCTATACATGGTTGAGCAACTACTTAAAAAAGGCGAGATCACCGAAGGTACGCTTGAGGATTATTACATCACCTTTATGGCTGGTATCTTCCGCTCAGTACGTTTTGGCGCATCCAGTGCACATGGTAAAGCGAACATGATCCGCTTTAACTTCTTTAAAGAAGAAGGCGCATTTTCTAAAAACACGGACGGTCTATATCAAGTGAATATGGAGAAGATGGGCGCAGCGATGGAGAAACTGTCTAACCTTATCCTAACGCTACAAGGTGACGGCGACTATCAAAAAGTCGATCAACTGATCGCCACGCACGGCGATATCAAAGCAGAACTACAAAAAGACCTAGATAAGCTTTCTAAAGCGAACATTCCTGTTGATGTTACCTTTAAGCAAGGTAAGCAGGTGCTAGGACTCTAGTACTAACAAGCGCACCATGCCATAGTGACTGAAGCGCAAGCTAAACGCCTATGGCATGACTTACCCCATTACACTGCAAGTTAAATAAAAATCGCGACATCACCTAAAGTAAACTAGGAACAAGGCCGATAGAAAACAAACATTGTGTTAAAACAAAAAGGAGTTTTTATGACAATGAACTTTCGCATCCATTCTGCATCACTGACTATGGCACCCGCAAAGCCTGCTGCTACACAAGTGAAAGCAGCGTCAGAAGCTGCTACCCCTAAGGGGGATGAAGTACAACAACCATCAGACAAGTCAAATGCTATTGCAGCCTACACTGGTGATATTCCCAATAGTTCACCTTACAATGCACTATTAAACCCAGAAGGTTTTGATTTTGACAATATGTCCCTCAATGAATTTTACGATGTTGTTGATGCGATTCGAACCTTAGAGTTTGATATAGAACGTGCTAGTGGTAATACGGGAAGTTTACGTGATACATTTTGGCATGATGTGATGTCTGTTAAGGGCTCTTTGGAAGGTGTAAATTATGAGAAGCAAGGAATAAAGCCTGACGAAAAAATCAACATTTCACAATTTTATGGGCAGTCAGTAGATGAAGCCAGAAATATGGAAGAAGAGAACTACCGCTCTTTTCATGGTGTATTAGGGTATGCTCAAGAGCAACAAGAAACTGTAGCGCTCATCACTTCCGAATCTTTTATTAAAGAATATCAAGAAAAAGCAATCAGCTTTTTAAAAAGCCAAGAAACTCAACTAATTGATACGCAGGCTTAAGTAGCCTGCGTAATATTGAATTAATTCTCTCGGTATTCGTAACGTACACCACCACGAGTGCCTGTACCACCGCCATTATTCATTAACGCTAAGCGATAGTTACCACGAGGTAGATATCTACCAATATGCGTGCCTCGGTCAATTATTTTGCTATCACGATATAAAATTAGCTCCATATCATGGCCGTCATAGTTTTTCTCTATGGTGAAGAAGTAAGAGTTGCAGCTAATACTAGCGCTAGAAAAGCGAGTTAGGGTAACTTCTTGGCCCACTTTAGCGCTCTTATATCTGGTGTACTTATAAGTCTCACAGCGCCCTCGATTAACACCCTGCTCACCCACCTCCATATTTTCTGCGCTTATCACGACGCCTTGCTGCGAGCTCAACTCACCTCCCGCGAGAGCATAAGACATAGCTGAAGCGCCAACCAAAGAAGCAAGCACAATTGATTTAAATAGATTAGTAACTTTCATAATATTCCTTTGTTTTAGAAGTTATTCTTATTTGGCTTGAGCTGGAAAAGAGAGGTAAAGCTATTATGGAACACCTTTCAAATCCCTTTTACAGAAACAAACTCAATGAAACTTTAATCGACCCTCGTCCCTAATACAATACTTATCTATTCAAAACTCGCTTTTAGCTGCTCAACTTCCTCATCACTATAGGGTTTTGCTGGATAGAGTCCCCAAACCGGTTTTGGCCATGCAATATCGGTTTTAAATCGCGCGATGTGGTGCACATGTAGTTGTGGCACCATATTACCAAGCGCAGCCACATTTAATTTATCTGGGGTAAAGGTGTCTTGCAACAAACGACTGAGCTTGGCCGATTCTTGCCAAAATTGAACTTGCTGCGACCCAGGTAAATCAATAATTTCTTTCGCGCCCACAATCCTAGGTACTAAGATAAACCAAGGGTACTGAGCATCATTCATTAACAACACACTACACAACGGCCACTCGGTAACTAGGATACAGTCTCGTTGTAATTCTTTGGCTAATTCAAATGACATAGTGAACTTCTTTAAATCCGATTTACTCGGCACTCTATCCGAATTTGTTGCTATTGCAAAGTAGCTTCATTACCATCCAATCAGACTTTAAAAATATAACAAGGTGGCTACCGTGCACTCTCGCATTAAACACTACACCATCGCTCTTCCATTAGCACTTGCCTCTGTCACCGCTAGCGCAGAGCAACTAACGCTAGAGCGACTTTTTGACGACCCGTCTCTGTCAGGTAAAGCGCCTGTAAAACTGCAATTTTCTCCTGACGGTTCTCGTGTTACTTATCTTCAAGGTAAAAAAGAAGACTATAACCGTTACGACCTTTGGGAATACAATCTAAAAGACAATACCAACCGCTTGTTGGTAGATTCTGCAGCGCTATTTTCTGGCCCAGAGAACCTCTCAGATGAAGAAAAAGCACGACGTGAGCGTCAACGTATTTTTGGCCGTGGTATTTTAGAATACAAATGGTCAAAAGATGGCAAAGCGCTACTTTTCCCACTCAATGGCGACTTGTACTACTATGAAATCGCTTCAGGTAAGAGCAAGAAACTAACGGAAACTGAAGCATTCGAAACCGATGCTCGCTTCTCACCAAAAGGTAACTTTGTTTCATTTATTCGTGAGCAAAACCTCTATACCATCAATCTCAAGTCAGGCAAAGAAACGCAATTAACTAAAGACGGCGGTGGCGTAATTAAAAACGGCATGGCTGAGTTTGTTGCCCAAGAAGAGATGAGCCGCATGACAGGTTACTGGTGGTCGGGTGATGAGCAACAAATTGCTTTTACTCGCATTGATGAAAGCCCAGTTCAAGAAGCCATTCGTAACGAAATCTATGCCGAAGAAGTCAAGCTATTCAATCAACGATACCCATACACCGGGACTGCTAACGTTGAGATTGAATTAGGTGTTGTAAAGATCAATGACCAAAAGGTGGATTGGATTGATCTAGGCGAAGATAAAGACATTTACATCGCCCGTGCAAACTGGTTGAAAGACAACAAAACATTGTCATATCAGTGGCAAAATCGCTCACAGCAAAAACTGGAACTGCGCTTTTACGATACTAAAAGCAAAAAACAGCAAGTCGCCCTAACCGAAACCAGTGATACCTGGATTAACCTGCATTTTGACCTTGAGTTCTTAAAAGACAAAAAGCATTTCGTTTGGGCATCTGAGCGCGATGGCTTTAAACACCTTTACCTGTACAGAACCAATGGCCAACTTGTGCGCCAAATCACTAAAGGCGATTGGATTGTTGAAAGCCTTCAGGGCATTGATGAGAAAAAAGGTATCGTATACTTCTCTGGCCGCAAAGACACGCCGCTCGAAAGCCACCTATACAGCGTACCACTTTTTAAAGATGGTGAAGCAAAACGTATTACCGAAAAAGGCAGCTATCACAGTGTTGTACTGGCGAAAGATAACCGTACCTTTATCGATAAAAGCTCTTCTGTAAACCGTCCACCAGCCGTTGCGCTACGCAAAGTGAATGGAGACTTTGTTACTTGGCTTGAAGAAAATGCGCTGAATAACGAACATCCGTTAACGCCTTATTTGAGCAATCTAGCTACGCCAGAATATGGCACGCTTAAAGCGGAAGATGGTCAAACCATGTATTACCGCTTATTTAAGCCCGCAAAGCTTGAAAACGGTAAGAAATATCCTGTTATTGTGAACGTGTATGGCGGACCTCATGCACAACGCGTGACCAACAGCTGGCGTAGCAAAAACTTGTATTTCCAATATCTTGCACAGCAAGGTTATGTGATTTTCCAATTAGATAACCGAGGTTCATATAACCGTGGTAAGAAGTTTGAAGATCCAATCTACAAGCATTTAGGCGTCGTGGAAGTAGCCGACCAAATTAAAGGCGTAGAGTTCTTGCGTACGCTAGAGTACGTCGACCCTGAGCGTATCGGTATTTATGGTCATAGCTATGGTGGTTATATGGCGCTGATGACAATGTTTAAAGCTGGCGACTACTTTAAAGCCGGTGTTTCTGGTGCGCCAGTAACTGATTGGGCTCTATATGACACACATTATACTGAGCGTTATCTTGGTCACCCAAATACAAATGCCAAGGGCTATGAGCAAAGTGCAGTGTTCCCTTATGCTGATGGACTAAAGGGCCCGCTGATGATCTATCACGGTATGGCCGATGACAACGTACTATTTACCCATGCAACTAAACTATTTAAACAGTTGCAGGACGAAGTTAAGCCATTTGAAATGATGACTTATCCAGGCTCGAAGCACAGCTTACGTGGCAAAAAAGTACAAACCCACTTGCATCAAACCATTACTGACTTTTTTAATCGTCATTTTGAGGTTGAAGCTAAGTAAACACTTAATAGCGCTCAGCCTCTTATAAGCTGAGCGCTTCTTCTCCTTTTTCAACATTTAGTTCTAATCCATTGGTCTAATTGTTTATTCGTCAAGACTAAGAAAAACTGAAATTATTGTTCTATCTCAAGTTATGACTACTAAGATTAATTAGTATGAATTGATGAGGCGTTCGCGCCGCTTGCTACTTTCAATAATAAAACGACATAAGGATTGCATTATGTCCAAACAGTTTTTCCGAAACCTCACCATCTTCCAGCGACTCGCGTTACTGATCATAGTGGTTATTATTGGCGTTATCCTTCAAAGCGCAGTGAGCTTATCGCAGCAATATGATGCACTCGAAAAGCAGCAATATCATAAAACCCAAAACCTTGTTGAAAATGCCTATAGTTTAGTGGCTTACTTCCATCAACAATATGTATCTGGGGAACTCCCTGAAGCGCAAGCTCAATCCGCAGCCCTTAATGCCGTTGCCGCATTACGATACGAAGGAAATAATTACTTTTGGATCAACGACTATCACCCAAAAATGGTGATGCACCCTTTCAAGAGCGAGCTTAACGGCAAAGATCTCAGCCAATCAAAAGATCCCAACGGCAAGCGCTTATTCGTTGAAATGGTACAAGTGGCAGAAAAAAGTGGAGCAGGATTTGTTCCTTACCTGTGGCCAAAGCCAGGCAAAGATGCTCCTGTCGAGAAAATATCTTATGTCAAAGCATTTACACCTTGGGGTTGGATCATTGGCTCCGGTGTATACCTCGACACGATAGAAGCTGAGTTTTCCTATATTCGAAATTTGCTGTTAATTGAAATGGCTGTACTCATCGTGCTGTTATTCCCGTTTAGCGCACTCATTAGTAAGAGTATTATCGGCCCTATCACACAAGCCAAAGACATGATGAAAGATATCGCACAGGGCGAGGGTGATTTGACTCGACAACTCGACGAGAGTGGTAAAGATGAAGTAACCGCGCTTGCCAAGTACTTTAACTTATATACTGAAAAGATGCGTCATTCCATCGCGACAGTGGCCCATAACGCCAAAGAAGTGGAAACACTGGCCAATCAGGTAAAAGCGGCTGGTGAAGAGAATCTTGCATTTATTGAGTCACAAAATGACAATAGTCGCCAAGTAGCTACTGCTGCAGAACAAATGACCATGCAAGTTCGTGAGATCAGTAGCAATGCAGATACTGCCGAGCATTCCGCCGCAGACGCACGTAATTACAGTGAAAAAGGCAAACAAACAATTTCTCAAACCATCGCCGCCATTAAAAAGCTGTCGGAGCAAATTCAATCTGTGAGCGTGACAACAACGAGTCTTGCACAAGAGAGTCAACATATAGGATCTGTGCTCGATGTTATTCGAGGTATTGCCGAGCAAACTAATTTACTTGCGTTAAACGCGGCGATAGAAGCGGCTCGAGCAGGTGAACAAGGGCGCGGCTTCGCTGTTGTTGCCGATGAAGTACGCACCCTTGCAAGTCGTACGGGACAAAGCACAGATGAAATCCACAACATGATCGAGCGACTGCAAAAAGAAGCGCAGCAAGCCGTAGCTGCGGTTAAAATTAGCCAGCAAATCTCGGAGCAAACAGTGGAACAGGTCCAACATGCAGATAGCGCATTGACAGAGATTGAGCGCCTAATTGACGCTATCTCGGATATGAGCACCCACATCGCCAAAGCCACTGATGAGCAGAGTCTTGCAGCACAAGAAGTCAACGAGCGAATAGCTCAACTTTCTGACTCCACCCACCACTCTTTGGATACCACACACTCACTCAACAATACCAGTGAGCAACTCACACAGGCAAGTCACGAATTGAGTGACATAGTTAACCGCTTTAAAGTATGATATCCGCCTTGCAGAGCACCAGTCAGTGCTCTGCTTCTTGCCCAATAGATGATTGATATTCCTTATCTTGTCGATAAAAATAATCCGTGAGCATCTACGCTATTTTACCGCTATATTGCCAATTTATTTGCTGAGCAAAAATAGCCCGTGAAAATCTGTTTTATTATGTACCCTTGGGAGCGTGTAGAAGCTGAAAACGACAGCACGCTAAGACTTATCCACGAAGCCGTATCACGCGGTCACGTCGTTGCTATCACCACCGTAAACAACCTCACTATTCGCGAAAGTGTCGCCAGTGCCTTCTGTGATGTATTTGTTGCGGGCCAAAAAGTATCTGACAACTTAGTGAGCTTTTACAACAAAGCTGAGTTTAAAAAAGTACAACTTCCTTTGGCAGGTTTTGACGCGATATTTATGCGCGCCAACCCACCGCTTGATACCTTAGCGATGAACTTTTTAGACTCTGTTCGTGATGACACTTTCATTGTCAATGATATTGATGGCCTGCGTATCGCAAATAACAAGCTATACACGGCGTCTTTCCAAGGTATTGCGAGAGAATTTATTCCAAATACGCATGTATCTAAAAACAAAGAGTATTTAGAGCGTATATTCTCTGAATCAGAGCAAGAGAAAATGATCTTAAAGCCGCTTGATGGCTTTGGTGGTCGCGGTGTTATCGTCGTTGAAAAACGCGCGAAGCAAAGCTTTAGTTCACTCCTTGAGTTTTATATTGGTGGCGACGAGGCCGGTAAAGGCAGCAACTATGTCATTTTACAAGACTATGTTGAAGGTGCCGACGAAGGTGATGTTCGTATCCTAATGCTTAACGGCGAACCGATTGGCGCCATGAAACGAGTGCCTGCAGCAAATGAAGTGCGTGCTAACGTGCATGCTGGCGGCAAAGTGGTAAAACACAAACTCACCAACCAAGAAAAAGCATTATGTAAGCATATCGGTCCTAAGCTTGTGCGTGATGGTTTGTACTTTGTAGGCATTGACGTAATAGGCGGCAAGCTTATTGAAGTTAACGTACTCTCGCCTGGTGGGATAACCCGTATTAACCGTTTAAACCGCTGCAAGCTGCAAGTGCAAGTTATCGATTTTGTAGAGAGTGTGGTGCATGCCAAAGAGCTAGTAACGCATCGCAAAAACCAATTCCGCCAAGTAATAGAAGATGCTCATGCTATCTGAACAAGTCATCATTGCCGCGCTTGAAGCCGGTAAACCCATCAGTGGACAATTTGCTGAAGGCGCCTTTCACCTCGAAGTGAGAGAATACGTACCTTATGTCGCCACCGCTGTACACGCAGGCCACCGTACCCGTGCTAGCCTAAAAGGCTTGTTCGCCATTAGCGATGCTGAACGCTTACAAGAAGAAGACCCTTTTACCGATGGCATGATTGAATCATTACCCATCACACTTATCGCGCGTGACTCACGTTACGAATACGATCTTAACCGTGCGCCAGAGCTTGCGATATACAAAGAAGCATGGGGTAAACAAGTGTGGAACCAAGCGCTACCAAATGCAGACATAGATATTAGCTTGTCAAAGCATGCAGCCTATTACCGTGTGCTCAGTGCACTATTAACCACGCTTGAGCGTAAGTTTGGTGCCTGCTTGCTATTTGATGTGCACAGCTATAACTATCAAATTCGTAGCTACCCTTATGCACCAACCTTTAACATTGGCACTGCACAACTGGATACCTTGCGTTTTCGTGCCGTATTAGATGAACTGAAAAAACAGCTAGGGCTGAAAAAACTGGCAGGCCAGCTGGTGGATTGTGCTGAAAATACAGTCTTTCAGGGCCAAGGTTATCAAGCGCACTATGTTACCTGCCACTTTGATAACACCTTAGTGGTACCGCTGGAAGTGAAAAAAGTCTTTATGGACGAAAACAGTGGCGAATTATTCCCTGTGGTGTTTGAAAAACTACAGCGCAACATGCATGTAGCTTTGAGTAAAACGGCAAAAACATTTGCTAAAAATCACTGCTATAAGCCACTTCGCAAAGCAAAATCAGCGTCGCAGCTTGACCCTGCACTGATTAATGTAGACTCTGCACTTTACCGCATAGCCAAAAACCTTGAAACGCTGCATTACGTTAACCCAAGTAATATCGCGCAAGAGAAACGACGCTTTTTCTCGAAACGTCATTACCAGCCTGCGTTTAAATATCGTCCGCTGAAAATTGACCCGTATGAGTTTAAAGAGCAACTCTATCGCTTGCCCGTTGGAAAAATTCAAGATCCGATCGTAAAAGACTTATATCGTAAAGTGATCGATAGCTACGCCACTAAAATCGAACTGATCACCCAAATTGGTCGCGAAGCCTTTTTGTATAACTCGCTACGCTATTATGGTGAGCCGGATTACAACGATATAAATAATGCGACCTTCTTACTGCACGCGCGCGAAACAGAGACCTTGCCAAAAAAAGACATTACAGCCGAGCAAGCCTTGGTACGTTTTAATCAAGCGATTGAGACTATGGGCTTACCTTGCAAGGTCGCGATATCAAGCAAGCTCGTTGCCAAAGCAATGGTCGACAATGGTAAGCGTCTTCTGCTTGTAAATAGCGGTGCGATGCTATCTGAGCTCGATATCAATGCCTTGATAGAGCATGAAATTGGCGTGCACTTACTCACGACTTTAAATGCTGACGCTCAGCAACTAAAAGTGCTGCACTTAGGTCTACCTGGTAATACTTACACCCAAGAAGGCCTTGCCATCTATCGCGAGTATCAATCAGGGCAAATAAATCTGACACGATTAAAGGTACTAGCGCTTAGGGTGATTGCGGTTAATATGCTACTTAAAGGCGATAAATTCTATCAAGTGTATGAGTTTTTAGCTGACTCAGGCGTATTAAACGTCAATGAAGCCTTTGCGCTGACCACACGTATTTTCCGTGGTGGTGGCTTTACTAAAGACCATCTCTACTTAAAAGGCTTTAAAGACATAGTGCAGCTTGCCAATGCTCGCAGCTTGGATAATTTATATCTCGGTAAAACGGGCATTGCACACTTAGATGCGCTGGACGCGTTAGTAGAACAAGGCATCTTTACAAGACCTAAGTATCTGCCGGACACGAGCCGAGATCCAGAGCCAGATGCAATCCTAAGTTATTTAATTTCTTCAATTAAATAGGCCAAATTCGCCACTGTGGTTATACTAGTACTACCTCGTATCGACACAGTGGCTTTGTTTTGAAACAACAGGAAATTGATTTACTCGCTTTTGAACTTGCAAACCTTCGGCTCAAAGCCGATCTTACACTCGCGCCAAAGTATCCCTATTTCTCAGATAAACCCTACCCGCTTGGTCGCTGCTTAGAAATTCGCGATGAAATGTTTAAACTCGTCACAACTGAACTAAAACAAAATTCAGAATGTTTATCTGTACTCAGAAATTATATGCTTAGAGAAAATGCCGAGCTCAAAAAGGTATGGGGTTCACTGCGCGATGAATACTTTCAAAATGCAATGTTTGTAGGAGATTGGTATATAGATACTGCTAACGATACCGTGAACGCAAACAAACCCAGAGTTGAAATTAAGCCCATTGCACAATCAGGCTTTTCAGCCATCACCAGTTTCGAGCAGTTCGTGAAGATTGCCCGATCTTATTGGCAAGTGGATGTGTTTCAAAACACAGCCTTTCCAGCCATCGCACCTTATTTACCGTTAATTTGTGTCAACGCAAAAGGCGCTACTTGGCTAGCAGCGGCTAATGACGATATGATCAAAGTCGCTACCAACAGTGAATTTAAGCTATCTGAGCAAATCCTCTCCCAGCTACCAGAGCCAGACACTAACATAGTATCACGCTGGAAGCAGACCCTAACTGACATCGATTCTTTAGATGACATTTTATTACAAACAGGGAAGCCCGAAGGGTTTTGCCAGCTATACAGAACGGCTGCAAAAGCAGAAGATTTAACATTTAGAGATCGAGTCGTACGCGCCTACATGAGCTTGCCCAAAGGCGCGTAGCATAGTGAATTAGAAGGTAATGGGATAAGTCGGTTTTTCGTCAGTAATTTCCCATTTATCTTCTGTCGGTCTATCTACTCGACATTGATTTTGCTGTTGGAAGCAGCGGTCCTCACAGTTTTGCACTTGCATCGGATCAGAGTAATCTTTGCGGCAACTATGCGAGCACGAACGTGAATCGCCTTCGCAATCGACCGGCACATTGCTAACTCTAGTTGTAAAATGTCCACTACAGCCGCTAACAAACACAGCAGCGAACACGGTTGCTACCCATAATTTTGTTGTCATTGTTCGTCTCTCAAAAACACCGGTTCTTGGGCCTTTTGCGTCGCTTCTTCGCTAAAGCGGTATCCTGCAATATCAAACGCTTTCAAGCTTTCCAAATCCGATACTTGGTTCTCAATGATATACCTTGCCATCATACCGCGCGCTTTTTTCGCGTAAAAACTGATGACTTTGTATTGACCATTTTTACAATCTTTAAAGATAGGTGTGATAATCTCGCCTTTTAACGCTTTCTTATCTACCGCTTTAAAGTACTCGTTTGAAGCTAAGTTCACCAAGTATTGTGTTTGTGCCCCTTCCATGACCTTATTCAGTTTTTCGGCGATTATCGTGCCCCAAAACTCGTATAGGTTTTTGCCACGCGGGTTACTTAACTTTGTACCCATTTCTAAACGATAGGCCTGCATTAAGTCAAGTGGTTTTAGAATGCCATACAGCCCAGATAAGATACGTAAATGATTTTGCGCATAATTTAAATCAGCCTCAGTTAGGCTTTGCGCTTCTAAACCGACATATACATCGCCATTAAAAGCAAAAATAGCTTGTTTAGCATTGTCTTGTGTAAAGGGCTTTGACCACTCGGCAAACCTTGCCGCATTTAAGCCTGCGAGCTTGTCGCTTATCTTCATTAAGCTGCCGATCTGTTGTGGAGATAACTCACGACAAACTTGAATAAGTGACTCGCTATGCTCCAGCAACTCTGGCTGAGTATGCGTCTTGATTGGTGCGGGTGTTTCATAGTCTAGGTTTTTCGCAGGAGAGATAACTGTGATCATGGTTTGCCTATTGACTTAGCTAGTAATTAATGTCAATTTCAACACTATCCCCAAGTAACTTCAAGTGTTTGTCCGCTTTCACTTGGGTTTAAGTAATTCGCTGTAGAAAGTACAGCTTCGCTTTACAACTCGACCTTATATAACAATAACCTTAAATAGCGAGTGTGATATGTCGCCCGATACGGACATATGACCTATTCAGCCATTTAATGGTGTTGCAACATAAGGCGTCTAATATCACTTCGCTGTTATCAATATTGGAATGAGGAACACATGACTTCAGCATTAGATAGGCTAAAACAACATTCATCAATCGTCGCTGACACCGGTGACATTGAAGCCATCCGTAAGCTACAGCCAGAGGATGCAACGACCAACCCTTCTCTTTTACTTAAAGCAGCAGAGACGCCTGCTTATCAGCCTTATCTAACAGAAGCTTGGGATTATGCCAAAGCCAATGAAAGTGACGCTGACAAGCAATTAGCGCTTGCTTGTGACTATTTTGCCGTTGTGATTGGTAAAGAAATCGCGAACTCTGTGCCGGGATATATCTCAACCGAAGTAGACGCACGTTTATCTTTTGATACCGAAGCGACTATCGCAAAAGCAAAAACGCTATTAAATTTATATGAAGCGCAAGGCGTTAGCAAAGACAAAATCTTGATTAAGATTGCATCGACTTGGGAAGGTATTAAAGCCGCTGAAACACTGGAAAAAGAAGGTATTAAGTGTAACCTAACGCTACTATTTAGCGAAGCGCAAGCGCGTGCATGTGCCGATGCAAACGTATTTTTAATTTCGCCATTTGTTGGTCGTATTCTAGATTGGCACGTTGCCAATGGCTTAGAAAAACCAACTGACCCACTACAAGACCCGGGTGTGCAATCTGTTCGTAGTATTTTTGAATTCTATAAGCAGCACGGTTATAAAACCGTTGTAATGGGCGCCAGCTTCAGAAACACAGGTGAAATCCTAGCCCTAACGGGTTGTGATAAGCTCACGATTAGCCCTTCTTTATTAGAAGAGCTTGCTGCAATGCCTGCAAACGAAGATTACTTACTTGAAGCTGACTTTGAGCCTAAAGCAAAACCTGCAGCGCTTAGCGAAAGTGAGTTCCGCTGGTTACATAACCAAGATGCAATGGCCACTGAAAAGCTAGCTGAGGGTATCCGCTCATTTGCCGATGCGCAAGAAACACTAGTTGCACGCTTTAAAGCATTATAAGTGCCTTAAACATTCGAATTCAAAGCGCCGCATAATGCGGCGTTTTTTATAACTTTAAGCCCTACTCCACACTCTGCATTAAAACTCTCCTCCACGCCTTCTTTGACTTTCATCAAACTGTCACTTGCTTTTAACCCAAAAGACACAATTGTGTTTTATTTTTATCCCGTCTGTGGTATATCAATATCACTTGAAGTGAAAATTGATACCGCTACCTTCTGGTTTTGGTACAAAAAACAAGCAACATGGGGTTGTTTGTAACGTACTTTAGCTATCAGACTTTTATCGGTTCCTCATGTAGAGGTTTGCCAAATAGTATGAAGAAATCAACGGTGTCATTGCAGTTGTAGTACTAACAACAACCAAAGCAAATGTCACTTTAGGTTGTTTTTATCAATAGGAGATTTTCATGGATACCCTAGACGAGTTATTAGAATTATTAGAAAGTCCGGATACTAGGAAAAAAACTTCATCTAAGGGCAAAAAGAGAAAATGGCGTGAAATTGAAGCGCTAAAAGATAAACAGCGGCTACGCAAAGAACTACAGGAATTAGATATTTTCGCAGACAATGTTGATTTAGACGAATTTGATTTAAGCTAAAAAGAGCGCCCTTCACGGCGCTCTTTTTGGTTTCTATCTGCTATAGCTCGGCCAATCGCCAATCGATTGGCTGCTTACCCATTTGTGTGAGCAACTGATTGGTTTTACTGAAATGGCCACTTCCAAAGAAACCGCGATGTGCAGAGAGCGGCGAAGGATGTGGTGCGTGTAAAACATGGTGACGATTTGTGTCTATACTCTTACCCTTTTTCTGGGCGTGTGATCCCCAAAGCAAGAAAATAACACCTTCGCTGTGAGCATTCAGCTTTTCAATCACTACATCTGTAAAGCGCTCCCAGCCCAAATGCTTATGTGAATGGGCTTGGCCTTGTTCTACTGTCAACACCGTATTTAACAACAGCACGCCCTGCTTAGCCCAATCAATTAGGTAGCCGTGATTGGGTATGCGAAAACCATCAATATCCTGCACTAACTCTTTATACATATTATTTAACGACGGCGGCGGCTTAATCCCCGGCAGCACAGAGAAACATAGACCATGGGCTTGATTGGGGCCGTGGTAGGGGTCTTGCCCTAAAATTACCACTTTCACCTGATCGAAAGGCGTGACTTTGAACGCTTCAAATACCTGTTCATGGGGCGGAAACACATTTATACCTTGAGCGCGACGCTCTGCCACGTAATCCATGGTTTGTTTAAAGTAATCTTGTTGTTTTTCCTGACCTAACACGTCACTCCACGTTGTCATGCTTCACCTTTTTTCATCATATTATAATGGCTTCGAGAAACGTCGAGTTTACCACATAAATCCGATATTCCCTCGAGCATACGATAGCTATAGCGATGGAGCAGATCGGCATCTACCGAAATAGTTTGTTGATACTTTACCGCCGGGATCGACGGCCATTGCTGCCATGCAATTGCTTTAACTTCTTGTTTGGTCTTTTCTTCAGGGATCACAATCACTTGTGGTGATTTCAACAGAACATTCTCAATGCTAATTTGCGGATAGTCCGTGGTGGCGTCAGCAAAAACATTTTTCACATTACACACAGTAAAGACTTGCTGTAACCAACTTTCGCCTCCCACGGTCATCAGCGGTGATGGCCACAATTGATAAAATACAGCTAAGCTAGCGCTTTGTTTATACTGGTCTTTTAGCTCATTTAAACGTTTAGCAAATAAATCAGCCTGTTGCTGTGCTTGAGCTCCAAGGCCAGTAATTTTACCTAGGCGTAGCAACTCCTCGGGTAGTTTATCTAGATATTTCGCTTCACTGTAAATCACGTCAACACCAAAGCTTTCGAGCTTTTCAAGCATAGGAACGTGACTTGCATTTTTCCACGCAATGATAAGATCAGGCTTAAGTGCCAAAATTTTCTCAACCGAAATGCCTTGATAGTCGCCAACTTGAGGCAGTTGCTTGGCTGATTCTGGATAATCGGCATAGGCGACCGTGCCTACAATCCGCTCCCCAGCTCCTATTACATACAAATTTTCGACAATATGAGGCGCAAGCGCGATGATCCGCTCTGCGGGCTTAGCATTAACGCTAAAGGCCAAGCCTAGTACAATAAATAAGGCGAATTTTAGCATCAGTAGTCAAACCCTTTTTGCGCCTTAATGCCGGCCTCAAACGCATGCTTCACATTACGCACTTCACTCACGGTATCTGCAAGCTCGGTCAGGCGTCGATGTGCACCGCGTCCAGTTACAATCACTGACTGCATGCTAGGACGGTTTTCTAGCGCCGTTATGACTTCGTCCAAATCTAGATAGTCATAGCTCAACATATAGGTAATTTCATCGAGCAATACCAAGTCGATGCTTTCGTCTTGTAGCCATACTTTTGCTTGCTGCCATGTCGCCTGTGCAGCGGCAGTATCGGTTTCACGGTTTTGCGTTTCCCATGTAAAGCCCGTTTTCATGACCGCAAATGGTACGCCGACTTTTTCGAGCAGATTGCGTTCACCACAATCCCAGGTTCCTTTAATAAACTGCACAACTGCTGCGTTCATACCATGACCGACACAACGCGCAACGGTGCCAAAACCAGATGTTGACTTACCTTTACCGTTACCTGTGATCACTTGCAAAATGCCCTGCTCTTGCTGCGCTGCGGCAATTTTTTCATCGACTTGTTGTTTTACTTTTTGCTGTCGTTGCTGATGCTTATCTTGTTGTTCGCTCATGTTATTCCTCAATTATTTTCATCAATTTTTGCCAATCTAAATGTGCTTCACAGCTGTCGGCAAGACGCGTAATTTGCTGCTCTCTGTGCTTCGCTAAATCAATCGCGGCAGTGCCCGCTTGCTTACTACCGGCCCAAGACAAGATAGCCTGTGTGGCGGCGACCGTATCAAATAAACCATGTAAATAGGTGGCTGCAATTTGATTATCTCGGGAGATAAAACCGTCCTGCACATTGTTATTTGGATGTGTGTTAAATCGCAAGAATGGCACCTCTAGTGCCGCTCCAGAAGAAACCCCTGCATGGATCTCATAACCACAAATTTCAGCACTTTGCTCATCCAATTGACAAATGCCAGATACTTGCGTCAGTACTTTTTGTTCTGAGAGTGTGGTCTCAAAGTCAGCCAGACCAAGCCCAGCGACTTCACCGAGTGTTGATTCCACCGCATTTGGATCTCTGATGAACTTACCTAACATTTGCAAACCGCCACACACACCTAGTACCTTACCACCATATCTCAGGTGCCGTTTGATTTCTTCTGCCCAACCCTGTTTGCTTAAGAAGGTTAAATCGCTCAACACATTTTTACTGCCAGGCAATATGATTAGGTCACAAGGACCGATAGATTCTTGATAGCGTACATAACGCAAATCCACTTCAGGGTTTAAGCGCAAGGTGTCAAAGTCGGTGTGATTGCTAATATGAGGAAATAGTAAAACCCTAACACTTAACGATCCCCGTTCACAGATATTGTCCACCGTCACCGCATCTTCTGCATCGAGCGCTAAGCCGTGCAAATAGGGCAATACCCCAAGTACAGGCTTACCCGTTTTTTGCTCGAGCCAGTCAAGTCCTGATTGCAATAACGCAATATCACCACGGAAGCGATTGATCACAAACCCTTTCACCAAGCTTTGTTCATAGTCGCTTAATAGTGCAAGTGTGCCAACCAAGTGTGCGAACACCCCGCCTTTGTCGATATCAGCGATAATGATCACGGGGCACGCGACTTCACAGGCAAACCCCATATTGGCTATGTCATTTTCACGCAGATTGATCTCAGCAGGGCTCCCCGCCCCTTCCACTATGCACAGCTCAAATTGTTCGCTGAGGCGTTGATGTGAGGAAAGTACGGCGTCCAGCGCTACCTTTTTGTAATCATGATAAGCGGCTGCTTCCATATTGCTAATGGCTTTGCCGTGAATGATCACTTGTGCGCCAGTGTCGGAATTTGGCTTAAGTAAAATTGGATTAAAGTCTGTGGATAGCGGGACTTTTGCGGCTTCGGCTTGGAGTGCTTGTGCTCGACCAATTTCACCGCCGCAAGGTGTGACGGCACTATTTAGTGCCATATTTTGCGGCTTAAAAGGTGCAACCGATAAGCCTCTTCGTTGCAGCACCCGGCAAAGTCCCGCAACCAGTGTACTTTTACCGGCATCAGACGTGGTGCCCTGTACCATTAAGGTTTTCATACGTCTTGACCTTTTAAACATTGTGGCAAGCCTGCAATAACAAAATCGACTCTGTCGGCCACTTTAGCAATGTCTTGATGTAGCCAACCAGACTCATCAACAAACTCACGGCTTAGCTCGCCAAGCGGGATTATCCCATGCCCCACTTCATTACTCACCAAAATAACAGTGGCAACGCAGCTTTCTAGTGCCACCAGCAAATGCTCTTTTTTGTCTATGGTCGCGGCTTTACCCATTTCGCATAAGCCAAAACTCAGCCATAAGGTCAAACAATCGATAAGTAACAGCGTATCTTCGCGTGCAGTAGCAATAAGCTTATCAATATGCCATGGCTCTTCTACTAGATGCCAGCGGCTATCGCGCTGCATCTGGTGAGCAAACACTCGGCTTTTCATTTCTTCATCTTGAGCTTTTGCAGTTGCAACATAGTAAAGTTCGTTCACCGCACCTTGCTCTAACAATAGAATAGCGCGCTGCTCTGCCAAGCGACTCTTGCCTGAGCGAGCACCGCCCAGTATTAACTGTATTTGTGCCATTAGAGATGACCCACAATAAAAAGCAAAATAACAAGCTCAGCAAGTTGCTGCGCAGCCCCTAAACAGTCTCCGGTGTAACCACCAAGCTGAGCGTTAAACCATTTAATGCACACAAGTCTTAACACAAATAAGCAAGTACACAGCATCAGCAAGTCGAACAGTGAAAGCGCAAGCCATGGCCAACAGAAAATTAAAATCGCGATGGTAGTGAGCGTAAGGCGAGTCGCCGCAGCACTTGATAGATGTTTCGCTACCGGCTTAACTTTGCTCAGCTCATCAGCCTGTACATAGTTAAGTGCACCGATTAAAGACACCGCAAAGGCACGGCTGAGGCTATGGGCTAAAATAAGTGCAGCGAGTGTCACTGCAAAGTCATTAAAGAGCATGGCCAAAAGCGAAAATTTGGCCAATAACAGCAATATCAGCGCACAACTACCGTATGTACCAAGACGGCTATCTTTCATGATCTCAAGCTTTTGTTCACGACTCCAGCCACCGCCAAAACCGTCAAAAACATCGGCAAGACCATCTTCGTGAAAAGCCCCGGTAAGTAAAATACTCACAGCCAGTGCAACGACGGCGCCGAACATTGGCGCTACACTACTACCGGCAACATAGCCAAGTATGGCCGAGAAGCTAGCAACAAATAAACCAACTAAAGCAAAGTAACCACTCACTTCGTTAAGTTCATCAGATGAAGGGGCAGGATCCAAACGAATTGGCACCCGCGTTAAAAACATCACAGCAAGCTTAAACAGTCGCCACTCTTGTTGCCACTGCATTATGCGTCTACCACTTGCGTAACATGGGCATCGGCAAAGCTTGCCATTTCGCAAAAAAAGCCTAGCGCAGCTTGTAATAATGGAAGCGCTAGAGCGGCGCCCGTTCCCTCACCCAAGCGCATATTTAAATACAGTAATGGCTCAGCGTTTAACTGCTCTAACATTAACTTATGGCCTTGCTCCATAGAGCCGTGAGCAAACACCATATATTGCTTACTATGTGGTGCTATTCTACTTGCCAACATAGCCGCTGCGGTGGAGATGAAGCCATCCACTATAATCACTTTTTGTGCACGAGCAACCGCCAGCATGGCACCAACCATTTGCACAATTTCAAAGCCACCTAGGCGCTGTAAAATTTGTTCTGGCGTCGCAAGCTTATCTTGATGATATTCTAGAGCCTGTTTGATAAGTGCCCGTTTTTTGCAAAGCGTTTCATCGTCAATGCCTGTACCGCGCCCCACACATAATTCCACACTCGCCCCGCTGAGCGCCGCTAAAATTGCAGCTGCAGAACTGGTGTTGCCAATCCCCATTTCACCAAAAGCAATCACGTTGCTACCCGCTTCAATAGCGGACATCACCACTTGCTCTCCATATTCAAGTCCTTGTTTGAGCTGCATTTCACTCATCGCAGGCTGTTTATGGAAGGCATGAGTAATATCGCCAAGTCGCTGTGAGCGCAAATTCGGCGCAGGCTCACATGGCACTAATGTGCCACAATCTACTACGGTTAACTGCCAACCAAGTTGTCGACAAAAGACGTTGATCGCTGCACCGCCCTGCACAAAGTTTGCAACCATTTGCCCAGTCACTTCGCTTGGCGCAATAGAAACACCTTGACTTGCAATACCATGGTCGCCCGCAAAAACAAACATTGTAGGGCGTGTTATTGCTAACTGATCTACGTCTAATTGCGCCTGCCCTTGTGAGAAGATCTGTACTAGCTGCGCAGCCAAAGCTTCAAGCTTACCTAGCGCACCTAGCGGTTTGGTTTTTAAGTCAATGCGCTGTTGAATAAGCGTGTTTAAGCGAGTATCTAACGGTTTAACCATGGGTAACTCCGACGCCTCCAGAGCGGCGATTTTTGAAAATAAGCAATGCTAAGAAGAACACGCTGCCAATGGCGGCGGTAATCACACCCACAGGAAGTTCCTGATTATCGATAAGCGTGCGCGACAATACATCCACCCATAGCATCAAAAGCGAACCGCACAGCGCGGTGGCCACAAGCCCAATGACCTTTGCTTGCGAGATAAAAAAGCGCACGATATGCGGGATCATCAAGCCTACAAATCCGACTCCGCCGCACGCAGCCACAAGTACTGCAGTGAGTAAAGAGCTCAATAACAACATACCTATTCGCACTCGTCCTACATTCACGCCAAGCGTGGTGGCGCTTTCATCTCCGAGCAACAAGGCGTTGAGTGGCCGACGCATCACTAAAAGCGTGATAAAACTCAGCAACACGACCAAACATGGAAGCCATAGCCATTGCCAGCTCGCCCTTGCAAATGAGCCTAGATTCCAAAACAAGATTGCACTGATGGCTTGAGGGTCACTCCAATAAAGCAACAAGCTGGTAAAGGCACTGAACAGAAAAGAAAGTGCGACGCCCGCCAAGAGCATAGTTTCCACCTGCTGTAGTGCATTGCGCTTTGCTACAAATAAAAGCAGTATGATCGACAGCAAACTTCCGACAAATGCAGCCCCAGACATCATTAGGCTAGACTGTGCACCAAATAGCGCAATAAGCACCACCACACCGAATGAAGCACCTGAAGAAATACCAAATAAATAAGGATCAGCTAGCGGGTTACGCGTCACGGTTTGCAAAATAAGACCCGCTATCGCCAGTCCTGCTCCCGCACTCATCGCCAGTAACGTCCGTGGCAGACGAAGTTCAACTACCACCCGTTGTTGAAGTACGTTGGGATCGAAATTAATAATCGCTTGTATAACCGTATGCCAAGATAAATCAATCGCACCGATCTTAAGTGCCATCAGCATGCTAAAACAGCATAAGCTCAATAACAGTATCGAGATCAACGCGATCCGCTTTGCGGCAATCATAACTGATACCCGTAATGAAAGCGTATATGTGGGATCTCACCGTTATTTGGCGGATGACGGACAGTAGAAACCTCTGCACATACCCCAAAAACTTGGCTTAATAGGGTTTCGTTAATGACTTCAAGTGGCGACCCATCTGCAACCAGCTCACCGTTATTTAATACTAATAAGCGATCGCACAAGGCGCTAGCCAAATTTAAGTCGTGAAAAGACGCAATGATAGTAACACCAAGCTGTTTGGCCAGCTCCATAATTTGGATTTGATATTTAATGTCCAAATGGCTGGTGGGCTCATCCATTATCAATACTTGAGGCGCTTGCACCATGGCACGTGCGATCATTGCCCTTTGCCTCTCCCCGCCAGACAAGGAGCTAAAACATTGCTCCAACTTATGGCTCAATCCAACCTGCTCAATGGCATGTAAGATTGCCTGTTTTTCAGCAGCCGTCGTTGTCGCGAGCAGTGATTTGTTCGGTGTTAGACCCATCAATACCATATCAAATAATGGCAGAGAAAACTCAGCGGGGATGTCTTGTAGCACCACAGCAACATGTCTCGCGTAGGCCTTACGTCCATAACTAGCTAGCGGCTTACCGTTGAAAAATAGCGTCCCAGAGCTTGGTGCTGTGTATTGATATAAAGTGCGCAGCAAAGTCGACTTTCCAGCACCATTCGGTCCGAGCAAACCAATAAATTCACCCGAATTAATAGCAAAGCTGAGTGCCTTTAAGATGGCTTTACCACCAAGCTGCACGCTAAGTTTATCGACTTGAAACTGTGGAGTAACTGCCATAGCACCTCTGACTGGGCACGGCAAAGTAGTAGCTTATAGACAAGCGACAACTTTGACTTAAGTCTGCCCGCTTAAGTATATAGATAGGCCTTGGTATCTGACTTATGCAAGAGCCAAGGCTCAAGCACTTACAGTTGCGGGGACAGTTGAGGACTCACACCTCATTCCCAATATCTGCCTATCACGAAATTTGCAATATTATGAAGTCTAGACGTCTAAAATACAACTTTTGGCCAAGCGGTTTGGCTGCTGTCGTAAAACACCTCAACTTTTACTATACCCGCATAGGGAATATCTATCTTCGCTTGGTATGCGGTAAGTTCGGGCGATAGGTCAAGAATAAGTGCTACAAGCGCTTTTATTACTCCTGCATGCGCAACAACAGCGATACACTCTTCACTTGGCGACGCCAAAATGCTGTGCCACCACGTGGTGACCCGATGATGAAAATCATACATAGACTCGCCCTCAGGAGGCGTGTGCAGCCAAGGGTTTTGCCAAAAATCGCCAATACTTGGAGATTGGGTTTCTCGCCAAAGCGTATCATAAGGTTGTCCATCCCATAAACCAAAATCAAATTCGGCGAGATTTGGCTCCACCTCAACAGGGAGTTGATACTGCTTTGCAAAAGCGTTAGCAGTATTCAGGCAGCGCTTTCTTGGAGAGCTAATAATTCGCTGCAGGCCACTTAGGCTCGTTAATGATTGCAGCAATTGCTGAGCACCTATGTTACTGAGTTCGGGATCTGTCACTCCAAGTAAATGGCCTGATAGAGTCGTTTCACCATGACGAACAAAATATAGCTGCCGCTGCATTTTTACTTAACCTGAGGTTTGTTACCCAAAAAGCAAAAACGCAAGCTAAGCTTGCGTTTTCAATTGATATCATTCTACGATTACAGGATCTGGTTTTCTTTCCACATCTCTTCTTTTGCTAACCGCTTTTTGCGTTTGTCGCATGGATCGTCGCAATCACAAATTTTGTCAATGCCCATTGAGCCCAAACCACCACAGCTACTGGCCATGGATTTCTTTTGTACGATAACGCCTACTGCCATCGCAACAGCGATAAGCATAAGTAAACCGAAAGTAAGGAGGAATAAAGACATTATCTAGCCCCTTTTATTGCTACATTGAATTGAGTGACGACGCGCAAATTATACGCTTTCATGACGTCACTCACAATTAAATTATGGGGTGTTGTGCAGCTTAATTCAAGTACGGCTGAAAAGCTTCACTCGCGTAACTCTTGATCCCTTCTGGACTTTTATACATCAAATACACGGGGAGTTGATGCTCAGTGGCATAAGCCTTTGCACGCTCCGTGCCCATCACAGTCAATGCTGTTGCTAGGCCATCAGCCGTCATCGCAGATGGATGTAATACCGTTACCGATACCAGCTCATGTTTAACTGGGCGACCCGTTGTTGGGTCAATAAGGTGTGTAAAGGTTTCACCATCCATTTCATAAAAAATACGATAGTCACCTGAAGTTGCAATACCGTTTTTGCCTGGCTCTATCACGCGATGAATTTGGCGTTGACCAACAGGCGCATCGGGTTTCTCGATAGCAATACGCCACTCACCATCCGGCTTCTTGCCAGAAACGCGTAGCTCACCGCCGATTTCAACCATATAGTCATGAATATCATGGTTTTCAATCACCTCAGCGACCTTATCAATGCCATAACCTTTAGCGGTTGCTGAGAATGATAACTCGAGCCCAGCGATTGTTTTAGCAAGGCCGCTGTCATTTAATACAAGTTTATCGACACCGATACGAGTACGCATATCGTCTAACTCTGACTGTGACGGACGCATTGTTGGCCTTTTGTCAGGACCAAACCCCCACAAATCGATAAGCGGTCCCATGGTAACATCAAGCGTTTTGGTCGACTTCCCAAGGCGGATAGATTCTGCAACTACCAAGCGAAAGTCTTCACTGATAGGCATCACGGTATTCGCTGCTAAACGATTGAACTGGTTAATCTCAGAGTCTGGGATATAGGTGGACATAGATTGATTAACAGCCTTTAATGCTTGCTCAACCTCATCATGCAACTGCGCTTGTCCGAGCGGCTTTTCACCGGGGAATACTTTGATGTTGTATGTCGTGCCCATAGTTTTACCAGACAGCACGATTTCCTTGGTTTCAGGTTTTGCGTCTTGGCACCCTGCTAAAAAAACAAATAAAAACGAAATAATAAAAAATCTAGATAAAAAAGCGTAACTTGCTTGCATCTGAATTCCCTGAGTTTAGTACCAACGGGTATAAAAAAGCCCTCGAGCAAAGCATTTTGCTGGAGGGCTTATATCCTAACTTAAGTTCATTGTTAGACCGAAACCTAATTAACCACCGAAGTCATCAAGTAGGATGTTTTCGTCTTCAACACCTAAGTCTTTAAGCATGTTAATAACTGCTGCGTTCATCATTGGAGGACCACACATGTAGAACTCACAATCTTCTGGCGCTTCATGGTCTTTAAGATAGTTTTCAAAAAGTACGTTATGAATGAAGCCAGTGTAACCTTCCCAGTTATCCTCAGGTTGAGGGTCTGAAAGGGCAACATGCCATTCGAAGTTATCATTTTCTTCAGCTAGGCCGTCAAAGTCTTCCACATAGAACATTTCACGCTTAGAACGAGCACCGTACCAGAAAGACATCTTACGCTTAGAGTTAAGACGTTTAAGCTGATCGAAGATGTGCGAACGCATTGGTGCCATACCAGCACCACCACCAACGAATACCATTTCTGCATCAGTGTCTTTCGCGAAGAACTCACCGAATGGACCAGAAATAGTGACCTTATCACCTTCTTTTAGTGACCAGATGTACGATGACATCTTACCACAAGGTAATGTTAGGTTATTTGGCGGCGGAGTTGCGATACGTACGTTTAGCATGATGATGCCAAACTCTTCTGGGTAGTTAGCCATTGAGTAAGCACGGATCGTTTCGTCGTCAACTTTAGACTCTAGCTTAAAGAAACCAAAACGTTCCCAGTCAGCACGATATTCTTCAGGAATATCAAAGTCTGCATATTTAACATGGTGAGCTGGTGCTTCAATCTGAATGTAACCACCTGCACGGAAAGGTACAACTTCACCTTCAGGGATGCCTAGTTTTAGCTCCTTGATGAAAGTTGCTTTGTTATCGTTAGAGATAACTGTACATTCCCACTTTTTAACACCGAAGATTGATTCTTCAACTTCGATTTCCATGTCGTTTTTAACATTCACCTGACACGCCAGACGACAGCCTTCACGTGCTTCACCTTTAGAGATGTGGTCAAGTTCGGTTGGTAGAATATCACCACCACCCTCTTTAATATGTACGCGACACTGGCCACATGAACCACCGCCACCACATGCAGACGATACGAAAATACCCGCGTTTGCAAGTGCACCTAATAGCTTACCGCCAGCAGGAGTCTTGATCGCTTTTTCAGGATCGCCGTTAATATCAATTGTAACGTCACCGCTTGCTACAAGCTTCGATTTCGCTGCAATGATGATAAGCACTAGCATCACAACGATAGCGATGAACATGCTTACGCCTAATACAATAGTTTCCATCGTATAGTTTCCTCGCTACCTTACAGTGAAATACCAGAGAATGACATGAAGCCAAAGCCCATTAGACCTACAGTAACAAAGGTAATACCTAAGCCACGTAAACCATCAGGAACATCTGCATACTTCATCTTCTCACGAATACCTGCTAACAATACGATAGCAAGTGCCCAACCCACACCTGAACCTAGACCATAAACTACAGATTCACCGAAGTTTAGGTTACGCTCAACCATGAATGATACCGCACCGAAAATCGCACAGTTAACTGTGATTAGCGGTAAGAAGATACCTAGCGCGTTGTATAGAGCTGGGAAGAACTTGTCCAATGTCATTTCTAGAATTTGAACAAGCGCTGCGATTACACCGATAAACGTCAAGAAGCGTAGAAAGCTAAGATCCACTTCAGGGAAGCCTAACCACTCTAGGGCACCTGGCGCTAGCACTGCGTGGTAAACTAAGTTGTTTACTGGTACAGAAATACCTAGCACAACGATTACCGCAATACCTAGACCTAGCGACGTGGTTACTTTCTTAGATACCGCCAAGAAAGTACACATACCTAAGAAGAAAGATAAAGCTAAGTTTTCAATGAAAACTGCTTTGATAAATAAATTAATATATTGTTCCATCTCTCTCCCCTTATGCCTTCGCTTCTACTTGGTCTTTCTTCCAAGTACGCAGTGCCCAAATAAATGCACCTACGATGAAGAACGAACTGAATGGCATAACTAGTAGACCCATAGGCTGATACCAACCACCTTCAGAGATAAGTGGTAAGATTTCAACGCCAAACAATGTGCCCGCACCGAATAGCTCACGGATAAAGCCAACTGTTAGAAGTACAACAGAGTAACCTAAGCCGTTACCAATACCGTCAAGGAACGACATTGTTGGTGGTGACTTCATTGCGTATGCTTCTGCACGACCCATTACGATACAGTTAGTAATGATAAGGCCGATGAACGTTGATAGTTCTTTCGCTGTTGAGTAAACAACGGCTTGAAGCACTTGGTCTACAACGATTACTAGAGATGCAATAATCGTCATTTGTACAATGATACGCACACTAGAAGGGATGTGATTACGGATCATTGAGATAAATAAACTTGAAAACGCAGTAACCAATGTCAACGCGATTGACATGATAAGTGCATTTTTAAGGCTTGAAGTTACCGCTAGTGCAGAACAAATCCCCAACACTTGCAGTGCAATCGGGTTGTTCGCAAAAACAGGACCAAACAAGACTTCCTTCATTTCTTTTGCATTAGCCATTAGTTCAATGCTCCTTTACGTACTTTCGCAAGGAATGGACCAAACGCTTTGTCGCTTGTCCAGAAATCAACTGTGTGATCAACACCGTTAGAGGTAAGCGTTGCACCAGATAGACCGTCTATCTTGTGTTCGTTACCGCCAGCACTGCCTTTAACTACGTCTACAGGAAGCTCTTTACCTTCCCAAAGTGCAGTCCACTTAGGGTTTTGAATTTCGCCACCCAGACCTGGAGTTTCGCTGTGCTTATAAAAGTTGATTGACTTAATTGTCTCACCATCAGCTTCTAGCGCAAGGAAGCCATACATCACACCCCAAAGGCCATAACCTTGGATTGGTAGAATGATAGTAGAGACTTGACCTTGGTCATCTTTTGCAAAATAAACTGGAGAGTTATTCGTGATACGTTGAATACCTGCTTTGTCTTCTTCTTTTGAAAGCTTGTAACTACGTTTGGCATCAAACTTAGTTGCTTCAAAATCAAAGGTTTCCGCTTTGACGTCTTCTACAAACTCACCGGTTTTAAGACTCACAACACGCGATTCGATATTTTGGTTAAAAACTTCAGATACATTTTTAACTTTATCGAAGCCAGCAACGGCTAAAATATTTCGTTGAATATCTTCGTTTTTGTTTGCTTGCTGCATAGGGCGAAGCTGAACCGAAGCAAAAGATACTACGATTGCACACACTAAACATAAGCCAACAACTACGCCGAGCGTTTTGCCCATTGATTCATTATTAGTTGACACGTGCCAATCTCCTCTTCACATTTGACTGCACTACGAAGTGGTCGAATAGTGGAGCAAAAAGGTTAGCGAATAGGATTGCTAACATCATGCCCTCTGGGTATGCCGGGTTAACAACACGGATAAGCACAACCATTACACCGATTAGCGCACCGTATAACCACTTACCTTTGTCTGTGAAAGACGCAGATACAGGGTCTGTTGCCATAAAGAACATACCAAATGCAAAACCACCGAGTACTAAGTGCCAGTGCCAAGGCATAGCAAACGCAGCATTTGTTTCAGAACCGATTGCGTTTAGAACGAATGACATTACAACCATACCGATGAATGTACCTAGTACGATACGCCATGACGCGATTCGAGCATAAACAAGGAACAAACCACCAAGTAAGATTGCTAGTGTTGATGTTTCACCTACAGAGCCTTGGATAAAGCCGTAAAACGCGTTAAACCAAAGGTCCATGTTGTTGTAGTCTAGTGAACCTGCAGTCGCTTGACCTAAGTAAGTTGCACCAGAGAATGAATCAACAGCTGTCCACACTGTGTCACCAGAGATGTCAGCAGGGTATGCGAAGAATAAGAACGCACGGCCTGCAAGTGCTGGGTTTAGGAAGTTACGACCCGTACCGCCGAAGATTTCCTTCGCGATTACAACACCGAACGTAATACCTAAAGCAGCTTGCCATAACGGAATTGTCGCAGGCAGGATAAGCGCAAATAATACCGAGGTTACGAAGAAACCTTCGTTTACTTCGTGTTTACGAACTGACGCGAATAACACTTCCCAGAAACCACCAACTGCAAACACAGTAGCGTAAATAGGCAAGAAGAAACACGCACCATAGAACATCTTGGCACCCCAACCTGCATCAGCGGTTAATTCACCACCAAGCGCTTGGAAAATAGCTACCTGCCAAGTATTGGCAAGCTCAAAACCGTTACCTAGTGCAAGTGCAGCTTGGTGACCGATGTTGAACATACCAAAGAACATTGCAGGGAACGTCGCCATCCACACTAAAATCATAATACGTTTTAGGTCGATGTTATCGCGAACGTGCGTTGCACCTTTGTTTACATAACCAGGAGTGTAGAAGATAGTTGCTACGGCTTCATAAAGCGCGTACCACTTCTCGTGTTTACCACCAGGTTCAAAGTGAGGTTCAATGTCTTCTAAAAATTTCTTTAAGGCCATTTTTAACCTTCCTTCTCGATAGTAGTCAGGCAATCACGCAGGATTGAACCGTACTCATATTTGCCCGGACATACGTAAGTACATAGTGCTAAATCTTCTTCATCTAGCTCTAATGCACCCAACGAAATCGCAGAATCTAGATCACGCGAAATAAGATCACGTAATAATAGCGTTGGCAAAATATCGAGTGGCATAACACGCTCATAGTTACCGATTGGTACCATCGCACGCTTAGAGCCACCAGTAGACGTTGTCATCTTGAACAAACGGCTAGGTGTTAAGTGTGAAATGAATGTACGTGTTACTGAGAATTTGTCACTACCCGGAGCGATCCAGCCAAATAGCTCTTTCTCGCGACCTTCAAGTAATACTGATACTTGAGTATGGTAACGACCAAGGTAAGCGTGAGAGCCAGTTGCTGTTTTACCAGCTAACACAGAGCCAGAAATGACTCGGTTATCACCGTCTTCAAGCTCGCCTGCAACTAAATCTGTTAGCGACGCACCGACATGAGTTTTCACTAAGCGAGGATTCTTAACTCGAGGACCTGCTAAAGCAACAACTCTGTCTGAGTAGATTTCACCTGTTAGGAACAACTTACCAAACGCGATGACATCTTGGTAACCAATGTGCCATACTTGCTTGTTTGTACCTACAGAATCTAGGAAGTGAATGTGAGTACCCACGTTACCTGCTGGGTGAACACCTGCAAACTCATGAACTTCTACTTGTGAGATCGAAGAGCTAGGTACGTTAGCACCCGCTTTCTTACACACAAATACTTTGCCTTCAGTCAAACGAGATACAACCGCTAGACCCGCTTCAAACGCTTCCACGTTTTCCGCGATGATAACAGCAGGATCTGCTGCTAACGGATTAGTATCTGTTGCTGTCACAAAGATTGAGCTAGGTGTTGCACTCGGCACAGCGACACGGCTAAATGGACGTGCACGAAGTGCTGGCCACTGACCAGACTCGATTAGCACTTCCTTCACTTTTTCAGAGTCTAAGTTGCTTAAGTCAGCAGCTGAAAACTTCTCAAAAGTGATTTGCTCGTCGCCTTGAACTTCGATCACAACGGATTGAAGTACACGCTTAGCACCACGGTTAATTTCTTTAACTACACCAGAAGCTGGCGCAGTAAACTTGACGCCTGGGTTCTTTTTATCTTCAAAAAGAACTTGGCCTTTCTTGACTTGGTCATCCACACGAATATGCATGGTAGGACGCATACCGATGAATTCTTCACCTAGCACAGCTACTCGTTTGACAGCAGAACCATCATGAATAACTTGCTGAGGTGCGCCCTCTATTGGTAAGTCCAGACCTTTTTTTATGTTGATCATACGCACTTGCATTACATTAACGGAAAGAAACTGAAAATATCTTTAGTCACCACAGCGCCACCTCGTTTGTACTAAGTATTAGGTATAAAGAGCAGAAAGTTATGAGTCCGGATAGGGTTCCCAAACAGCCCCTTTAAAATACCCCTCAACGCGCACAAAAAAGCAGCGTCGTGATAAAAGTCCTCACATATTTCTCTGATTTTAACATTAATCGTACTGAGTATGCGAGTGGAATTATGAAATTAATACGACTTTAACGTGGATTTGGATTAGTTGAAAAATCCATCACAGAAAGGAGTATAGACCAAAGTGGTATAGATAAAATTTTTCTTACCCTAATCTGCAAAATAAGTAAAAAATTCGCTATTAAACAAAAACGGGCAAAGTACCAATTAGTACTTTGCCCGTAAATTCAAAAACCGTGAAATTAAACGAGATGATTAATTTCTACCGCCGCATTCACATCCGCTTCGTAATCTACGCCGTCTACTCCAAAGCCGAATAGCTTCAAGAATTCATTGTGGTAGCCAACATAATCAGTTAACTCATCGATTGTATCAGTATCAACAGTATCCCAAATGGTCTGTACACGCGCTTGAACACCGTCTTCTAGTTCCTTATAGTTTTGGAACAAGTGACCGCCATCATCAAAACGTGGCGATTGACCATATAGATTTTCAGTAAACAGCCCATGGATTTGCTCGATAGTCCCTTCATATGTGCCATCACCTTTCATCACTTTAAATAGTGCAGAGATATAAAGAGGCATAATTGGAATAGCAGAGCTTGCCTGCGTCACTACCGCATTCAAAGATGATACATACGCTTCGCCTTTAATATCCGCTGTGGTTTCGCGAATTGTCTGCGTCGCACGGTCCAAATCCTCTTTTGCTTTACCAATAGTCGCGTGACCGTAAATTGGCCAAGTCAGCTCCTTACCGATATAAGTGTATGCCGTTGTTTTAAAGCCATCAGCCAGCACATCCGCTTGCTTAAGCGCGTCAATCCAAAGTTCCCAATCTTCACCACCCATCACTTTAACCGTATTGGCGATTTCATCTTCGTTCGCGGCTTCAACCGTCATTTCATCAATGACGCGCTTTGACGTATTCAAGTTTTTAGTTGTGATAGCTGAGCCAATTGGCTTAAGTGTTGAAGAGTAAACTTCATCAGATTTAGGGTCTTTACGACGAGGAGACGCAAGGCTATATATCACTAAATCTATTTTGCCTAATTCAGCTTTAATGGTTTCGATGGTTTTTTGCTTCAACTCATCAGAAAACGCATCGCCATTAATATTTTTAGACCACAAACCCGCTTCTTCTGCAGCTTGCTGGAACGCAGCCGTATTATACCAACCTGCTGATGCGGTTTTCTTCTCTGAACCTTCTTTTTCAAAGAAGATGCCTAGCGTTTTCGCACCAGCACCAAATGCAGCAGTAATACGCGATGCCAAGCCATAACCTGTTGATGCACCAATTACTAATACATTCTTAGGACCATTCTCGATTTGGCCTTGTTGTTTTACGTATTCAATCTGTTCTTGAACGTGTGCTGCACAGCCTACAGGATGTGCATTAGTACAAATAAATCCACGAATTTTTGGTTTGATGACCATAAGAGATCCTATCCATTGATTTGATACAAAATAAAAGTGAGGTTGGACTCACTTTATTAAAATTACTGCGTAGTGTACTGGCAGATATGTAAAACACACATCTGATCAGCTATCGAACTTAGAACCACCCAAGCATTTTGGTGACTCAGGCGTCTGACCTTCCTTTTCTGAAAACTCTTCAGGTGTATAGGCATGAATGGCCAAAGCGTGAATATGATTTTGCAGCTCATCTTTTAGCACTTCATTGATTTTTCGATGACGCTGCAGCAGTCTCTGGCCAATAAATTGTTCGCTTACTACAATGACTTTAAAGTGAGACTCTTCGCCACGACTGTGCATATGGCTTTCATTGATAACGTTCAAGTGCTTGCATGCAACGGCTTCAGCTATCTTGTCATAAATCTGTGATTGCATTGACATTATACTTTGTCTCCTAGAGCAATTCGTGACGCTACTATACGCCGTTCAGCGCGTATTTCCAACACTTCGAAAGGTGAGATTAATGCGCCCTTGGGACACTTTGGTCTGCTTTGGCAAAGCATGTTGATAGTCGCGCTGACTATCACCTTGCATTACCAATAAGCTACCCGTTTCCAATAAAATATCGGTTACAGAGTGACTTACTTTGTGGCGTATTTTGAATTTGCGGGTCGCGCCAAGCGACAGTGAAGCAATTGTAGGCGTCAAACCGAGTTCAGGTTCATCATCACTGTGCCAGCCCATACTGTCTTGACCATCACGATAAAAATTAGCCAATACCGCATTAAAAGGAATATTAAATCTGCGTTCTAGCGTTTGTCTTATCCCTAGCAATACCGAAGGCCAAGGCGCATTTTCAAGTCGCTTCCCCGAATAACTGTAATGCACGTCAGAGTCGGCAATAAAGCGTTCTAGTCGAGGCGTTTGATGGGTCTTACCAAATAAGGTGATGGTATTTTGCTGCCACGCAAGGCTACTCAGTAGTACATTATATAGCGCTAGACTTTTATCGAAGCTAATAGCCTGTGCTTGATAGCTAAAACCGCTCGGCAAGTTCCGTGCTTTGTCTACTGCTCTCATGTTAAACTACCCGCTGCTTTTATTTATAGAATATTCACATGACGACTGATGCAATTCTAGCCGGAAACCCTTTTACGCTACATAGGTTTCCACTCGATCAAAAAAACCGTAGCTTACAAGCTTGGGATTCAGCCGACGAATACCTGTTAGATTATGTCTTTGAACATCACCACGATGCAAACCGTATTCTCATTCTCAACGATAGTTTTGGCGCGTTATGCTGTGCACTTGCCGACAAGCACTGCACGGTAGTGACCGACTCTTATGTGAGTACCCTCGCCTATGAGCATAATTTGGAGGCCAACGGACTCGCAGGCGCTCAGGTTGATGTACTCACTAGCATGGATGAGCTACCACAAGATATCGATCTGATATTAATAAAAATTCCTAAAAATTCAGGGCTATTGCAAGCGCAACTTGCACAGTTAAGTAAACTAACTTCAGGCATTCCCGTAATTGCGGCGGGCAAAGCAAAAGAAATTCACACCTCCACATTAAAAAGCTTTAGCCACTTTTTGACGGAGCCAACGACTAGCTTAGCGGTAAAAAAATCGCGCTTGGTATTCAGCAAGACGTCAGCCAAAGCCATTGATAGTAAATTCCCTGTGTCTTGGCCGCTGGAAAAAACCGATTTTACCTTGTCGAATGAAGCAAATGTTTTCTCACGAGATTCTCTTGATATTGGCGCACGTTTTTTTATTAATTACCTTCCTATGGGTAAGAAACCAATGAAGGTCATTGATCTTGGCTGCGGTAACGGTGTCATTGGATTGATGACGCTCGCAAAAATGCCAAATGCTACCGTCACCTTTATCGACGAGTCGGCGATGGCGGTGCACAGCGCGAAGCAAAATATCGTTAATAATTTACCCGAGCGTGTTGCTGATTGTCAGTTTGTCCAAAACGACTGTCTAACGGGTTTTGAAAATTACGGTGCGGATCTGGTACTGTGTAACCCGCCATTCCATCAGGCCAATGCAATCACAGATCACATCGCTTGGCAGATGTTTTTACAAGCTAAGGCAGCGCTTCGACAAGGGGGTGAGTTAAGAATTATCGGTAACCGCCACTTGGAATATGACGATAAACTCAAGCGTTTGTTCGGTAACAGCAAGACACTAGGCAATAACAAAAAGTTCACTGTTTTAAGTGCAATAAAGAGGAGCTAACTTCATGCGTTTTTCATTGCTGATTATTCTGCTAACCTTGATACTCGTGGGCTGTGAAAGCTCACCACGCAGTGTCATTCTTCATCCGGAATATCAAGGTCCTTCGTCAAACGCGCTCGCCGCCAACGTGGCGGTACAAGTAAACGACCTACGGACTACAAAATACACTATTCGCGTGAAAAACCAAGAACCCGCACTTTACGTACCTGATGCTAATTTACCAGTTAATTTTAATCAGGTATTAACACAAGCTCTCACTGCACATGGCGCGCAAATAACACCGGTCGCTGCAACGCAAATCACTGTGAATATCAATCGCTTTAAAGCCATTATTGAGGAGTCTTTCTCGAACCACCAAAGCGATGCTGAAGCTGACGTCACCGTACTGATAAAGCAAGGGGCTCGCAGTTTCAAAAAGCAATATAAAGGTAACGCTAATTTAAATGGTCCTCTAAAACACGACCAAGCCAAAATCGAAGAACAGCTCAACAACCTAGCTCAACAGGTTGTTACTCGAATCGTTCAAGATCCTGAATTTATTCAATTTGTGAGAGGAAGTTAATGAAAAAAATAATTCTAAGCTTAACCGCCCTATTATTAAGCATGAATGTCTTTGCCGAAATGAGCGGTAAATTTGTACAAAAGAATAATCTATTCCCTCGAGTTCAAATCAATACTAGTAAAGGGCCGATTATTGTCGAACTAGACAGATCGAGAGCCCCAATCACAGTAAATAACTTCTTAACTTACGTGATCAACAAAGATTATAACGGCTCTGTTTTCCATCGAGTTGAGCGTGATGAAGCCAATGAAAAAGACTTTGTTATCCAAGGTGGGGGTTACGACAAAGAATACGATGGTATGTTTGAGCGCGAAGCTATCTTCAATGAAAGCGGTAATGGTCTGAAAAATGATATGTATACCATTGCCATGGCATACCAAGACAACAAACCACACTCTGGTACCAGACAGTTTTTCTTTAATATGGACGACAACGATCACTTGAACCCGGGTAGAGGCTGGGGCTTTGCCGTGTTCGGGAACGTCTCTGAGGGCTATGAAACATTGGACGCAATTATGAAGGTGGAAACCGGCTACAATGAAAAGCTTGGCTATACCTTTATACCTAAAGAGCCCGTCATTATTCTTTCAGTCGAAGTATTAAAACAGCCAGAGTAATACCCTTTTATGTTGATATCATCTAGCTTTTCGCAATATCTTAGTTATTACAAAGACAAACGCCTCTTAACTGTCTTTGCTTTTGGAATAAGTAGCGGTTTTCCTTGGGTATTGATTGGCTCGGTGATGTCAGCTTGGCTTAAAGATGAAGGATTAAGCCGCAGCACCATTGGCCTATTTGGCCTAGTATATGGTGCATATACCATTAATTTTTTGTGGTCCCCACTCGTTGACCGCATAAAAATCCCCTTGCTGTATAATCGCTTAGGACAAAGGCGAAGCTGGATAGCAAGTTGCCAATTTATTATTATTATTGCCACCTTCGCATTAGCCACTATTTCAATTAAAACCCACCTTTCGTATGCTGCATTATTGTGCTTTATTATTGCGTTATTTTCAGCTACCCAAGATATTGCAATAGATGCTTATCGTATCGATATTTTACCAGAAGACGAAAGTGAAAAGGCAACGGCTGCGGCAGCGATGGCGACTTCAGGTTGGTGGTCTGGCTATGCCTTACTTGGTGCCATTCCTTTCTTTATGGCCGATTTACCCGGCTTTAGTTGGCCCATTATCTATCAGATGCTAAGCGTCGTCGTCGTGTGTTTATTAGTGGTCACTTTGTTGGCAAAAGAGCCAAAATCTCATCGCGAGCAAGTACAAGAGCAGCTACAGAAGAGTTACGAACAAAAACTTAACCACCGCGCTTCATCAAATGCTTCCAAAAAGGTCTATGCTTGGCTTGCCGTGACCCTGATTGAACCCTTTAAACGATTTTTTGAAAAGAATGGGGTTAAAACGGCATGTGCTCTACTCGCCTTTATTTTCCTATTTAAGATAGGAGAGGCCTTCTTAGCCCGCATGTCCATCGTATTTTATAAAGAAGTGGGGTTTTCAAACACCCAAATCGGACAATATTCCAAACTTGGGACCGGTGTGATCACCATTGTATTTGCATTTCTTGGCAGTATTTTTAACCACAAGTACGGTATCGTAAAAGGCTTGTTTATCAGTGGCGTCGCTATGGCCGCATCTAATTTAATGTTTTCTTGGATTGCAATTGCAGGCCCCAAAGAACACCTTTACGCACTAGCAATTGTAGTGGATGGCTTTACTCAGGCGTGGTCATTGGTAGCCATGGTGGCGTTTATTTCTATGCTCTGTGATAGAGCATTTAGTGCGACCCACTATGCCTTACTGGCATCACTTGGCAGTTTAGGCCGTACCGTGCTGTCGGGCTATAGCGGTTTTGTGATAGATGATTTGCTTGGAGGTAATTGGGCACTCTTCTTCGCGCTAACAGCGCTTATGGTGCTTCCATCATTATTATTTTTATATTTAATTCGGCACAAGCTTTATGCTATTGAAAAAGCGTATCATGCTAGCAAAAACTAGAGGTGCAGGTCCTTGCACCTTTTACGTTTTTTGCTAACTAAACGCTTATTGATCTTCTTTGATTAGCTGTAAGCCTTCATAAGGATCAACTTCTAGCGCTTCGCAGTAACGTAAAAACTCAATAACATCCAACCGGCGCTCTTGGTTTTCGATCTTACCAATGAATGAATGAGGCGTACCTAACACCTGCGCAAGGCTGCGCATTGTGTGACCTTTCTCGTGGCGCTTTGATTTTAGCCACTTGGTTAGTTTACCGTTTTCTTCAGAAGAAACCGTTTTACCCATCATAATTATACATCTCCTACTAGATGAAAGACTAAATTACCTAAATGAAATATGCCCGTCTCATTTAGTTATACTCTAAATACTACAGTTGTACCTGAACCCAAAACTTTACGAGGTAAAGTATTAAGCCTGCATGAACTTAAAGCTTACTACTACTCACTCTAAGCAAGATTACAGTTTACCCCCATTTTACTACAACTTACCAGATATCCATGGTAAATTGTGCCAAAATTAGTAACAGGTAGACAAATTGTTAACTTGTCCCTATGTACCCAATTAGGTATAGACTAAAACACAAGTAACACCTAATTAATTTTTTACTTTTTCTTAAATTGTTAAGGCCTGTAATATCCAGTAACACTTTAACAAATTTTTTAAAAAATGTACCAGTATTTGAAATAAATTATTTTCCTTTAAAAAATAAAAACTTAAAGCTAACATTTATTAAGAGGTTAAAAAAGAGGCTATTCTTAGATGATTCGATTACTGTTTTTACTGCCAATTCTACTGTGCTTAGGCTGGGTTTACTTCCTTCGCTCAAACGGCGTGCCGCTTAAGCAAGGAAAAAAAGGCTTTATCTACATCTTAGTATTTTCATCTTTTGTTTTAGGTTTTTTCGTCTTAATGATGTATCTAACAGGTAGTTTTTAGCGAATAAAGCAAATTGAGTTGTGGTGGGCAAAAACAAAAAGAGCCATGACCAAAGCATGACTCTTTAACGATATAGCGATATAGCGATTCTAATTTGATTTAGACGCTGAAACTTGCACCACAACCACAGGTGGTCGTTGCATTTGGATTATTTACGAAAAAACGCGCGCCTTCAAGTCCTTCGGTATAATCTACGATGCCGTCGATTAAATACTGAATACTCATAGGATCAACAACCATAGTCACACCATTCTTAACGATTTCTAAGTCACCTGGATTTACTTTTTCATCAAAGGTGAAACCGTATTGAAAGCCTGAGCAACCACCACCTGTTACGTAAACACGTAGTTTAAGATTGGCATTCTCTTCTTCTTCAATAAGTTCTTTTACGCGACTTGCCGCTGCGTCAGAAAACTGAATTGGTAACTGTTCAGACATAGATTTAGACCCCTAATCCTGTAATCCGTAAATTATCTAATACCTGAGTATTTTAATCAAGTATAGCGTTTGTACCAACCCCACCAAGATGCCACATATTTGAAAAACATAGTTTCATCAATACTATCGCCTGAGGCTAATTTCGCTGAGGGTTGTGACGCTTAATGTGATTCAGTTATCACTAGATTAAGAACAATAAAGTAATAATATCTCAGCGGCTTAGTTGCGCTGGCACAAGGACTTAAGATAAAAAATTTGTTATTCTTAACGTGTTTATCACTGTGGAATGACGTTCATGTCGTTGGATGCATTAAGACGAAGCCTTGCAAAACCTAAAACTTCAGCACAACTGTGCCTGCTTGGTGCTGGTGCAGGCCTGCTTGCGGCGATACTTATCATTGCTTTTCGTCTTACTATTGAATTGATCCAAGGCACATTTCTCGACAAACCAGATGACTTTACAGAGCTTTCTGAGCTACACCGGCTATTTTTACCTGTGCTTGCTGCTCTACTCATCGCAGTCTTTGCAGCATTAACAGGGTTTAAGCATTACCGTTTGGGCATTCCATATGTGATTAATCGAATCAAACACCATTACGGTCATATGCCAATTTGGAACTCTGCTAACCAGTTTTTTGGTGGTGCTGTCGCTTTGATCAGTGGCTTTTCTGTTGGTCGAGAAGGACCATCTGTACACATGGGAGCAACAGCCGCGAGTATTTTGTCAGAGCGCTTACATTTACCATTAAATGCTGCACGGACTTTAGCCGGTTGCGGTGTAGCTGCGGGTATTGCCGCCTCATTTAATACCCCGCTAGCAGCAGTGATATTCGTTATGGAAGTCGTGCTAAGGGAGTATAAAATCCATATTTTCGTGCCCGTGATGTTAGCCTCAGTGATCGGTGCAATGAGCACGCAATATGTATTTGGCAATAGCTCTGAGCTGGCACTCATTCATATCACTCCATTGAGCTTTTGGCATTACCCCTATTTAATTATTTGTGGTGCAGCATTAGGGGCAGTTGCTTTCGCTTTTAATCAAAACCTAATGCTGATCATCAAAACTTTTAAGCCCATCAGTATGTTTCCTCGTCTTTTATTAGCGGGGTTAATCGCGGGATTGATTGGCTATGCCGTGCCGGGTGCAATGGGCTCAGGTATGAGTGCTATCACCCAAGCCGTGGAGTCTCCACACAACCTACAGCTACTTACAACAATATTAATTGCTAAGCTGATGGCAACTATATTCGCAATTGGGCTTGGTATACCAGGCGGGCTTATTGGCCCAGTAATTGGGCTTGGGGTTATCATGGGCACTTTGATGTCTTTCTTTGCTCAATTTATTGAACCCAGTGTCGATGTTGCGGGAACTTATGGTGTCCTCGGTATGGCAGGCTTACTTGCTGCAACACTACACGCTCCACTTGCTGCGCTCACTGCGGTAATGGAGCTTACTTCCAACCCAAAAATAATTGTTCCAGCTATGCTAGTGATCACCACAGCTTACGTGACGGCTTTACAGGCATTTGGCAATCGCTCTATTTTTATTCAACAACTAGATTTCCAAGGACTGCCTTACCAAGTATCCCCTGCAAAAGAGGCATTACAGAAAGTAGGAATAGTAGCTGAGATGGATGAGAATTTTAAGCTGCTCTATTCTGACGATAAAGAGCAAATAAAAGAGACCCTGTCTGCTGTTGATAGCCAAACGCCACTCATTGTTTATGACGAACAAAGCGGCTACCGTTTAGCGGAATACGATTTGAACTTAATCTCTGAAGGTAGCGTATCGGTCTCTTATATCGAGCTACAAGGATTAAGTACACAAGCGACCTTAGCTGATGCCTTTGATGTGCTAAAAGACAAGCGTTCGGGCGCGGTGTATATATATAATCAAAAGGATGATAAACAAATACTTGGGTTATTGCGATGGGACCAAATTCGTCACATACTCACCACCAGAAACAGTTTACTCTAGTCTAAAAAGTGGAATTTATAATGAGCTTATTGCTAACGTATAAAGCCTTACATATCTTTTTTATGATTGCCTGGTTTGCAGGGATTTTTAATCTGCCACGTCTCTTTGTATATCACGCGATGACTGAAGAAAAATCTTGCAGCTCAATGCTCAAAATCATGGAGCGCCGTCTGCTCTTTTTTGTAACCCCATTTGCTATTCTCACCGCAGTGTTTGGGGTTTTAATGATTACAGAATACGGACGTGAGTGGTTTAAGCTCAGTATGTGGCTACACTACAAGCTGGCGCTCGTGATTTTAATTTATATTTATCATGGTTATTGCTTTAAATTACTTGCCGACTTTAAACATGATCGCAATCGTAAAAGCGACAAGTTTTATCGTTATTTCAACGAACTTCCCGTACTAATCTTATTAGCCATAGTCTTTCTTGCCGTTTTAAAACCTGCACTGTAACCGTGCATTATTGGGGGTTCTTGGGTATAATATGCGCCCAAGTAACCGCCCATATTCTGCGTGTTATCTGGATGGGTGAGCGACCTTGCAACCCGGTAGTCAATTTGTCTTTAGGAATCGCCAAATGTTCAGTTTCCAAGGTGAAAATATTCTTTCTGTCAACCAATTAGACAGAGATTCAATTGAACACATCTTCTCCATTGCAAAAAAAATGGAACCCTATGCTAAAAAGCAAAAACGTACCCAAGTACTCAATGGGGCGATTTTGGCAAATCTATTCTTTGAACCAAGCACAAGAACACGCGTAAGTTTCGGCACCGCATTTAACCTGCTGGGCGGCCTAGTCCGCGAAACCACCGGGATGCAAAGTTCAGCATTGGCTAAAGGCGAATCTTTGTATGATACCGCCCGCGTGATTTCTGCTTATGCTGACGCCGTGGCAATGCGCCACCCAGATGCAGGCTCAGTAGCCGAATTTGCGACCGGTTCCGACGTTCCTGTCATCAACGGTGGCGATGGTCCTAATGAGCATCCAACTCAAGCACTGTTGGACTTACTGACAATTGACCGAGAGCTTAGCCGCTTTGGTACTGGAATTGACGGCATGCACATCGCGCTAGTCGGTGATTTAAAATATGGTCGCACCGTACATTCCTTATCCAAGTTACTTAGTCACTACAAAGATATCCGCTTTACGATGGTTGCACCTGATGGCTTACAAATGCCTCAGTCTATTTTAGATGTCGTAGACAATGCAGGTCACCGTATTGAAGTCGTGTCTAAAATGGAAGGCAATTTAGCTGCCGATATCGTTTACCAAACCCGTATTCAAGAAGAGCGTTTCCCGTCTCAAGAAGAAGCAAACAAATACCGCGGCGGTTTTAGGATCAGCCAAGCAATTTATGACGCTCACTGTAAACCAAGCTCAGTATTAATGCATCCATTACCACGCGATAGCCGCAGCGATGCAAACGAGCTAGACAACGACCTAAATAACAATAACAACCTAGCTATCTTCCGCCAAGTTCAAAATGGTGTATTGATCCGTATGGCACTTTTTGCCCTAACGCTAGGTGTTGAAAACCAAGTGGAAAAATACGAGGTAGAAGTACCTTGGTTTAGCCGCAAACGTGAAAGCTAAAAAGGATCGACAATGACAATCAGTCAAGACTTATTCAAACGCGCCCAAGACTCAATCCCTGGAGGCGTCAATTCTCCTGTTCGCGCTTTTAATGGTGTAGGTGGTACGCCACTATTTATTACCAAAGCCGAGGGCGTTCACACCTTTGATGCCGATGGTAAACAGTACATTGATTATGTAGGCTCTTGGGGCCCGATGATCTTAGGTCATAACCATCCGGAGATTAAACAAGCAGTGCTTGCAGCGGTTGAAAATGGCCTTTCGTATGGCGCGCCGACGGAAACTGAAATCCTAATGGCGGAAAAAGTAAAAGCGCTAGTACCATCTATTGAAAAAGTGCGCATGGTAAGTTCAGGTACAGAAGCGACCATGAGTGCCATTCGCCTTGCTCGTGGTTACACAGGCCGCGATAAAATCTTAAAGTTTGAAGGCTGTTACCACGGCCACGCTGACTCCTTGCTTGTTAAAGCAGGCTCAGGTGCACTTACCATGGGTGTGCCGAATTCACCTGGTATTCCTGCAGATTTCGCCAAACATACATTAACAGTTTCATTTAATAATCTTGATGAAGTAAAAGCGATTTTTGACCAGTATAAAGATCAAATCGCGTGTGTGATCATCGAGCCTGTTGCTGGAAATATGAACTGTATTCCACCGGTAGAAGGCTTTTTAGAAGGTCTACGCGAAGTATGTACTGACAATCAAAGCGTGCTTATCTTTGACGAAGTAATGACGGGTTTCCGTGTTGCACTTGGTGGTGCTCAGCAGTACTACAACATCACCCCAGACTTGACCTGTTTAGGTAAAGTGATTGGTGGCGGTATGCCTGTGGGTGCATTTGGTGGTAAAAAAGAAATCATGGATTACATCGCCCCAGTTGGCCCTGTTTATCAAGCAGGTACGCTGTCTGGTAACCCAATTGCTATGGCTGCCGGTTTAAAAGCGCTAGAGCTGCTTTCAAAAGAAGGGCTACACGCAGAGCTTGAAGCTAAGAGTAAAGCCCTGTGCGAAGGCTTCCAAGCAGCTGCTGATGAAGCAGGTATCGCGCTTACGACTAACTACGCAGGTGGTATGTTTGGCTTCTTCTTTACTGACGCTAAGAAAGTAACCAGCTATCAGCAAGCAACTGAATGTGACCTAGAGCGCTTCAAAAAGTTCTTCCACCTAATGCTAGATGAAGGCATTTATTTAGCCCCATCTGCATTCGAAGCGGGTTTCGTGAGTACAATGCATTCTGACGAAGAAATCGCTAACACTATCGATGCTGCAAAGCGTGCTTTTGCCAAGTTGTAATCACAGATTAAAACTTACATTAGTTTCTATTTAAAAAGCCCATTCAGGGCTTTTTTTGTTTTTTCAGCTACGCTTTGAATAAGCTTTTCAAAAGCTTCGGTCTATTTAATACCAGTTGTATTAAGTAAATGATCTATCTTGAAGCGGGGAAATAGCTTTAGTAGCAAGGCAAAAATTTTGCTTTTTAGTTGTTCTAAATGAGAAATTTTTAACGAAGCTAATATGCTATTTCACCCTTCAAATTGATTAGAGAATTAATTCAATTGGTATAACCTAGACTCAAGTTATTTAAGCGCATTTAGTTAATAACGCTATGCAAAGTTAAAACTATCATACAGAGGAAGTGATGGCTGGATTTAATACGCTAATTAATCCTGCAACCCGTTTGATGGCGCGGTTGCGATACAAAACCAAAATGGCCGTTGTATTTGGTATTTTATTACTACCGCTAAGCCTCAGCTTGTTTTTTCTGAATGGCGTACTTAACCATTCCATCTCTGTCAGTGAGATGCAAAGACAGGGGCTCACGCTTTACCCTAGCATGTTGGAAAATATATTAGCGGGTAAAGCTTCCGATAATTCAATTTTATTGCAACGCGCTAAGTTGCCCAAAGTGAATGCCGCAGGTGCAAGCGCCCTTGAGCAGCTCTCTATTGCATCTCAACTTGCCGTCGATGATGATCTTGGACGCAGTTACCTGAATCGCACGCTTGTTGAATCTGCGCCAAGATTAATATCGCAAATCAATCAAATTGAAGCGCAAGCACGCGATATCATCAAAAGGGGAAGCTTTACTCCTGATAGCTTTATTGCACTGTCCAATTTAAACAAGGGTCTCCCAGGCGTTACTACACAATTCTCCGGCAAACTCAATATTGCAATCAATGATAGTCAGCAACTCAAAAAGCAGCTCAGTCAACCATTAGCTGAGCTTGAGTCTAGCCTGTCAGATTATCAGCAAGCGGTGAAAACAGGCTTGTTAGATCCTGATGAGCTGGCACTCTCACAAGCGCAATTTAACCGTTACTATCAAAGTTCAAGTGATGCTATCAAGCAGTTTGTTAATGTTGCGACACCCACACTTGCCGCGCTTGTCGCTGAAAAACAAAACCAACAACAGTGGATAAGGAACACTGTTGCCTTGGCTTCACTACTCGCACTAATTATTGCCATTTATCTTATGGTTGGCTTTTACTCCTCTGTCATGGGTACCATTACGACTTTCTCACATGCCGCTCAGAGCGCTTCTCGAGGGGATTTAAGCATCAAAGCGCAGACAACGGGTTCCGACGAGCTTAGTCAAATTATTGAACAATTTAATGCGGTACTAAACGCCTTTATCTCTTTACTTGGTAACGTTCGACTAAGTAGTAACGAGCTGCAGCAAGCAACAAAAACACTCAACCAAATAAGCCAAGATACTGAGAAGGATGTCGCACAGCAGGAGAATAAGATCCAGTCTATCCACCACTCACTCGAGAATATGGCGCAGTCTGCTCGCTCAGTCGAGGACGCCGCATTTAGCGCCACAGAGCTGGCCTCCGTAGCAGCTAAACAAGTAAAACAAAGCAGCGTCAATACCACAGCCTTAGCAGGACAAATGACCGAACTACAAGCTGAGTTTCAACAAAGTCGTGCGGCCTTAGATAAGCTCGCGGAAGACACGCAAAACATTAGCCAAGTGAGTTCTGCGATTAGAGAGATTGCCGAGCAAACCAATTTACTTGCGCTCAATGCCGCGATTGAAGCAGCTCGTGCAGGTGAACAAGGTAGAGGGTTTGCGGTGGTAGCGGATGAGGTTCGAACGCTTGCGCAAAGAACACAGCAACAAACAGAAGAAATACATAATATTATTCAATCACTACAAGCCGCGTCCAGAGACACGCAAGACAAAATGCGTAGCAGTGAAGATAATATGGCGCAAAGTGTTATCGCAGCCAATGAAATCAATGAAGTGCTTCAGCACGCAGAGCAAAGCATGCGAGACATAGATGAACAAGGGAAACTGATCAGTCAGTTAGTGCAACAACAAACCCAAGCGACTGAACACGCATTGAATGAATCATCTGAGATCAGTAACTTAGCACAACATACACTGGGCTCTGCAAGAGCAACTCAAAGCGATGCAAAAAAACTTGGTAAACTATCACAAAGTTTAAATAGAGAAATCGATAAATTTAAAGCCTAAGACTGACAGCTAGTATCAATAGATCCTAGCTGTCATTACTTGGCTCAACATCTGGGCCTTGGTTCGAACATGCTCTCTCTAATAGGTAGCTGTAATACAGGACCACAACTCGGAGGCGATTGCTTGCCCGTTTTCGGGTTGATAAACGCCCAGCGAATGGACTTTGGACGCTCATCAACAATCGCTTGTGGGTTCAGTGGTTTAAGATAACGAATATAGAGCTCAAGCGCACCTTGGCTGCCCGTTAATCCCGTTGGCTTATTATCATCACGACCAATCCAAGCAACGGTGACCGTATTTTGATCAAAGCCTGCAAACCAGCTGTCTCTTAAATCATTACTAGTCCCCGTTTTCCCTGCAAGTTGAATAGAGGGAAAGTGAAGGTTAAGACGTTTAGCCGTTCCTTTTTTGGTTACTCTCTTCATGCCATATTTCGTCATGTATACCGCGTCGCTGTCTAGGGTTTGGCTTTTTTGCACTGGGTGTTCGTATACCAGCTTACCCAGTGAATCGGTAATAGCCATGACACTGGTCAACTTGCTCTGCTTACCGTCTGCAGCAAGTGTGGTGTACGCCTGTGCAATTTCAAAACTGGATAGCTCTAACGCCCCCAACAATAAAGAAGGATAAAGTGGAATAGACTTAGAGACACCAAGATCATTCAAAGTTTGCGCCACTCGATTGACCCCCACATCTAGACCAAGGTTTACTGCTGGAATATTGATGCTATTGCTAAACGCTTCGAACATTGGCACTTGGCCTCTGAATTTATGATCAAAGTTTTCTGGAGACCAGACCCTACCTGAACCATCTGTCACTTCAAGGGGGCTATCATCAAGTAGCATACCTAGGTGATAGTTTGGATTCGACAAAGCGCTCAAATAAATAGCGGGCTTGACCAGTGAACCTATATTGCGCTCGGTGTCTAATACCCGATTAAAACCTGAAAACTTCAACTGACGACCAGCAACTAACGCAGATACGCCCGCTTTTTCAACATTGACTGACAGCATTGCAGTCTCTAGATCTTCCGTTTTAAAGCGACGCTCTAGGTAAGGTAAGCCCTTTTTAACGGCATCTTCCATCGCCGTTTGCTTTTGTAAATCGAGATAGGTAAAAATCCGAATTCCAGAGTCTACGATGTCATCATCAGGCACAAGCTTCTTTAACTCGCGATTCACCAACTCCAAATATCCAGGGTATGACTGCATACGGCTCGCTTTTAGAGGCTGTACATCAATCGGCCTTGCCAGCGCTGCGCGATATTCGGGCGTTGTGATAAGGCCATTTTCTACCATCAACCTTAAGACTAAATCGCGCCTTTCCATTACCCGTTCAGGGTAACGTCTTGGATTATAAAAAGATGGCCCTTTAACCATCGCAACTAGCATAGCGACCTGATCAAACTCAAGCTCATCGACTGGCTTACCAAAATAAAAGTCGGCCGCAAGCCCCATACCATGAACGCCCTGATTATAGGCTTGTCCTAAAAACACTTCGTTTAAATAGGCTTCAAGAATTTCATCTTTGCTGTAACGAAAATCTAAAATCAATGCGATGAATGCTTCATTCACCTTGCGAATTAAGGTGCGATCTCTAGTGAGATAAAAATTCTTTGCGAGCTGTTGCGTAAGCGTGCTACCACCTTGCACGGTTCGCCCAGCTTTGATGTTGGCATACAGCGCACGCAAAATAGACAGCGCAGAAACGCCATGATGTTCGTAAAAGTCTCTATCTTCTACCACTAGCAGTGTTTCTTTTAAAATATTAGGGAATTTATCGAACGGAACAAACTCTCTGTCTTGACGCGATTCATTGCCGATCCGAGCAATTTGCACCGGCTCCAAGCGAGCGCCGGCTAAGCGTCGACCTTGATTATCAACAATATTGGCAAGCTTCTTACCAGCAAAATTAAGCGTAAAAATACGTGCGGTTTCTGGGCCATCGTAGAATTCGAATGCGCGACGATGGATGGTGATTGTGCGACCTTGAACAATGTACTGACCGGTACGACTGATACGATTTACACGGGAATAATTAAGCCGTTTCAGCTCCCACAACACTTCATCCTCATTTAGGAACTGATCAGGGAAAAACTGCATCGATCTGGCATAAACCTGAACAGGAAGTTCCCATTTATTGCCTTCAAACTGCCGGCTTATTTTCGCGTCTAGGTAGATGATATAGATTGCTACAAGGAATATCGCCGCAATGGTCCCCTTCCAAAAGAAAGACCACAATGAGCTCAGTACACGGCTTTTCACTCTTTGCATCTTAGAACCGTTTTGCTGGGTATTGTTTTTACGCGAAGTGTTCGCTTTGACGTTTGATTTTTTGGCAGATGTTCTTTTCTTTTTATCCGTCATGACCCAAGTAAAACTAAAAAATGAATCGCAAGATGGTAGGGTAACCTAAATTAACAACTGCTGAAAGTAGAATAATATTTATAAAGAAAAGTGAGTCCTACTGGACTCACTTTGTTTAGACAACGAGAACTTTACAATATTGACCGAGAGCCAAATTGGTATTACTGTCCGCGAACTGTCACGAACTCGGGATAGGCATCTACGCCACAATCATGTTGATCCATACCACTTAGCTCTTCTTCTTCGCCAACGCGGATCCCCATGCTCGCTTTCAATACACTCCAGACAATATAAGAAGCAATGAAAACAAAACCTAAAATGGTAATAAGTCCCACAGCCTGACCTTGGAAAGTGGCGTCTGAGTTTGAAAATGGCACCATCATCACACCTAGCGCACCACATATACCGTGAACAGAAATAGCACCGACAGGATCATCAATTTTTGCTTTGTCTAGCGCAACGATACTAAACACTACCAATGCACCACCTAGCGCCCCAAGGATCAGTGCTAATACAGGTGTTGGAGAGGCAGGCTCAGCGGTAATGGTCACCAGACCTGCTAGTGCACCATTTAGCACCATAGTTAAATCTGCCTTGCCCCACATTAATTTACACACCAACAGTGCAGCAACCGCACCTGCCGCCGCCGCCGCATTGGTATTTAACATGATTTGGCTGACAGCAATGGCATTTTCTTTATCAGCAAGGAACAGTTGAGAACCACCGTTAAAGCCAAACCATCCCATCCACAAAATAAAGGTGCCAAGTGTCGCCAGGGGCATGTTGGAACCAGGAATTGGATAGATCTCACCGTTTTTTCCATACTTGCCCTTACGTGCACCAAGTAACAGGACACCCGCAAGTGCAGCTGCAGCGCCAGCACCATGTACAATGGCAGAACCTGCAAAATCAACAAAGCCAAGCTCAGATAAGAAACCACCGCCCCATGTCCAATAACCTTCTAGCGGGTAGATAAAGCCAGTTAACACCACACAAAATGCTAAAAACGCCCACAATTTCATACGCTCGGCAACAGCGCCCGAGACAATTGACATAGCCGTTGCAACAAATACCACTTGGAAGAAAAAGTCAGATTGCAGCGCATGGTCGGCGTCGTCAGCAGCACTGCCAATGAGCGTGCCAAGACTTGGTAAAACCCCACCTTCGGCATTATCAACATACATGATGTTGTAACCAATAAGCAGATACATAGTACAAGCAATAGCGTACAGCGCGACGTTCTTGGTGAGGATTTCAGTGGTATTTTTTGAGCGTACTAATCCCGCTTCAAGCATAGCGAATCCGGCTGCCATCCACATAACTAAGACGCCAGAGATCAGAAAGTAAAAAGTATTTAATGAAAATTGTAGTTCTATTATTGTATTTTCCATCGCTTGGCTCCCCTTAAATGGCTTCTTCATCAAGTTCGCCGGTACGGATCCGAACAACTTGGTCTAAGTCGTAAACAAAGATTTTTCCGTCACCAATTTTTCCAGTGAATGCAGCCTTTGTAACCGTTTCCACAACGCGCTCAGCGTTTTCGCTTAACGTCGCAATTTCTATTTTTATTTTTGGAATGAAATCGACTTGATATTCTGCACCGCGATACAGTTCGGTATGGCCGCGCTGACGTCCGAACCCTTTAACGTCAACAACCGTCATGCCTTCAATCCCCAGATCGGCTAACGCTTCACGTACCTCATCAAGCTTAAATGGTTTTATTATTGCACTTATCATTTTCATGCTGAGTCCCCTTAGGACAGTTGATCCTGTTGTATGCAGTAATCCAACCTTTGTGCCAAATTTTTTATTCCTTAATTAACAATGAATTAAAGTGGGGGATGGAATTTTACGCATAAAAAATGCACCATCTAGGTGCATTGATATTAAGACTGAACAGAGTTGGTGCATAAGCACACAAATAACGAAAAACTAATGCGCAATAACGCAATTGCGTTGTTTGTCTTTCGCTTTATAAAGGGCCTTATCTGCCTTGCGCATCACTTCGCTTAAACTCTTTGATTGGCAAGCGGCGAGGCCAATACTGATGGTGCAATAATACTTACCTGCTGGGATATTAAATGCCTGCTGAGCAAGACGTTCCCGGAAATCTTCCAACATTTGCTGCGCCACCTTCATATCGGAGCTTGGAATGAGTAACGCAAACTCTTCGCCACCAATACGTGCGACAATATAGTGGCCAAATGCACTACGCAGTAAATCAGCGACCTGTTTAAGTACATCATCACCGCTTTCATGGCCATATTGATCATTAATAGATTTAAAGTGATCGAGGTCTAACAATGCCAATATATGCTGACCCGGCTTGTTTTTGATTAAACGCTCCGCTTGCTGACAGAAATAGCGGCGATTATAAAGTCCTGTTAAATAGTCTCGATGGGCATATTCTTTGATTTCTGCAATCAAATTAAGCTGTTCCATCGTCTGCATGATACGGCAATGAAACTCTTCACTCATAAACGGCTTTGCCAAAAAGTCATTGGCGCCGTATTTGATAAACTTTGCTGACAAGCCATGGCTTCCGGCGCCAGACAAACCGATGATGGCCAACTCATCTCGCCCACGACTATTGCGAACGGATTTCACCAGCTCAAAACCATCCATCGTCGGCATTGCAAAGTCAGTCAGTAGCAGTTTAATTTCATGGTCAGATAGCAACATCTCCAGTGCCTGTTCACCATCTTCTGCCTCAAGCACCGTAAATAATTGCTTTTCAAGCATTTGCTTCATTACCGCTCGACTAATCACAGAATCATCGGCTATCAACGCCTTGCAACCTTGGTTTCTCAACAATCTAGATGCTAACTTAACCGCATATAGATATGAATCGCGGTTGTCTTTAATCACATAGTCCACCACACCCATTTCAAGCATTTGCTGGCGGCTATATTCATCTATTTTTGAAGTCAGCACCACGGTGGGGATTTTATGACTGAGCGTAAGCTGCACGACCTCTGCGTCCATCGCATCGGGCAGCGTTAAATCAACCAGCGCCAATGTATATTGGTGCTGTGCTAAAAAGGCCTTACTTTCCTTGAGGGACCAAGCAAAATCTATTTCAACATCAAGATGCTGGGCAGCAAGATGTCGCAATACCTGTTGTACGACTTTACTGTCTTCAACAATTAAAATTCTTTGCATGGAATGAAATCTCTTAAGTACAACGAGAAGCGCAGTGAAACAAGAATTTAACGGGGCTAAATACTTTATTACTACATAATTAAGTACCAAATATACGCGAATCTTGAACCAAAAAAAACCAAATCGGCTCAAATTCGTTACTTTTCGATATGTGAGGTTACAACAGCCTATTTTTTCAAACTTGCCGTTTTTTTTGTTCAGTTTGTCTCAATGACTTTGAATTTCGGGTGAAATACTTCTTTAATGCAGACACACTTATTGCATTACCGAGGAAGCAATGAAAAAACTACTGCCCCTATTGATCGTGAGCTGTGCTCTACTCTCGAGGCCAAGCATAGCTGAAGAGCACAACCGCGCCATTGAGATAGATCATAAAATAACAACTGAGCATAGAGCCGAAATAAAAGGCGAACGTATTAACTATACCGCGACAACGGGCACGCAGCCGGTGTGGAACGAAAACGGCGATGCAGTTGCAACGCTGCATTACACGTACTATAAGCGCACAAAAATCAAAGATATGAGCAAGCGACCGCTATTGATATCATTTAACGGTGGTCCTGGCTCTGCTTCCGTGTGGATGCACATTGCCTATACTGGCCCAAGAGTATTAAAAATTGATGACGAAGGGTACCCATTGCAGCCTTACGGCCTGAAAGACAACCCATATTCAGTGCTAGATGTTGCCGATATTGTTTATGTAAACCCAGTCAACACAGGTTATTCTCGCGTACTAAAAAATGCTGAAGGTAAATATCCGACTAAAGCCGAACAAACAAAGATGTTTTTTGGCGTCAATGCTGACGTTAAGTACTTAGCCGAATGGCTCAATACATTTATTCACCGCAATGAGCGCATGCTCTCCCCTAAGTACCTGATTGGTGAGAGCTACGGCACGACTCGAGTGTCAGGCCTTGCGCACGCGATGCAAAACAATCAGTGGCTTTATCTCAATGGCGTGGTGTTGGTATCTCCGACGGAGATCGGCATTAAGCGAGAAGGTCCTGTTAAAGTAGCAAACCGTTTGCCATATTACGCTGCTGCCGCTTGGTACCACAAAGCGTTGTCTTCTGAATTGCAAAATAAAGATTTACTGGAAGTACTGGCTGAGGTTGAACAATATACGATTGAAAAATATCTTCCCGCACTCGCCAAAGGCGCATTTATCAGCCCCCAAGAAAGGCAAAGTGTGACACAGGCCGTCGCTAAATATAGTGGTTTAAGCGAACGTTTTGTGGCTCAAAACAACCTAGATATTCCTACTGCGGCATTTTGGAAAGAACTGTTGCGTGACCGTGGCTATACGCTAGGCCGATTAGACTCACGCTATCTTGGTATTGATAAAAGAGACGCTGGTTCTCGCCCTGATTATTGGCCTGAGCTAACCTCTTGGCTGCATTCATTTACCCCTGCGATTAACCATTACTTCGCAACCGAGCTCACCTATAAAACCGATGTAAAATACAATATGTTTGGCTCCGTTCACCCTTGGGATAACAGCGATAATAATGTCGGTGAGCAATTACGATTAGCAATGGCACAAAACCCTTACCTAAACGTGATGATCCAATCTGGCTATTACGATGGCGCAACGAATTACTTTGATGCCAAATACAATATGTGGCAACTCGATCCGAGCGGAAAAATGCGTGATCGCTTAAGCTTTAAAGGTTATCGCTCCGGGCACATGATGTACCTGCGTCATGAAGATTTACAAAAGTCGAACGAAGATCTCCGCAAGTTTATCTTAAAAACAACACCAAAAGTGGATCAGTCAGCGCTTTACTAAATTTCCAACCAACTGTGGCCGCGCAAGCGGTCACTTATCTTAACGTGCACCAGATTGTAAAAATTTTCTTTTATCCGTCTACAGTTACCTATAATCTAGATATACTCAATACAATCTCTCTACAACTTAGGCACGCACCATGAACGAGCAGTTTAAAGTCGTCTTCGTTGGCATGGCCGACGGTAAGGATCAACAAAGCGCCGCTATCGCAATGGCAGAACGGTTGAAAACCTCACCCTCAAAGATTCAGCAATTTTACGCTGGCAAAAACTTGTTTGCTCCTGCAGATAAAACCAAAGCGTTGAAACAGGTAAAATTACTTGCAAGCGCTGGGATCAATGCCAAGCTGCAAGGCCAAACAACCGCCGCACCAACCAATGCAGATCAAGAGCGCGTATTTGAAGCGCTAGATTACATTACGAGCAGTCTAATACGTATCGAAGAGCGATTAGAGGAACTTGAACAGCGCATAGCCCCCACCACTCATACTGAAATTGAAGATACAGCAGACGAAGAGTGGGAGTCTAAAGAACTATTCGATGAGTTGGACTTTGAACCTAGCCCTCCTGCTAAATCGAAGACTTGGCTATATTATCTGCTCGCTGTACTCATTGTATTATTTATTCTGCTTGGCGTAAGTTTGTTTTTCCCTGAGTGGCTCGCGCTAGAATGAATAAAACTAATAGCAACATAAATAAATCTCAAGTTGTTCGTACTAATTTGAGAAAAATGATTAGAAACGCAAGAAATTCGCTGTCAGCAGAGCAACAGAGAGCAGCTGCGACAAACCTAAACATTAATTTTTTTCAACATATAGAGCTACCTAAAAATGCTAATGTAGGGGTCTATATACAAAACGATGGCGAACTAGATACATCCCTTTTAATTCAATCACTTTGGGATAAAAAACACCAAGTTTTCTTACCTGTAATCCACCCCTTTAATCATGCTAATCTGCTCTTCCAGAAGTATGAAAAAAACTCACCCATGAAGGCAAATCGCTATGCTATCTTGGAACCTAAGTTAGATTGCTCAGCAGTAGCACCGCTTGCATCATTGGATTTACTTTTGATGCCTCTGGTTGCTTTTGATGAGCAAGGTAATCGCCTCGGTATGGGCGGTGGGTACTACGATAGAACATTGGCGTTACACTACGCTGAGCAGCGAGCTAAACCAGCACTTGTTGGTCTTGCTCATGATTGCCAGCAAGTTCCAAGCTTACCAACAGCTGCTTGGGATGTACCGCTCCCAACTATCCTCACTCCAACCAAACTGTACACTTGGCCAAAAAATAATTGAGCAGGCAAATAGTTAAGCGCATTTTGAGGCGCTTTTGACCATGACGCTGACACTTTGATTGAGTTATACTCCATACAACTTCAATGACAACTAAGTGTAGCGTTATGACTCAAGATGAAATGAAAAAAGCCGCAGCATGGGCAGCTTTGAACTATGTAGAAGAAAACACCATTGTTGGGGTTGGTACAGGCTCAACGGTAAATCACTTTATTGATGCGCTTGGCAGTATCAAGGATCAAATCAAAGGGGCAGTATCAAGCTCTGAAGCCTCAACAGAGAAGCTAAAAGCACTTGGTATTGAAGTTTTCGAGTTAAACGATGTGTCAGAGCTTGCGGTATATGTCGATGGCGCAGATGAAATCAATAACACCAACGAAATGATAAAAGGTGGTGGCGCAGCACTGACGCGCGAGAAAATCGTTGCAGCAGTTGCCAAGAAATTTGTTTGTATCGTTGATAATACAAAGCATGTTGAGACGCTAGGCGCATTTCCACTACCTGTTGAAGTGATCCCAATGGCGCGTAGCTACGTGGCAAGAGAGTTACTAAAACTAGGTGGCGATCCGGTTTACCGCCAAGGCGTTATCACAGATAACGGCAATGTCATTCTTGATGTGCATGGCCTAGAAATTAGCGCAGCAAAAGCGCTTGAAGAAAAAATTAACCAGATTGTTGGCGTTGTGACTAACGGCTTATTTGCCGCACGTGGCGCTGACGTTGTAATAACAGGCACTCCAGAAGGGCCTAAAATCAACTAGTGAGATTACAGATGAGCAAGGTTTCGTTATCAAAGGATAAAATTCGAATTTTGTTATTAGAAGGCGTACATCAAAGCGCCGTTGAGACACTAAAGCGCAACGGTTATAGCAACATAGACTACGTTAAAACATCCTTACCGGAGCCTGAGCTGATCGAGCGGATCAAAGATGCTCACTTTGTCGGGATCCGCTCACGTACCCACCTTACAGAGGCAGTACTAGAACAGGCTGAAAAGCTGGTCGCTATTGGCTGCTTCTGCATCGGCACCAACCAAGTAGATTTAGATGCTGCTAAAAAACGTGGTATCGCCGTATTCAACGCCCCATTTTCTAATACCCGCTCTGTAGCTGAGCTCGTATTAGGTGAAATTCTCTTGTTACTGCGCCGTGTTCCTGAACGTAACGCAAAAGCGCATCGCGGAGAGTGGGATAAATCTGCCGACGGCTCGTACGAAGCCCGTGGTAAAACGCTGGGTATTATCGGTTATGGTCACATCGGCACCCAGCTCGGCATTATGGCTGAGAATATCGGTATGAACGTCGAGTTTTATGACATCGAAGATAAGTTAACGCTCGGCAATGCCACGCAGTTACACACGCTTACGCAACTGCTGCAAAGAGCGGACGTAGTCAGTTTACATGTACCAGAGACGCCACAGACCAAAAATCTTATTGGCATGGCTGAAATTGAAGTGATGAAGCAAGGCGCAATCCTAATTAACGCATCACGTGGAACGGTTGTTGATATCGACGCCTTAGCTGAAGCATTAGCGGCTAAGAAACTTTCCGGCGCTGCTATCGATGTATTCCCCGTTGAGCCAAAATCTAATCATGAAGAATTCGTCTCACCACTACGCGAGTTTGATAATGTTCTGCTAACCCCACACGTTGGTGGTTCTACCCAAGAAGCACAAGAAAACATCGGTGTGGAAGTCGCGGGTAAGTTGGCGAAGTATTCAGATAACGGTTCAACAGTCACGGCTGTTAACTTCCCAGAGGTTTCTCTACCTGAATTATCAAACCGAAGTCGTTTATTGCACGTACACGTAAACCGCCCAGGCGTATTAACGCAAATCAACCAAGCGTTCGCTCAGCACGGTATCAATATTGCGGCGCAATACCTACAAACGGATGAATCTATTGGTTACGTGGTTATCGACGTCGATAGTGACCACTCTGAAGTGGCGTTGAAAGAGTTAAGTGCGGTTGAAGGCACTATCAGAGCACGTATTCTTCACTAAGAAGAATCAAGCATAAAAAAACCAGTCACTGTGAAGCGACTGGTTTTTTTGTATCAATTTGGCTTACGCCATGAAATCAACACCTTCTTTGATGTCTTTTTCAAGTGTCGCTAGCATGTCGTCTTTTGCTTTTTGCTCAAACGCGCTTAGCTCACCGTAAGGAAGTAACTTCTCTACACCGTTTTTACCAAGGATGACTGGCTGTGCAAAGAATGTTGCGTCGCCTGTGTTACCTTCAACGTATGCGTACTCAAGTACTTCTTCACCTTGTAAGCCTTTCACTAGTGAGAAGCAGAAACGTGCTGCTGCTGCACCCATTGAAAGTGTAGCTGAACCGCCACCCGCTTTAGCTTCAACCACTTCAGTACCCGCGTTTTGGATACGAGTTGTTAGTGAAGCAACTTCTTCGTCAGTGAACTCAACACCTTCAACTTGAGAAAGTAGAGGTAGAATTGTAGTACCTGAGTGACCACCAATTACTGGGATCTTAACTTCAGCAACGTCTAGACCTTTAAGCTCTGCGATAAAAGTTTCAGCGCGGATAACGTCAAGCGTTGTTACACCGAATACGCGAGCTGGATCATAAGTACCTGCTTTTTTGAACACTTCAGCAACGATTGGTACCGTGCCATTTACTGGGTTTGTGATGATACCAACAAGTGCTTTAGGGCAGTTTCTAACGATACCTTCAGCAAGTGTCTTGATGATACCTGCGTTAACGTTGAATAGGTCAGCACGGTCCATACCAGGCTTACGAGGCATACCAGCTGGGATAAGCACTACGTCAGCACCAGCAAGAGCTGGGTCTAGGTCGTCTTTACCATAACCCGCTACTTTTACCGCAGTTGGGATGTGAGATAAGTCAACTGCAACACCAGGTACAACAGGTGCAACGTCATAAAGCGCTAACTCAGAGCCAGCTGGAAGACCATTTTTAAGCAATAAAGATAGAGCTTGACCGATACCGCCAGCGGCACCTAATACAGCAACTTTCATTTGAATTCTCCATAATTTGAAGGTGGAATTGAGTGTGCAGTAAAGATAATGAAAAGCGCTGTTAAACACAAATTAATCACGGTTATTTTCGAGATTTTTTGACTAATGTCTTAAATAAAAGTGTAAAGATCGCGACACTTTGTCTATTTATGCTTTACGACTGTCATTTTGGTCGCGCAAATTTGGGAATCTTAGTGGTTTTGTGTAGAATTTAAAGATTAGCCGTAAAAGAAGACAGACTATGCAGCCGCAAGAAAAACAAGAAGCACTTATCAAAGCATTTAAAGCCATTTTAAAAGAAGAAAACTTTGGCTCTCAAGGCGAAATTGTTGATGCTCTAAAACAACAAGGGTTTGACAATGTCAGTCAGAGTAAAGTGTCGCGCATGCTGAGCAAGTTTGGTGCTGTACGTACACGCAATGCTAAGCAAGAAATGGTTTACTGTTTACCCGCAGAAATGAGCGTACCGACAGCAAAAAGTCCTTTGCGTCAGTTAGTCGTTGATATTATGCACAACGAAATGATGATTATAATTCGAACCAGCCCGGGGGCTGCACAATTAATTGCAAGATTACTTGACTCTTTAGGTACCGCAGATGGCGTATTAGGTACCATTGCTGGCGATGACACGATTTTCATTGCGCCTGCAAAAGTCTCTGAAATCGACATTACTTTAGACAAAGTAAAAACCCTGTTCGATAACGTTTAGTCTGTTATTTTTATTAGTGCTGACTCACAAGTTAGCACTTACTCTGGTACTTTCCTCTGAGCAATTACGCTTTCTCACTATTACAATAAACAGAATAAACTGCTTATCTTTACAGCAAAAAATGTTTGACATAATATGTCCGTGTGTGGCAACTTTAGAAACGCAAGGTGGGATTTTCTCATTACGCGTGGATAGTTTTTTAAGCTGATTGATTAGCTTCTATAGCTTATTTTCGGCGGCATTTAAGCTCATTGGATCTGCTCGCTATTCTCTTTACTCAATCATCTCACTATCCTATGATACGGAACGGGGATTCAATCGCTCTGACAAATTAGAGACACCTAATAACATTGATAGGCCCCCTACCGCAAAAAATGGAAATACAAGGAACTAAGGAACAGCAATGGAATTTTTAAATACTGCATTTACGTTTCCCACTGTTATTTTTTCAACACTACTACTGATTGTGCTGTTGTTCTGGTTAATTGCTTTACTTGGTTTTGCTGATATCGATATCTTAGAAGGCGATGTTGATATTGAAGCCGAAGGCGCAAGCTCTGGTTCTTTTTGGGAGGTCGCTTTTGGTGGTGTCCCAGTGAGTATTTCATTGAGTTTAATCATCGCGCTAGGCTGGATTACCAGTATTTATGTGCAACAGTTTTTTGCTTACCTGCTGGGTAATGGCATTTTTTACTACCTGATGGGCACGGTATTTATGCTTGCTAGCCTCATTGTTGCATTACCACTAACCGCCGTCATTGTAAGGCCACTACGACGCTTTTTCGAAAGCCAAGAAACCACATCAAAGCAAGCGCTGGTTGGGCTCGAATGCGTTATTGCAACATCAAGAGTTAACAACACGTTTGGTCAAGCCAGAGTATATATTCAAGGAACAGAGCAACTTATCGAAGTGCGCTCGGACGAAGAAAACACTTTCACACTAGGAGACAATGCCTTACTTATCGAACATGACCCCCTTACACATAGCTACACGATTGTGGCTAAACCTTGGTAATAGTACGGAAAATAACGGAATTTAGGAACGAGTTGGCATAGCTAGTACCAACTCAAACAACATAGCGCAACGCAGGAAAAAACATGGAATTTCTAAACAACCTCGGACCGGTGCTCGCAATCGTGGGCATATCCATCGTCATTATTTTTGCCATTCTACTTCTGATTGGAAAGTTCTACCGCAAGGTCGAACAGGGTCAGGCATTGATCATCAACAAGATGAAAAATGAGCCTGATGTCACAACAACGGGCGGCATTGTGCTACCCGTGATCCATAAAATGGAAGTCATGGATATTTCAACTAACCGCATGGTATTGGAGCGTCGTGAAAATAGCGGCCTGATCTGTAAAGACAATATCCGTGCTGACATCGCCATCACTTTTTACATTCGCGTAAACGAAAACAAAGAAGATATCCTACGCGTTGCGAAACAAGTTGGCTGTGCACGTGCCTCGGCACCAGAAACCTTACAAGCATTATTTGAGGCAAAATTCTCCGAAGCCTTGAAAACCGTTGGTAAGCGCATGAATTTTGAGGAGCTATTTACACATCGTAACGAGTTCCGAGATTCTATTAAAGAAGTGATTGGACAAGATTTATCTGGCTATACGTTAGAGGATGTCGCAATTGACTATCTTGAACAAACCTCAATCGACAAGTTAGATCCAAATAACATTCTTGATGCTGAAGGTATTCGCCGTATTACCGAAAAAACCTCACGCCAAAACGTGGAAACTAACCAGCTTAAATGCGATGAAAAAGCACAAATCGACAACCAAAACCAAGCAGCATTTGAAAAAGCCGCAGAAGTCGAGAGACAAAAAGAAGACGCTAGCGCAAGACAGCGCCGTGAAATCGAATCAGTGCGCGCTCGCGAAGCCGCAGAAGCTGAACGTGTTAAGCATGAAGAGCGCTTAAAAGCCGAAGAAGCACGCCTCAAAGCGGACGAAGCAATTGCAATTGCAGAACACAATAAACAGCGTGAAATCGATGTTGCAGAGCAAAATCGCCTTCGCTTACTCGGCATCGAAGAAGAAAAAGTCACACGCTCTCGCCAGATAGAAATTATTGAGCGCGAACGCGAAACCGAAATTTTACGTATCCAAAAAGCCAAAGCACTGGAAGTCGAGCAAAAAGAAATCGCCGATGTCCAACGCGAACGTGTTGCCGTAGAGAAAACCGTTGCTGAAGAACAGGAGCGTATCAAAGACGTACAATGTATTGCAGAAGCTGAACGAGAAAAGCAAGCGAAAATTATTCTTGCTCAAGCAGAAGCCGAAGAGGCGTTGGTTAAAGATATTGAAGCAGCTAAAGCCAAAGAACAAGCTGCTGAATTTAAAGCCCGAGAAATGGAAAAAATGGCTGCGGCGGAGCTGCGTATTGCGAACCAGACCGCTGAGTCGAAGAAAATTCTTGCAGAGGCTGCTCAGGTTGAGGCTGCCGCACCAGGTCTTGCTGAGGCTGATATCATCAAGGCTAAAGCCACTGCAAGTGCGATACAAGGCGAAACAGATGCCAAAGTGCTACAGCAAAAACTAGAAGCCGAAGCGCAAGGTAAACGTGATATTGGCCGTGCCGAGGCCGAAGTACAAGCAGCAATGGCTGAAGCAACTAAGAAGCAAAGTGAAGCCGAAGCACAAGGCAAACGTGAAATTGGTTTGGCAGAAGCTGAAGTACAAGCAGCAATGGCTGAGGCAATTGAAAAACAAGGTGAAGCAGAAGCTATCAACCTTGAGCGTAAGATGTCGGCAGAAGCTAAAGGCCTTACGGAGAAGCTGGAAGCACTTAATAAGATGGATAAAGACGCCCGTGAATACGAAGGCTTTACACTACAGCTAAACCAACAGAAAGAACTGACGCTTGCGAATATCGAAGCGAACAAGCAGGTTTCTGCAAGTCAGGCTGAAGTATTAGGTAAAGCGCTGAGCGGTGCAGATATCAACTTTATGGGCGGCGACGGCCAGTTCTTTAACCAGTTTATGAATGCCATCACAGTAGGCAAGTCAATTGACGGCTTAGTCGGCGAAAGTAAGACGGTACAAACCGTATTCAAAGATCACCTAAACGGTGAGCGTAATTTGATGGACGATCTAAAAGGGGTATTAGCTGGTGCTAATGCGTCGTCAGAAACGCTAAAAAACATCAACATGAGTAAGTTCTTCCAACAACTAAGTAATAGCTCAGATGCGGACAAACAGCAGCTACTCAAGTTACTTGGCGGCTCGTTAAATGGCAGTAAACAAAGCGAACCACTAGAGTAATTAACCTTGAGGAGTCAATCTTCTTGGCTCCTCTCCCCCATTTGCGACAGCGCACAATAGGAAAGTAAAGAATGACGGAAGCAACGCAACAAGCGCCAGAGCGAACGCTCGAACAAGACTCTTATCAACTGATTAAGCGCCGACTTGGTAACTTTGGTAATGATCTAAAAAGCCAAATAGATAAACTCAACCAACAGCGTGTTGACACTTTTGGAAGCACCGAGCTTAAAGTGAAAGGTCGAGCAAGAGTGCGTACTGAGCATAACTGTGTACCGCGCGATATCGTGCTGATCGGCGACAAGCTTATCTTTGCTTACAATGTGTTTATGGGGCTTAAACAAAATACCCAAGTCAGCGATGTATTCACCGTACAAAAGCTGCACTTGCAAGAAGACCACTACGAAATAGAACCTTATCCGCAAGAAACCAAATTCCTCACTGACCAACGTTTCTTACGGGACTTTGATGAACTATACACATATTACAAAGACACCCGGCTACAACATCTATTTGTTAAATCAAACAAGCTCTTTGCGCTATTTCAAATTGGCGAAAAGCTCTCCGATGTTCGTGTGTTCCGCTGGCAAATCGCCAAAGACGAAACCTTAGATTATATTGATAATCGAGGAGAGCGTGACATAGGTGAAGTGGAAAACTTTGACTTTGAATGGCAAAAAACCGACCGCGCCGATCACGTCGAAGGCCGTCACCCACATATTAATGTAAACGACAAAGTGTTTATTGAAGTATCGGGTGGCAAACTCACCGTAAAAATAGAAAACAATACCCAAAGCGGTGAAGGTATTTATCAAGAAGCCGTCGATGACGCCAGCCAATCACTTGCAGATTGTGATTTACGTTTTGCCGAAGTTGGCGAAATGGTGCTGTTAAAGTTACTTCCCTACCGAGAAAAACAGTGGCGTTATTTTATTTATAATTGCCGCACCCAGCAGGTATTGCGCCAAGATGCGCTGGGTGGTGCCTGTGTTCAATTACCTGAGAACCAAGGGATTATTTTTCCTGGTGGCTATTATTTACAATCGGGGCAAACACGCTATTTTGACGACCAACTGGACGATTTAGTTTTCCATCGCCAGATCAAATCACCCAACGGTGAAGATGTACTGTATATCTTCTACGAACCAAACGAGGGTCGTTACGCACTTTTCTCTTACAATATTATTGAGAAAAACCTGCAAAATCCTATCTATTGTCATGGCTATGGTATCTATGATGATGGCTTAGCGCTAACCTTTAAAGCAGAGCCTGAGCCTGAGCGCGTGCACCCTATTCAAATCTGGCAAAGCCCATTTTGTGGCAGCGAGTTTGCCGCACAAGCCCCTCGAGCAACCGGCTTATTTGGCCGGATAGGCAATCCGGATTTAGTACGTGCAATTTCTGATTTATACAGTGTGTTCAAAGCCATTAACGAACAAAGCCCCACGGTCTTTCATTATGAAGATTTAATTGCACTCACCCGCAGTATCTTAGACCGCTATCATTGGCTTGCCGAGGCGGACTTTGCGGATGTCACAGCAAAACTACATGAAATTTTTGAAACCTCGGAGCAGGTACTAGACGAATTTGAAAAGGTAAGCCAAATTGAGGCCGACGCTAGGCGCGCAGAAGCCGAAATCGAACAAGCCATGCAAGATGTGCTTCGCGAGGTAAGACCTGATAGCTTTAAAACAGCCGAGCAATTTGTCCAGAGCTTAGAGTCTCTCAAACGCTTAAAAGGCAAAGTGATAAGCCTTGAAGAAGTGAAGTACATCAATCTTGACGCGCTATCTGCCATGCAGCAGCAGATTGATGAGCAAACCTTGGGTTTAAGCCATAAAACCGCGGAGTTTTTGCAGCAAGATAGTGCTCTGGCGCCCTACTACGAGCAGCTAGATTCCTTAGAGCAAGCCAGAGCGCAAACAGAGAGTGTTACCGAGCTTAACGGCTTTTTGGCGACCTTGGAAACCTTAAGCGCCGAACTTGATTTGCTCAACCATACCATGCTGGATCTCGATATTGACGATAGCCGTGTGCGCACTAAAATTTTGGAAGATGTCAGCGCCATTTATGGTCAAGTAAACCGCGCCAAAGCAGCATTAGAAATTCAGAAAAAGAGCGTGGGCAGTGTTGAAGCAAAAGCCGAATTCGCGGCTCGTTTTAAGCTTTTCAGCCAAAGTATTACCAGCGGTCTAAGCGCGGCCAAAACCCCAGAGCAATGTGACGACCAACTATCTCGCTTACTTATTCAATTAGAAGAGCTCGAGTCTCAATTTAGTCAGTATGATGAGTTTTTAACGGAGATCTTGGCTAAACGTGATGACGTTTATGAGAGCTTTGAGGCGCACAAACAACAGCTCATTGACGAAAGACAGCGCCGCGCCCTGAGCCTAGCAAACGCTGCCGAGCGGATTTTACAGGGGGTGACGCGACGCTCACAAAGTTTCAAAACCTTAGACGACATCAATAGCTATTTTGCCTCCGATCCTATGATTGGCAAGCTTCGCGATTTAACGCAAGAGCTAAAAAGCCTGAGCGATGAAGTGAAAGCGGATGATATTCAAGCCAAACTCAAGGCCTGCAAAGATCAAGCGATCCGCGCTTTGCGAGACAAGCAAGATATTTACATTGATGGTGGCAATACCGTTAAAATCGGCAAACATGCGTTTAGTTTCAATAAACAAATTCTTGATTTGACTTTACTGCCTCGTGGTGAAGAGCTGATGTTACACCTCACTGGCACTGAATATTTTGATCCTATTCCTGACGCCAAGGTCAATCAACAGCTCAATGACGCAAGCAAGTATTGGCAGCAAAACCTGATCTCAGAAAATCGTCACTTGTATCGAGGCGAATACTTAGCAGCTCAAGTATTAGCGGCTGCGGAGCAAGATGGCAACGACTTTAGTCAAGCAGATCTAGAACTTGCCGTTGATGAAGGAAGTTTACTGCCTATCGTACAAAAATTTGCAGAACCCCGATATCAAGAAGGTTATGAAAAAGGCATTCATGATCAAGATGCCAGCCTGATCTTAGCAAATTTACTGAAACAAAAACGACAGCTTGAGTTACTCGTCTACCCTGCCAGCTGTCGAATTGCGGCACAGCTATTTTATACTCAGCAAAGTAAGGCTGAGCTAACTGAATTGGCGTTTCAGGCTACACAAGCAGAGCTGATGGCAACGAAGTTAGATGACCATAGTTTTAGCCAACAGCTAAGCAAAGAATTGAGTGAAAAGATCACCACATTTTGCCAACAAAATTTATCGAGCTATTTGACCGAGCTACACCGTTTTTCAGGCGAGTTAAGCGCTACTTACTTAATTAAAGCCCTTGCCAAGCAAGTCAAGCCGAGACAATTTGACTTAGCTTCACCTGCAAAACACATCAGCGAGCAGTTTATCTCGATGGCAAAGGCCAAAGGCGTTTGGCAACAGCTTGAAGACTCATTAACACATTTGACTAAACTTGCGGACAAATGCCGCCTGTTAAGCAGCTGGCTGCGCGCCTATGGCAGTAAGCAAAATGAAAGTACTGAGACCTTGCTTGAGGCCGCTAACTGCATTTTGCTTTCTACCCAGTTAGATATCACATACCAAGTCAAAGAAGCCGAAATAAAAACCGAAATTTCAGGTTTGATGGGCCAACACCCACGTATCGAGAACCAAGTACTACACCTAGATTATGCAGACTTTTTTGCCCGTAGTAACGAGTATCTCACGGTTCATGTTCCGGCCTACAAACAGTACCAACAGCTAAAAGCGCAAGTGCTTGAGGCACAAAAGCAGCGCTTGCAATTGGATGAGTTTAAACCCAGACCGCTAAGCTCATTTGTACGTAACCAGCTGATTGACAAAGTCTACTTCCCTATTATTGGCGATAACTTAGCAAAGCAAATTGGGGCTGCGGGAAACAATAAGCGCACCGACTTGATGGGCATGTTGCTGCTTATCTCCCCACCGGGCTATGGTAAAACCACGTTAATAGAGTATGTGGCTAACTGCTTAGGACTCACCTTTGTTAAGGTCAACTGTCCATCTATTGGTCACGACCAAGTCTCTTTAGATCCTGCTCAAGCCATCAACGCGACCGCTGCAAAAGAAATCGAGAAGATTAACCAAAGCTTTGAGATGGGCAATAATGTGATGCTGTACCTTGACGATATTCAGCATACCAACCCCGAGTTTTTACAAAAGTTCATCTCTTTATGTGACGGTTCAAGACGCATAGACGGGGTGTGGAATGGCCGCAGTAAAACCTATGATCTCAGAGGCAAAAAGTTTGCCGTTGTGATGGCAGGAAACCCCTACACCGAATCCGGTGAATCCTTTAAGATCCCTGATATGCTTGCCAACCGAGCCGATATTTATAATCTCGGTGACACCCTCAGTGGCTGCGAACAAGAATTTGCCATGAGCTTTATTGAAAATACGCTCACTTCCAATGCAGTGCTTGCGCCGCTTGCTAATCGTGGTATGGAAGACTTATACAAGTTAGTGCGCATTGCCGACAGAGAAGACATCTCCATCAATGAATTGGAGTTTAATTACTCTCAAGCGCAAGTGAATGAAATTGTCAGCGTACTGAAAAAGCTGCTCATTATTCGCAACACCGTGCTCAAAGTAAATGCCCAATATATTGCCTCAGCAGCGCAAGATGATAGCTATCGAACCGAGCCGCCGTTTAAGCTACAAGGCAGTTACCGTAACATGAATAAGATGGCTGAAAAGGTGGTTGCTGCCATGAATGACAGTGAACTTGAAAACCTAATTCAAGATCACTATCGCGGTGAAGCACAAACACTTAGCAAAGGCAGCGAAGAAAACTTACTGAAACTGGCTGAATTACGCGGTACCTTAACAGCTGAAGAAACAACGCGCTGGCATGAAATCAAGGCCGAATATGCCCGCCTGCACCGCAATAGCGATGAGGGTAGTCCTGCACAGCTAGCCGTTGAACAGCTGAGCTTTGTTAATAAATCCCTTTCGCAAATCGCCGCTAAACTCGATAAAGAGCAGCTTAGCTTTGATTACAGCGCGCTGTTGCAACAATTGGCTCAGGTGTTTAATGAACAAGAGTTTGCCACGCAGTTAACTGAACTACGTGAGGCTTTAACGCAGCAACCTTACGCTACACCACTAAAGCAATTGATCGGTTCACAGCAACAAGTCGCAGAGGAAATTGCTGGGCTGCAAAACACCATCAAACACACCGCGAACAACGAGCAGCTACTCGCTAACCTTGGCAAACTCAATGACTTGCTCAGCAACCAAGCGCAAATACAACAAGCATTGGGTCAACAAGGTCAGCAGCAAAATACGCTATTTGAGAACCTGTCTGAGCGCTTAGAAGCGGTGGCACAACCACATATTCAAGTCGACAATCACGTTGATGATAGCAGTGCAAAAGCGCTTGAAGCCGTCACCACTTTGCTGACAAATACCTTAGCAAACTCAAGCGCTGAACAAGTCCAGCAGCAACAGCTAAAAGACGTTTTACAAAAGCTTGAGGAAATTCAATCAAGACCTGTAGTTAGTAACGCTTCACCGGCGAAAAATCCGTACATGTTGTAAGAAATTGTCGCACATAAAAAGCCCAAGGAAGGGCTTTGCACACCAATATATGGCAATGGATGCTAGAAGTAATTTCAGCGCAATTAGCGCTAAAACTAGTTACCAAATTGATATGAATTATCCAAGGCTCAGATTATTTGGACTCTGCGACTTTTTCCATTGAGTACTCACTCCATGACCAAGGGCTGAGCTCAAATATTTTATCGGACTGAGCTTCACCATTAGCGCAAACATCCTCATGTCCGATGATCCGAACAGGCAAACGCTCCGAATATGATTTTTTTAGAATATCAAATTGATATTGAGCTACAGGTGAAGAAAGGTCTAATTGCCATGTAAGTTCATCACCATTGCCGATACAAGCTTCAAAATTAGAGAGCTCTCTCATTACTTCAACTCTAAAGTAAACTGCGTGGTCGTCACTAGCGCCCGATCTTGTGATCAGTTGCTCGACAGTTCCATATACGTCATTTGCAGCACTAACCGACCATGAAAAAAGACACAGTGTAGTCAGGCAGAAGGTTTTTATTCTCATTATATTATCCATTATTAAAGTGATACAAACTTGCTTTTACCAATTCGCTTAAATAAGTGAACTATTTTGAGGGGAGTAAATTATGTTGATAATAACACTGCCCCGCAATTATAATTCCCAAAAAGAATAAGCAGGGAATTATTAATTACAGAAAATTACCATGCTGGATAGTTTGTAACAAGTAAATTTACAACTATTTGGGTTGAGTAAAGGACAGAGATGGCCATCGCCTCAATGGTTGCTATATATCATTTTCTGTCTAATTCCAGATAAGAAGGCCGTTCAGTCAAAATAATATTCAGATCAACTTGCGCCTTATTCCGGCATTTTTGCCATCACTGACAAGAACTCCAAAGATGGCGCAAAAAACGCGGAACCCATATCAGCACTGGAATAATCCAATATGGGGTCGTATTCATCCCCTTCACCCAATCGACTTCTAAGTACCTGCTCAAAAGCATCGCCTTTGGCGCTGCAACTTAGCAACAAGCTTCCTTGTTCAAATACATCACCAAACGGCATGCTTTGGTTAAGCAGTAGCGCATTACCGTTTACGTCTTTCAATTCGGTTAATGCTGCATGATTACAGGGGTCGCAACCTTCAATTAGGTCATTGTCTAAACGTGTACGCCCCATCAACTGTTCTTGCTCAGCGAGCGGCAACGCCTGCCAGCGCAGTAAATCAAACTTCACCCGCTGTACGTGAATATAACTACCGAGATGGTCGGCTGCATTCGGGTTGCGCACAAGTGCAACTTCCCGTTTGTTGCGCCCTCTAGGGGTGTCTGCACCATAAATAAAGCCATTAAAATCACGACCATCTAAGAAACGGAAAGCGCGCACATGTGCCACCATTTCGACTAGGCCATTTAGCATGTGTAGCACACTTTGAGCAAAGATATGATTAACGTCTTCCCGGTCGGAGCGGATCACATAAAGCAAGTCAAAAGGCTGGGTATGCACGGTGTGCTCAGCCTCAACAATATGAGGAAAACTTTTCAGCTCTTTAGGAATAAACTCAGGGTAAATGTGCGGCCAATATTGCGCACCAACTGCGACAAAGCTCGATAACATAGACTCGGAGAATCTATCTTCCAACTCCTCTTGCAAGCGTCCACAATTGGCGAGCGCCGCTCTTAGCGCCTCGTCTTGTCCTTCAAGCACATTGAAGAACAAGTGTAAGCCGTGCAAATTGGCTTCAGCACACACACCTGATTGGGCAAGCGCCATGCTCTACTCCCTGCGTTTATTCATTTGCTATTAAGAAAAGAAATTTACAGCATGTGCCTTAATTTTTAAAGAGATTGGTTGATTTAAGTCGAGCGGTTCATGCGCTGGATGCGGTATTTCGAGCTCTTGACCCTCTAATGCAACACGGTAAATGTACTCTGTTCCCATAAAGCGCTGATTGAGTATTTTAACGCTGCCAAGCTCGGCGTTTTCTAACGTGATGTGCTGCGGTCTCACATACATTTCGCCCTTCGCGTCGAGATCACCGAGCTCAACGAGAGATTTTACGGCACCAAATTGGGTTTCTACTGAAGCGCCATTCACTCGCTGTGCAGGAATATAAATACCCTGACCCAAAAACTCGGCAACCATTTTGCTCTTTGGTCGTTGGAATAATGTTCTCGGCTCGCCCACTTGTGCGATCTTCCCTTTATCCATAATTGCCAGCCGATCGGCAAAAGCAAAAGCTTCTTCTTTCGAGTGACTAACAAAAATCGCGGAAACTTGCTGATCTTTGATTATACGGCGAATATCGTTAATTAACTGAAACCGCACTTGAGCATCTATATTTGAAAACGGCTCATCAAGCAGCAACAGATTTGGCTTGTACGCAAGTGCGCGCGCAATCGCGACACGTTGTTGCTGGCCACCTGAAAGCTCGTGTGGAAAGCGGTCGCTGTAGTCTTGCAGCTGCACCAAATGGAGCATTTCAGCCACTCGGTCTTGACGTTCACGCTTGCTTTTTGAGGTTAAGCCAAACGCGACATTTTGCGCCACAGTGAGGTGTGGGAATAGCGCATAGTCTTGAAACATCATGCCAATATTGCGTTTTTGTGGAGGTACGAAAGTGCCGTTACCATTCATGGCTTTGCCTAAAATACTCACCGAGCCTTGAAATGGTTCGATCAAGCCTGCTATCGCCTTCAGCGTGGTCGTTTTACCGCAGCCACTGGCACCAAGCAAACAAACTATCTCGTTTTGTTCTACGGTCAGATTTAGGCTATCCACAACGGCTTCACCATCATAGCGATAAGAGAGATTTTCAAGCACTAAACTATGCATTAATTTCGCTGCTCCATAGAACGGTTTACAACATAAAGCGGAATTAAACCAACCAACACAATAAATAACGCAGAGACAGAAGCCAACTCCAGCTGCTCATCACTCACATATTGGAAAACGTGTGTTGCCAGTGTTTCATAATTAAAGGGTCGTAATAACAATGCCGCTGGAAGTTCTTTCATACACTCAATAAAAACCAACAATGCTGCGGTTAAAATGCCCCGACGCAGCAATGGCAAATGTATTGATAACATGGTTTTGAAACGATTGCGACCCAACGAAAAGCTTGCCATATCTAGACTTGGGCTGATCCGCTGATAACTCGATTCGACCGCACCTTGCGCAATCGCATAAAATCGTACAACGTAAGCGAAAACCAGCGCAAAAATCGTCCCACTGAACAGCAAACCTGGCTCAAATGAAGTACCTTCAAGCCAAGTATTTAGCTTATCGTCTAATAAAGTGAGTGGAATAAGTACCGCAATTGCCAGCACAGTGCCCGGTAGCGCATATCCGGTACTTGCAAGCTTGCCCGGTAGCATGACCCGTTTACCACTGCTAACTCGCTGGTTAAACACCACCAGCATGCTCATGATAATTAATACCACACTCACCCAAAACGCTATTTTTAAACTTTGCCACGCATACAAGAAAAAGTCGTCATTCCAAGCTTGTTGAAAATAGTCGATGGCGTAATCTGCAAGCACCCATGTAGGCACGATAAAAGCCGCAATAAGAATAAGCCAACAAAAAGCGCTCGCGAGCCAAGCCTGCACCCCTTTAAGATGATAAAGCGTGGTACTGTTAACACTTGATTGGCGCTCGTGCACTACCTGAGTTGGGCGGCTCACTCGCTCCAGTGTTAGGGCTAAAAATAAAAACAGTAGCATAATGCCTGAAATTTTAGCCGCAGCAGTCAGTGAATAATAACCCAACCAAGTATCGTAAACGGCGGTGGTTAGTGTGCTCACAGCAAAGTAATGTACGGTTGCAAAATCTGCCATGCTTTCCATGGCGATCAGCGCGAGCCCTGCCACAATCGCGCCTCGCGACAAAGGTAAACTTACCTTAAAAAAGCTCTGTGAAGGCGACTTACCCATCAATTGGCTAGCTTGAACCAGCTTAAACGACTGCTCCCTTAGCGCCGTTCTAAAAATCAAAAACAAATAAGGATAAAGCACCAGTGCAATCATCACGATAGCACCTGACAAAGTGCGAATATCAAAGAACCAATAATCGTCTGGAGATTGCCAACCAAACCACTCTCGCAGCGCAATTTGCACAGGCCCTGCGTAATCAAGCAAATCGGTATACACGTAAGCAATCAAATAGGTTGGCATCGCAAGAGGTAGCATCAACGACCACTCGAAAAAGCGCCGTCCAGGAAATTCACAATACGCGGTTAGCCAGCCAAGTGGCAGCGCAATCAAAGCGCAGAGGATGCATACACCCACAATCAGCAAAATCGTATTGTGGACATAATCCCACAAAACGGTATCCCAAAGATGAGCGAAGACTTCGGAGTCAGGTTGTAGCGACTCAAAGATTAAAAATATCAGCGGGACTGATAGGCTAAGCCCTATCAGCCACGCAAAACTCTGCCATTTAGACAGTGAAAATGATAATTGCATTAAAGGTCAAATTTTACCTCATCGATTAGCTTAAGCGCTAACGGACGGTATTTACTGATCTCTGACAATGGTAGGCTGTCTTCCTTAAACTCACCCCAAGATGCCACAAGTTTCGATAACTCGACGCCAGGTTTAACCGGGTATTCCATATTCATCGACGCATACATATTTTGCGCCTTATTGTCGGTCATAAACTCTATGAGTTTCAAGGCATTTTCTGTATTTTTAGCGTGCTTGGTCAAGACAACACCAGAAACGTTGATATGTGAACCACGATCTTGTTGATTTGGGAAGTTGATATATACCGCTTCAGCCCAGGCTTTTTGCTTCTCATCTTCCATCATCTTACCAAAGTAATAGCTGTTTCCGATGGCCAAATCACACAACCCTTCTTTTACTGCTTTGACTTGTGCACGGTCGTTACCTTGAGGCTTACGAGCTAAGTTTTTCTTCACGCCTTCAAGCCATTCTTTGGTTTTTGCTTCACCATGATGAGCAATCATAGACGCCACTAAACCAAGGTTGTAGGGATGCTTACCTGAGCGCGTACAAATTTTACCGCGGTATTGTTCATCCGCTAGCGCTTCATACGTAAGCCTATCTAACTTGCCTATGCGGTCTTTTGCAGAATATACGTTGCGCACACGCTTAGTAAGCGCAACCCACTGACCTTCAGGATCTCTGAAGTTAGCTGGGATATTCTTAGTGACCGTTTCACTGTCAATTGCTTGTGTTAAGTTTTCGTCCTCAAGCTGAATTAGCGCACTGAAGTTTGAAGTGAGTACAAGATCGGCACGACTATGTTTGCCTTCACGCTTTACACGCTCAATTAAGCCTTTTTTTGCAAAAACCACATTGGTCTTGATACCAGTTTGCTTGGTGAAGTCATCCAAAATAGGCTGGATCAGAAAAGGTTGTCTAAACGAGTAGATATTAACTTCCTCTGCAGCCATTGCTGGTAGGCAAGTAAGCGTTGCCAGTAAAGTAACAAGTGCTTTTTTCATAAAGACTCCATTAGGTAAACAATAATTATTATCAACTAATTCTACCTGTAATTGTGCCGTTTTACACCCTGAATATTTGAAACTACGCTCAAGATAAAATTAGCGTTGTAGAAAACGGGAGAATTACCTGTGAGATATATCTCACTTAACTACCAGAAATTGAGTAAAGACATGCTGAAATAACACTCGAAATTAAAGTAACCAATTAAAAAATAAAAAGTTATTTATTATTACTAGAAAAAGACTCAAAAAAGATTGGATTTCACTGCTCCCGATTTTTTTTAGTCTGCATATACTTTACAACATCTCAGGAAGAGAGATAAAGGATACACAGGATACGCTCAGGGCAGGACTTGCTAATGGATAAGCACCCACTTAAAGGAATATAGGGAAAAGCGAGCGAGATTGTATGTCACATGGTGTGATTACATTAAAGGACAGGGATTAAAGGTTCATGATGAATCTAGGGATTGCTTCAGGGGAGAGGCTAAACGTTGAAGGATAACGTTACTGCATTGGATATGCAGGTGGTTAAGGATGAGGAAGGAAGGTACATCGGATGTACTGGTAAAATGTGGCTTAGGAGATGCCAATTGTTGCAATTAACAGCGCAACACCTAGCTTGAAGCAATACGTTCAGGCTACCAAGTGCCAAGGTAAAACAAATTGATGATTGGCACTGCTATTTTGGAAAGTAGCAAACAAGGACAATTAGAACAAGGGCTTGTTCTTAGCAAGTGGATGGCAATGGATAAGACAGCGGACGTGTAAAAGGAAGATGGACACAGGGCAAGATGCCTTTATTCGCAAAACGAGAACACCAAGCGATGCCATGGAAGAGGAAAGATTCAGGACGTTGAACTACTCAACTTTGCAGGATGCATTTAGAAGATTCCGTAAGCGCGGCTCAGCAATGGGTCGCGCGCTTCTTATTTTATTCCTATCTATCGTGTGATATTGTGTTTGTGTTGTTAAGGTGAGCGTGCTGTCGAGATAAGTCTCGACCTACCATCATTTTGCTCACCGTGCTGCGCAAATAATGCAGCTTTTTATCGAAATAAATTTCGACCTACCGCCATCTTGCTCGCCGTATTTCGTAAATAATACTGCTTTTTGTCGAGGAAAACCTCGATCTACCAACATTTTGCCTACCGTGCTGCGTAGATAATGCGGCTTTTTGTCGAGATAAATCTCGACCTACCAACATCTTGTTGGCTGTACCGCGTGAACAATACTGTTTTTGTCGAGGTAAACCTCGACCTACCAACATCTTGCTCGCCGTATTTCGTAAATAATGCTGCTTTTTGTCGAGGTAAACCTCGACCTACGGTTTAGGGCCCGGCCTACAGTTTGCTGCGCTTACCTTTTAAGTAGGCATCTCTGAAATCGATAAAGTGCGCGGTTAATTTATCTGCCGCATCCTGCTCACCGCATTCAGCAAACAGTACACACGCGACTTCTGCCGTGCCAAGTTGATGTTCGTGCGGTGCGACTCGCAACTTGTAATCCGAGAGTTTTTCAGGGGCGATGGATAGCACAGGTAAGTTATCGAGATAGGGACTCTTTCTAAACATTTTCTTAGCCTCACGCCATGTGCCATCTAAAAAGATAAATAGCGGTGTTTTATTTTCAGTGCGAGTCACATTAGTAATTACCCTTTCAGGCTCCACGCCCTGCTCTGGGAAAATGACTATTGGTGCATATTGCTCGTCCGAAAGAAGCGCTAATAACGCAGCGTCAGGCTCAGTTCGATCCCAACGAAAGGCATGATTATTTGGGATCACATCGGCAATTAAGCGTCCAGTGTTAGAGGGCTTAAAGCTTTCGTTATGATACATAAGCAAGCACACAGCACAGTCTGCTTTAGCCACTTCAACTTTATCACAAATACATAGAGTCGTGGCTAATAAGCAGCATTCACAGCGCGTAAGCTTTGACCCTCTTGCCTTATATTCACGTTGAGCCGCAGCGATTTGGCGCTGCCTAAGCGCTAGTACTGAATTATTCACTCTGTTCCCCATCTAAAAATGCTGGCGTATTTTAGTAAAGCGCTAGGCTGGCGTCTACGCAAACTTATGTAACTCATTTACTCACCACGCAAGCTTTTGTACTCTATAGTTTTATTGAGCTCTACTCACCTTAGGAGTATACAAATGCAAGTAACGGACTCTGCAAGACTGAGTTATCGCCTACTCACCCCACAAGATGCACAGCTGCTCGCCGATCTTGATAGCGACCCTGAAGTAATGAAATACATCACAGGCGGTCAAACTAACTCACTTGAAGAAGTAAAAGCCGTATATATTCCACGTTTAACCGAATTTACTGATGAGAGCAAAGGCTGGGGGCTTTGGGGCTGTTTCGAGCTGCCACACAAGATGTTTATTGGTTGGGTTTTGGTTCGCCCTGCTAACTTCTTTTCAGAACAAAGAAACTATAAGGATTTAGAGCTGGGTTGGCGTTTTAAACAAGCCACTTGGGGCAAAGGGTTTGCGACAGAGGCAGCACAACACCTTATTCCAGAGCTAATAGCAGCAAACCCTACCTTGACGCACTTTAGCGCTATCGCTGAAGAAGAAAACCTTGGCTCCATCAGCATCATGAAGAAACTTGGGATGAGTTATGTGAAAAAAGGGCTTCACAAAGATATTTTAGGAGATATGGAAGTCGTTTATTATCATAAAGTTCTTAATTAACCGAACAAAAGCGCAACCACTTAACACCAGGGTTGCGCTAGTTCGCTGCTATTAAATGCCTTTGCGACGCAGTGGTTCGGCATACATGCTCAGCACCAATTGCTTCAGCTCTTCAGGTACAGACTCTAATTTAGAGATAAAGTCCTCTTTATCTTCTGGACTAACTTGCGCATCATCGCCTGCTGCTAGGTGATTGGTTGAATGCAGATAGTATAAATCTAAAATCTGTTTATCGATGACATTCGCCAGTTCATCTGGGTTTTCAACATCCGCAGTGATAGGGTCGCCAAATGCAATATGCACATGGCCTTTATCTGAACTAAAGCCCTCGACAATGCTAGCAATGTCTTCGCCTTGTGCTTTCACATATTGGCCAAACTGCTTTTTATGGTATAGCTCTTTAGCCTTAGCAACCGCGCACGGCTCATATTGATAGGAAATAGCAACGGGCACAATTCTTAGCTGCTTTACATAATCTGAAAAATCTAACTTTTGTTTGCGACCATTGAGCTGTAGCATTTTTAACAGTGCTGGATCGGTTTGATCCACTCCGTCCTTTGCACGGCCCTCTTTTTGCGCAATCCAAATGGAGTTACCTTCACTTAGTGAGTCAAAAATATAGGCTGAAAGCTGAGTTAATGCTTTTAGCATTTCTTTTGGCGCTTTTGCCGAACGTTTTACAATAAAACTCTTATTAAGACGCATAAGCTCGGTGATATAAGGTACTTGCAGTAAGTTATCACCAATAGCGATACGCACCGTGCGCATATCCTGCTGATGCAAGCCCCAGTTAACAAGCGCAGGGTCTAACACGATGTCACGGTGATTTGAAATAAATAAATAAGAGGTATTCGAGTCTAATGTTTCAAGGCCAGAATAAGTCACTTTAGACGTCGTTTTATTGATCAAAATTTGTAGGTAGTACGCCACTTCATCTTGTACTTGTTCAATAGTACAAAAATCTCCCCACTTCTTTTTTAGTTTCATTCTTACGAGTGGGCGTGCAATAGCGGGCCAAGCATTCAACCAAGCTGGCAGGTTATATTTGGCAATCACATCAATGAATTGATCATCACCCAGTAGACGTGCCAATGCTGGCACCACTTCATCATCATTATACGGTCTAATGTCAGCGTATTTATCCACTCTACTTCTCAAATTGTCGGATTAACGAATACTGGAACGCATTCTATCGTGTCAAATAAACAGACGCTAAGCATTTCATGTCTGACCACCAAGGCGATATGCCAAGTTGGAACATTAAATGCTTAAACGTCAGGTAATTGTAATACGGTAAAAAGTACCACAATAGTTTATCTTCTAACAACTTTACCTAATTTGAGTATAGCTAATCTTAGTAAGAGTGCTGCTAATAATGCGCCCATTGATACTGTTAACCAATGTGGTAGCACTTCGTGTTCCTCTCCTATCATAGGCGTTACTACAAAACCGTAAGTATTGACCAAATAATCGGTTAAATAGCCAAAGATAAGTGCAACCCCGATGACACCGCCCAAATAGGCAAACACGGCACGACGCCCCAATTCTTTACCAACCACCCCAATTGTGGCGATGTTAGTTGCAGGACCTGCGAGCATAAATACCAATACTGCACCGGGTGACACACCTGCCATTAATAAACCCGCAGCGATTGGAGTTGAAGCGGTCGCACAAATATACATTGGGATACTGATAAGGATCACCACTAGCATGGCGATAATACCGTCGCCCCACTGAGATAAGAAAGACTCAGGGACAAAGGTGTGTACTAACGCAGCAAAGAATAAACCAATAAGTAGCCAAACCGCGGTGTCGGACAATAATTGATTACAGCTGAACTTAACAGCTTCTACAATTTTACCAAAAACCCCTTGGTTTTCAGGTACGGGGGCTGGCTCACAACAGCTTGCCGTAGCTGATGAAGAATCGCAACAACTGGTTACGGCAGGCTCCGTAGTATCACAACAAGACATATTCGCCCCTGCTGTTGCTAATTGCGGGCCAGCAGGCGCACAGCAGCTTGCGCTTACTTTTGCGGTTTCCACTTTTGCGCTGGCGCAACAACTATCATGGCCGTGATGCTTTTCAGTAGGCTTTGGCTCTGAGTGATGATTAGCGTCACAACAGCCGCTAGTCGCGCTTGGTTTATCTGAGGTATTAGGGTGTTTTAGCGATCCAGGCTTATCGTCTTTTTCACTGCCAACGAGCAGCCCTGCTGTAATTGCGCTAACCACGGCCGCAATTGGCCTAATTACTGCCATAAAAGGACCCAGTAGCACATAGGAAACCGAGATAGAGTCTACTCCAGTTTCAGGCGTTGAGACTAAAAATGCGGTCGTCGCACTTTTTGAGCCCCCCGCTCTTCTCAGTCCCACCGCAGCAGGGATAACCCCGCAAGAGCACAGCGGCATAGGCGCCCCAATCAGCGCAGCCTTTATCGTCGTCCAAAACCCCTCTTTCCCTAAATGCTTTTGCAATAGATCTTTTGGAATAAATACATTAAGTAACCCAGCCAATATCAGGCCAAGTAGTAACCACGGGGCAGATACTAAAAATAGCTGCCAAAAATTTACTATCAGTTCATTCATCGATAGCCTCCAAGGCCGTTAAAATCGAGCAGCTCACTGCCGCCTCCTTACCGCCGCAGCATTGCTCTGCTAGCGTCGATAACGATTGTTCAAATTTTTGTAACTCAGCGATCCGCGCTCTCACTAAATCCCGTTTAGTGATAGTCAGCGTTTTCACTTCTTCGCAACTGTGCTGATGCTTTTCAAATTTTATCTTCAGCAAGTCTTGCACTTCTTTGAGGCTAAACCCTACTTCCTTCGCGCGAAGAATAAAGCGCATTTGCTTTTCACTTTGCTCATCAAACAACCGATACCCGCCCTCGCTCCTTGTGCAAGGGTGTAGGAGATCGTTTGCTTCATAATACCTTAACGTGTCGGTTGATACGTTAAGTCGCTTTGCCAGCTCACCAATCTTTACCACTTTACACTCCCAAGTCCTGAAGATTATCCTAGTCGACATTACAAGTATAAACCTTAGAGTTAACTCCAAAGTCAAGAAAAGGATAAAAATAATGCAAATAGTGGTATTAGACGCTAAAACCCTTGCAGGAACCGATCTTTCTCCCATTGCCAAGTTAGGCACATTAACGTCTTACGACACCACATCCAGTGATGAAATCATCACACGCTGTAAAAATGCAGCGGTAATCGTCACCAATAAAGTGAAGTTAAATGAAGAAATAATCGCGGCGTTACCGCAATTACAACTTATTTGTGTTGCGGCCACAGGCGTAAACAACATCGATTTAGCAGCCGCAAAAGCCCATCAAATTACGGTCACTAATGTGGCAGGTTACTCAACTCCCTCTGTGGTGCAGCACACCTTTACTATGCTTGGTAACTTAATGACAAATATTCATCGTTATCAGCAAGACTGCCAAGCAGGACTTTGGCAACAAAGTGACATGTTTTGTCGCTTGGACTACAGCATCAACGAAATTTCGGGCAAAAATTTTGTGATCATAGGCCACGGAACATTAGGAGAAGCCGTCGCAAAAGTCGCGCAAGCATTTGGGCTCAAGTAATTATCGCTGAACGTAGAGGTGTAACCAAGGTTAGAGCAGGACGCGTGGCTTTTGAAGAAGCACTGCGTATTGCGGATATTGTATCTATTCACTGCCCACTTACCGCTGAGACTGAAAACCTGATTACGAGCGCTGAGTTCGCCCTACTTCCAAATCATGCTTATCTTATCAACACCGCAAGAGGCGGAATAGTCAACGAGCAAGCGTTGGTGGATGCACTAACTAACAAGCAAATAGCAGGGGCTGCTGTGGATGTCCTCACACAAGAGCCGGCACAAGCATGCAATCCACTCGTTCAATACCTAGGTGAGAACTTGCTTTTGACACCGCATACGGCGTGGGCAAGTAAAGAGGCCATCGAACGTTTAGTCGGCGAAATTGCCATTAATATTGAAAGTTTTGTGGCCGGCACAACGAGAAACCAAGTGGTCTAGGTTGTTGCTTTAGTGAGTGTTCTCGCTAAATGTTAGTGAAAATTATCAACCAAGAACTGATTAAAAACCAACAACAAATTGATATTTATAGACTTTATTAGTTGGCAAAGAGTTTGCAACCCTTGTGATAATTCAAGCAAAAATAAATGGCTGTTTGCATTATTTGCTCAGCAACAAAATTAAAAAGGAAAACAACAATGAAAAAATTAATGTTAGTGGCTGCGCTTAGCTCTACTCTATTATCAGGCTGTATCGTTGCTGTATCCGACGGTGAAGTAGAGCACGGTTGGGCTTCTGAATACAATTCATCTAACTGGGAACATAAACAGCGTAAAAATCGTGAAAAGATTGCCAACCTTGAAATGGGCGCATCTTACTCATCAGTAAAAGACATGTTTGCAACCCCTGACTTTAGCGAGTTGGTGTCAAAAGACGGCGACAACTATCAAGTGCTGTACTATGCGACTAACAGCAAACACTCGGACGGCAAAGTAACAAAAGATGAGTGCACGCCATTGGTATTCAAAAACAACCAATTGATTGGCTTTGGCGACAACGCACTAAAACAAATTCAGTAAGACTTTATCGCACCAAGGACGGTGGGTAAACTCGCGTGCAGTTGTGCGGCGAGCTCCTTATTTTCCCGTCATCTTCATAAGTTAAAAACGAAACCCTGCCAAATTTTAATAAACCAGCCTATTAAGCTGAGCCGTCCTTTGATACAAGCTCATATCTATACTTCCACTCGAAATAGGCAAGCATGATGACAAACATAGCTTCACAAACAATAAAAGCAATACCAATTAGACTTGCAACGTTAAAATACTGAACAACCACTCCAACACAGACTAACGCCCAAAAAAGATTGCCGAACACCAAAAGCTGCAAACGTTTTATGCTCCTCGACTTTTGAATGGCAAGGCTAAATGAGTACCAGCCATACAACAGATTTGATACTGCGATAAAGATAATGGTTTGTTCAGGTATATGGTAGATCGCACCAATCATTGAGTGGAAAAGCAATACGATTAATCCCACGGATATGGCCGCTATGCAATCCACCCAAATTATCTTACGTTGTATGTTCATAGAATAAGCCTAACACCGCACTAAAAGGCACTAAATATCGGTTAAAGGTCTATAAAGCACGAGCATAGCCAAGCTTTATGCGGTGCACTTCTTGTTCGAATACAGATGCGCACTTGCCCCTGCATATGACTTTAGATGGTTATAATGCATTAATAAATACCGTACTTTGTTGTTTCTGTGCAACAGCAAGAGCATTATCAGCCATTTTTATTAGTTCACCAAGCTCACTGCTACAATGAGTTTCAATATGAGCCGCACCGATGCTAACGCTCACATGCGCACATATTGGAGAAGCAATGTGGGGGATTTTTAAAGCATTGACCGAGGTATGCAGTGCTTCTGCTATCTCATTAATGACGTCGATATTATGCTGAGTTAGCACCAAAGCAAAGCGAGTACCATCGAAACGGCCAATAAATAAGGAGCGCTGGGTTGCGGCTTCTTCTAGCGCTTTGGCAACCTTAAATAAACAATCATCGCCATGCATATAGCCATAGTGCTCATTAAACGTTTTAAAGTAATCCACCTCAACCAGCATAACAGTAAACGCACTGCCATCGGCTTTTGCGCTCTCTAATGCTGAGTTCATGGCTTCATCTAAATACCTGCGATTGGGTAACTCTGTTAAGCCATCTATAGAGGCTAGCTTTTCTAACAGATCATTTTTCTTTTTTATCGCTAAATGATTTTTGATTCTGGCTTTCACAATCAGCGGATTAAACGGTTTGGTTATATAATCTACCGCGCCTAACTCTAAGCCTCTTGCTTCATCCTTAAAGCTCACACTACCTGAAATCACGACAACCGGAATACCGTAAGTACCCGCATCCCTTTTTAGACTTTCTAAAACAGAAAATCCAGCACCATCAGCCATTAGCACATCTAAAATAATCAGGTCAGGTTTGCTTATTTTTAATTCATCAAGACATGAGTTAGGATCCGCGCTATGGGATATCCTTTGACCTTCAGCCAATATATTGCTTAGAACCATCTTGTTTATTGGATCATCGTCAATAATGAATATGTGCTCCGCTTGCTGCATCTTGTAACGCTACCTTTTTAGCTCGATAAAGCACATTACCTGTGAAAGTGCATTTGTTAACACCTCCAAGTCAGTGCGATTTGTTATTGTTGTGATCGTTTTGCTTTGCGTTTCAAGGTCTTTTGCGACTTTCGCTAATCGTTTAAAGCCCAAACCTGCTGCCGCGCCTTTAATTCCATGTGCTAGCTCAAACAATGCCGAGCCTTGCTCGATGTCAGCGACCTGTTCTAGGTAATCATGACAAAGTTTAGCAAATTTATCTAACATTGTTTGCAAAAACGTTTCATTTTGCATCATTTGTGACAGCGCAAACTCATAATCAAAAAATGCTTCTTCTGTTTTATCTAGCTGGAAAATATTGCTTGCCAATGCCTTACACGCCTGCATACTATTAATTGGCTTTACCAAATAATCATTCATACCAACAGCTGTGGCTTTTGCTCGCTCCTCTTTGCTCGCATTGGCGGTTAAAGCGATAACGGGTAGTTCAGTTTCAGACCATGTTTCTCTGATCAGCTTGGTTGCTTGATAGCCATCTATATTTGGCATGTGGATATCCATCAGAATAATATCGGGTCGCAACGATCGACAAATTTCATCGATATCTTCAGCACTTTGTAGCCCTACAGTAGAAATACCGTTTTGCTTCAACATATTCTCAGTAATGTCTAAATTTAAGCTATTATCATCAACCACTAAGCAAAGCGCGCCAGCAACTTGCATACACACGTTGTCGACGGTTTGCGTCATATGGGCAAACTCAGCAAGCCAAGTATAAGCCGATTGGTAAAACACATACTGATTAAGCGCAATATGGTTACTTTGCTCAGGAAACTCCCCTTCACAATGTAGTAATAACGTAGTATTTCCAGGTAAAGAATAAGAAGGGTTAGGCACTACATCTGGTGGAATAACTACAATAGATTTATCAAGCTGAGTGCGCATCTGGTGTAGCTGCTCGATAGATAAAGGCTCTGCGAGACCCTCAAAATAGCTTGGTAGACATTGAGCTTCAGTGGTGAGGCAGTACACTTCTTTGTGACTGTCTACAACCGGACAAGCTCCTTTATCTAGTACCAGCTCGAAGAAAAAGCAGCTTCCTTCGTTGGGGGTTGAGTTTACCCCGATATCGCCGCCAAGGAGTGCAACCTCTTGCTTTACAATTGCAAGACCCAAACCAATACCTTCATGGCGGCGCGTGAAGCTTTCATCTCCTTGAGTAAAGGCATCAAAAAGGTGCTCTACTTCTTGTGATTTGATCCCAACCCCGGTATCCCAAACAGCAAACTTAACGGTTTGCTTTGCAGCTCTATCTAGAAGTAATGTCACCTTCAAACCAACCTTGCCATGATTAGTATACTTAACTGCGTTGCCAAGCAGGTTGACCAAAATCTGCTTTATTTTATCCTCATCGCTGTATAGATAAGGCCAAACCTGAGGGTCGACCTGTAGTTCAAACCCTAAGCCTTTTTGTATACACAAGGGTTTAATCAGCGATTCTATCGCAGTAAATGAATGGCAGGTTTGAAACGTTTCATATTGAATTGTGCCTTGGTGGCTTTCGACTTTGGCAAATTCTAAAATACTGTTGAGCATAGTAAGCAGCTCATTTGCAGCCCCAGAAAGCTGCTGTAATTTTTTATTTTGAACGCGAGTAAGGGTCTCACTTTTGATCATATCCGCCAAACCTAATATGGCATTAATTGGCGTTCTAATTTCATGGCTAATATTGGCGATAAAGCGGCTTTTTGCGAGCGTTGCACGCTCGGCATCTTGCTTCGCTAGTAACAGACCGGTGATATTTTGAATATGGATCACGTAGTATTTAGGGCGCTTGTTTTTATCCCAAACTAAGGAAATACTCAGTTGTAACCAACGATGCTTACCCGACTGTGAAATCGTATGCTCAACAACTTTCTTTTGCTCTTTTAACAGCCCAGCTAGAACAGGCTTTAGATCTTGCCAATTTTGCTCATCAAACAAGCGCTCCAGCTGCTTTTCTCCCGTATTCTTGTCAAGTGATAAGTAACGTTTAGCCGCCTTATTCATCTCCAAGATTTTTCCGCTGATCGCGGCCAAAATAACGCCATTAGGCGCAAATTCGGTCGCAGCTCTAAAGTTCTCTTCAGAGTCTCTCAGGGCATTGTACGCCTCTTGTGCAGCGGTAATGTCCCTTGCCACTCCCAAACAACCAATTAGCTTTCCGGTTTCCGACTTTAATGGGGTGATCGTCAAGAAGTAGGTATTTGCCCCTAGTACAAAGTTAGTTGCGACTTGCTCTTGCAAACGCTCCATCGCCGCTTCTTGCTCAAGTAATATGCTTAGCCCAGATGTCACTTCAGGTTGTGTTTTCGCAACTAAGTCCGACTTATCGACGCCCATAAACTCTTCAAACGCCCGATTGCAGCCAATGAATGAGCCATCGATATTTTTGAAGTAGATGATGTCGGGTACTGAGTCCAGTACCGCATTAAGTAAAGCAGCTTGCCGCTCTTTTATTTCAAAACTTTGTTTTAGTGCCTGCTGTTTGCGCTTAATCTCATCGTCAAGTTCTTGATTATGCTGTTTGAGTGCATGCATTAAGCGAGACTTTTGCTCGACCACCTGCTTGATCTGAATAAACCAAGGTTGCCATTCGGTAGGAATTGGGTAGCTCAAGGTGGCTTGTGGAGAGTGCTCCTGCAAAGACAAATAGTTCACAAAATGCTTTAAAGGTCGAACGAATATTTGCCCGCTTAACCATACAATCGTCACAAAGGTAAAAAGGATAAAAAATAGCAAAAGTGCGAGTTCAAGTAAGACTTCCCGCAGTAGCGGAGCGGCAAACTGCTCATAGCTTTCATGATAATTTAAACTAATGGGTTCTTTGGCTGGCTTGGCAATAAAGTGTAACCCGTGCTGCCAAGGTGTAGCAGAGTTAGTAAGTCTATTGTGATCATGCTCGTAACGCTTGCCAGCTATAATCTCATCACTTTGGTTTTTAAATTCCATCGTACCGTCTAAGGAGCCGATGTTTAACAACCACCTGTCAATAATATCGCTATCGTAGATCATCAATACATGGGCGTTATCCACCGTTGATAGCTTCTTACCGAGCGCAAACATTTGTCTATTGAAAAACTTCACAGGTGGACCAACGACTACATTGCCCAAGCTAAAATCGGGTTCGAACTTGCCTTGAACTAGCCGCGTTATAAAATGACTGCTAGAGGCTTCTCGACGTTTAATATATGCAAAGCCGTCATCTTCTACGTATGCAACTGCATACAACCCACCTTGTAACGCAAGCGCGGCATCAAAAGCAGTGTTAAGCGACAATACGGTTTGCCATCGCTTGGTGGCAAAAAGTGCTTCACTGACTTGCCCACGACCAACAATTTCTCCACCATTGTTAGGTAGCGCATGATAATAATGTTTAGGGTGTTGTTCTATATCTTCCAACCACTCTGGCGGTCTTTTAAATGAAATGGGCTGCGCTAGGTTGACGGCGATACTATCAAGGACAACATGCGCGGCATAAAATTCTTGTTTCAGCTGCTGAGCAACATATTCATACTGTCCAAAACGAACTTTGTACTGACGTTCGAGTTTAATTTGGTAGAGATGGTAGGCTAAGACGAGGACAAGTAGGATGGGTATTATTACCGCCACTAAAATTCCCTTTCGATAACTTTTTAGTGGTAAAAACTCTTTTGTCGCATCCATTTACTGGCTCGTTCCCGTTTGCACACAGTGTTAGCAAAAGAGTAACGAGCCAGTCGGCTCAAGGCAAGTTATAAATTTTCTTCGGCAAAACTTGCCAAGCGGCTTCGTACTACGCCGTTTAAGTTAATGGTAGCGCTGCCTTCAAAGTCTTTAAAGCGCTCAACAATATAAGTTAGCCCAGATGTCACAGGAGTGAGGTAATTACTATCAATCTGGGCGAGATTTCCAGTGCAAATTAATTTAGTCCCCTCACCGCAGCGAGTGATGATGGTTTTTAGCTGTGATGCCGTTAAGTTTTGGCTTTCGTCTAAAATGACAACCGCATTTTGAATACTTCGGCCACGCATAAAGTTCACCGATTTAAACTGAATGTTCGCCTTTTCCATAATGTAATTACGGCTAGTCACAGGGCTTTCATCATGTTTGTGAAGCACTTCTAAGGTATCTGTGATCGCCGCAAGCCAAGGGGCCATTTTCTCTTCTTCCGTGCCAGGTAAGAAGCCGATACTCTCTGCTATTTCAGGGGTATTTCGCGTTACAATTACCTTGTCGTAAATCCCTTTCTCAATGATCATTTCAAGCGCGCAGGCAAGCGCCAATAAGGTTTTTCCACATCCCGCAGGCCCGGTTAGTATCACCAGCTCTATGTCAGTATCAAGTAACGCATCCAGTGCCATACCTTGGTTAATATTCTTCGGTTTCACTCCCCATGCTTGACGGTGCATCAAACGTTCAACACCTAAGTCTTTTAATCGAATATGTTCAGAGTCGTATCCCACAACCCGGGCTGCAAAGTGATTAGTATCATCTATTAAGTATTCATTACAGAACACATCGGGTACGAGCGACTTTGGTACATCATGCACGGTGTAACGCCCATCTTGCTGCGTTTGGCACTCACCTACATTTTGCCAAAAGTCGCCTTCAACTTTTTTAAAGCCACTGGTCAACAACGCAATGTCGTCAATTAGCTGGTCGGTACGGTAATCTTCAACATACTTGAGTCCAGCGCCTTTCGCTTTAAGTCTCATGTTGATGTCTTTGGTAACCAGCACTACTTTTTTGTCACTGTACTGAGTTTGCAGGTGTACAGCACAATTTATAATGCGGTGGTCATTTTCGTTGCCGGGTAACCCGGAGATGGAGTCTTGAAAAAGGTGATCGTTTACAATAATCAATTTACCTGAACTGGGCGTTCGGTGACTTTCTATCCTCAATGTTGGTAGCGCTACCCCCTCTAGCATTTGCTCTGGTGTTGCATCGCGAAGCACATCATCTAACCCACGAATTGCAACTCTTGCGTCTCGGCTCACGTCACTCTTTCGATCTTTAATGTGATCAAGTTCTTCAAGGACAGTCATGGGAATAACGACATCATGTTCTTGGAAGGAGAGGTAAGCGAGTGGTTCATGGAGAAGTACGTTGGTGTCGAGCACGTACACTTTATGGTCTTTGTCTTGTTTTACCATAGCGCATTCCTGTTGTTTACAGATTATTATGCTATACCCAATACACAACGATGTGACTGATTATGTTTTGGATATAGTTCAAGTTTAGTCTATTTGTCACAAAAGTCGCTTTTATGACAGTAGAAAATCCAACTTGCATATTGATAAAAAACAACTAGTTGGCGATTGTCATGCCAACTAAATTGAAAAAGCACCAGCGCTTGATAAATAAAGGCTTGAGTCGCTGTTGTGTATTGAACAAACCGACATGAATAGGTAACATAGCCGCCTTTTTTCTGCATAGACGAGATAACCATGAATTTTTCCTTAGGTCAGCGCTGGATCAGTGATACTGAATCAGATTTAGGATTGGGTACAATAGTGGCACTTGAGGGGCGTCAAGTGACTATTTTATTTCCCGCTAGCGGAGAAAACCGTGTTTACTCAGTACAGGAAGCACCTGTAACTCGAGTCGTATTCAACCCAGGCGATGTGATCCGCCATGTTGAAGAGTGGGAACTACGTGTTGACAGCGTGGAAGAGCAAAATGGACTATTTTGCTATCATGGTACTCGAGTAGATAATGAAGAAGAGACTTCATTTAAAGAGACCTTTCTTGATCACTTCCTCAAGTTCAATAAACCTCAAGATCGTCTGTTTGCAGGCCAAATCGACCGTTTTGATCGCTACACACTGCGCTATCAAACTTGGCAACACCAGTTTGATAAAGAGCAATCTCATCTTAAAGGATTGATAGGTCAGCGCGCTAGCCTTATTCCGCACCAGCTGTATATTGCCGATGAAGTCGGTAAGCGCTTTGCACCTCGCGTACTTCTGTCTGATGAAGTAGGCCTAGGCAAAACCATTGAGGCGGGCATGATTTTACACCAGCAGATTCTCTCTGGTCGTGCCAACCGTGTGTTAATCGTGGTCCCAGAGAACTTACAGCACCAATGGCTTGTAGAGATGCTACGCCGCTTTAACTTGCACTTTTCGATTTTTGACGAAGAACGTTGTAGTGAAGCTTACGCAGATGCACCGAATGTATTCGAAACAGAACAACTAGTTTTGGTTAGTCTAGAGTTTATTACCAAAAAGCGCCGCTGGTTTGAGCAAGCCACACTCGCTGATTGGGATCTACTGATTGTCGATGAAGCACACCACCTGACGGTCACTAAGGAAAAGCCAAGCACTGAATATCAACGTATTGCCGAGCTTTCTCAAGACATTCCTGGACTTATCTTGTTGACTGCAACACCGGACCAACTGGGCCATCGCAGTCATTTTGCCCGTTTACAGCTACTAGACCCTGATAGGTTCTACGACTACGACGCATTTGTTGAAGAAGAAAGTCATTATAAAGAGGTTGCAGAAGCCGCTAACAACTTACTACAAGATAAAAAGCTAGATGCAAAAGAAGAGCAAACACTTTGTACACTGCTAAAAGAAACCGATATTTCTGAGCTTCTAGCAAAGGCACAAAATGGCGATAGCGATGCCAAAGCAGAAATCTTGTCTATGCTATTAGACCGTCATGGTACTGGCCGTATTCTATTTAGAAATAGCCGCAGTGGCATTGATGGCTACCCAAGTCGTTTATTACATCAATACCCAGTACCTTTACCTAAGCAATACAAAACAGCAATGTCGGTAATGGGTAACATTGGCGGTATTCAAAGCCCTGAATTTAATGCGATGCGTGCGTTATTTCCTGAAAAGATCTTCCAAGAGTTTGAAGGTGAAGGAAGCGGCTGGGCACAGTTCGACCCCCGCGTTGAGTGGTTAATTGCTAAATTGAAAGAGTTAAAGCATGAAAAAGTACTGCTTATTTGTGCCAAAGCAGAAACCGCAATCAGCCTTGAGCAAGTATTACGCGAACGCGAAGCCATTAAAGCTGCGGTATTCCACGAAGGCATGTCCATCATTGAACGTGACCGTGCGGCAGCATTTTTTGCAGATGAATACGATAGTGCGCAAGTATTACTTTGCTCAGAAATTGGCTCTGAAGGTCGTAACTTCCAGTTTTCGCATCACTTAGTATTATTTGACCTACCGCTTAACCCTGACTTACTTGAGCAACGTATTGGTCGTCTTGACCGTATTGGGCAAAAACATGACATCAATATTCATGTGCCTTACTTTGAAAACACCGCACAAGAAGTATTACTACGTTGGTATCACGAAGGCTTAGATGCGTTTGAAACCACCAGCACCACGGGGCAAATGCTGTATAAGTCTTTCTCTGATGATTTGTTAGCACTGATCGCCGAGCACAACTGTAACGAAGACGAATTAGACCATTTATTGGAGCAAGCCGCAAAAGAAAATGCTCAGCTGCGAACAAAGATGGAGCAAGGTCGAGACCGCCTACTTGAGCTTCACTCAAGTGGTCAAGGTAAAACAGATAATATTGTTGCTGAACTTGAAGCACTTGATAACGACGTGATTTTGCCTGCGTTTATGATTAATGTGTTTGATACTTTTGGTGTTAACCAGGAAGACAAAGGTGAGAATACGATTATTCTCAAGCCAACCGAACACATGCTAAACCCTTCTTTCCCTTGTTTGAAAGACGATGGCATCACAGTGACTTTTGACCGTAACACCTCACTGTCACAAGAAGACGCGCATTTCATCAGCTGGGATCACCCCATGGTCAGCGGCGTGATGGATATGATCTGTAACGATGACTTTGGTTGTGCGTCAGTGGCGCTGCTCAAAAACAACAAACTACCTGTCGGTACTTTCTTTGTTGAAATGATCTTCGTTGCAGAAGCTTCTGCGCCTAAGTCTCTTCAGGTGGGCCGCTTTTTACCACCAACACCAATTCGTGTCCTAATGGATAAAGGTGGCAATGACTTAGCCCAAAACGTTGCGTTTGATGCATTTAATCAACAGCTTTCTGCCGTTGGTAGGCAAACTGGCAGTAAACTAGTTAATGCCCTACAAAGCGCTATTCACCCGCTTATTACTCAAGCTGGCGATATTGCACAAGCTCAACTTGAAAGCATTCAAGCCAACGCGATGGATAAAATGCAAAAGCAATTAGGTGATGAGCAAGGTCGTTTGCAAGCACTTAAAGCTATCAATCCGAACATCCGTGACGAGGAAGTTCAAGTGTTTGATAAACAAAGAGCTGAGTTGAGCACACACATTGAAAAAGCGCAGCTTAAGTTGGACGCGATTCGTTTAATTGTGGTTGCCAACCAATAAATCTTCCACACCGAAAGAGAGCCTCGGCTCTCTTTCTCGCTACCGCTCACTTAGCAACTCATATATAATACGCGGCTTCGTTCTGTTCATGCTGAGGCAGCTGGTGTTACTAAATTACGCTCCCCCCCTTTCTCCCTATCTTGATATTTTGTACCAAGATGAAGATATGTTGGTGATCAACAAACCAAGCGGGTTACTCACCGTACCGGGTAAAGATCCAAAGCATTGGGACAGCGCTATCGCCAGAGTGAATTTTGTCTACCCTACGGCAAGAATTGTGCACCGCCTTGATATGGCAACATCCGGCGTACTGTGCCTTGCGATGAATAAAGCAGCGCATCGCCATTTGAGTATTCAATTTCAAGACAGGTTAACCCACAAGCACTACATCGCCCGAGTTCATGGCAAATTACAACAGCAAACGGGTTCTGTTGATTTACCGCTGGTGTGTGATTGGCCTAATCGCCCAAAGCAAATGGTTTGTCATGAGACCGGAAAACCTTCATTAACACATTTTGAAGTCATGGAATATGAAGCACAGGCAACACGCGTTAAACTAACCCCCATCACTGGACGCTCTCATCAACTCAGAGTACATATGCTTTCGCTTGGGCATGTAATTCTTGGCGATCGACTATATGCCAAAGGCGAGGCGTTAGCGGCTGCTTCACGTCTACAATTACATGCTGAGATGTTGCAAATTTCACATCCAACAACCAATGAGATGATGACCTTTACCGCACCGGCTCCTTTCTAAGTAACCTGTTTACTGTGTTAGTTAGAAGCGGTTTCGAAACTGTGACCTTCGAAAAATTAAGCAAATTGAGCGTTGCCAGCTAACGCTCAGATTAACGTTTGCTTAGTCACTAAACAAAGCGGGTAAAAAGCACGCGGTTAACACATAAATTGCATTACTATGGTTTCGTGATCGGCATATGTTTTATATACTGTAATTGTTCCCTAGCTCGTAGGACAGCTGATTAAGTCCCTGAGCCGATAAATTTCGTTTAGGATAGCAGTTTGTTTACTATTGAGCATGCTCGGCATGTACCGAGAAGCCTACGGTAGGCTGTTGCTCTCCGCCTTGAACCTCAGGGTTCAAGGGCTGACATCGGCATCCGCGAAGCCGGGGAACAACCTTCCTCATTATGTACCTGATTACCATCGACTTCACGCGCTCTCAAGCCCAATTCAATACGATAAAACCAATAATATAAAAAAACCTCTCGGGTAAGGTAGGGGAAAGAGAGTCAAGAAATAAACGCTAAAACGAGTCTACGAAAGACAATTACAAGCCAGTCTCATATTTTAGTGTTTTATTTACTACAAGTGAGTACCAACTCACCACAAGACATCTTAATATGAAAGAAAAAGCTGTCATAAACTTTCATTTTATTGATAACCTTTTGTTCTATTCCATAGTCAAAGAATATTTTAGCCCAGCCAATAAAACCTCTATAGTAGCGCGTTATTTTCATGTATTTCGAAAGGTATTCTGATGTCTTTTGCTGTTATCGCCGCGTTGGCGGTTTTTATTGCCATACTTTTCGGTCTTTATCGCTTCCAACAGCGCTCCGAAACCCTGTCACGGACGGTATTACTAGGCTTAGTTGCAGGTAGCCTATTTGGACTCGCGCTGCAATTTATTTTCTCTGGTGACTTAACCACCAAACAGACTGTACTAGATTGGGTTGCGATTGTTGGTAGCGGCTATGTCAATCTGCTCAAAATGGTGATTATGCCATTGGTCTTAGTTTCTATGATTGCCGCGGTCGTAAAACTAGATAATCAAGGCTCTCTTGGAAAGATCTCGTTTGTCACTATCGCTATATTAGTGTTTACCACGGCCATCGCTGCCCTTATTGGTATTTTTATCACTCAAGCATTTGGACTAAGTGCAGCAGGCTTAGTAGAAGGCGCACGCGAAACAGCCAGAATAGCGGTACTTGAGGAACGCGCAACAACCGTTGCCGATTTAACCATTCCACAAATGCTGCTTAGCTTTGTACCAACCAATCCATTTGCTGACTTAACAGGCGAGCGCTCTACCTCGATTATCGCCGTAGTGATTTTTGGTGTGTTAACTGGTATTGCCGCTCGTAGAGCTATCATGGAAGAGTCTGATTTAAGTAGTCCTATAAAAAATGCAGTAGAAGGCGCACAGGCCGTTGTACTGAGATTAGTACGTATGATCATCGCCCTCACGCCTTATGGTGTAGCAGGTTTGATGACCAAAGTGATAGCCACATCAAGCATGGCTGACATTATTAGCTTGCTCGGTTTTATTATTGCCTCTTACGTTGCCATTTTGCTGATGTTTGCCGTACATGGTTTGTTAGTCACTTTAGTTGGTGAAAATCCAAAGCATTTCTTCCAAAAAATTTGGCCTGTTTTAACTTTTGCTTTCACCTCACGAAGCTCTGCGGCGACCATCCCACTGAACGTTGAAGCGCAGATCCACAAGCTTAATGTTCCACCTGCGATTGCAAACCTTTCTGCATCGTTTGGTGCGACTATCGGACAAAATGGCTGTGCTGGTATTTATCCTGCTATGCTTGCTGTTATGGTCGCGCCAACCGTAGGAATTGACCCATTCGCACTCGACTTTATTATCTCTTTAGTGGCTATGGTTGCAATTAGCTCATTTGGTATTGCAGGTGTTGGAGGTGGTGCAACTTTCGCAGCGTTAGTGGTGTTACCTGCGATGGGATTACCAGTGACAATTGCTGCGCTACTAATTTCTATTGAGCCATTAATTGATATGGCAAGAACGGCACTCAATGTATCGGGTTCAATGACCGCAGGTACAGTGACAAGTCGCTTGTTAAAGCAAAAGCATACTAACGAAGCAATGTAGTGCTATGACAGCTTAAGGGCCAGTTAGTTATCTGGCCCTACACTTTCAATCAATCACAAGCTTTGCAGTGCCAAGCCAAAAAGACAACAAGGACTTCATTGAATCCACCAGCTCGTGGTATTGGGACGGTTTGGTCATATAAGAATTTGCCCCAAGCAAATAACACTGTTTTATATCTAACTCTGAGTCTGATGTGCTGAACATAATAACTGGAATATGCTTAAGGTTTGCCGCCCCGCGCATCTCAGCTAATACATCTTTGCCGCTTTTTCGGGGCATATTTAAATCAAGAATAATAAGGCTAGGTAATAGCTCAGAGCTATTGAGTTTTTCAATCAATTCAACGCCATCACTTACAAATTGCAACTTCGTATCCACCACGCCGTTATCTTCAAACGCATCACGGATCAATTCTTGGTCGTCGAAATCATCATCTGCAACCAAGATATAGTTCACAGAGTGAAGTCGCTTAATTAAATCATGATGATGGATCATTCACACTCTCCTTAAACTCGCATTAACCTCGAGTTTGTATGCTGATATCAGAGCCGTATCTGTGGCTCTACAGCTAAATTAATTGTCTTGCGCTGAAACAGGCAAGCTAAAGTAGAAAGTAGAGCCTTGCCCTACTTTCGTTTCGACCCATATGCGACCATGATGTCTCTCGACGATTTTTTTACAAATAGCAAGTCCAAGCCCAGTACCGGCATATGCGCTACGACCATGTAATCTTTCGAAAAGATTGAAGATCTGCTCACTAAATTCAGGATCAAAGCCAATTCCGTTATCTTTCACCGCAATAACCAGTTCGTTGTCTTTGCGTTCGCTGCTAATGGTGACTCTTGGCGCTCTTTGTGGCGCACTAAATTTAATCCCATTATTGATTAAGTTTAGCAGCACTCGTTGCAATTGCCTGCGGTCTCCAAATACATCACCAAGCCCTGTGGTATCCACTTGTGCGTTTGATTCTTTAATCACTAACTCAAGATCCAGTAAAGTTTCAGCTAACGCATCATCACCATCAAATGATTTAAATGACTCACCTTTACGATCAATCCGTGAAAAGCTCAGCAACCCTTTAATCAATTTTTGCATTCTTTCGGCTGAATCCATCATGCGTTTGAGATAAGAAGCATGTTTTTCATTGAGCCCCTCAGCTGAACATTGGATCCGATCACCAAACATTTGAATTTTTCTAAGCGGCTCTTGTAAGTCATGAGATGCTAAAAAGGCAAAGCGCTCCAGCTCTTGATTCGATTCTTGTGCTTTCTCAAGTGCTATCGTCAGTAGTTGCTCTGCAGTACGACGCGAGGTGATCTCGTTTTCCAAAGCTTCGGTACGCTTAGTGACTTTTTGCTCTAAAATTGCATTGAGCTTTTTATATCGCTCTGATTTAGCCAGCACATAATTAACCAAGGTATTTCTAAACTTCAATGCACAACTGACTTCAGCTTCTGTCCAAGGGTGAGACTTGCATTTCACATTCTCGACCCATAACTTAAACGAGCTGCGTGGCATTAAGCGATGGCTACCATCATCCAAAAACTCAATGGATTTTTCAGGCTTCCCTCCCCAGTTTTTGGTTTGAATAACTTCTTTTCTAAACCATATGATGAAGTGATTAGCATCCGCAGAAAGTGGCATCAATAACACCCCACTCGCCGTTTTCGCAAAGGCTTTGAATGTTTCGTTAAGCTCACCTAAGTTATGACAATAAAAAATAGAGTCATCCCCAAGTTGGTGCTCTACGAGCCATTGGTAAATAGCTTCAATATCCACCTTTGCGGGAGTTTGCCCGTAGCATTCCAAATCATTCTCAACACGCCACGCGACACCCGTAGCTTTCATCATTTCTTGCAATGCCGCAGACTCATACCGCAGACCATCAGCAAAGAAGATCTCTTTTGCCATACGCTCTGTAACAGTAGAGCTTAATGTCAGTGCATTAGCTTCAGCCATTGCTTCTAAGGATGAGGTTTTGAGAGAGATCAGATAAGATAACATCAACCCCATATACTGGGCGACTTCACGAGTGTTAAATGGCACTACGTGCTTTTCGTAGTGGTGACAAGCAATCAGCCCCCACAATTTACCAGCGACAATAATACTGATAGACATGGTCGCCTTTACACCCATATTACGTAAGTACTGGCAGTGAATTGGCGAAACACTCCGTAAAATACAGGCGCTTAAATCTATTGGCTTATCTTGCGGATAAAGCAGTGAATTTTCGCCATCAACGTCGGCAAGTAAACGAACAGGATTTCTTAAATAAAGTGCTCTTGCTTGTTTTGGAATGTCTGACTCCGGAAAGTGCTGGTTTAAAAACGAATTAAGGCCACTACGCTTCGATTCAGCAACCACCTCACCATTGTACTCGTGATCAAATTTATACAGCATCACCCTGTCAAACTGCGTTAATTCTCTAATTTCTTCCACGGCCATTTCGTAAGAAGCCTGCAAAGATTGAGAGTCAACCATACTAGACAAGGAGTGCTTCATAAGGTGCTGCATTGAATGGTTGCCTTCAATGCCATGCACCGTATTTTGTTCAAGCTCTAAAATCAGCCCTTCTTCGTTTTGGCTAGCAACCACAGAGAATTCAATACGTTTTGAATCTTTGGTTGTTACCGTGGTCACCATCGGATTTAAGCGGTGAATATCAGAGGTCTTATAATTGCTGGCAAGCAACTCAAAAAATGGAGACGCAAAAATCTTTTCAGCATGAGTATTGACTAAAGCGCTAGGTTCAAAGCCTACAAGCTCGGCAAAATTTTCACTAAAGTAACGAAGTTTCAATGTGTTAGCATCAAGTAGCAATAAATAACCATGCGACTGAATCGAGCCTGGAATATGAATTGGCTCTTTGTGACAGTTGTCTAGTGTTGCTTCGAACTTCTCCACCTTTATATGCCCCCCTCCTTTTATCTAGCTTCATCATCGTATCATGGATCCCCACCTAGTATGCAAGCAGCTCGAAGTAGATACACACTCGGTTCACAAAGCGATTAAATGCGATTAGACTTGCACAATTAGGAAGTAAAAAAGTAAGTGTATTATGACAACCACAGTAAAGTGCCCAACCTGCCAACAGGCTGTTGAATGGTCAGATAAAAGTCCATTTCGCCCGTTTTGCTCAAAGCGCTGCCAATTAATTGATTTAGGTGATTGGTCTGACGAATCAAACGCGATTTCTACACCGATAAAAAGTGGTGAACTCACCCCCCAAGATGCGGAAAGTTTGATTGAAGATATAGAAGCGATGCTGGCCAAGAACGACGATAGCTTTTTTAAAGAATAGACCTGCGGGCCGGTTTCCTCGGCCTTCACTCTCTGATATTAGTTTATTAAACTAGTAAAAGAGCAAACTCGACAAATCACTAGCTATCTTTTTTTGCTTGTTCCTCTTCCCCCTTTTGCTCCGTACTTCTCACCTCACTTTGATAGGTTTTAGCTATATGCCCCGCCCCTTCTAAAATATCACTTAGCTGGATCCGGCAAATTTCCGACAATTTAATTAAGGTGCCCAAGCGAAATGAGCTTGTTCCGTTGAGGTAATCGTCTAGTGTGGTGAGACCTATTCCGAGCTTTTGGCTAATGGTTTTTTTAGTATAGCCTCTACGCTTTTTGAGTTCTTTTAGCAGTTCTCGGATCCTAAGTGTCACCTCGTACTCTTCAGGTGTCTGCATGTCTCCCTCAGTGATACCTAGTAACAAACAGCCAACAACAAAGAATACCCTTAGTTACTCTGAAGAAAATAAAAGTTATTGGAAAGTTTGTGTGCGTAAATTAAGAATTTTTCAATTCGACACTATTTCAAAGAGTTATCCGCAGACTCGCTAGATGTACTCCTAATCGAAAAGTACCACAACGCACACATGTTATCAACATGTAACTTAAACCTATGTAAACAGTCGTATTATTCTATACATTGATTGCAATGGATCAGTTCTTTATATCAAACTGGAGTACAGGCTCTTATTTTATAAGAAGATGATAAGTAGCAAGTGATTGATAGAGCCCTTACCAGGAAGGCCAGGGCTAGATTGGAGGAAAACATTGAGATTTAATCTGCCTTTTTATTACCTTTGTGGCTTCGACGTAACTTAAGTGCTTGGAGTTTATCGCGCTGCTCTTCGCTTAGCACATGAAACACTTTGTGACGAGTTTCCATCGAAAGTAGTGCCCACGCTTGCTTTTTATCTTGGCTTTTTTCCAATAAAAGTTGCGCTTGAGTCTTATCAAAATTTGGCGCTAACATGAGTGCTTTCATTTCTTCACGATAACTTGAATGTGCTTCTTTCCCACTTTCTTTTAGCGCTTTTTTGGCAGTTTTGTAGTCCGCATAAATTGTCTTTAGTTGGCCTTGCTGCGCTTCTGTTAACTCTAATAACTTCTGCCCTTTATCTGATAGTAACAACCTTGCTGAGTGTTCAAGATGCCCGCCCGCAGGACCTGCACTTGCGGTGAAGCTGAAAGTCGATACGCCAAGCGCTGTAACTAATGCTAAAGTAGATAGTAATTTCATAATGTTGGCTCCTTGTTCGCCATTGCTTTGTCACCATCAAATTTAGCAAGCGCAAAGAAAAGGAACGTCAGACAGAGGTAAAGTTTTGTCAGTGCTTTGCAAAAAAAAGCAAAGGCAATTTACATAAGGCGTTGAAGTAAGGTGTAATATGCTAGAGCCAAACTATTCAGGCCAACGCCAAACAACAATGCTGGACTAAGTATGACAATGAAACATTCCATTTTACTTATTGATGACGACCAAGAACTTTGCAGCCTGTTAAAAGAATACTTTACTGCTGAAGGCTTTGAGGTGGCGATGGCCCACACTGGAACTGAAGGTCTGAAGCTGGCATTAAAACAAAATTTCGACCTAATATTATTAGACGTAATGCTTCCCGAAATGGATGGTTTTGAAGTACTGAAAGCGCTACGTGTCCAGAAGATGACACCCGTTATTATGTTAACGGCAAAAGGCGATGACTTTGACCGCATCTTTGGTTTGGAGCTAGGTGCTGACGATTATATTCCAAAACCGTTTAACCACCGGGAGCTACTTGCGCGCGTTAAAGCCATTACGCGTCGCGTCGATCATTATAAGCAACACAGTCCGGATGATACCTTTACTATCCATCAATTGCGTTTAGATGTGGCTTCGAGAAGCGCCACTGTTAATGGCGAAATGCTGTCGCTGACGGGCACCGAATACGAAGTACTACACTTACTGGTCAGAACCGCAGGAGAAGTGGTCGACAAGCAGACTATTTCACGACAAGTACTAGGCCGACCACTTGTGCCTTATGATCGCTCTATCGATATGCATGTCTCTAATGTTCGTAAAAAAATTGCCGCATTAAGTGAGCATACTTATATCAAAACGATCCGCGGCGCTGGCTATATTTTTCTAAAGGCGTAATGAATGAAGCGGTATTTACTTGTTAAGGTTTTTGCCTGGTTTTGGCTCACTATCATTGCCACTATGTTGTTGCTACTCGGGATCAGCATGCTACAACCTGATGTTGTGGAAACTCAGCGTATCTCAAAATCCATGCTGCAAAATCTAAAACAATTAGAAAAAGCGTTAATACGCGCAAGCGAGCGTCCTAATTTTGAGTTAAATGAGATCACCAAACTACGTAAAAGAAAGGCGCGAAATATCTATTTGAGCCACCGCGATGCCGAAAAAAGCGTTGCCGCCGATCCCAATATAAAAACGCTGAATTTAGATTTACTCAGTTTTACTGAGGATGCCAAACCGACCGCTATTTTTACCCCAGAGTACAAGGCTTTTGGCCCCCTAGAGCTTACACTTCAAGGTGAAAGTTATCGTCTTTATTTAATTTTTGAAAACCATACTCCAACTGCACTCGTCAAATTAAGAGCCCTACCACTTTGGATAAAAGTCGCGGTCGTACTGGGCGCAAGCTTGTTGCTATGTTTTTGGTTTACTCGAGATCTATTGTTACCTATTAAAGAGCTACAAAAAGCCGCTGCAAAACTTTCTCGTGGAGAGCTGTCGAGCAGAGCCGATATAAATACCAAGCGCCAAGACGAGCTCGGTCAACTGGGTCATGATTTTAACCTAATGGCTGATAAATTAGAGTCTTTAGTTAACAATCAAAAGCGCTTACTTGCTGATATATCCCATGAACTACGTTCACCGCTCACCCGCTTGCAAATGGCCACAGGGCTTGCGGCGGGCCATGCCACTGCGCAAAGCCAAAGTTATATCGAGCGCATTGAGCGCGAAGCTCAGTTAGTTGAAAATATGCTCAGCGATATTTTGCATTTATCTAAGCTTGAAGCGGATCAAGCGCCAATCGATAAACAACTAATTAAGCTCAATGAACTGCTCGACCCGATACTGGAAGATGCTCAGTTTGAAGCACAACAATTGGGGAAGGATCTTGTCGTCTCAGCGCTACCCGAGGCAATACTTTATGGCGACCCAATGCTACTTAACCGCGCATTCGAAAACATTATTCGTAACGCGATTAAATATGCAACTAGCCTTATTAATGTCGAGATTGAAAGTGATGGTAAACACTTGCTATGCACTATCAGTGATGATGGTAAAGGCGTAAATAAAGATCTACTGGACAAGCTTTGCATTCCATTTTTCAGAGTGTCGAGTGCACGTACGCCGACTAAAAATCAAATGGGAGGCTTTGGGTTGGGTCTTGCCATTGCGCAGCATGCGTTAAAAGTACATGACGCCCATATCGAATTTAGTAATAATATTGGTTTGCAGGTCAGTATTCGAATTCCATTACACAGGTAGCCATGTTTTATAGCCAAAGTCAGCAACTTGAATCACATCTTCCTGAAATTGATAAGCACTGGCAAGGCTGCCAAAAAGGCTTTTTTGATACCCCTTATGGTAGGCTATTTTACGCCTACCACATTCCAGAAAAGGCAACGTTCAGCCTAGTATTGGTTAATGGCCGTATTGAATCGGCGCATAAATACAGAGAACTACTGTGGGAGTTGGCGCAAAACAACATAGCGGTATTTACCTATGACCATCCAGGACAAGGCTACTCGCCACGATTACTTAAAGACAAGCAAATCGGCTATGTTAGGCGCTTTGAAGATTATGCCACAACATTGCACTGCTTTATGGATCAAATCGTTGCCGAGCAAAATACCTTACCACTTTTTATATTGGCGCATTCGATGGGTGGTGCCATTACTTGCGACTATTTATCGTTATTTCGGCCTCACAACATTGAGGGAGTGTATTTATCAGCCCCGATGCTTGGGATCAATACGACTCCCTACCCAGCTTGGTTTGCCGAGGGACTGGCGGGCACAGCTTGTTTATTTGGGCTAAGTAAGCATTATGCATTGGGACAAGTGCACTACCACAACAAGCCTTTTCAAGATAATGACCTTACTGATTGCCCAATCAGATATGCGCTATTTAGAGGTCTGTACGATCAATTTCCCGAGCTACAGCTCGGTGGTGTCAGTTTTGCTTGGCTATACACGGCGCTGCATAAATGCCGCTCGCTCCAGAATATTAAATTAGATCTGCCAATCCGTATCGCGACAGCCAGTGAAGACAGCATTGTTGATAATCAGGCGCAGAGTCAATTTGCCGCACACAGAGACAATGTGACACTTACAAAATTTATCGGGAAACATGAACTACTTTGCGAGCAAGATAACACCCGCAAAGCTGTGCTAGATGATTTTTATGCGTTTACAGCGGAGCTACTTACCGCTAAAGAAACAGGGTCTTGATGGATAAGTACATCCATCTCACAATCAAACTCTTCTTTAATGCTAGCAACCACCTCATCTGCAACCTGATGTGCTCGCATCAGCGGCATATCATCGTCAAGCTCTAGATGCAGTTGAATAAACTTGATTTTTCCACCTTGCCTAGTACGCAAATCATGTACTCCGTAAACATCCTCATGACTCGACGCGATAAGTATGATCTGTGCTTTTTCTTCGTCTGGCAGCTCTTTATCCATCAAGTGCGCAGCACTTTCCTTAGCAATATCCCAACTGTTATAAAGTAAATACATCGCCACCAAAATACCAAAAATTGGATCGGCGTAACCTACACCATAAAAGTTAAGCAATACCGCTAGGAGCACAGCAAGGTTTAATAAAATGTCGCCCTTATAATGCAACGAGTCGGCCTTAATGGCGATGGACTGCGTGCGTTTAACCACTTGATACTGCACCGCAACCACCAACAAAGTACACACTATCGCAAATAAACTCACCCACACACCAAACAACGAATGTGGAATTTGGGTTGGATTGATAATGCGCTCTACACCATGAAAAGCCAATAAACTCGCAGAGCCCGCGATAAATGCAGCTTGTCCAAGCCCAGCTAAAGCTTCTGCCTTTCCGTGACCAAATCGATGATCATCGTCCGCAGGACGCAATGCGTAGCTCAGTACAAAGAAATTCATTAAAGAGGCACTAATGTCAAGCAGTGAATCAGTTAAAGAGCCGAGCATAGCGGCACTACCCGAAGACAACCAAGCCCAACATTTAGCCGCGATCATCAATCCCACCATTATTATGGTGAATACACTCGAAAACCTCACCCAAAACTCATAGCTGCGATCCACTGGCACCTCATTTCTTTCATGTTATTTAATCTGAAGTTTGGCTAACTGAAAACCTAAACTTCTGATTAGTCTTCAAACCACTCGCAACATGCTCATGCATCGCGATGCTATTATATTACAGGGTAATGGTTTGAAATGAAAAACAGATTACGGTTGTATACTTTTTCACAACAATCTCTCTTTAAAAGCTGCAGGGTAATGCCTTTCGCTCTATCAAGCGCAGCACATATAAATGTCGACAAGTTTCAGCTATACTGCCGGGCAAAATTTAATAGAGGCCTATCATGTTAGATATCGTTTTATACCAACCCGAGATCCCGCCTAATACTGGCAATATTATTCGTTTGTGTGCCAATACAGGATATTCATTACACCTAATAGAGCCGCTAGGATTTGAATGGGATGATAAACGGGTTAGACGTGCAGGCCTTGATTATCATGAGTTTAGCGAAGTTGAGCGCCACCCAAACTTTGAAGCATACTTAGCCAAACGAAATCCTAAGCGAGTATTTGCTTGCACGACAAAAGGTAGCAAATACCATCATGAAGTAGCCTATGAGGCAGGTGACTGCCTATTGTTTGGCCCTGAAACTCGTGGTTTGCCAGAAGACATTATTTTTTCACTGCCTGAGCCTCAACGAGTCCGTATTCCAATGCGCCCCGATAGCCGCAGTATGAACCTATCTAATGCCGTTTCTGTTTTTGTTTATGAGTCTTGGCGACAACTTGAGTTTGCAGGCGCAAAGTAAGAACCGCTCCTAGCTTCTGCTGCATAGGAGCAAACTTGAAGCACAAAAAAGGCGCCTTACGACGCCTTGCTAACTTTAATTTACATTAACTATAGGGATTCTTTTAAATTTCTGCGTGGTGCAAAATCGTACCAACAATATCACTGAATTTATTTGCCGGTTTCATTGAGTTTACTGCACGTCCACAAGCTTTCATCATATCGATGAGGTCAAAATAACCAACTGGATGCTGAGTCACTTCATCGATCACTAGCAAAAACTCGAAGCCACCTTCTTCCATTGTTTTTAGCACATTGCCAACCACAGTTTGGCTAGTTTGTTTTAAGGTGATTTGACGAAGATCGGATAGTGGGATCATGACATCATTGACGTTTAAATCACGTCTCGTACAGCCACGTCTTTCTGCAATACTCAACACGTAGCGACTACCAATTCTTGCGTTAGAGATCATACCTACAAGCTTTTCTTTGCTATCTACGACAAAGCTTGCTCTGCGGTGCGTTTTATCTAGCACTAACGTAGCTTCATCTATGCTACTGTTTTCATCAATATGCTGCATTGGTGCCAAATGTAAATTGTGCATTAGGCAATGCGCTGGTGCTTGCTCTAGGTTGTCAGTGTTACAAGCTGGGAAGTTATTTTCAGCAAGTTCATGATTTGCAACAGGTTGAGTTTTCAATACTGTATAAGTGTTCATAGATCACCTCTATCTTTAAAATTAATTAAGCACGGAAAAGGACTAAATTAATCTGCGACAGGTGGTGCTCTAATAGACTCGCTTACTGAGTTTGAATAAGAATAGGCTGGTTGCGATTGCGCTATGATAAAGCTACTAGGAACCGCGAAACGATGAGTCGTTGATACAACGCAATCATCTAAATCAGGGCTGGAGCTCGAGTTGTCTAGGTCGACAACGATAGGTGCGATTGAAAGCGTGGTATCACATTTAGCAGCATCGGCCGTTGACACAGTCAACAGACTCAACATACAAAATGTAATCATCCAACGAACTAACCGCATAGTATTCTCACTTCTACTGCCTTACTTTGAGTGTATGGGCAGTTTCTTGCGTTTACAAGTATTATTTCTAATCTATTTACTAAGCTTTTAAATATACTAAGGTTAATTTTTGTACGCACATTCAGCACTGTGTGAGCTGAGATGAATTGTTACTAATCTCCTGTTTGTAGCGCGCCGTTTAGCGTTATACTAACGCTGATATTTTTGGTATGTACCTTAAATCAAAAGAATTAAATCATACCAATTTTCTTAATTAAGTGAGCTATTTTGAGGCGAGAAAATCTTGTCGATAGCCAGGCAAAATTTTGCTATTTAGTTGTTCTAAATGAGAAATTTTTAACGCAGCTAGCGTCAGGTTTACTCCTTCAAATTGAGCAAGTATTAAGACTAATTGGTATTACAACACGAGGTGTACAGTGCAACTATCACGCGGTATCGAGTACTTTATTGCCGGCTTTTCTTTGATCACCCAAAAAGGATTAAAACGTTTTGTATTTATTCCTTTAACAATCAATGTATTGCTATTTGGTGCGTCGCTCTTTTTTCTTTATGACTGGCTGACTCAAGGGTTTACTTACCTCAACGGGTTATTACCAGACTGGCTCAGTTGGTTGGAATGGCTAATGTGGCCAATTGCTATCTTAGTAATACTTTTCAGTTATAGTATGATTTTCACGGTGATAACCAACTTTATTGCTGCGCCTTTCAATGGCTTACTCTCCGAAAAAGTAGAGCTTTACCTGACCAACCAACACATCAATGATGATAAGCTAATTGATACCATAAAAGATGTGCCGCGAATGTTGGGTAGAGAATGGACCAAACTCTGCTACTACCTTCCACGCGCACTCGGCTTTTTCATCTTACTTTGGATGCTGCCGATTGTTGGGCAAATTTTATGGATTATGTTTACATGTTGGATGTACAGCGTGCAATACAATGATTACCCGTTTGATAACCATAAAATTCATTTCAAGCAAATGAAAGATGATTTGAAGAGTAAACAAGGGCTGTCTTATGGCTTTGGCTGTGCGGTATTTATACTGACCTCAATCCCATTTGTTAACCTCATCGTGATGCCCGTTGCAGTGTGCGGAGCTACCAAACTGTGGGTAGAAAACTATCGTCAGCAATATCGCTAAGACGCTCGTATGACTGACATCTAGCTGTCAAAAACTCATGCTTTACTTACCTTTTTTGCAAGTATTAAGCGGAGTCGCTATGCGCCTAACATTAGGCCTTATCTGGTTAACGGTATTTTTACCGGGTTGCCAAACAACAAAACAGTTTGATGTCGGTACACGGCCTCAATTTTTAGTCTCGCAACTTCCAGATGGTGAGCTTAAAGAAAAGCTTGCAAGCTGTTTAGATAAACCAATCAAGCGCACACGTTTTTCCATAGGACATCGCGGTGCGCCACTTTTCTACCCTGAACACACCAAAGAATCATACATTGCCGCCGCAAAAATGGGAGCAGGCACGCTCGAATGCGATGTAACCTTCACCAAAGACAAGACTCTCGTTTGCCGCCATGCACAATGTGATCTTCATGCAACAACCGATATCTTACTAAAACCCCAGCTTGCGGCTAAATGTAAAAAGCCTTTCACACCAGCCAATCCAGACACGAATGAGCCCGCTTTTGCAGAGTGTTGTACCTCAGATCTCACATTAGCGGAGTTTAAACAGCTAACCGGTAAAATGGATGGCGTAAATAATAAAGCCACAACTGCCGCCGAATACGTAAAAGGTACGCCCAATTGGCGTACAGATCTTTATGCAAGTTCTGGAACATTAATGACCCACAGCGAAAGCATTGCTTTATTTAAGCAGCTGGGTGTAAATATGACACCTGAGTTAAAAGAGCCAGAAGTGCCAATGCCCTTTAATGGGTTAAGCCAAAGTCAGCTCGCACAAAAAATGCTGGATGAATATACTGAGCACAATGTCCCCCCATCTCAAGTTTTTCCACAATCCTTTTCTTACCAAGATATTCAGTACTGGATAAAACATGCGCCAGAGTTTGCAAACCATGCCGTATTTCTTGATGGTAGAGAAGCTGGCGAACATTTTGATAGTAACAAACCAAGTACTTGGCAACCGTCAATGGAAGACTTAGCCAAAAATAAGGTAAAAATTATCGCCCCACCAATTTGGATGCTCATTAGCGAAGATAAAAACGGCGAGATCATTCCGTCGCAGTACGCCCTAGCCGCTAAACGCGCAGGATTAAAGATAGTTGCTTGGTCGCTAGAGCGCTCAGGCCCTTTAGCGAACGGCGGTGGTTGGTATTATCAATCCGTAAAGAACGCAATTAAGCATGATGGCGATATACTTAGGGTGCTAGACATATTGGCAAAACAGGTTGGCGTAGTTGCTGTTTTTAGTGACTGGCCCGCCACTACCAGCTTTTACGCCAACTGCATGGGAATTGAGTAAGCCAGCTGCATTAAACTAAAACCCATTAGAAAGTCATTAGCACCTATTTAAAAAGCTGAAAAATTTAGGTTTGTAAGTCCACAGCAAAACCACCAAAATTGATGTGAGTGTTGCTGTGGCGAACCAATAAACTAGCCCTAAAGAGACACCCCACATCGTTGTAGCAAAAGCCAACGTAATGAATAACAGTAAGTATCCGAATATCCTAAATCGTCGTTGTTGACCCACACCGAATGCTCCGTCTCTGTTAGAGAGCTTCACCCTATGTCGTGACAAGGATAAATTCAACAACGCAAAGGCTAAGAAAAGTAATACAAACAAAACAACAATTAACTTCATTGGGCCACCTTAGCTCTGATGTCTTCTTGTCGGCAACGTACAACCCAAAAAGCTGCTACAAAGCAAATAGAGATAAATAATACCGTTAAATCAAATCCAACCATCAGCCAATCGCTATTTATCCAACTAAGCCATATATTATGTTCCGTTGTTAGTGCGTTAAGTATAGGTAGTACCCCATATAGCAAAGCAGCACAGCATAACATTCGCTGCCAAAGCCATTTTTTTGAGGCTAATCCACAATAGAGTATGCATAAACCTAACGTTATAAAAAGTATATGCATTTCCCAAGCTGCTCGGCTTGGAAAGTCTATTGGCAATAACCGATTACCAGCAAAGTAAGACGCTATCGCGATAGGAAGCCCAAGGATCATCGCAATATTTATGCGCTCTATAATACTCGTTAGGATTTTATTAGTGCTACTCACTGCCTTACGCTTTTTCAACCATATCATAAGGCCAGTAGCTACCATCGCTGCGCCAAACAAACCTGATAAAAAGTAAATCCATCTTAGGTAAATATCAGCAAATAGCCCCTCATGTAAATGCTCCAAGAAATCATAAACACTTGCAGCTCCCCCAGCTTTTCCGAGTGAGATTTCGAGCATAACTTTATCTTCAATAGCACGATACTCAAGCAACGAGGCGAATTCGACACCACTTCTCGATTCAAACCAGATCTCAATGTGTTCTTTTTCTGTATTTCTTTCAACGACTCCAACATAACTAACTTTATGTGATTTGAAGCGACGTTTAGCATCGGCCAAAGCAGCTTGAACGCTTAACTCTGTGGGGAGCATCTCGATTATTTGCTGTGACTTTTGCTCTATCTGTGATTGCGCATAAAATTGGCGATGATTTTGCTGACCTTCTCCATAGCGCAGGTCAATAACTGGAGACATAGTGATCCCCATCAGCAGCAATAACCCGCTATAGGTGATCATCAAGTGGAACGGTAGTGGTAGCACACTAAAAATATTGTGAATATCTAGCCAAGAACGCAACCCTTTTTGAGCCCGGAACGTAAAGAACTCAACGAAAATTTTCTTGTGAATAACTAGACCAGTAACTAACCCTATAAGCATTAGCATTGCAGCAATACTGGTTAATATATAGCCTACAAGTTGCGGTACATAATGTAGATTATAATGCAAACGGTAAAGCGCCTCACCTCCGCTAGTTTGTCTATTACGGATAAGCGCTCCCGTCATTGGGTCGAGGCTGCTTTCGTGCCATTGTTTCGCTGTTTTTCTTTCGGCATTCTCAGGTTCTAACCAAGAGATTTCAATAAATGGATCTCTTGATGTGGGAAAGCTTACATACCACTGTGATGCATTATCACCATGTATGCTGAGTTGTCTGGTCGCGATATTCGTTATTGCGCTATCCTCAAGTCCTTTCGAAACCATGATTTCAGGTTTCATCCAACGATCAATTTCGTTTTCAAAATACCCGACACTGCCAGTTACAAAAATGAAGTACAGCATCCACGCAAAAACAACGCCGGTCCACGTATGTAGCCAACTCATAGACTGTCGAAATCTCGCTTTCATTCTCAAATAGCCTTTTCTAGATACATGACTAAAACGCTTAGCAAAACAACTAAAAGCGCAATAAAAAATATTGCTCTAGTAGTGCTTTTAACAGCAAACACCACGATCACAATCAAGGTGTAAATAATAAAACTCGACATCATTCCCGCGACAATACCATCGACTTTATTGTCTGATGGTAAGTACGAAATAAGCATGGCACTCAAGTTAGCGATAACATAACCACCAATCACGCTAAGTAAAACTCGGCAAGTAATATGCGCAGCTGGCGTTGGCTTAAATAAAGGTTTCATTAGCATAATAACCAAATGAAAAGAGCTAACCCTGTAAGTTAGCTCTTTTGACAATAACACTAGAATTGATAGGCAACTGTCAGCCTAATATCGCGACCTGCTTCTTTGATCCCGACGACACCTTCATAACCAGGAATATGACCGTAATCGGCGACACTACCATGGCTACGGTAAGACTCATCTAATAAATTTTGTATTGAAAGGTCGACTCTCAAAGAGTCGAATGGCTCGTAGCTAACATAAGCATCGACTAACTGGTAGCTTGGTTTGTCAATTGTCTCAAGCTTTTCAACCCAACCTAGCTCAATTGAACGGTGAAATACTTCAATATCATTTAAGCTCGCCACATACTTGTAATTCCAGCCAAGTTTAATCTGATCGTTTAAACGATAGTTAAAGTTTACGTTCAATGAGTCTCCAACCGCATTACCTAGACCACCGTATTCGTAGGCAGCCAAGTCAATGTTGTCAACTTCGATGCGGTTTGTGGATGTCGCGTCTGTGGGATCTGGCCAATCAAATATCACATTATCCAATTCAACGTTGTTATGGTTAAAGCTGACAATTACATCAAAATTGTCCGCTTGATAACCACCAACTAGTTCAAAGCCTTCACTACCTAAGTCACCGATATTTTCGTAGAAAACCCCTTCACGCCCTTTAAACTTGTCGAAGACAACACCATTAATTGTGCTAGAGTATACGGATGCTTCAAACATCCAAGTACCATCATTATATTGAATACCGAGTTCAACATTTTCTACTTCTTCAGGAACCAAGTTTGCATTCGGCGTTAGCTCACCGATCGTGAATGCATCTGCAATTTGTCTGCCTCGCAGCGCTTCCGCATAACCAAGTGACAACGTCAAGTTATCAGTAAGGTTGTATAGCAATCCAACATTTTTACTAAAACCATCCTGTTTTTTGGCTGAGAACTCACTGGTTGATGTAACTGGTGCACCAGCTGCATCAGTCTCAACAACCCAAACACCATCAACCTTCACCCAGTTTGCTTCCACACCTTGATGATCCAACTCATAGGAATCAAAACGTAGACCGAAACTTAAACGCAGATCAGGAAAAACTTGCCAATGATCTTGGACATAAGCTCCTAACACAGTACCATCTTCGTCAAAAATCCCACCAAAGTCTTCATAGGAGTGCGAATGTACCTTATCGTTTTTGTGCTCAATTCCATAAGTAATAGAGTGAGTGCCGATATCACTGGTATTGCGAATATCAAAACCTATCGTTTCAATTGAGGCATCCCAGGTATATAACTCGCGCTTGAATGATGACTTTGTTTGGTACACTGTTGTCTCTAAATTCACCAGAGAATTTAAAAACCAGTTGTGGTTAAGCACTAAAGTCTCGCGCTCACCCCAAGATGCAAACAGTGGGTCGCTTTCAAGTGGTGCCCAGTTTGTTTGCTTGCCAAACTCACCGTCCTCTTTTCTTTGTTCGTAGCTAACTGTAATATCTTGAGATTCTGTCAGCTTGGCATTCAGCTTAATAAATCCTAATGTTTGATCTGCTGCGGTTCCAGGAAGCGTATTACCATCACCATCTTCCATATTTTTGCGGCTAACTGTTACATACGAAGCTAAAATACCGATTGAATCAGTTGCCTTACCGTATAAAGATAAACTCTCTTTATGCCCGTCATTGGTAAAATAACTTACTTTGGCAGTTCCACCGAACCTGTCATTTTCATCCAATAGATCCGCCGCACTTTTCGTTTTAAACCGTATTGCGCCACCAACTGCACCGCTTCCTGATGTTGCTTCACCAGCACCAGCTTGTACCTCTACACTTTTCAATAACTCAGGCTCAATGGCAACACGACCTATGTGATGAAATAGTGTACTTGTTTGTGGAGCACCATCTACAGTGACATTCACCATTGAGTCTTCCACTCCACGAACAAAGATTTTTTGTGCAATCCCCAGCGATCCACCAACAGTAACTGAGGGAGTATGGCGGAAAATATCTTCTAGGTCATTTGCTTGGTAGTTAGCTAATACTGCTGGTGTAATTTCGGAGTTTGTTGTTGCCCCGACAACGGTAATTCTTTCGACTTTTTTTAGTTCTTTTTCTGTATCGGATTGCTCTGCGAGTACACCAAAGCTCAGGCTAAAGCAAGCAAGAGAAACGGCTGACGCTATGGTAGTTTTTCTAAAGAAATGACTTTTTTGGGATAAAAATGGCATGATTCATGTCTCAAACAACAGTTAAAAGGCTGAATCAGAATTATTACTATTTAGCTTTCTCAAGCAATCACTTTTACAATTGTTACATTTTACGAAACCGGAATTATTACTTGTACAACCAACCCTCCACTGGCTAAATTACGTGCTGACACGCGCGCTCTAACACTTCTCAAGTGTCGCTTAGCAAGTGCTAAACCAAGACCAAAACTATCACTTTGTGCGAGACGAGCATTGTCCACACGGAAAAATGGCTCAAATACTTTCTCAATAAACTCTTCGGGGATCCCAGGCCCCTGATCTAGCACTTCAACTAAATAATCGTTGCTTATTCGCTGTAGTTTTATCTCGACTTTTTTACCTTCAGGCGTAAAGCGTAAGGCATTACGAATGATATTCTCGATTGCTGGGCACAGTGCTCTATGGCAACTATTTACAACAACGGCACTTTTTGGCGATTCAAATAACAGCGTTCGATCAGGAAACTCAAACTTGGCGTCATCGATCAACACATCCAAAAGGTCTACTAAATCTACGCTTTCCTTCTGTAACATTGGATTTTCATTATCTAGCCAAGCCAAAGTGAGTGAATCTTCGACCAACTTTCTAATCTGTTGAGATTCACGAGCAATACGCTCTAAGTGTCGTTGGCTATCATTCTCTTCAAAGTTACTAACCGCAATATCTAGTCGAGTTAGCGGAGTTCTAAGTTCATGTGACAGATCAGCGATTAGCTGACGTTGACTTGCAATTAGCTCCCCGATCCTTGATGCCATCTGATCGAACGTAGAGGCTAAATGTGAAAACTCGTCATTGCGCTTGCCAAGATACTTTCCAAGTCTTACTTTAAAATTGCCTTTACTAAAAGCACTTGTTGCACTATCCAGCTGTCGCAATGGAATAATGATATGTCGATAAAGAAAGATGGATAATACCGCCAACACTGCCATAGGAATGAGTACCTGAAGCATAAATTTAGTCGTATTCCAGTAGATCCCAGGCCGCATTCGCTCTGGCAACTTTATGAGTAAGCTTGCATTAGAAGACTCGAATGGAAGCTCCATTATTGGATTTGATTCAAAATATAAATGTATTTTCCATTCAATGCTCCGACCAAAGTGATAGCTTCCAACGATATTCTGATCTATTGGCTCTCCAGCTAAATGAATAGCGTCAAAACTCGCGATTGATACCCATGTAGATTCTTCTTCCATCAGGTTTTTTATCCAAGCCTCTAGCGCTTCTTGGTTGTTAGCCAAGTAGAGTCTTTCAGCTTCAGACTTCCAATTCTTCATCTGGATTCTATCGCTTACAGCTATCATACTCATACTTTCTTCTGTTTTAAGTGTTAAGGCATGCAGTAAATAGAAAAAAGCGACCAAACCAGCAGCTAGGATTAAGCTCAGTTTCCACAAAATATTTCGTTTCATTTAAAACAATAACCTTTTCCATGCACAGTTTGTAAACGCTCACCATGCCAGTTTGCTTCATTAAGCTTTCTGCGTACTCGACTTAAGTGCATATCTAAACTCCTATCATATGCTCCTAATTTTTTATTAAGCACAGACAGATATAAGTCAGGTTTGGTTATGATTGTATGTGGCCGTGAAGCAAGCTCCCAAAGCAACTTGAACTGAATTGGTGTGAACTCTAATATTTCGCCATGGACATAAACCGATTGAGTCTGCGAGTTTAGTGTTAGGCCATCAATGGAAATCTCTGACGGTATAGAGAGTTGAATCATATTTTGGCTTCGCCTAAGAATACTTTCCATTCTCAAGAGCAACTCTGTGGAGTTAAAAGGTTTAGCAATATAGTCATCAGCCCCATGCGCCAAACCTATAATGCGCTCCTCCTCGGCCCCCTTTGCAGACACCATTACAACAGGGATCTGACTCGTTGCTCGCAGCTTTTTTAACAAAGAAACACCATCTAATTTTGGCAACATATTGTCCAAAAGGATCAAATCATGTTGCTGTAACTGCGCAACTCGTAATCCCGACTCACCATCAAAGCACTGATCAACTTGATATCCTGACTTTTGCAATAAATCTACCAAGTAGGTACCTAAAGTACAGTCGTCTTCGATTAGCAAGACCTTGCTCTCTCTCACATCAAACCTTTAAAAATGCAAATGATAACCAGTTTCATTTTTGCATATTAAGCACTGTATTTTGAAAAGTAAATCTCAGTTGTAACCAGATGGGTCTATTTTTTGCGAAGATAAGAAATACAAAGTATCAGAAAGCAAAAAACCTCGCGATTGCGAGGTTTTTTAAAGGATGGTGCCCAGAGGCGGAATCGAACCACCGACACGAGGATTTTCAACCCTTAACGCTTGTGCATCTAACATACTGTTTTTACTACACAAACCCACAAAATATTTCCTATAACTTTCGTCTGGTTTAATATTTATGGTTAATTTAGCTAAAATTACTTTGTTTTTAATAGCTTAGAAGTTTTAGCTAAACATACAATTCTTAATTTAAAAATAATGCCTTTTTTATGACTACTTTTCAATGCTTTGTTTTTTCTTATCATCTGGCGATTTAGGCGTGACTGGCGTTACTTGTGAGTAACCTCGCCGATAAACACGCTTTGTTGTTGCCACACTTGAGTGGCCCAATAACTCAAATGCCTGAGTAATCGTCTCACACTCACTTGCTGTCTTAGCTCGTAAATCTCTATCCTGAAAACGCTGATCAGGTTGTAAATCACCACTTTCGATTGCTGCACGCATCGCTTTGTTCCACGCAGTTCTAAAACCGTCGGGAGTCAATGCTTGTTCCTTTCGTGCATTAGCGCTTGATGCAAAGAAATACCAATGCAGTAAAGGCGTTCTGTGCTTTCTAGTGGTACGATAACCATTAATTTGTTTAAGCTCGCTGATGATAAAGCTAAGGTGATCCACCGCTTCGAACTGCAACCGGCTACCTGTTTTTGAAGCTTGAACTTTTAGTCCTTTTTCGTCATCCCAATCTTTGCTGCTAAGTTTAAGCATGTCTGTTTGCCTTAAACCGGTTGCCAGCTTTAGCGCCACATATAATTGCAGCCATCGAGGGCAATACTTAACAAACACTGCCAACTCATCATCTGTGACTAGCCGATCTCTTGGCTGTTCTGGGTTACGTATAATTCCATGAAATGGTGTGTCGTCAATTACGCCCCAACGCACAGCATGAGACATAATGGTGCTCAGTAACGCAAACTCACGATTGCCTCTTACCGGTGCCCCCTCTCGATTCCTAAGATCGAGATATTGATAGGCATGCCTGGCTCTAAGCACTCTTGGGTTCATATGACCAAAACGCTTTATCAAATGCTTTGACGCACTAATATTACTCTTGTGGGTCGACTGTGCCTTAGTGGGTGAAATCTCTTTGAGATAGCGGTCAATCAAATCATGCATCGTTTGACATTCAAAATTAATCGATGCGTAAGCGTAGTAATTGCGAAAAGCTTCACTCAGCGTTTTACCAAGGCGGATATCTTTCTGGCCACTTGCCCTCAAGTAATAGGTATTCCCTTTTTTATTAAAGATCATGCCCTTGGGCAGGTTTGCATTTTCTGCAGAACGTTTTCTTCCCATGACTGCTTACCCCGTGTACAGCTCGTCATCACTAAGCGTAGCCCCGCCACGCTTAATTTGACAGCTCTCGGCAGCACCCAGCTCTGTTTCAATCGTTTTACGCAAAACTTTGGGCCAGCCAAAGGCATCGAGAGTGAAAGTAATATGCATTGAGATCAGTTGCTCAACTTGCTTCTGGCGCTGCTTACGGCCAGTTAACTCAGCAACTTCAGCTTTAGATAGGAATGTGCTCACAAAATCCTCCAACGAATAAGTAACCACGACTAACAACTAGCCGTGAATCAGCTTGGGACTAACCTTATTCGCGATAATCAGAATTTCGCTTTTGCTTATTTCTGCTGATTTCCCAATATTTCAGCGTTTTTTACTTTACTTTATGAGTTTTTAGTTTGCAATAGCTGAAATGAAATTAGAGGGGCGATTTGTAGTATTTGAAAACACCTTATGCAAATAACAATATTTATCATGATGTTAAATTAAGATACTTGTTGTATCCTGACTTTTAAATTTATTACGTTTCTAAGCATGACATAAGGAAAGAAAAACGTGACCAATCCAATTCATCATGTTGAATTCGAAGTAATGGAAACTTGGGCAAGAATGAACTCTTTTGCAAAAAGCTTTGCGGAAATTGCAGAAGACTCTTTTGAAAGCTATTTGGTTGCAAAAGAAAATTATATTCCAATGCCTGACAATGAAGACCCTTCAGCACATTTTATCTCAGAAAAAGAGCTATATGAGGCCTCGTTTAAAACCATCGTATTCGCAGCAATGGCATGTGAAGCAGCTATTTTTGATTTAGCTGCTATACAGCTCGGGGATGATTACGTCGATAAGTATATTGATAAACTAAATCTAGTTAGCAAGTGGGTTGTTATACCAAAGCTCATCTGCGGAAAATCAATGAACATGAAAGGCCCTGCACTAAACTCCTTAAAAGAGCTTACCTATGCTAGAAATGCCTTAGTTCACCTAAAATCATTACCGGTTAAGATGAAAGGCATTGAAGAATCAGTAAAAAAAGCCGAGAAGCAAATAGATAAAATAATTAATACTACTGAAAACGCGTACAAAACTGTTGTTCTACTATCATTGGAGCTCAATCGCCTACTTGGTACACCTGCAGGCGTGTTACCATTCTACGAAGCAAGAACTGAGATTGCTGGCTTCAGTGAAAGCAGCAATAGGTCAGAAACTCTAATAAAAATAATAAACCGATGTAGACAAATTGACTCTCGGGCATCTTCAGAGTAGTTTCGTAATACAAATTGAACTGCCAGATGTGAATGTATGCCATCTCTCAAAGATATTACAAAACTTATCGGGGAAGCTATTCTAGAAACCGTTGAAGAAGGCATCCCCACAAACTCTAAAAATACTGACGAGAGTGACTGTAACTTCTCTAACTCTTACCGCCTAAATAGTGACAATGATATTGTTACTGATTTTGAGGGTCGCAATGCACCTGAAAATGGAGGCGTATGGCTAGAAAAAGGAGCTTAACCTACGTTGCTTATATCAGCTAGCAGCATAGATCATTATTTATTTACCAACATCATCAACTGAAAACTCTAAAAACTCACGGGTATAGTTCTGTAGACAAGCCAAGGTTATTTGTACCTCCTACACATACACATACACATACACATACACATACACATACACATACACATACACAACACAGATAAAGTTTCTGTGCATGACACACACTGATACAAGCTGTGTTTTATCTGCCCAATATAAGACTAAGTTGATAAATGTTTAGTGAAGCCTAGGCAATTTCAAACCAAGGATTTTTTACTAGCTAAAGGTTAGCAACTTTGATAAAAATGAACGACTCGATAAACAACTAACGCTGTCCAAAAAATCAGATTAGCTATCGCTAACATATCATCAATAACAAGGAGGCACTATGCCAAACAAAAAGCAGTTAAGTGTAAACGGAAATGCAATCACTGATTTCAGTGTCGAAGTGAAAAAAGTAAAAAGCAAACACAATGACTCTCAGATTGATATTGTAGACTTAAAAATTTATACAGATGATGGTGAATATCATTACGATATAAGAAAAGATGATCGAGCACCAGATGTATATGTGACTAGAGATTACATTGATAGTTCATTGAAAAAAGCTACCCAAGATTTTTTGAAGGTTGATATATCAGAATATACAGACAGGTTTTACTTGTTCTTTAGCGTTCAAACAATCGGACAAGTTCAATATACAGGTTACAGGCTTTAAAATATTGGAATACTCTAACGTGTCACAGGCTTAGACAATACCCCTGTTTTTTCGGACACAACATGATCTGTCAGAAATGAATGACATTAACGTTTCTGACAGTTCCTGTCCGAACTAATGCAATTTATAATTCAAGCTCGAGTTCACGACGAACGGTGTCATTTTCCCTCACTTTAATATTTTACAAAAGCTTAAATAACTCAGTATCTGAATAATTAACTTCATTTTTTAGTACCAGCTGCAAATGCTCTAGGCTAGAGACTATACCAAGACAGTCTTCATTAGATATATTCAAAGGTGATTTGCTCATTTTAGCAATCATATCTTGAGGAAACTTGATCTCTTGCATACCATCTTCATTAACTGCGCCATATTCCATTTCTGTTTCTGAGTAAAAATCTTTACTATGCGCTACTTCATTTCTCAGCTTTACTAAATTCGATAGGGTTTGATATGTGGCAGAAGTATTATCTGTAACATATACACCTGAGCTCAACAGGAAACCTAAAGCATCTAGCTTTTTAACTAAGTTCATCGATAAAAAAGCTTGTGCATGACGCTTGTAATCATCGCTTTTAAATGTATGAAAAGCCCATGAAATTATTCCATCATTTAGTAAGCTCTCTAACGTAGCAGCACTGACTAAAATAAATGAATATTTATTATTATTTCGAAACAACTCATCATCCTCAATATGTCCTAGTAAGTACTTAGAAGAACCTATCAGACCATGAGCTGTGTTACAGGAGTAAAATGTTTTAACTTTCATCGAGTTTATATGTCCACTTACATTTTAGCCAAAATACATACAAAGCGTTCACTTTTGCCAACTGGAATCATCATAATGAAGTGAAATAGTAGTTCCCTCGTCAACGGAAAAGTCTCCTAATGTGGTTATGTATTCTTGCTTTTCGTCTAGTAAGATTACGATACTCATCGAGTAAACACTATCAAACTCACGTGTAACTTTATAACTGTCAAAAACAATGTATTCTTTCTCTTCGCTATCCCACATCGCATTGTCATAGTCAGGGCCACAAATGTCAGCTTGCATTCCTACTTCAGCCAAAATTGAGATTTCTGCACGTCTACTGTCAACAGTAATGATGTTGGTTTCAACGATATCTATATACTTTAGAACAGGGTCCTCAACATCAGCTTCATAGTCATTCTCATATATAAAGTCACAGTTAATAAAAGCATCACCTAAAGCTTCCAAGAGCCATGCTTCGTTACGTTCAAGTAAGCGGTGTACGACCTCAGATAGGCGCTCTTCAGAGCGATTGTATATATCAAAAAACTCAGCTAAGTGATTAATATAAATAAACTCTTCTTGTTTATCACAAAACCCTTTTAGATCTTTGTCACCGCTAATGACGTAGATTTTCTCCCCGATATCTTTAATCTGAGATTTAAGGCTAAGTAATGATATTGCATCTGGAAATTCGCTTTTCTTTTTCCCATCGCTAAAGGGAAAGCTACCTGAAAAGTACAATGAGAGCAGTTCACTATTACAAATATTATCGGGGCTGATAACTTGCACATTCGCTCCCTCTATAAATGCATACCACTTGGATAACGCCACTTCAATTAGAGAAGGCTCATCACACTTTTCTAAAGCGCTTGTTAACTCTGGAGGTAACAGATCTTCCAATACTTCGAGCTCCTTCATCATACTTTTTTTACTTTGAAGGGCTTTATGTACTTTATTTGCGAATTTCCCCGCAACCTCTTGTTTCACGACCTCTGATATAAAAATTCTAATGCGTTCATCTTTGCCAAGTTCATATAATCGCCTTAGTTGCTGATTCTCTAATTTAAGGCCTTGTTGCACAAACACCTGTGTATCAACAAAGATATTTTTAGTTTCCATCTAGTAATTCCGCTTTATATTGCTTAGTAACTTTATCCACATCTACTTTGAGCAACAAAAATTTATTCCGCAGTACAACAAATATAATTTGCATCTTCAAGCCTAGTTGGATCTATTATCAACTTTAAAGCAGTATCTGAAGATGTAAAAATCACTGAGACTCACTACCCCACACCTTTACTCACCGCTTTTCTGGCAACTTTACCTCCAACCTTTCTAGCAGCTTCTCCGCCGCCTCGACCGGCAGAGCCAGCTCCTTTACTAATGCCCTGAAAGCTTCCAATAGCGCCACCTAAGCCCAAACCAGCATAGGTTAATAACGAGGTCAGGATGAAAGGGAACGCAATAAACATCATATCTGTTATACGCTGGCTGTTCATCATAACGTTAGGCTGCGTTAACACATCAACAACGGGAACGCTCGAGCTATTAGCAACCGTCTGAATAAACGCCTTTTGAAAAACAATTGTAAGCTCCCAGAAGAATGGCCAGAACTGTATCGAAACAAATAGCGCCCCAACGGTCGTAGCCATTTTTATACTATACTGGCTTACCATGAGAACCAAAGGAAAGGCCGCCAATAGAATCAGTATTGCAGCGCCTTTAATCATAGGCGCGGCTGATTGAACTAAACTAGCTTCGGCATAATCAGGAACAGTAGAAACTATATTACCGGCAGTACCCATTAGTCGGTTAAACCAATTGCCAGCAGTCCCCCAAAAACCTTCACTTTGCAGTCCATAGTCTCTTGTTTCTGCGCCTTGAATACGGTGCATGGCCACCTTGCTGAAATAGGCCTTTTCCATTAGCTTATCTTCATACCAGGTATCAGAAACGTCATGGTAAGATACCTGCAAGAGCGCCCATATACTGCTCTTATCATCCTCAGGCATACTATCCCATAGACGCTTACGGAGGCTCATATCGTTACTGCTAACGCTGATACCGCCATAACCTGCTCCGATACCTTGCCACCATTCACGACACGAAGGGAAACCGCCCACTTGGTGAATACACTGGCCACCGTTGCAATCAATTTCCCCGTTACTTTCCGCTTGCTGGCTCTCAGACCATTTAGGGATATTCTTATTGGTTCGCGCTCCTTGCCAACCAGGTAACAAGACTTGAGAATAGAAGCCATTTCCTATGTTTCCGTAGTAAGCGTTATTCATAAATGAATTATGTCCTGGCCACGGTTGAGCATCTGTACGAGGATCATCTATCCACGGCATATTCTTATCGCCTTGGCGTAACGCTCTATTGAGTGCCGGTTGATAACACTGTTTTATAAATTCCTTTGTTTCGATGCGTAGCGCTGTATCAGCAATACGACTATTCAACAAAGTGTTTCTAGCCCCTGTTAAATTAAAACCGCAAGGTAAACTGTCCACCGCTTCAATAGAAAAGCCAGTTCCGTAAGCTCTAGCCAGCCCAATAATAAGAGGAATTCTTAACTCATTATTCGATAGCAAGACCCCCAAATCCTTTGCGGGGCCGTTTTCTTTAAAGAAGCCGTTGTTAATTTCTGGCTGCTTGTAACCTTCACACTGCTTGCTGTATAGCTGAAAGCTATCTACCTTAAGCGGCACCATCGGATAAAAGGCAACTAGAAACACAAACATTTGCATATAGATGCCAATTTCCAGCTTGTTAAGTATGGCCACCTTCGCTTCTTCATCACCTTCAAACGCTTTTATTAATTGGGTTACAATGAACACAATCACAGGTGCAACTATCAGTTTAGTGCTGATAGCAATATCAGTTATAGTGTTGAGGGCATATACCCCTGTAGCAAAAAAATACAGGTCGCTTAGGCTTGTGAATGTCATGCGATCACCGTCAAAATTGGAACGGCTAACAATGCAACCAGAACACGTACTTTCTTAGTTTGTAGATAGTCTGCGTGTGCTTGTGATAGACGCTTGGATCTCACTAACCAAGCGAAGCCTTTTTCAAAGCGAAAAGTCAGCACCAATGAGGCAACGATGACCAGAATATCAGTGATAAAACCAATAGTTACAGTAGATTTATTCATGGCCACTAAGCCAGCAAGGAAACTATCAGCTCCGTTCACTATCGCACTAGGATTACTGATAACAAGGCCTAACAACAAGGCTTGAACCGCCAGAGCTGCAACTGAAATGATAAGGGTATTTTTAAGAAATGTTTTCATACAAAGCTCCGTATTTCGTAAATCAAAAACATCGAGCCGCAGCCAACCCACGCCTCAACTAAATTCTTCTTTTTTGCTCTGATCCACGATGGCCGATGCCTCGTTATTACGTTTACTGGTTTACAGACTCAGCAGGTCTATTAGTCATTGAGTAGTTTGCTTACCTCTAAATTTAATTGATAATCATCATGTTCAAACTCTGAAACCAATGTCTTTTGAATAAACTGGTATAAGGTTTCAATTCGATAACCAAATGTGTGATGCAAGCCTAGGTATATCTTTACCACAGGAGCTCTTGATTGCACCATTGACTTGAATTGCTCATACACAGTTTCACAATCTTTTGCAGTGATGGACTCGATTTGCCAATGGGCTCCATACAGCATTCGGCATTGAGTATAGAGCTTACTGCTAACATGTTTTACTCCAGTATATTTGCGAACAAAGCTTAAATCAGCTCCGGCTGCGATAAGCTCTCTAATTGGCCGAGTCTTTTGTAATTGAATCTTCATTGACGCAACCACTCTATCCATCTTAGCACTATCCACTTCAAGTCCAACCACGTTTTTTTGAATTAACAATCTCATGTACAAATTGAGATGAACGGCTTGTAACCGTTGCATTACAACTATTAACTCAGACGGTACCGGAAACATAAAGTAATTGCTTGGAGCTTGCTCTGCATGTTCCATTGCACCACTCAACAAACCTAAAAACTTACTCGCTAAAAGTTGATCATGTTCGAACCTTGCGCCCAAACTCTTTACGTATAATTGAGTCGATACATTAAGCTTTTGTAATTGAGATAAATTTAGTTCCGCAACTAACTCAGCCAACTTCGTAGCAGTATTAAAGTTAACTTTTAGCTCAACTGCTTTTTGACTCGACAGCTTAAGGCAAAACTCATGCAGCTCACATACTGTCAATTCGGTAATAAACACACCAGCCTGCCTGCTAATTCCAAGTTCTTGAACCGCGGAGTCAATACCATCATAAGCGCTAAGCTCACATATTCCTTGAACTAGCAACTGTGTAGCTTCATTTTTGAAATCAAGTGTCCCTTCAAACATGGCTTCCTCCATGATTGAATTTAGCCAGCTGTCTATCCTTGCGTTGAATGATCCTTGCCAGCTTTTTTAACTTGTACTGTTGCTCACCGTTTACTTTTTCCAGTTCTGTTGAGCGCTGCTTAATAGTGCTTACATCATCTAAAAATTGTGCCCATTCAGCGTCGGGAATGAATATACCTTTCACATCGCGGTACGTTATTTTTTCTGCCATCTAATTGCCCCCCATCATCGACCTAAATATATGACTGTGATCTGCTCTCGGCTGTGGCCGAGTTCATTCGAAACTTGTAATCGCGCTTGTCTATCAATTTGCTTTTGTTCTCGTGTGAGCTGTTTGCTTGTTGGCCCACCGGCAATTGGAGAGCGCCAACCGGTTAGTTCTAAGTAGCGCTTTTGGGCATACATGTGCCTAAGCCCGTGGTTTTTATCTAGCCCTGCTTGGCATGTTTGCCGTTCATACGCTTTGAGTTGTTGAATATAGTTTCGGTCGGGGCGGATCAGCGCGCCTCCACCGACTTGCTTTTGCACTTGTTGAAGTAGATGTCGCTGAGATTCTGTTCTGATAGGAATGACTCTGGGACGACCGCCCTTTGTCCAGCTGGGTTTTAGCACTAACTGTTCGCCTCTAATGGCATAATTAGGTCGAAATTTAATGGCTTCTTCTCTACGTAAGCCAAACTCTCGCTGCAGCCGAAGTGAGAGCTTAACAAGTGGGTCGCTGACTTTATCAAGCTTATTTTGTTCTAGTTCTTTTGCTTTTGACTCGGTAGGTGTGTAGGTTCGCTTTTGCAAATCCAGTGTGATTGCTTGGTTTGCACCATTGTTGGACTTTGGCAGCATCGAGGCTTTACCGATTTTTTCCGCCCACCATCTTACATGACTAAGCCGGTTTTTAATGGTGCCAGCAGATAGCCCTTCTCCCAGCCAGCGCTCAACAAGATAGTTTACGTGTTTGGGTTTGAGTGATTGTACTGATTGCAAGCGATATCCGCCCTGTTTAAGCTGAGCAGAGACCTGGACCAGTACTTTTTTACGCTCAGCCTTAACTCCAAAACTACCGTCTTGATTTCTGAGCATAAGCCCTTGAAGCTGATATTTTAAATTACTCAATACTTGTTCACTCACCGTGTTTATAAATTCGATTACACGTTACCAACCCAACTAACTATTTGAACCAATATCCAAATGGTAAGTTTTAAATGCCAACTGCACGTTGGAGCGTACAATTTCCGTATAAATACGAATAAGGGCACAACAGTTCAAAATGGCCAAATTAGCCTCGCTTTAGATGCTTCCCGTAATGGGCGTGCATGATAAAGCGCATATAAAAATGTGCTCAGCACAGGTCAGTTAGGTCATAACATTTCTCCTATTTGAGTTCGTTAGGGATCGCTTAATTCTCTGCAAAACGCAGGTACAAATAGCCAAATTCAAGGCATAAAAGTGCCTAATTCAGATGAACTAATTTGTAAGGTAAAAAGCCCGAAAGCTTGGTTTTTAGTTGTGAGTAGATCTCACTGGTATGACAAAGCCAAAGGCTTTGTTTGATGACGCGATGACCGATGTCTCGCTATTTTTGGAATCATTTTTAGAGTGTCATAACGCGCTCAGAACGTCAACAATTGATTCGCCCCTCTTTGTTCTGCTTGGTTTAGCGTGGGGTTTACCACCGCGTCACTCCCTCCTTGAAAAGGGAGTGACGCGGTCAATTAAGTACATAATAAAGATGCGATAACCTACCGTATAAATTTTCTAAATAGGTCTTCCTCAACGTGCGAAATATCGAAAAATAATATAGAATTTGATACCAGTATTTGTAGTAAATTAAAAATGTAGAAGGTCATGTTAGAAACTTACGATCAGGAGATCCGACAAGCATTTCATAAGAAAAAATTGAAAATGCAACATGCTAGTGAAGATACTATCGTAGTTGATGAGCTTGGTATTATGCATGGCGCAAAAAGGATAGATATTGCAGTCGTTAACGGATGTATTCACGGCTATGAAATTAAAAGTTCTAAAGATAACTTATTGCGCTTTTCAAACCAATTAACTGCTTATTTAAAGGTTATGCAAAAGCTCACAATAATTCTTGCTCCCAATCACTTTGAGGAAGTACTAAGCCTCGTACCTGACTTCGTAGGTATCACCATCGCGGAGAAAGGCACGAAAGGAGGTATTCATTTTAAATGCTACAGAAAAGCTAAAATGAACCCGAAAGTAGAGCCATTTAGCGTAGCTCACCTTTTATGGAAGGCTGAAGTTATATCGATAATGGAGGAAATCGGAATAACCAAGAACTTAGTTAGCAAGACAAGGCATGAACTTTATAGCCAGCTTGTGGAGCATATAAACCTCTATGAATTAGTTAGAAATATAAAGATAACCTTTAAAAGCCGTGCAAACTGGCGTTCTGAATTACAACCAATGTAAGATGGTGGCTGATTGCAGCCTCTTTCCATGTTCCTAACGTACCTGTGCTGCCATTGTTGATACCACAGTCATAAATTTTTTCATCGCCTTGAGAAAATGTTCTCCCATAGTAGTAATTTTCTTTCGCAGTAATTAGCTTTTTGCATAAACCCTTCATTTGAGCAGGATTGTCTCTGAATGACCCTCCTTTGTATATTATCCACTTATCTTTATACGAATAAACAATCTTTGCCGCAGGCTTCAGCATACGCATGTCTAATGATGTAAATTCTGGTGTCTCTATCGTATAGTCTCCATAGCCTAACTTACTATAAGTATTGCTTATTGAGCGATATAACGCTTGAAAGAATATCCACTCCTTCCTTGCCTGCTCAGCTCCAGGCTTTTTAACATCGCCCAACTCTAAAGAAGTTCCCACTACATAGATCGACCGATAGCCATTTAAATTGTCAATTTGCCCCAATATAGTTTTCACTACTAAAATAACATCGTCAGTGGGTTCATAACTGGCGCCTTTACCAAAATCAATAATTAAGTCTGTTTTGTCCTGAGTACAACCGATAAAAGACTGAAGGCTCGCAATTTGGACTACGCTGCTAGGGCTTGCAAGCTCATCTAGAGAAATACGGATTCCTATTCCTGTATTACATGTTTGCCAACTCCGCTTAACTGCTGCTAAATAACTTTTATCATAGTCAAGTTTGACAACTGGGGAAAATATCCCTTTAACACCTTTCAGCTCATCGAATATAAATTCAGGAACAGTTCTTCCGTCTTGTACATTTTGTAAATGCAAACTTGAGTCTATATCTACTAATGAAGGTAGCAGTCCCCACTTTTGTTTGTATCGAGTAGCAAGCTTCTCAACATGCTCTTCCGGCGACTTTTTTGGTCTCTGTTCCTCAAAGTCATATTCAACTGGAGGTACAACAAATAAAGGGTATATATTTTCTTTAGTTTGTGGATCTAGCCTCAACAAAGCTTGATACTCTCCCTGTCTCCACTTTAGGATTGGAAGATACTTTACATATCCATCACTACTACATATCACTCAAACAACTCCTTTACTTTCCCGTAGCCTACTAATTGGCTAAATAAGGTATAATTATTAAACTCTTTACGTAGCCGACCTGCAACTATCGCTGGGCCCACTCCAAACCTTTGAGCATCACCTAAAATAGCCTTCTCCGTCTTCATTATCCTAGAAACTGAAGTTCTCCATTGCTGAGGGCTAATTAAACTATCTAAAGCAAATTGATCCGCCTGTTTCTCCTTTACATCACTTACTTCTTGATTACCAACATCTTCATCAACAAATTCATTTCCAAAAATATGTAAGTGAAGGAAAACATGTCCAAGTTCGTGCATTAACACGAACCAAAAATTATCCAGCCTATCATGCCGAAATGTCATACCAATTACTGGGTTGCCCCCTTCAGAGAGCATTGCGGCACCATCTAAATAAGTTTTCTCTAGGTGAGGTTCATTTACTAGAATAATCCCCTTACCCAAAAGGTATTCTTTAGCTCTGATTGGCCCGTCTTCATATTGACTTAGGCCCACCAAATCTGGTATCCACGAGTCATTTAGCTCGAAAGAAGGTAACTGAAGTTGCTTTATAGTCTCTTCGGCTTTAGATATAACTCGGGCTTGCCATGCAAGCAGAGATGCTGCATGAGCTGCTTTGCCAGCGAAATTGGCCTTCCGATAAAGAGTAACTTCATAGCTTTGCCCAAAGGAATCTTGGATAAAGCTTTTTACAGCATCTACTGCGTTCCCTATATCACTTATCCAACCTCGCTTTCGCATCTCTACTATTGGAAAAGAAGCCCAATCAAAATCAGACGCCTTCTCCTCAACTAATATGGAGTCTCCATTGTCTTTCACTAACCTCTCGATCCCTACATCCAAAACTTCCACTACCTTAAGAGCTCTTGAAAGGCTTGTTCCTTGATATTGGTTTGACTCCATCATTTGAACTTGCTTCTCGGTCACTCCTAGCCTGTATGCGAGTTCCTCTTGGCTAATATTTTTTGCTATTCGCGCAGATATTACGAATATAGGTAAGTCTTTAACTTTAACCTCATGCTTTACTTCAAAATTACCTTCCTTCAATTGCTTATAGCAGTAAATATCCTCTTCAAGTTCTTTTATTTGACTTTCAATAGAATTAATTTGAATGCTTTGAAGTAATGTTCCATCATGAGTAATAGAGTTGAGTGCGTCGATGAGATCAACCATTAAACCTTTATAGTGTATTAACTCCCTATCGTTAAGTATCATAAAGACTCCTCACGCACTACCACGCCATGAAGTTCAAGCAACACGATTCCTTTTCGACAGCCAGAATGCTTTTCACGTTGGAAAAAATCTAAAAATAATGTTCCTACGTGATCGGCCTTATTATCAGCAAGAAAAAACTCCCCTTCATACTTTTCTTTTTGAGCTCTTCGCCTATCACTAAAGTCTAGTAAAACTTTATCAAGCTTGGTAATGTCAACTCCCTCACGCTCCCAACACGCATCATAGTCACCTGGTAATGGCTTTTTTGTAACATAGCTTCCATCTATATAAAGTTTTGAGCAACCAGCTTCCTTAAGCATGTCTATAGCCTTGCGCAAGCCTTCATACTGGTTTCTTCTATGGGAATTAAAAACGAATAAAGTTTCAAATTCAGTAATAGTTAGAGTATGAACTCCCTCCTGTAAAACAGGCCATGGCGCTGAGGGAATATCAATGAAAGTTACAGGCATTGAATTTACGCAAATTACAAAAATATACCTTTTTATAACATTCATATACAAACAATGCCAGATTTATACCCTTGAATTACAATCAATTGAGAAGCTTTAGCCAAAGTATATCTATCAATATTTATTTTAGTATTTAAAGACATCACAAATTTAGCTTGTAATATAGCTAATTTAGCAAGGATAAGCTCTAAATTAACTAACTTAAAAAATTATTGTCACTAATTAAAATATACGACCAAAAACAGGGCCTCGTCACATTTAATCATAGGAGCGAAAGTAGAGAAGCTGCATCGCACCTATACTGCACTAGAATATTATGATCATCAGAAAAGGAAATTACCTTTGGGGAATAGACAACTGGCACAACAAAGCCCTGCATCGAGGCAGTTCTGATTTAGCTTTGCGAAAGCTGTAATTAAGCTATGGGAATATCGCGGTATCGCTCGATTGGAGCTGCTTCGCGCTCTTTTTTGGGAATTATCGTTCGGCGCACTTTGGCTTTACTTGCCTTCACTTCACCAAATATAAACTTTGCTACACGATCTACTTGCTCTTCTATCACAGACAACAAACCAAGTGGCCGCATCGTTTCAATTAAAGACTTTACTGTCATGTATGCCCATCCCAACTTTTTAGAAAGCTGAGAAATGCTTTGTTGGTAGGTGTCTCGTTTATTGCGTGTAGATAGTTTGCTAGCTTTGATTTTACTGCTTATCAACGCATGTAGCATCAGCATTTTGTGCTGATGTCGTGAATCATACCGGCTTTTAGAGTCGAATAAATGTAACTGAAGACCATAGAGGGGAAGTGTATTCGCTGCTTGTTGGCCATGAATGATTTGCGTGTAGCTTTGAAGTAGTCGGTAGCCTAGCGGGTGTTTTAAATTAAGCCTCAATGTACGGCTATAGCCTTTTGTACATTCTTCAAGCAGCAGAGGCTGTTTTTCATCACTTTTAGCGCTGAGAAGCTGACTCAGCGCATTTTTTACCGCGTTGATAGAATAGCAAAGGTGTTTTGCGATAGATGAAACGCTGGAGTTAAATTTTCCGTGTTTAGCGTGATGATAGGCAATATGGCCCAAAACTAATGTCTGGGTATCAGATTTAGTTTCATGCAGCACTTCTAATGAGAAGGAAACTTGCTTCTTTTTACCTTGGTTGCACAAGTTTTGCTTTGCACTTGGTGCAAATTTATTTTTTTGGTTGTGACTCAATTCATTTTCGACAGGAACGTCGTCAGCAAATTTTTAACTACCTACTAGACACAGGATTACCCTACGGCTAAGATAGCCATATAAACACTTTCGAATGTTTATGAAAGCCGCGTTGGAAACTTAAGTCGCCAAACTTAATCTGAGTTTCTTTATCGCGGTTTTTTGCTTTCTGGCGTTCGCTAAATCGCCTCCGTCATGCGCGACGAAGTTATAGATTTTGTAGGAAATAGGTGTTTTTGTAGGAAACGGTATTTTCAAAATTCGCTGTAAGCGAGAGGGGATGGTGCCCAGAGGCGGAATCGAACCACCGACACGAGGATTTTCAATCCTCTGCTCTACCGACTGAGCTATCTGGGCAAATCTTTTTTAGTATCTGAATCCTTAAAGGGATTTTCAATACACTCCAAAAGCTCTACTGAATGAGCTATCTGGGCAAATCTTTTTTAATGTCTAGGAAACTCTTCTTACTAAGCTAACTAGAAATTATTGGCTGACGCCTAAATTAAATGGTGCCGACTATCCGAGTCGAACGGATGACCTACTGATTACAAGTCAGTTGCTCTACCAACTGAGCTAAGTCGGCACACTAATTCGTGTACCATGCAGTTTCTGCATGCACCACATTGCTAATGCAATGATTTTAATTTGGTGCCCAGAGGCGGAATCGAACCACCGACACGAGGATTTTCAATCCTCTGCTCTACCGACTGAGCTATCTGGGCGTGCGGCGTATTAAACGGGTTTTGCGGTTCTAAGTCAACCCTTTTTTTAAATACATTTATCGTTTGCACAGTTTTCAGACAAAGCGGTTAAAATACCGCTTTTTCGATGAAAAAACGCCCGACTAGCCATGTTTTACTGCATTTATCGGTTTATTTCTATGAGTAAGACAAATTACCGTAGGCCTATAACAAATAGAAATCCACATCTTGAGGCTAATGTACATATAAAGAAGTGAAACAAACAAGAAGGTATATTTTTTATTCTTCCGATATCACAGCTAAACGACACTTACCCACTCTTTTAGATTCTCATCTTTATATAAAGTCAAAATACAGGTAGCTACCTTGCGACAACTCTAGCACTGACCCTCTGATTACGAAGCTAGTTTACGCAGCAGTAGTTAGCCGACATGCCGGCCATTAGTTTACCGCAACTCTCATTCACCTGAGCTACCTATACCTAACTCTGCAAGCAATATTGCCTTTGAGCTAAAGTTTATATTAGCCACCGCAATTACCGTCATGGACACTTATCATTTAACAAAAGAATTAAGTAAAATTTAGCCTCTATCAAACCCCAGCCTTCCAAGCTCTCTTACCGAGACCGACAATGCACTTGTAACAACCTGATTATTCAGAGATTTAAAATAGTCTTACCTCTCACCCTATTACTACTATTGATTGAAAAACGAGAGGTAAAAACTTGCCGAAGGTGATAGGATTACTACAACTACTAAGTATAAATAATTCTTTTGGGATTAAGCATGGCAAATAGCGCGAATACCAATGCAAATGGACGGATACTTTTTTTATTCATCGCAATACTGACTGTTGGACTGTGCAGCGCCGTAGGTGCTTACTTACTGCCAAAGCAAGCTGCAGTCTCTTCCGCGCCGACCGTGAACCTGCAACAGCAAGCAACAACAGTTGCAGCTCCCCTTGCTAAGGTAGTTACACAACATGGTTTTGATAGTGCCAAGCAGATTGTGTCCGCATTAATAGCATCTAACGAACATTTGGGCGCCTATTTGTATGTCAATACAGGGGTGGGACAACCAAACTTGGTATTTCAACAAAGTTCAGGTGAGCAAGTCATTGCATTGAATCGTGAAGAATCTTATATCAAAGGCATGATGCAGGTTTACCACGTCCCACTGCGGTTAGATGAGCAAAGTGTTGGTGAGCTTATTTTGACTTATACCCCACCCGTTTCAGCTGCGTCATCAGGCGACCCGTTCTTTGCTTATATACTACTCGCTGTCGCTATTATTAGTACCTTGCTGATTGTTGTGATTACTGCACGCAAGCTTTCTGGTGCATCGAGTAACGATACTGAAGAGCTTATCTCAGAAATCAATCATCTGACGATGGATAAAAACTATAAGTCGGCGGTTGGTACTTATTATAGTGGTGGCTTGGCTGAGGTTGCTAAAGCAATAAATGCACTATTAAAGCAAGTACAATCATCCATAGAATCCGACCAAGCAACACAAAATGAATTAAAACAGCTTCAAGAAAGTCTCGAAACTGAGGTTCAAGCCCGCACGCTGGCGCTAGAAAAGGCGATTTTAAATGCGGAACGTGCAAGTGATGCAAAAACCACTTTCTTAGCCACCATGAGCCACGAGATCCGCACACCAATGAATGGTGTAATTGGTACCATTGATTTACTACGTCAAACTGATCTTGACGGTGCTCAGCATCGCCTTACCACTATTATTCGCGACTCGGCTTTCTCGTTACTTGGTATACTCGATGATATTCTCGACTTTTCTAAAATTGAGGCGGGTAAATTACGCATAGATAATAGTGCTTTCTCGGTGGCTGAAACCACAGAGGAAGTCGCACGTGTACTTTCATCTGTAGCGAAAAAGCGTAAGCTAGACTTGCAACTATTTATCGCTCCTGACATTCCAACCAATTTAATTGGTGATACCGTCCGCGTGAGGCAAGTACTTTATAACCTTTGCAGTAACGCCATCAAGTTCACGACTACAGACGACTCAATACAAGGTTATGTAAAAATCTCCGTAGAAGTTTCGCAAAATACCTCGGAGCACTATACTTTGCGCTTTACCGTTACAGATAATGGTAAAGGTATGACAAAAGCCCAATTAAGAGAGATTTTTAATCCGTTTATTCAAGCTGAAGGCTCTATCACCCGAGAATTTGGCGGTACAGGACTTGGCCTTTCCATTTGTAAAAGTTTAATCGAGCTCATGCTTGGTAGTATCCATGTTAATTCTGATATTGGCATGGGAAGTGAGTTTGTTGTGGAGTTGCCATTTAGTGTGGATGGCAAAGTAAATTACGCGAACAAGCAAATGTTAAACGGGCGTTCCATTGCCCTACTCACCCCAAATAACGAGAGACGCACTATTTTGAATCGCTACCTATCATTTATGGGTGCAAACGTGATTGCCATCGATGAAAGCGAGATAACTGAACACCAGCACGAAGACCAATTAATTTGGGTGCTCGACGGCTTAGACGGCATGGATAAGGTCAATGAAGAGCTAAGAACCGTAGTCTATTCGCTAGAGAAAAATGAACAACAAGTTGTTGTATTAAGTAAAATGGACGAAGCTGCGCTCAATCATAAAAATATTTTCTACCTCAATGCTTCGCCATTGTGTAAGTCTAGCTTTATGACGGCCATCTTGGTCGCTGCGGGCTTGCATAAACCAAAAGATACCACTCCTTCACGCACTATCAACGACTTCTTAAGCGTTGATGAAGCAAGAGCAACCAACAAATTGGTGTTGTTAGTTGAAGATAACGTATTAAATCAACAAGTGCTGACCGACCAATTACACCTGCTAGGCTATGGCGTCGAAGTTGCGGAAAATGGTGAGGAAGGCCTAGAACTTTGGAAAAAAGAGCACTTTCCTATCGTACTGACTGATTTACATATGCCGAAGATGTCGGGCTACGACATGGTAAAGCATATTAGAGACTATGTAGAAACCGCAACCGATACCATTGAGCAACCATACATCATTGCCGTGACAGCTAATGCACTAAAAGGCGAAAGGGAGCGTTGTGAGGCTGGTGGCATGAATGACTATATTACTAAGCCGGTTGAGTTAAATGTACTAGAAGCAACACTCAATAAGTGTATTGAAAGCTTACCAAAAACACAGCAACCACAACAAAATACTGAGCCATCAGCTGCGTCAGTAGCCGTTAGCCAGGTACAGGCAGGAGAAGAGCAAGAAACAGAGCTAGAGCCTGCTATTAATGAAGCTATGCTTGTAGAGCCTGAAGTTATTGCGACAGAGGGCAGTGAGCCTGCACCAGCTATCAATATGGACATGCTCAACAAGTATGTAAACCATGATGAAGCAAAACGAAATCGCTTTTTCAGAATGTACTTAGAACAAAGTAGTCAGTTAACACGAGATATAAACGGCGCGGTGATCACGATGAGCCAAGAGGAAATCATTGAAGCTTGCCATCAACTTAAGTCTATCTCTAAAACTATCGGTGCCGAAAAAGTAGCAGAAACAGCCATCGAGTTTGAATCTTTGTGTAAAGAAGGCACACTTACCACCGATCAGCTTATTCAGATGCGTGATAAGTTGGAGCAGGACTTTTTAGCCGCTACAGAGTTTATTCAACAATATTTGAGCCAAGAGGCCTAATGATGTGGGGGCACTGCCCCCTCGCAACTCCAGCCTCCACTAGGGGCAAGCGTTTTTTCAACAAGGTAAAGAGAAATGGATCGCAGGGTCGACCTGCACCGACACCTGCAATGAATGGTAAATATCAGCGATATTAATGCTCACGCCATTCATTTAGATATAAACGCCACCCACAAGAATGATCCCTCCCTGAATCACTGACCGCATTTTATTCGCTTTCTGACTCCAAACACTTCCCCTATTAATTTTCACTGAGTATACTGACGCGCTTTTTTAAATTAGTTAGTCGTTACATACAACAAACGCTAGTTGAAATAGGTACTGGCCACCCGTTCAAAAAAAGTACAGGCATGCCTGAGCTCAACAAGTAGATATCTGATTAAGGTTTTTACTCGGTGACTCAACAAGCAATGCCAATCTGCATTGAAAAGTGTTCTATTTACCGCGCATCGTTTCTAACGTTGCATGCTAAGTATATGGCTCATTATTCAGTGTTGATTGAAAACATTAGATGCAATAACGCATTCTTTATAAAAATGGCCAGATACAACACATTGATTAGATTAGGAAGTACATATGAATTCAGTTCCGAAGGCCGGAGAATTTCTGGGTCACCCTAAAGGCCTCTTCTTATTATTTGGTACCGAAATGTGGGAGCGCTTTGGCTACTACGGTATGCGTGCCATCTTAGTTCTTTATCTTGTAGCACAAGTACAAAATGGCGGCTTTGGTTGGAGCAATGCCGACGCACTAAGCCTTTACGGCACATTTACCATGGCCGTTTATCTTACTCCGCTGTTTGGTGGTTGGCTTGCAGATAACGTATTAGGTCAGCGTAAAGCCATCATTATTGGTGGTATTTTAATGGCCGCAGGTCATTTTATTATGGGTATTCCTCACAGTGTTGTGGCAGGACAAGAAGTAAACGTCTTCTACCTTGGCTTAGCACTGCTTTGTCTAGGTAATGGCTTATTCAAGCCTAATATCTCAACGATGGTTGGCGATTTATACCAAGAAGGTGACAAGCGCCGTGACGGTGCATTTACTATCTTCTATATGGGTATCAACTTAGGTGGTGCATTAGGTCCACTTGTTGCCGGTTATGTAGCGGCAGTAGTTAACTGGCAGGCTGGCTTTATCGCGGCGGGTGTAGGTATGATCATTTCTGTGGTTATGCAGCTTATCTTAAGCCAGAAATACCTTGGCGATATCGGTAAAGTACCTTCAGCTAAACTTTCTCAACAGATGTCTGACTCTCTGACAAAAGAGCCGCTTACGAAGAAAGAAAAAGATCGTATTCGTGTTATTTTCACTATGAGTGTTTTCTCAATTATCTTCTGGATGGGTTTTGAGCAGGCAGGTGGCCTGATGAACCTATTCGCAAACGACTATACCAACCGTATGTTTATGGGCTTTGAGATCCCTGCTTCTTGGTTCCAGTCGCTGAACTCTATTTTCATCATCGTATTTGCGCCATTAGTAGCCATGATCTGGTTAAAGCTAGATAACAAAGAGCCAAACTCTCCTGTTAAGTTTGCCATTGGCCTTGTTTTCCTTGCGTTAGGCTTCTTAACTATGATGCTAGCACTTGCAACAGAGGGCGGCGAAGCGGGTGACACACTGCAGATCAGCATGATTTGGTTGGTGTTGTTCTATATGTTCCACACACTTGGCGAACTATGTTTATCACCAATCGGTCTTTCTATGGTAAGTAAATTGGCGCCACTACGTTTAGCATCACTACTAATGGGTATTTGGTTCCTATGTACGGCTGTTGCAAACAAACTTGCTGGTCTTGTGGGCTCTTTCATCGGTGAAGGCCAAGAAGCGATGAAAAATGCGATGAGCATCTTCATTGGTTTAGGTGGCGTAGCCTTGCTGTCTGCTGTGTTAATGTATCTATTAAGCAACAAGCTTGTAGATTGGATGCACGGCGCTGAGGGTAAGCACGAACCTCATACGCAAGAGCATTACCTTGCAGAAGAACTAGAAGTATCCGCTGAGAAGCAATAATATTTGCTGTAAACCACGCTAATTTAGCGTGGTTTACTTCTCTCTCAACAGTCAAATGTAAACATTTAAATACACTTAGCGTCATTTGACCTCTCAATTTAGTGATATGATAAAAAACCTCCTTTTCATGTTACCCCTCAACAAAAAGCATAAAAACCAAATAAAATCATAGTAATAGAGAGCAACCCCAATGAATATCCTGCAAAACTTCTTGCTATTTTCAGTCAAAATTTAAGCAAAAATAATTATCGTCAAGCCAGTATCAATTTTGTGTCTTTTACATGGCAATTGTGCAACTAAATTTACAAACTCTCCTACTGCTATTTACTGCCTCTAACTTCCCCTTTGCAGTAATTTGATTAATCATCCAGTCATAAATACTAACAAGTCACCCAGTGCTTAATACGGGAGTAAAACAATGAGTGAAGTAAATAATCCACTAGGCCTAGTCGGCATCGAGTTTACAGAATATGCAACACCAGACGCTGATTACATGGATAAGGTATTCACTGACTTTGGATTCTCAAAACTAAAGAAATTTAAAGACAAAGATATCGTTTACTACAACCAGCACGATATTCACTTTTTGTTGAATAACGAGCGTGAAGGCTTCTCGGCACAGTTTGCGAAAAGCCACGGTCCGGCAATTTGTTCTATGGGCTGGCGTGTAGAAAATGCGCAAAAGGCATTTGATACTGCGGTTGAGCGTGGTGCAAAACCAGCGACTGATTCAACACACAAAGACCTACCATACCCAGCGATTTACGGTATTGGCGATAGCCTTATCTATTTCATCGAAAACTTTGGCGATAAAGGCTCTATCTACGAGCAAGACTTCGTAGACCTAGAAGAGCAAAAGGTTGTTGAAGACAAAGGCTTTAAGCGCATCGATCACCTAACAAACAATGTTTATAAAGGAACGATGGAAACTTGGGCTAACTTCTATAAAGACGTATTTGGCTTTACTGAAGTTCGTTACTTTGACATCAAAGGTCAAAAAACGGCGCTACTTTCTTATGCACTTAAGTCACCATGTGGCACCTTCTCTATTCCAATCAACGAAGGTAAAGATGACAACAACAACCAAATCGATGAGTACTTAGATGAGTACAATGGTCCAGGAGTACAGCATTTAGCCTTTTTGACTGACGACTTGGTTGGCTCATTAGATAAGCTCGACAAGAGCACCATTGCCACCTTAGATATCGTAGATCACTACTACGACACTATCTTTGACCGTGTGCCTTGGGTTAAAGAAGATAAAGAAAAGATCAAACAGCACCAAATTCTGGTAGATAGCCAAAGCGAAGATTGCTACCTACTACAGATTTTCACTAAAAATCTGTTTGGCCCAATTTTCATCGAAATGATCCAACGTGTTGACGATGGCGGCTTTGGTGAAGGTAACTTCCAAGCGTTATTCGAGTCAATTGAACGTGACCAAGAGCGCCGTGGCGTGATCTAAGTACACCTATTAAATTAATTAAAAAGCAGCTAGCGATAGCTGCTTTTTGTGGTTTATCAAATTGCTATTACGACTTGAGTTTTTCACTTTTGACCATAACTCAAGTTGAAAGCCAAAATTAAAGGAAGGGCAATGTCTCAAATTAACGAAACACACGACATCCAATTAAAGAGTTGGGTAGCTAGTGCGAATGCGACTGGAACTGATTTCCCTATTCAAAACTTACCTTTTGCAGTATTTCGCCGTAAGAACAGTAACGAAGAATTTCGTGGCGGTGTTGCGATTGGCGATCAAGTACTAGATCTTGGTGCTGTTGTTGACGCTAACCTACTTTCAGGTGATGCAGCAGAGGCTGCAGAAGCGGCAAATGCCCCAGCATTAAACGAATTTATGGGTATGGGTCAACAGTACTGGTCAGCTCTAAGACTTGCGCTTTCTCGTGCATTACGTGAAGGCTCTGAACTGCAATCGAGCCTAGAAGGCGCATTGGTTGCACAAGATGACGTGGAATATGCTTTACCTTGCCACATTGGCGATTACACCGACTTTTATACCTCTATCTATCACGCAACAGCGGTGGGTAGCCTGTTCCGCCCTGATAACCCTCTGCTACCAAACTACAAGTGGGTACCAATCGGTTATCATGGTCGCTCTTCATCTATAGGTGTTTCAGGTCAAACATTCCCTCGCCCTAAAGGCCAGACTAAAGCACCTGATGCGGATACCCCATCTTTTGGTCCTTGTAAGCGCCTAGACTACGAGCTTGAGCTAGGTATTTATCTAGGTAAAGGTAATGAACTTGGTGACTCTATCGCGATTAAAGATGCTGAAGATCACGTTTTTGGTTTTTGTTTATTTAATGACTGGTCTGCACGTGACTTACAAGCCTGGGAATATCAACCATTAGGTCCATTCCTTGCGAAAAACTTCGCGTCAACGGTTTCTCCTTGGGTTGTAACCACAGAGGCTCTGGCACCATACCGCACTCAATGGCACCGTGATGAAAACGACCCACAACCGCTGGAATACTTAGAATCAACGCAAAACCGCGAGTCTGGTGCTATTGATATTCGCATGGATGTCTTACTAGAGACTGAAAAAATGCGTAGCGAAGGCGCTAAACCAAGCAAATTGTCTGAATCCAGCTTCAAGTACAGCTATTGGACGGTTGCGCAAATGGTGACACATCACACAGTGAATGGCTGTAACTTTTTACCAGGCGATATGCTAGGTTCGGGTACGCAATCAGGCCCTGAGCACGAAGAAGCGGGTTCATTACTCGAACTATCCCGTGGCGGCAAAGAAACCATTACTCTAGAAAATGGCGAAGAACGTAAGTTCTTAGAAGATGGTGATAAAGTAATTATGCGCGGCTGGTGTGAAGCTAATGGCTATAACCGTATCGGTTTTGGTTCTGTTGAAGGCACTATACTTCCAGCAAAATAATCGCAATTAATTGTGAGTTAATCGCAATTTTATTTACTTTTAAATCAAAGGCATGATGATTTCATGCCTTTTTTTAGTTCTAAAAACTGGAAATTTGACTAAAAATTGTTAGAGTGTAGCGCTGATTTAAATCCGAGGTTGAATGTTGCAAGTACTCAAGCGCCTATATCTAAAGCTGTTTAAGCCAACTCAATTAATTGTTCGTCAAGACGCAACTGTCAAGATGTTGAAATTGCCATCTTGGGTTCAAGCTTGCTCGATTTTGATTTTGCTTGCGCTCGCTATGTGGATAGCCAATGCCTCGCTCAAATTACAAGAAAACGGTGACAAGCTCACTAAAGAGCAACAAAACTTTGCGCAGCTGCAAGCCAAGTGGCAAGCAGAAAAATCACAGCTTCAAGCACGATTAGCACAGCAAAAAGGCATGCTTGACCAACTGTCACAGCAGCACAGTGTGCTTGAGTCATTAGTTGACTCGACCCAAACAACTGACGACAACGTAGCGGAAGGCGAGCTAGAAGAAATATCTTCAGACATTGAAAATCCACAACCAAGCTCTACAGCTGAGTTTGCTCCCCAAGCCAGTCTTCTACTCATTCAACAACGACAGCTCAGCGAACAGCTTGGGCAATCATTCAGCGCTGAAATTGCTGCGATGCAACAATCCATCGATAGTGCGGGATTACAATTATCATCTGATTTCTCAGAAGCGCAAGGTGGCCCCTACTTCCAAGCCGACTTAGAATTGGTAGAAGCCAGCTTTATTAATGCCATTGACCAATACGCAGTTTATGCACAGCTATCGACGATGATTGGCCAACTGCCAGACACATTACCTGTCGCTCAGGAAAAATATTATGTCTCTAGTGCTTTTGGCTTTCGTAAAGACCCAATAACTGGCCGCCGTGCTTATCATAAAGGTATCGATCTCGCAGGTTGGCACAAAACACAGATCGTAGCCCCAGCCTCTGGCACCGTTAAACGAGCGGGGAAAAATGGCGGCTATGGCAATTTTATTGAAATTGAACACGCCAATAACATCACCACACGCTACGGCCACCTTCACACCATCAAGGTAAAAAAAGGCCAGCAGATCAATAAAGGTGACGTAATTGCACTAATGGGCAGCACAGGAAGAAGTACGGCGACACACTTGCACTATGAAGTGATTCAAGGTAAAAAACACCTTAACCCAATTAAAATCGCTCGCGCATTCAATAAGTAACATCTAATTGCAATTACGCTGCGATAGTGAGGCATTCGTGTTTAACTCTTTTAAAAACCAACGAAACGACGTCCCAGCTATTATTGCTCATAGCACTAAAGTCACGGGCGATATTGTCTGTGAAGGTGAACTACAATTAGATGGCACCGTTCATGGTAACCTCGACATAGAAAAACTAATCATCGGCAATAAAGGTTTAGTACAAGGTAATATCCAAGCCAATGAGCTGACTATATTAGGCAAAGTGGAAGGTAATATTCAGGCTAAACAAGTCACGCTGCTTCCCAGCGCTCAAGTTTTTGGCAACATAGAACACGAAACCCTAACGATCGAAGCCGGTGCGCACGTCGATGGAAAACTAACACACCGTAATGAGCGAGCCAATAACGTCACGGCAATTGACTCTTCTGGTGATCAAACCATAAACAATTAAGATCTTTTCGCGCTGATATACATATTAATGTCGGCGTGGAATACCTTCTCCCCTGCAGTATTAAAGACCTCCACCGGTACAACTAACTCTTCTTTATCTTGCCATGCTCTTGGGTACTCTATTTGCGCCACGGCATGCAGATCGGTCTCGGCTTTGGCTAAGTATTGCACTGACATCCCCTTTGGGATCCAGCGATGGGTCTTATGATCGATGGTCGCGTCTGTCATGACTCCAGCACATAGCTCCGCAAGATTACACTGTGCAATCGCATGAACCGTGCCTATGTGGTTATGAATGGCTTTACGGTTGCGAATGGTCGCCCTACAAACGCCAGGCTTCAATTGTGTGATTTTAGGCTTGATGGTACCAAAGTAAGGAGCTTTACGACATACCGCCTTACTGAACATCCATTTACCAAATGGCAACCAACTCATCCTTTTATAAATTTTTAAAAGTGGTGCAGACATAAGATTTTTCTATAATGATTTTGCTTAAAATTAACACATCTGACCAGTTAATCAACCATCTATAATTATCAGCGAATAAAATATCTTAAAAATTTGCTAAATCGGCGCTTTGTCCTGTCTTTTCTCGTTCTCCACAATACAATAGCGACCAAAAGGAGACGCCATGACCCAATCAAACTCAAAAGCACTGATTTTTATTCTCGCTTTACTTGTTATCTTTTGCCCTTTAGGTATCGATCTCTATCTACCTGCATTTGTGGATATGCAGTCCAGTCTTCAAGTATCGGAAAGCCAAATTCAACAAACAGTGAGTATCTATATGCTAGCTGTGGGTCTTGGGCAGTTGATAGCAGGTCCGCTTGCGGATAAATATGGTCGTAAGCCGATTGCGCTAGTTGGAATAATTTTATTTGCGCTTGGTGCTATAATGGCAAGCTATGCCTCCACTTGGCCACTCATGATGGTAGCTCGAGTGCTGCAAGGCTTGGGGGCGTGTGCTACTTTTGTCAGCGCCTTTGCCATTGTTCGTGATAGTTTTGGGCACAAAGGCAGTGGCCAAATGATCACTTACCTCAATGGTATTGTATGTTTTATCCCAGCGTTAGCGCCAATTTTAGGTGCATGGCTCACTGTCGAATTTGGCTGGCAGAGTAATTTTAGCTTTTTGTTTGGCTTTGCCGTTCTTGGCCTCATCTTAGTTTCTCTTATCTATAAAGAGACTCGCCCCGAAGATACACATTACAGCGGTCATATCCTAGATTTGAGACGTTTTAAGCCAATGCTCAGTAGCTCAACTTTTTTATACAATGCCGCCTTAACGATGCTTGGTATGGCAGCAATGCTGGTATTTGTGATCTCAGCTCCGGGGTGGATCATGGCAAAAATGGGCGGCAGTGTTTCCGACTTTACCTTTTGGTTTACTGGCAACGCGGCGTTGAGTATTGTCGCAAGTTTTGTTGCTCCCCACTTCATCAAACGCAATAGCCAAAAGTCATTAACTTTCGGTCTCGCCGTTTTTAGCTTTAGTGGTCTGTTGCTACTGGCTTTGCCACAAACTGAAATAGCGCATTTTGTACTGCCAATGTATATGGCATCAATTGGCTTTGCATTTACGATCGGAGCTGCGGCTGGTAAAGCGTTATCAGGGTTTGCTAAACAAGCAGGGACGGCCTCAGCGTTGATTGGAGTATTACAGATGAGCGGTGCGGGTGTGCTTGCAACCATGACGCAACCACTGGCACTGGATGCCCCCATGCAACTTGCCTTGCACTTATTACTGGCGTTACCTTTCTTGCTATTACTAGCCACAAAGCATCGCCACCAGCTTCACAGCGCAGCTTAAACATTATTTATCGTAACAGTAGTAAAATTGTCACAACTAACAATGATAATAATCATACAGACAGCATCAGTGTTAAGGACGGCGGTACATAATGCTACCAAGTATGTGAGCAAGGTAGCAATGCAGCCTGTTTAGCAACACAAACTGTTGTGTTTTAACTCCCAACCAATTCAAGAATGTCGGTCTTTTGATCGGCATTTTTTATTTTACTACTTTCCCCCACCTTTTGTTGATAGCTTGTTCATATCCCTCTCTTAAGATCTGGATAAAACGAGTAAGCCTGTGACCACAGAAGTTTGTTCATTTCCATTTCACTTCTACACTCTATAATGGATTTGGACAGTCACAGAAGGAGTTCATAAAATGAGTACATCGGGTTATACCCCACCTAAAGTTTGGCAGTGGCCATGGCAAAGTGGCGATGGTAGTAAATTCGCAAATATCAACCGCCCTACTGCAGGCGCAAGATTCGAAAAGTCCCTACCGCAAGGCAAACACCCGTTACAACTCTACTCCCTAGCAACCCCAAACGGCGTGAAAGTGACTATCTTGCTAGAAGAGCTTTTAGCAGCCGGGGTAAAAGAAGCAGAATATGATGCCTTTTTAATTAATATCATGGAAGGTGAGCAATTTAGCTCAGGGTTTGTTGCACTTAATCCAAATTCTAAGATCCCCGCGTTATTAGATACCAGCACCAAGGAACCTACCAAAATCTTTGAGTCTGGCTCAATTTTGCTTTATTTAGCTGAAAAGTTCCAAAAGTTCATTCCACAAGATCCCACAAAACGCACCGAGTGTCTCAACTGGTTATTTTGGCAAATGGGGGCTGCGCCGCTTCTTGGTGGTGGATTTGGCCACTTCTATGCCTACGCACCCGAGCACTACGAATATCCAATCAACCGCTACACGATGGAAGTGAAGCGCCAACTGGATTTACTGAATCAACACCTAGCTACAAGAGAATATATTTGTGGCGATGAATACACTATCGCGGATATGGCAATCTGGCCGTGGTATGGCGTGCTAGCCCAAGGGCACCTATATGATGCGGCAGAGTTTTTAGACGTCAATGGCTATGAACACGTGATCCGCTGGGCTGGACTCATCGCCTCAAGAGATGCGGTCAAACGCGGAAAAATGGTAAATAGAACATGGGGAGAACCTCATGAGCAGCTTCATGAACGGCACGACGCCAGCGACTTTGATACCAACACCCAAGACAAACTAGAGCCATAACCACACCTTGGTTTAACAGGGGGGGTTTGATTAATCAGATTTAATCAAACCCGATTGTCTGTGTATCAGAAAAGATAGTGTTAGCACCTTGCTAGAAGCGCAAAAAGCTTTTGCTGGTATTAGAAGTCTTAGCTCGTTTGAGAAGTTATTAGGGGACGTCTTAAGAGTGAAGGTGCAAAATCAACTGATAACGTACTTGTTATATTTCTATGAATTCGGGCTTGATTAAACCAAAGCACTTCAGATCATGAAACTCACCTTTCCAGTAACCACTGGCGCGCCGAATTCCCTCTTCTTTAAAGCCAAGCTTTTTCAAAATTGATTCAGAAGCAATATTCCCAATCATGGTATCACCCTGAATTCTATATAATTCGTGAAAAGGTGTGTCTACTGAAAAGGCCAGCTCAATGATTTTACTTATCGCTTCGGAAGCATACCCAAGCCCCCAATAAAAAGAAGATAGCTCGTACCCTAACCCTGCATTTTTCATTTTTGGATTCCACGAATTGAAACCACAAGTACCTATAAGCTTCCCTGAATCTTTAAGTCGGATGGCCCAGCGAATACCCATATTTTCGGCGAAACGGCTATTGAAAAAATCTATCAACGCTAACGATTGCGCTTCAGTTTTATATGCTTCAATATCGTAAAACTTAACCACGTTTTCGTCGGAAAAAATAGCTAACAAAGCAAGACTGTCATCTCTTGATAGTTTATTAAGAATTAACCGAGATGTTTCTAGTTCTGGAAATTTCATATAAATTCTCTTTGAATTAACGTCGCAATAAAAGGCGAGCGGTAGCGAGTCCAGCCCACGCTTTTAGTGGGCGATTTTTAATTGCCTTGTTAGTTGTTTTTTTCATTTAGAACGCCATTTTTCCTTAGTTCTCTAAGCAACGCAGAAACTTCTTGCTTAAGGGTTTTGTGGGAATCCTTTAAGATTTTAGCGTAATCAACAAGCGCTGAATAATGTGCGATAGCTTGATTTTTATGTACTTCTAGTTGGGATTCAGCGTACAGTTTTTCGGAAAACTCCCATTTTGAAACCAGATCGTTATTCATGCGATAGGAGTCAATCATACCCTTGGCAAGAGTGTATGTTCTTACGATCTGCTTTCTTAAGTCATTGTTTGGTATACGCCCAATTAGAAAGCTATTGCCGTTGTATACGTTAAAGAAGTCGCTAACAAGAGGATAGTAGTATGCAAGGCCGTGACCATCATCAAGCGATTCTAATCTCGCCCCCATGGATTCTTGGTACCTTTCAAATACAGTTTCGATCTCATCGTGTATAGCTTGAAGCAGGCCCGAAATTATTTTCTCTTCATTTTCTTCGGAATGCTTAACTTGATTCTCGTGCGATTTCTGCGTAGCTTTTAACGAAAAGTAACCGGCAAGAAACCCTCCTACAACAGCACCCGCGACAGCGGAACCAAATGTACTCCAATCCATGCAACATCCTCTCAATTATTTCGGGCAACTAACACTTTAGTATTTATGCGACACGCAGTTTGTATTGCACAATCGCTTGTTGGACTGAGCTGCTACCTGCCCGGTGTGACAGAGTTGGTGTTGTTTATGCTATGGGAATTTGCTTTTTAGATACATTAGCCAAATCATTTGGTTTGAACAGCTAATCTATTATTAATTAAGCTTTCCCTGCATTGCTCAGCGCTTATTATGTGTTCATTACACCTAAATTTGCCTTAATAAGCAATTATATTTTTTACGCGTACAGAGGCCGCTAACCTGAGCAATTAAGCAGGTTAACTGCTTGATTTTACACAGCAGCCCTAATCAAGCATCCCCTCCTTGGTTAATATCAAAGCGCATCCATGCGCTTCTCGTTCATTCTTTTTAGACGACGAAAAAGAACGAACCAAGAAAACGTCGCCCCAGCATCACACTCAATCCTCAAACCCTAAGCCGATATAGTGCAACCGTCTTGTAAGGCACGTCCCTATACCAGACAAGACTTGGCCGACATCCTGTCGGCACATTGCATATCGGCTTATGCTTTTCGGGTGTGATGGAGGGGAAATCGCGCTGTCTGTTAGTTCTGGTTTCATCTCCTGAAGCAGCTAAGTCGCTTACAAGCACCACAAGAATTTATCAGCGCCTTGTGTCTCCCTCATCACACCCGAAAGTAAATTGCCAATGAGTCATTTCAACGCATGGATGCGTGAAAAGCGGTGACAGGGACAGGGATGTCCCTTACATAGCGGTGACGTTCATATTGGCAATTTACTTGAGGAGTCAGTGTGATGTTGGGAGTGCCCTTTCTTTTGCATACTTGTTCTTTGGGCATCAAAGAAAAGTAAGTCGTAGCCCATGGAGGGGCGTCGAAACCTGTCAGGAGGACATATTAGCCTTACCCTCCTTGGCTTATATCAAAGCGCATCCATGCGCTTCTCGTTCATTCTTTTGAAACGACGCGATCGAGCGAACCAAGAAAACGTCGCCCCAGCATCACACTCAATCCTCAAACCCTAAGCCGATATAGTGCAACCGTCTTGTAAGGCACGTCCTTGTGCCTGACAAGACTTGGCCGACATCCTGTCGGCACATTGCATATCGGCTTATGCTTTTCGGGTGTGATGGTGGGGGAATAAGTCGCTTGTGAGATCGTCTACGGCTTTTATGATTAAGTTGCTTACAAGCACCACAAAAACGATCCGAGTGAGCACCTAATTAACAGTCTAAATTGTTTTGTGGGAGGTGATTTACCCGCCGAGCTGTTATGTTTTTCGGGTGTGGTAAAGGGGATTAGTATTGACTGCAAGTTCTAGTTTTTCTCTCAAAAGCAGCTAATTTTCCTACAAGCACCAAAAAAAGCTTTCAGCACCGTTTTCCTCCCTCATCACACCCGAAAGTAAATTGCCAATGAGTCATTTCAACGCATGGATGCGTGAAAAGCGGTGACAGGGCCAAGGATAGCCCTTACACCGCGGTCACGTTCATATTGGCAATTTAATTGAGGAGTCAGTGTGATGTTGGGAGTGCCCTTTCTTTTGCATACTTGTTCTTTGGGCATCAAAGAAAGTAAGTCGTAGCCCATGGATGGGCGTCCAAAGCTGTCAGGAGGACAACAAACCAACACAGCGAGATTCAATACCTCCCAAAACAAAATCGTAACAATTCAGTGATGTAGATTTCGCCAGAACTATGTATTATAAGCCTGTTAAAAGCTTAGGAACGGGTGCGCCCGTACGTGAAGCGAATGGATACTAAAATCAATAACTGTGCTTATGGAACTTTTTGCGCGAATGGAATGATATTATGATCAAGAAAACCGCCATCATCATTGCAATATTGGCAGCTATCAGCGGCTGTAAATCGCTGGTTTATAAAGGCAATAAACTTTACGAAGCGGGTATGTACCGCCAAGCTGCTGAATATTATTCACAAGCACTCGCGGAAGACCCCGAGGATCTTGAAGCAAAGCAAGGCTTAACACTGGCGCGAGACAAGCTTATAGATAAAGGTCTTATCGATGTGCGTATGCTTCGCTTAGCAAATAACTACACGGCAGCAGCGACCAGACTTGAGGAAATCGTAAAAAACCAAGCACAATGGCAGATGAAACCGAATGGTGCAATGGCAAATACCCAAAGAGAAGAGCTTGATTACGCGAGGCAATGGTTACTCGACGAAGCCCGCTCGCTCTCAAACACCCCCTACCCCGACAAGTTTAAGCTTTTTGAACATAACTATCGCCACCTGATCAGCAATGCGCAATTAGCAAGCGCCATGAGCATCCACTACGACACGCTAAGAACGCAAGCGCAGAAAAAGTGTGATGAACTTGCAGGACAAGTCAGCGGACAACGCTTCTATTTAAAAAGTTTCACCGAAAAATACTGTTTAGCGTGGCAAACTCCAAAACGTTTACGTGTAGATAACCAAGATAAAAGTCGTTATTTTGCGATGAACATACGAGATCGTGTCGATATTGGCTTGCGCTTTGGCAACTCAATCAAAGGACAATACAGCGCATTTATTTCAAACCTAAATACGGCATTTAATAACAGCCTCTGGTTTGATAGTAATGGTAGCCAACAGCTTTCATTAGAGCTATACGCAGATGCGGACTATTACCGTACCAGTAACCAATATATTCAGCGTAAGCATTATCAACAGAAAGTTGAACGACCTGATCCAAATAACTTAGATAACACGCATACCGCAGAAGTCACAAGAGAGTTCACGTATCCCGTGACCATCTACGATGAAAAATTTGATATCAATGTCAATTATGAGGCGAGTTTAGCCCATCGTTATATCAAAGGCAGTGCAAGCGATAGTAAGCATAACAAAACCCGCGCACATCAGGCTGATTTTGAGCAACTTAATATCACACCACTGTCTCCAGACTTTCTTAACCTTTCACAGGTAACAGAAAAGACATTTGACGAATTACTAAAAAAATTCTCTCAAGATCTTACGCTAACTTGGAAGCAAAATTACTGTGGACAGGCACTTGGCACCAATAAAGGCGAAAATATCCTGCGCTGTGCCAAGCTTGAGCCCGAGCATGACTATATCAACCGTTGGTTTGACCAGCACTTTGGGATCAAGTACTCAGAAATGACGACTTTATACGGTATTTGAGGCTTAGAGTGAATTTTGAAACTCGCCAAAAAGCCGAAAAATGATTATATTGTGCCAACTTTATTTGTATTAGGAATTAAGCTATGCCAAAGGCAAGTGAAATTAAAAAACATGCCGCGATCGAGTATAACGGCCGCGTAATGATTGTTCGTGATATTGAGCGCTCAGTACCACAAGGTCGCGCTGGTGGTAGCCTATATCGTATGCGTATGTACGATGTAGTAGATAACTCTAAAGTAGATGAAACGTTTAAAGCGGAAGAGATGCTGACACTTGCAGATCTTAACCGCCGCCCTGCAATGCTTTCATATGTAGATGGTGATGAATATGTGTTTATGGACGATGAAGATTACACGCCATACCACCTAAATAAAGAGTCTATTGCTGAGCAGTTGTTATTTATCGATGAATCAACGAAAGGTTTATCTATCGTCGTGGTTCAGGGCATGCCTGTTTCTATCGACTTACCTTCAAGCGTAGAGCTTGTGATTGAAGATACCTCTCCTTCAATCAAGGGGGCATCTGCTAGTGCTAGAACAAAGCCTGCGACATTAACAACAGGCCTTGTTGTTCAAGTTCCTGAGCATATTTCAAGCGGTGACAAAATTAAGATCAACACTGCTGAATCTAAGTTCATGGGCCGTGCAGAATAAGCCCATTGCGCTTTTGATAGCGAGCCGTAGTGCTCGCTAGCGTATAAAAACCCCCAAGTTTTCTTTGCAGCGGTAGTGCCATTCTATAATTTTGGCCTTACTCTTAAAAATCGCGCGAAACGCGGTTTACCAAACTTAGTATATCCTTGATATCGATAGGTAATTTGGCTACCAATCGGTGGTGGTGATGCACGCTCTTCGTCGCTAAACCCTGATCCGACTTTAAACTCCTTACCTTGTGCATTCTTCACCAGAAGCGATCCCATCATTCCTTGGTACTTTCCTTTACCGGGTAAATGCTTAATCACGATGGCTTCGTCATCCAAATACGGCTTATATTTTAACACGTTGGTTGTTCTTCCATCTTCGTGCTTAGCATTTTTAGCATGCAAAATGACCCCTTCACCACCTCGTTTTAATACACTATGGTAATAATCGTTTAGCTCCTCAACGGAGCCAAATGATAGCTGCTTGACGGGTTTAATGTGTGATAACTCAGTATGGCTGAGAAGGCTTAAGTAACGCTCATGACGCTTAGCGAATATTTCTGTAGAATTTGGTGCGTCAAATACATAATAAGTCACTTGACGCCAGTGTTCGTTATTAGGGGCGTGGCGCCTTGCAATCGCACTCACAAAAGCGAAGTTATTGTACCCAGCCCACAACTCGCCATCTAACCAAGTATCAGGTAATCCTTGCGTGAACCAGTCTGGTGCTTTAATTAAGTGACCGCCACGCGTACGCAGTTGAGAGCCATCCCAAATGGCCCTCACACCATCGAACTTTTCACTAACAAGATAATTAGAAATATCTTCGTTGCCTTGATATACCGAAGCAAGCTGGATTTTTGTGTCGGTTTCATTTCCATAAAGGAGATTGGAAAAACCTAATAATAGACAGAATAAGAATGGTAAATATCGCATAGCATAATCCTTTGCAGTGGATATTTAATACCAGCGACTAGGTGCATTGTTTACGTTCACTGATATTAAAAATTAATAAATTTCATGCTTAAAGATTACACAACAATCGAAGTTTGTAAAATCAAACAAGCTTTGACTAAAAGGCCCCCTCTTTATAGCAATCCGTATTAGCTTTCAGGACAAAGCCAGTCAAAAACCGCTTCGAGATCGGTAAATGAATGATCAGCAAGACTTAAATCTTGCTTAGCTGAGTGCATGTTTGGTACAACAACCGTGGTTAACCCAGCTTCTTTGGCTGAAGTTAACCCTGTGTAGGTATCTTCTATTGCCACAGCTTCATGTGGCGCAATTTTTAGCGCAGCGAGCGCTTTGCGATAAGGTTCAGGATGAGGCTTTGGCCGTTCGACATCGTCTTTGCACACTATCGCAGAAAACAGCTCTAGTAGCTGATAGTGTCGTAAAACTGGGAGCGCTTCTGCTCTGCTGCTTCCAGTCACGAGTGCGATCGAACAACGTTTTGAGGTTTGTTCAACAATTTGTTTTGCAAAATGCATTAATCTGGGGAGTACTTCCGCAGCTGTTGCGACAAAGACGATATTTTTTTCATCACATAAATCACGGGCAGAAGGCGCAAGTTGGTGCCTTTCTTTAAGTATATTGGCGGCTTTAAGCGTTGGTACACCCGAAAACTCATCACAAAAATCATGCTCCGTATAAGTAACTTGATACGGGGCTAACACCTTCATCCAACTTTGGTAATGGAGTGCTTCTGAATCAACTAATGTACCGTCAAAATCAAATAAAACTGCCTGAAAACGCATTTACACTCCTTAATTTGGTTGTATTAATTAACCGTTGATCCCTGCTGGTGGCTCAGCAGTAGCTTCTTCACCGCTATCAACTTCAACTAATGTATAGCCCCGTGGCTGTCTAATTACTTTTAGAATTGGCTTATCGAAAGCTGACTTCAGTCTATCTGCATCCGCTTGCAACTCTTCCATCGAACGACCAAAGGGTGCAGCACCCGTTTCAGACCAGTTCGTTACCTTGCCATTTAAGTTATATTCCACTTCATGGATTTGATATAAAGCCGCTTCATCTTTTGTCGCTTCACAATATATCACCCGATAATTCCAAAAACCTGACATATCCACTCCTAACATAAAAATTTCATTAAAAAGCCCGCTTAACGCGGGCTTTAGTTACTCTATTATAATCACTGTAGCGTGAATTAGAAGAATTTCACTTTGAATTCAGCACCAATGAAGCGCGCTTCATTTAGCATACCCGTGTTGTTATTGAAGTCTACACCACCGATAACCACTTGCTCATCAAATAGGTTACGAACAAAGGCTGACACTTCATATTCGTTATCGCCTTCAGACCACATATAACCAGCACGCAGGCCTGTTTCAAACAACGCTTCACCTTCAAACTCTACTGATTTGTATAAGAAGAAGTCTACTTCACTACGATAAGACATATCACCATAGACGAAGAACTCGCCATCTTCTAACTCTTTCGTATAGCGAAGTGTTGCGTTTGCAATCCACTCAGGAGCGTGAGGTAAGCTGTTACCATCCAAAATTGCTCGCGCCTCAGGGCCATTAGTACCTTCAACCATATAAGTTGGATCAGTCACTGTACACTGCGCACAAACCGCTACAGCTAAGTTTTTATCTTCCAACTCGGTTTTGTTATAGCTCAGATTAAATGTTGCATTTAGCTCGTCTGTTAACACCCACTCGGTATCGAGTTCGAAGCCATAACCAGTTGTTTTATCAGTATTCACTAAGCGGTTGAAATTCGAACCACCACCTACAGCCGTTAGCTGTTGGTCATCCATTTGATAGTAAAATACCGTCGCGTTTACGCGGCCTTGGCCATCAAGTACATCAGATTTAATGCCCGCTTCGATTGAGTTGGTCGTTTCTGACTTAGCAACAGTCACTTCATCACCAAACAAAATACGACCTTGAACACTTGGTGCACGGAAACCGTTAGCAACGCGACCAAACAAGTTTACATCATCAGTTAGCTTGTAAGTGGCACTTAAATCCCAGCTTACGTGGCTATCGCTTGGGTTAGCGGTATCGTCAAGTACATCTGGAGAACCGTTCCAAGGTGTTGGGTTCTTAGTACGCTTGGCGTAAAACTCTTTCTCGTCGTCAGAATAACGCAAGCCAGCTGTTACTTTTAAATCATCAGATACGGTGTAATCAAAAGAACCAAATACTGCCCATGCTGATGTGTCTTGATCTTGGTAAGCATAACCATTTTGCACGCCATACTGTGCATATGCAGAATCATAACCATTAGTATTGAAGCTATAGCTTTCAATCATTAGGTCTTCTTCAAATAAGAAGACACCAACTTGGTAGTTGTAATCGCCAGAAAAGTTGCTTGATAAGCGCAGCTCTTGCGTGTACTGATTATGCTCAGGAATAACATCCGCAGTTTCTGAAGTAAATATGATCAAACCAGGGCCTGAAACACCTGCATCATTTGGACCGTAACCACCATCAACGTCTGCGCGTGAGTAGATTTCAGCACTTTCCCAAGCAGTGATTGACGTCACGGTATGCTCAGGTAAGTCCCACTCAAGTTTTAGGCTCAAACCTTGAGTTTCAACCTGTTGCGTCGAACGAGAGGCTGCATCATGGTATACCACATCGTTATCATACAATGGGTTAATGTTATTTGTGCCTTTCTCGATCAGATTTGCGCGAAATGCAATTGGGCGACCATCTAAATCACGGTAGTGGTAATTCAATAAGCCGTTGAAGTCATCGCCTTCATATAAGAATTGAACACGAACGGCTTGCTCGCTGTAACCGCCTAACGAATCTTTTTTCTCAAAACCTGGCGCTTTTACATCGATATAATCTTCTTGTTCCTGCCACAAGGCAGAAATACGTGTTGAGATACGGTCGGTTACTGAGCCGCCTACCGCACCTTCAAAGTCCACTGCACCACGGCTACCATAAGAAACAGCAGCATAGCCATCAAATTCTTGACTTGGTCTAACAGTGTCAAATTTAACAAGACCTGCAGGTGTATTACGGCCAAATAGCGTGCCCTGAGGACCACGTAATACTTCAATACGTGCAATATCGAATACAGGGAAGCCTTTTAGAATTGGGTTTTCTTGAACCACTTCATCAACAACCAAAGATACAGGTTGTGACGCATTTAGATCGAAATCTGTGTTACCTAAACCACGTACGTAAAAACGTGGGAAAGTACGACCAAACGAAGATTCTACCGATAGACTTGGGATCTTCGCGTTCATAAAGCGAATGTCCATACCCGCTGAGCTATAAGCATTCAAGTTATCACCTTGAAGTGCAGAAACAGATACAGGTACTTCCTGCGCGTTTTCAACACGTTTACGAGCGGTGATTTGAATAACTTCCAATTGATTTTTTTTGGCTTGCTCTTCCTCAGCAAGTGAAGAAAATGAAGTACCTGCCACAGCAGAGAACAACGTAGCATTTATTAGGGTAGCTAACGTAGATCTTTTCATTGCTTTCATGTTGGTTTTCGACCTTTTAGTGCACTCTTTGTTCAACGGTTTAAAATTTGGGCGCCGTTTCACTAGGCGTGAACGTTCAATTTTTCGCGATTAAAATGTAAAAACGCGGACCTTACAGTCGAGAGTGCGATACAACTTTGTAAGGCTGAACGAGACGGCGGTAATTATAGCAGGTAAATTCTACTTTGCTTTATAAACCGAACTAAAAAATCAATTTTTTTGTAACTTTTAGCGACGTTAGCTGACAGTTTACGACATTTAGCAACAAAAAACACAAAAAAGCGGACAATTGTCCTTTAAACTTATGGCTATATAAGTTCCAAAAAACCAAATTTACCGATAACAGAACCATAACACAGTGGTCGAAACTGTGCTGGTTATCTGAACAATACGATTTGCGCCCAAACAAATGTACTGACTGTTCCGGTAATCATGATTGCGGTGCCAAGGCTATGACACCGGTGTAATGATAAAGTTCAAACAAAATTAAAAAGAGGACATTAGACCGATTAAAGGTAAGTTTTAGCCTTTCTACATTAAAATATGAGAAAAATTTAAGGTAATTGCATCGAAGTAAATTCCGCTCGGCCTGTTTGCTCATTGTACTCAATGATAGCGACAGCTGCGGTTGAAAAAATAGGCATAGTATCGGGACATAAGCGGTCAACTAGATAACTTACGACAGGCATATGTGCCACTAAAATCCAGGTTTGGTGTTCAGGATGCAAAGAAATAAGCGTTTCTAAATAATCAATGGCTGTGTGTGCTGAGCCACTCGGCACGATATCTGCGCAGGTTTCAACCAATTGGGGAGCTTGTACAGCAAGCACTTGCTCGGCCGTTTGCTGCGCTCTGGTAAACGGACTTATTAATGCCGCATCTATCTCAAAGTACTGTTTCAACCATTGACCCATATCCTTGGCTTGTTGTAACCCCAGCTCAGTTAAGTTTCTACTCGCATCATCGGCCTGCATTGGCTCAGCTTCACCATGACGCATTATCAAGATAGTCTTCATACTGTTCAGCACCTTCTGTTTATATCACCCAGCATATATTTATCTCATGAACAATGAGATCCGCATTTAAGCTATTGTCGCTAATGGCCTTTCCCTTTTATGCCGCTCACAACAGAGGATCTTATGCTTACTGACTACTCATATATGCAATTCGATATTATTTTCTTCTAAACCGGTAGCTATCTCACTGGTTTGTTCGCTATATTAAAACAAATGAAGGATTAACACGAAATGAAATTCTAATTACCTTCAGTTATCTTTTAACTAATCTATCGGCAGCAGCATATTGAAACTGAGTAATAATGATAATCGGCAGTACCAATTCCTAACACTGGACAATGGTCTTAGAATCTTATTGATTAATGACGATTCAACCGCCAAGTGCGCCGTATCATTAACCGTTAACGTTGGTCACTTTGACGATCCTGAAAATCGCCAAGGTATGGCGCACTTTTTGGAACATATGCTGTTTCTTGGTACCGTTGAACACCCCGATTCTGGCGGGTTTTCGCAGTTTATTAGTCAATATGGTGGCCAGAGTAACGCCTGGACTGGCACCGAGCACTCAAGCTATTATTTTGACTGTGACGCCGAACGATTAGATGAAGCGCTAGAACGCTTTAGCCAGTTTTTTGTATCTCCACTGCTGAACGAAAGCGATACCGAAAAAGAACGCGAAGCCATTGATGCCGAGTTTAAAATGAAAATCAAAGATGATGGCCGTCGCATTTACCAAGTTCACAAAGAAACCATCAATCCTAAGCATCCTTTTGCCAAGTTTTCTGTTGGTACGCGCGACACTCTAGCGGATCGTAATGGCAATATAGCCAGTGAACTACGCGCATTTTTTAATAAGTATTATAAAGCTCAGTGGATGACTCTTGTTGTTGCCGGACCACAACCTTTGACAACCTTGGAATCCTACAGTTTACCGTTTGCGAAAATAATTGGTACTAAAGAGGAAAAGCCCACGATACAAGCCCCAATGTATCGTGAATGCGACTTACAATTAGAGTTAAAGATCAAACCCCGAAAGCATATGCAAAAGCTTATTGTCAGTTTTGCTATGCCCAACCCTACAGACTTATACCGTCATAAAAGTGTGAGCTTTTTAGCCCATTTGTTGGGGTATGAAGGTAAAGGCTCGCTGTACTCTATCCTCAAATCACAAGGTTGGATCAATGCACTATCGGCTGGTGGTGGGATCACAGGTAGTAATTTCAGAGACTTTAACATCAGTTTTGCACTGACCGATGAAGGGATTGAATACTATGAAGACATAGTGGAAATGCTCTTTGAGTACTTGGCGCTAATTAAGCAGAACACCGCAGCGCTGCCACGTCTTTACCAAGATAAAAGTACATTATTGAATATCGCGTTCGATAACCAAGAAGTCGGCCGAATGTTGGACTGGGTAAATTCAATCAGCGTTAATATGCACCACTATGAGGAAGAAGATTTTCTCTATGGTGATTATCGCATGGATGGCTTTTCACAAGAGCAGCACGAAAAACTACTGATGCATCTGTGCCCTACCAATATGCGCCTCGTGCTTATCCACCCTAATGCAGAGGTAAATAAAAAGGCCAAGTGGTACAACACGCCATACAGTGTCTCACCGATAGCAAAGGACTGGATTGAGTCGCTCTATAATGTGCATATGCCTTTACCACAAATGTCGCTACCACTAATTAATCCATACCTTAGTGCGAAAAATCCACTCCACGATGTAGAGAGCGATCAAGATACGCCGATCCGACTTGCTGATCAGCCAGGGTTTGAGTTTTGGTTTAAGCAGGACTTAACTTTTAGAGTCACCAAAGGGCATTTTTATCTCGAAATAGACTCTGCCCCATCCGTTACTAGTCACAAGCATATGGCACTCTCCCGTCTATTTGCCGATCTATTTATGGATGCAGTCGCAGAACGTTTTTATAGCGCAGAACTAGCAGGCCTTAGTTATCACATAAATTCTCACCAAGGGGGTCTAACATTACATACTGCTGGACTTACTGGTAACCAAATCACCTTAGTTTTAGAGCTGGTCGAGGCGCTATTGAATCAACCAATTCATGCTGCTCGTTTTGCCGAATATAAGAAGCAACTTATTCGCCACTGGAGAAGTCACAATAAAAATAAGCCAGTTAGCGAACTATTTAGCCGGCTGGGGGCACATTTGATGCCATGGAACCCAAGCCCTGAAGATTTAGCCAGTGCACTTAAAAGTGCCAGTTTTAATGAATTTCAGCTATTTCGAAAGCAGTTCTTTTCAGCAATCCACGTCAAAGCCTTTATGCATGGTAACTGGCAACTAAAACATGCTGAAAAATTAAAAACATCAGTCCACGGGCTGTTTTCAAGCAGCGAAATTTTAGAAGATTTAAAGCGCCCCTTAAACGAGTTAACTAGACTGACTGAACAACACATCGAACGCGAAGGCAGTGATCATGCCTTTATTGAATATTTTCAATCACGCACCGATTCCGTTAAAGAAAAAGTCACCATGATGGCGATTAATAATCTTATTAATCAAGATTACTTCGAACAATTGAGGACCAAAGAGCAACTTGGTTACTTAGTTGGCGCGGGGTATGCACCATTCAATACGCGTGCGGGAATTGCTTTTTACATTCAATCGCCCAACTTTGATAGTGAATACCTACTAACTAGACATAATGCATTTCTGAAGTGTTTCGCTAAGCAATTGCGTCAATTGGATGAGTCTGACTGGCAACGTTCAAAAGAAAGCTTATTACTACATATTTCTGAGAGAGACAAAAACCTAAGACTTAGAGCACAACGGTTGTGGATCTCAATTACCAATGACTTTCACCAGTTTGATATGCAACAAAGGTTAATCCAAGCTTTGACCAATTTAGAATTGGAGGACATGATTACCTATATAGATAAGATGCTAGAGCCAAGTGCTCCGCGATTGATTTTAAAGTGTAATTAGCAGTTCTAGTGTAAGCAAGGGACGCTTATCGCACTTTCACTTACTATCAAGGCTTTTTTCACTTAGCACACAGACCTCAGGCTTTATTTGAGCTTAGTAAATATTCAGCGTTACTTGTTAGTACAATGAATTTCATCCTAAACTTTGCTTCACTATTGTAAAAAGCCTGAATTAACCTGAATTTCCCCTTAATCAACGTTTTCCTTTTGACTACAACACTAGCTTGATTTAGATTAAAGGTTGCAGTTATGAATTACGCACTTTATGAGCCTAAAAATAAAAACAATAACAATCAACACTCTACTTTTATCACTGATTTCGTACTCGTCGTACGCCAGTGACGTGAGTGTGTTAACTGCAGCCCAGCTCGCTTGGTTTGTGCCATGTGTTATTGCTCTACTTAGCATCCCCTACTTAATCTGGTCAAACCATCAACTTAAGAAGTCTACATTTCAACTTAAGCACTCAGAACAACGATTTAAAAGCACCATTGAAGGCAGTGGCGATACGCTTTGGGATTGGAATATTCAATCAGGAGAAATTGTACGGATCAATGACAAGTACGGTATGAACTCCGCAAAGCCCGGCAGCATCATACCCAACCAGCATAGGATCCACCCACAAGACTTATTAATCGTCGAAAAACTGATGAAGCAGCATTTCGCAGAAAAAACCCCTTTTTTTGAAGCGAGCTACCGAATTAAAGATGAACTAGGTCAGTATCACTGGGTGTTAGACAGAGGTAAAATTATTGAGAAAGACGCCAATCTCAACCCTCTGAGAATGACAGGCACAGTTCGCGATATCAGCCACTTTAAGAGCACTGAGGAGAGGTTAAACCTGTTTGCGAAATGTGTAGAGTCGCTCACTGACGCAATTGCAATTTACGATAAGCACTATAATCTAGTTGATCTAAATCCAAGCTACTTGAAACTATTTGGTGGTCAACGGGAACATTATCTGAATAAACATTTCAATTTACCAGGCTATGATCAAAAGTTTGTCGCTCAAGTAAAAGCCCAACTTAAGCAAACTGAACACTGGCAAGAAGAGTTAAAACTACGAAATGCAGCCGATGTACTCTTGCCAATTGAAATAACCATAGATGAAATTAAAAATAACCATGGCCAGATCAGCAACTATGTAGTTGTTTATTCTGATTTAACCGAGCGTAAAAAAGCGGAATCTCAACTCCACAATTTGTCGAATCGCGACCGTACAACAGGTCTTCCCAATCGCAACTTATTCTTCACTAATCTACAAAAACTATCTCAGCAGGGCACTCACCATGCTTTACTTGTTTTTGATTTAGATAACTTTAAAAAAATCAACGACTCATTAGGACATCAGCTTGGTGATACTCTGCTTGCAAAACTCGCAATGCGACTGAATAAGCTCGCCCGCCAACAAGATACTTTTTATCGCCTAGGTGGTGATGAGTTTGCGCTGGTTATTTCTGGCACCAATGATATTCACACCATTACACGAACAGCAAAACAGTTTTTGGCTGCGATTGCGACACCTTTTAAAATTGCCAATCATGAGTTAGTGATCACCTCGTCTGTAGGAATTGTGCTTTGCCCTGAAGATGGTAAATCACCTGAAAGTTTACTAAAAAATGCAGATACAGCGATGTATCATGCGAAACAAAAAGGCAATCACTACTTGTTCTTCAATGACTCGATGAACGAACAAGCGGTAAAGCGTTTACAAATAGAAAACCTGATGCGTTATGGCCTCAAAGAAGATCACTTTGTCGTCTACTATCAGCCAAAAATGAATATTAAAACCGGTGAACTGGTTGGTATGGAAGCACTCGTCCGTTTCATTACCCCGAAAAAAGGGGTGATAAGTCCAGGTGTGTTTATTCCTATCGCGGAAGAAACTGGGCAGATCATCGAAATTGGTGAAGTCGTTTTAGACAAAGCATGCCGCGATGTTAAACATTGGATTGATAAAGGGCTGTTTAATGGCAGAGTTGCGGTGAATTTATCAGCAAAACAGTTTAGCCTGCCAGATCTCACAACTCGGATCGATATCATCTTGCAAAAAAATCAACTTCCCTCTTATTTTCTTGAATTAGAAATCACGGAAGGAACAGTAATGGACGATCCAAAAGAAGCAATTTCGATAATGCGCTCGCTTAGTGCGAGGGGAATACATTTAGCCATGGATGACTTTGGCACCGGCTATTCCTCGCTGGCTTATCTCAAGCAATTTCCACTGAATACACTTAAGGTAGACAAGGCATTTATCGACGATATGAACAATGAACGTGGTAGAAACATGGTAGACTCCATCGTTACTATTGCGCACAACTTAGACCTTCACGTTGTTGCTGAAGGTGTTGAAAATGAAGAACAACTTAATATTTTAGAGCAACTGAATTGCCAAACGGTTCAGGGCTACTACTACTCAAAACCGCTATCAAGCAGTGAATTTGAACAGTTCTTGAAACAACATGCTCCGAGCGAGAAACCAAACCTTCAACTCGTACAGTAGCCCTATTTCATTTAACCTAGCTCCATTTACGCTTTCCAACTAACTAAATTCGCGCAACGACGCATCCAAGCTCTACGGTAGTGCACCCGAAAAAGAATAAGCGCCGCAGGGCCCGTAATTAATGCTAAGCTCAGCCAGCGCTTTCTAGGCATTCCAGTCCAGAGGGTTTGAAGATAAATTACCACAGCACAGACCAAGGATATGATTGTAAAAGCCACTGATACTCCTGAAGTTTTTCATCTATCAAGTAAACCAAGGGCTTTTCTCCTTGGCGCAGAAACATCGCATTTCGATACTATTTACTAATGCGGCCGACGAGTCTACACAACGTTCAATATTTAATCAATACAGAAATTATTGTTGCATATTTTTGTATTATTTAATTTAATAGCGGACTGTTTAGAGGTATAGCATTACGTAAGGAGTGCTATTCCGTAACTTTCCCTGATTAGGGAAACAGAGACAAGTGGGGAAATTTTTACGGTCAACTAGCAATGATTTCCTAGCTTAGTCCACTTAGGTTATGAGAGTGTTTTTAGCATAATTTGTGAAGCCAGCTTAGTCCTTAACTGGAAATTAAAAGTTAGCTTTTCTAATATTGTAGACGACTGAAATTTTGGTGCTTTTACACACTGTATTTATTTTAATCGTCAACTGTGAGTTAAACCGATACAAATCGGTCAGTTATTCAATAATTGTCTGCGTTATAACGCCATAGTATAGACTTTCTGATAGTTTTTACTGATAGACGATTACAGTATTATCACAAGAGCTGCTAAACTTACTCTCATGTAGTATTAACTGTTACTTCAAGGACACGGGCTATGGATCAGAAAAGCGTACATGAATATTTGCAGGCCAAGCCTGCTACCTTTATCACTAAGCCTTTTGCGCAAGACGTAGATGTGTACAAAGTTCAGCATAAAATGTTTGCAACTCTAACTGAGGGGAAGGAGGGGCAAATAGATGAAAATGGTGAACCTGTTTGGTGGTTAAATGTAAAATGCGACCCTGACGAAGCATTGTTACTTAGAGACAAGTATTCATCTGTTGTGCCTGGTTATCACATGAATAAGCGGCTTTGGAATACAGTCATCTTGGATGGCACTATTCCAGAAGACGAAATAAAGAAAATGATCGATGATTCTTATCAAATCGTCGTAGATAACCTACCGACCGCACAACGTGAAGAACTTGCTAGCAAGATCACGCAACGTTAATTAAAACGCATTTAGGTAAAGCTAAATGCCGTTTTACCTTTCTATCTCCCTACACTTATTGGCTATCTTTAATGTCGATCAACTTGTCTTAAAGTTACTCTGGTAGTATACAAAAAGAATAACCAAGTAACGTTAGAGTGACGACATGACAAAACGGATAGCAGTACTGACAAGTGGCGGGGACGCGCCGGGTATGAACTCGGCAATTCGGGCTATCACGTTAAGTGCCCTAAGTTCCGGATTTCAATGCTTTGGTTTTTTTCATGGTTATAATGGTCTAATTAACCAAGAATATACTGAGCTCAATACTGATTCTGTCACAGATATCACCCAACTTGGTGGCACAATTCTAAAAAGTGCCCGCTGCCCTGCGATGCTAGGACCCTCAGGCGTCCTTCAAGCCGCAAACGCACTTAGAAAACTCCATATTGACGTACTTATTGTGATTGGTGGTGATGGCTCACTTAAAGGATTGCAAGTATTAGCAGAGCACTGGCAAGGTCAACTAGTCGGTATTCCCGCTACTATAGATAACGACCTCTCGGGATGTGACAACACCATTGGTTTTTCCACCGCCATCAATACTGCGACTTCTGCAATAGATAAAATCCGCGATACTGCAAATGCCTTTGAGCGGGTCTTTATCACCGAGGTAATGGGTCGTCATAACGGACATATCGCTTACCATGTAGGCATAGCGACAGGCGCTGAGGCTATCATTTCATTTGAAAACTGCACGGCAGAGAATACCTCTCAGGTCTTAGCTCATCTCAAAAATGCCATAAAGCATCAACATCAACACGGTAGCTTTTTGATTATACTAGCGGAAAATTTATGGCCAGGTGGCGCTCAAGCGCTTCAAACAGAGTTAAATAACAATGCCGATATCAATTGCGCACTTTGCGTGTTAGGCCATATTCAACGAGGCGGCGCACCATCTGTTGAAGATAGAATGCTCGCAACGGAATTAGGGGTAGCTGCTGTGGAAGTGATTAATGGTAACATCAAAGCAAACACTGATGTTGCGACGCCCGTTATGGTGGGAAAAATACATGGTGCAATTGTAGTTACTGAAGTCGAGAAAGTGCTAAATATGGAAAAGCCAGTATCACAGGAATGGGTACAACGATATCAACACTACCTCGCCGAGCGATAAATGCAGTGAGAGTGAAACACATATTTATTATTCACTCTCACTACGTCTTACCTAAGCGCTAGCCAAACACACTAAAAGCAGATTCGTTGAGCCACAGGTGACATAAAATACTCGCGATATAACCAAGCAAGATCACAGGTGCCCATTTTAGGTGCCCCATAAAAGTATAATAGCCTCTAGCCTGACCCATGAGTGCTACCCCAGCCGCCGAGCCAATAGAGAGTAAACTCCCTCCTACCCCTGCTGTGAGCGTGATCAACAACCAATGGCCGTGTGACATTTCAGGTTGCATCGACAGCACAGCAAACATTACAGGAATGTTATCGATCACAGCGGAGATAACCCCTAAGAATACGTTAGCATAGGTTGCAGACCATTCACCGTATAATATCTCTGACATTAAACTTAAATAGCCGAGAAACCCCAAACCGCCAACACACATAACGATACCGTAGAAAAATAATAAGGTATCCCACTCAGCGCGTGAAACTTTGCTAAAGACATCGAATGGCACAACACTTCCTAGCTTCTCGAGACGCTCTTGATCCCCTTCTCTTTCCGCCATCGCTCGCTTTCGTGCTAATGACCCCGGTAACGTCATTCTCAGGAAGTAACCAAAAAACTGTAGGTAACCGAGGCCCATCATCATGCCAAGTACCGGTGGTAAATGCAGCAAACTGTGTGAAAGCACAGCAGTTGCAACAGTCAATAGGAACAAAGTTAAAATTCTTAAAGCACCGCGCTTAAGCTCTACTCTTTCGTAAACTGCACTGGGCTTTCTATCCGCCACAAAATAACTCATTACGACTGCTGGTACGATGTAATTAACCAGTGAAGGAACAAAAAGCGCTAAGAACTCACTGAAATGTACCATACCGGCTTGCCATACCATCAAAGTGGTAATGTCACCAAAGGGGCTGAATGCTCCACCAGCATTGGCAGCTATCACGATATTGATACAGCTTAAATTGATAAACTCTTTGTCACCTTCAGCTACCTTCATCACCACGGCACACATTAGCAAGGCTGTGGTTAGATTGTCTGCAATTGGAGAGATAAAAAAGGATAAGAACCCAGTGATCCAAAAGAGATTCTTATAACTAAAACCCTTTTGGATCATCCATGCTCGTAGCGCATCAAAAAGGCGGCGCTCCTCAAGCGCGTTGATATAAGTCATCGCAACCAGCAAGAACAACATCAACTCCGCAAATTCTAACAAATTGTGCCGAAATGCGTGCTCGGTAACATCAGGTTGTCCCTGATTAACGTAATACGCCCCAATCATGAGCCAAATGATGCCTGCCGCCACAAGCACTGGCTTTGATTTTCGCATATGGAGTTTTTCTTCAAGCATTACAAGTGCGTATGCTAAAACGAAGACAACAATACAAACCAAACCGAGTGTCGAGCTAGTAAGATCTAAGGTGCCTTGAGCCGCCAAGGCTGGTGATGGGATCACGGATATGACCCATGCGCAACAGAATAGCAGTAGTCCATTGATTTTCATTTTTTTGCCTATCGATGAGTGCAGAGGGATGGCATTTCAGCCAAACTCACTTTAGCATAGATAAAAAATAATCAGCATTGGACTGAAGTCTAAGGCATCCTGTTTACAGTAGTACAAACAGGCTCATACATCAGCAGTAGGTATTTATGCTTCAACTTTCGCAGCAACAACAAACAGAATTACAGCAAAAATTGAGCAACGAAGGCTTTGCACGGATTGAAAATATTCTAGACGATACAAACGCTCAACAACTACATGAGTGCCTCTGTAATCTAGACTACCAGCTCGCACTGTTTCATAACGGGACAGCAAAATCAGTCAAGGACAGTGATATTCTTGCCTTAACACCACAAGAGCAGCAAGCCTTGCTTGAAGATATACATAGTTATGCTTCGCGTGGTGTTGGTTTTATGTATGGCCGCCATTCCATAGCATCCTCAAGCCCTGAGACTCTGCAAAGGCTCTACAGTGATCTCAACAGTAACGCTATACAGTCGTGCTTTTCAGCAATTTCTAGCCAGAATATTATCCGTACCTCAGCCCAAGCAACGCGCTTTATAGGTGGCCAGTATTTAACGCGACATAATGATATTGTAGAAGCTGAGGGCCGGGTTTATGCCTATGTACTCAGCCTAAGCAAAAGTTGGCACCCTGACTGGGGCGGGCTACTGCAGTTTTTTGAACCCGATGGCACACCCACTAAAAGTTATGCACCTAAGTTTAATTCACTGGTGGTTTTCGATGTGAGTAAAATTCATTCTGTGACTTACGTCGCGCCATTTGCAAAAGCGCCGCGACTCTCTGTCACGGGATGGTTTAGAACAATAGACATATAGGCGTTCGTTGAGCTTACGTATCTATTGTTCTAGATGTCTATTTTATTAATATTTTTCGCTTATCTTTTCGATGGTTAAGATCAACGCAAGGCCAGCGACGGCAAGCGCAATACATGCCAGCGTATTCGGGTCTTGACCGTACAGCGTACTGTATTGCGCAGGCAGAATGTTGGCCTGACTCAATGGCTTTTCGATACCACTGGAGTTCACGTAAGTCGTAAGCACTTGTTTCCAAGGCCACAATAAATTAAGCGAGCCCAGCAAAAAGCCAGCTAGTAGCGAGAACGTTACTTGCTGATAGTGCGCCAATAGCCAGCTGAGTAGACGCGAAAACGACATTAACCCCACAATACAACCGAGTAAGAATAGACTCACTAAGCCAAATTCAAGCTGGTTCACCGCACTGAGTACATGGCCATACATACCCAGCAACAGTAGAATAAAGCTCCCTGAGATCCCAGGTAAGATCATCGCGCAAATGGCGATAGCACCTGAAATAAAAAACATCCAATGAGATGCTTGCGCTTCAGCCGGTGAAAGGGAAGTAATAGCAAAAGCTATGATAGCACCGACTGCGCAGGCGATAATATTTTGGCCACTCCAATGAGAGACCTGTTTTGCAACATAGATAAAAGATGCGACGATAAGACCAAAGAAAAATGACCATACCAGTGTTTGGTGTGCCTCCAATAAATAAGTGATCACCTTCGCCAAAGACGCTGCACTGATGAGCAAACCAGAAAATACCGCCAGTAAGAAGCCACCATCAATGTGCTGCCAAGTGGCTTTTAGACCGTCACGGCGCAATGTGCTCAAGGCCTGTAAATTTACACTTTTAATGGCATTTAAAAAACGTGCATAGATACCAGTAATAAAAGCGATGGTACCACCAGAAACGCCCGGGACCACATCCGCAGCGCCCATTCCAGCCCCTTTTAAAAACATAAAGAGATAGTCTCGTTTGCTATCTTTGTACTGCACAAATTTCTCCTTTCATTTTCACTGCCGAGCAGTTTAACCCAAAAAATAGCGACAGCTAAAGCTTTCACTTAACTGGTCGATAACAAATTATGATGTTTTATGCGCTTGTACCATGATCATAAGAACGCTTTTATTACTCGCAACCTCTATATCCATCACGACTTTTGCAGCAGAGCACATTGATGCAGCACCGCTTGGTTCTCTGTATCAGCAAGACGCTAATCGCTTCTACGAGCCATCGCAGCTAATCAAGCTGGAAAGTGAAAATGAAAGCTTTTATGTGTTTCATCAAGAATATATGGCAGCCGCTCGCGAAGGCATCGTGATCTTATTGCCCGACATGCAAACTCCACCGCTCAATAACAGCGGCATAAGCTTTCTTGCAAAGCGATTAAGCGACGATGGTTATGATACTTATACCCTCACTCCGCCCGATCTTTCTTATGCACCGAGTTTGCTGGAGCAAGACATCGTGCTCCCCGACGCTGAAAAGCCTGTTCAGAAACTGATTTCACCCATTTCTGAATCAAATCTCGATGAATATAAAATGGCCTTGGTCAGCCGCTTCGAGGTACTTTATAACACGCTATCCATGACTCAAACAGAAAAGTTGGTGGTTGTCGCATTTGGTAATAGCGCAGGTTTATTCGGTGAGTATTTAGCAACACTGCCCAACCTACGTATAGATGCATTTGCCGTTGTTAGCCCACAATTGCCTAATGCAACACGGCAAAAGCATCTGGCATCCAACCTTTCTCTGATAAGCCCTGCTTTGCTGGATGTTTACTACAGTTTTGACAATCCAATTGTGGTCGATAATACGCAGGATAGAGCGCGCTGGGCAAGAAAGAATAGTAAGCTTGATTATCGCCAACGGGAGCTTTTTGGAGAAAAAACCGATCCTCTCCAACATCAAAGACTCAGAAAGGAATTACTCGGCTTTTTACGCGTCTTATAGTTTTCAGGTTAGCTCTTTTTTAAATATTCATAAGCAGACTGAATGTCTTGGCTTTTGCGCTTTGCCACTTCCATCATATGCTTAGGCAAGCCTTGTGACACCAATTTATCAGGGTGATGCTGCGACATCAATTTGCGATAGGCTTTTTTGATATCACGCTCATTGGCCTCTTCACTCAACCCCAGTACAGCCAGCGCTTTAACACGGTTTAAGCCATTATCTTGTGATGCCGGTTGACGGCCGCCCTGTTGCTGGTGTTGGTGTTGCGATCTCCCCGACGCCTGCGAGCGGCGAAATTCAAATTCTGCTTGGTAGCGCTTTAGCAGGAATAAAAAGTGGGTTTCTGCAAAGCCTAAATACTTACTAACCTGTTTAAGTAAGGCCTTCTCCGCGTCAGACACATGACCATCACAAAATGCCATTTGAATCTGAATTTCTAAAAACAGCTGTCTCAAATCATAGCGTCTAGCAAAAGCCTCTTTAAAATCAGTCACAGCCTCTTTTATCGAAAAGTCACCGCTTTTTCCCGCTGTAAACGCATGTTGCGCTTCTTTTCGCTCTTCACCCTGCAAGCCCATTTCACTCATAAATGCAGACGCGGCTTGAATGTGGATTTCGCTGACACGACCATTAGATTTTGCAATATGTCCCATCACAGAAAAACAGCTGGAAAAGAACAAAGCTTGGCGCTCATGTAAATCTTCACCTTTCATGAAACCTTGAAAGCCACCGACCTTATCAAAATCCTGACGCAAACTTTTATCAAATAAATGGCCGAGATAAAAACCTAAAATAGCGCCTAACCAACGACCAAATAAAAAGCCGAAAATTGTGCCTAATAACTTACCCCACATCGCTATATCCTAACTTATCATTGATCATTTTTAGTCGCTCCGGCGTGCCGATGTCGTCCCATGCGCCTAAATACAGTTCAGTAGAAACTTTATGCTGCTCAAGCCCACTGCGCAGCAACGGCCCTAGTTTTATAAAGCCAGCCCCAAGCTCGGCAAAAAAACTTTGGTGATATTTACCAATGCCGGACAAGGTATACTTTTGCTGATTGAGCGGCTGATGGGCAAGACAAAAGTCGCCTTCAGGGTTATGTTCGGGATTTTCTACCAATACAATGTGCGCTTCGCAATGGCCCTCTGCTGCGCTGCCGAGCTGTAACTGCACCAAGCTGCTAACATCATAGTCCGTAAAAATATCGCCATTGAGTACAATAAAGCTGTCATCCTGTTCACATAACATCGGCAGAGCTTGAATGATTCCACCTGCGGTTTCTAATCCCCCCTCAGGTTCATCACTGTACTCAATATTGACACCAAATTGACTACCATTACCGAAATAGTCTTTTATCACCTGACCTTGCCATGCAAGATTTATCACGATATCGCAGATCCCAGCCGCTTTTAAGCGCTCGAGATGGTGCTCTAGTAGTGGTTTTCCTGCAACGTTAAGCATAGGTTTTGGTTGGTTTGCGGTCAGTGGCATCATACGTTTACCACGACCAGCAGATAAAATTATCGCTTTCATTATTACTTCTATTTTGTGCCTAATTTGGCCTGAGCTTGAGGCATTATGTCATTCTCTAGCCAGCTTGCAAGCCACTGAAATTCTTTATACTTATTCGCCACTTCAACGAGGTAGTGTAAGGTTGGCAAAATATTTTCTAAGTACCCGCCTTTGCCGTCTCGCTGCAATAGGCGAGTAAAAATTCCGGCCGCTTTAAGGTGCCTTTGCATCCCCGTTAAGTCAAAGTAATGTTGGTAGGTACTAAAATCCATACCGCCTAATAAATTTGCCGCTTTTAAGCAATCAAAGCTATGTTGCTGAAGCTCAGTTAACTCATGTGCATCAAGGCGAGTATAACAATCCCGCAACAAAGAAACCGCATCATAAGTGACAGGTCCTTGTACCGCATCCTGATAATCAATGAGATACCACTGAGACTGATGACATATCAGGTTGCGACTATGAAAGTCTCGATGCATCGTAACCTGCGGCTGACGAGTCATCGCATCAACGAGTTTCAACTTCACATTATGCCACTGCACTTGTTGATATTCGGTGGGTGTTAAGCCAAGCCATTTTGTTACAAGCCACTCATAAAAGATATTAAGTTCCATATCAACGAACCCAGCATCATAGGGTTTCATCCATTCACTCTTTGGTGTTTTGGCTATTTTAGGAATAAGCGCTATCAACGCACGATAGTCCTCTAGCCGAGAAGGCAATGCCAACCTATCGGCCAAATGCTCAGAACCCAAATCTTGTAACAGTAACAGCCCTTGCTCTTCTTTACGCGCAAGGATTTGTGGCACATTGAGCCCTTGCTTTGCAAACACCGTATTTAAACCAATAAAAGGGGCATTATCGAGTTTATCGACCGGTGTCTCCATTAAGATCCACGACTTCGTTTGTTGTTTGACGCGATAATAACGGCGGAAACTGGCATCCGAGGTGATAGCCTCACATGTAAAATCGTCGCTTTGTAGTGTTTGCTGAATAAACTCGACGCGCTGGTTTTGACTATTCATGGATTTACTATTACACCTTCTACTTGTAAATATTTAAATGCTACTGTATTTCCGACAGTTTTCATTTATCATGATGAGCTTATTATTAAATGCTCAGCTAATAGGTTATTAAATGCGCAAAATTTGGGGCTTGGCTGTATTATCCGCTATTCATTCTACAGCTTTTGCTAATACGAACATTGTCACCGCACAATGTAAAGACTATATGCAGCCAGAAAACTGGAAGCCGTTAGCCTCGCTGCCCAAACATGCCATTGATATCGTTGCCGATGACTTAGAACTACAAGGTACTGATAGTGCTGAGTTTTCTGGCAATGTGGTGATTAACACTGAAACCATGAGCTTAGAAGCTAGACGTGCGCTAATCGATAAAAAAGAAGGCCTGCTCAGCGCTTCTGGACCACTACTCTATCGTGATCAATTTACCAAAGTTCACAGTAATGGGCTATTCGCGGATTTAAATGCTAACACCGTGAGCTTGCTTGGTGCTGAATATGAATTAACAGACCAGCAGGGCCGAGGTGGTGCAGAGAAATTGCATGCCTCTGGCAGCAAAATTTCACTCGACAACTCCAGCTTTACCACGTGTCCTGCTGATGACCCATTTTGGAGTATCGAGGCAAGCAGTATTGTACTTTCTCGTGAAGACGGTTGGGGTGAGACCTATAATACGGTGTTCAAAATTATGGACACGCCTATTATTTATTTACCCTACTTTACGTTTCCAATCGATGATAGACGAAAATCTGGCTTGCTGACGCCAACAATTTCTAGCTCGAATAAGTTTGGTTTAGAGCTGATCACCCCTTATTATCTCAATCTAGCCCCTAACTATGATGCGACCTTAACGCCAAGATACATGGCCAATAAAGGATTTCAGCTTATTACCGAGTTCAGATATCTAACTGAACAACATCAAGGTAAAATCGGGGTAGAATATCTCAGTAAGGATGATTCAGAGCCACAGCTAGACGATCGCTATTTAGTGCATTGGCAACAAAAAAGCTATTTAAGTGATAAATGGCGCGCATTTGTTGATGTCACCAATGTCAGTGACGATAACTACCTCACTGACTTAACATCCGAGTACGCCAACGAAACCGACACCCAATTGTATCGTACCGGCAGTTTGAGTTATCTAGGTGACGACTGGTTGGTTGACTTAAAACTGCAAGATTTTGAAGTATTGGGTGATCATAGAGAATCCTACACTGCACTACCGCAAATTAGCTTCCGTACACGTGACAGTTATGAACTTGTTGGCCTTGATTGGGACTTTGAGGGTGAGTTTGCCTATTTTCAAAATGATACATTGGCAATCTCTGAAGCATCGAGGTTACATTTAGAACCTCGCGTGTCTTTTTCGCGCAGCGACTACGCTTGGTCATTTACCTCAGAAGCACGTCTACTTCACACTCGCTACGAACAAAATATAGATGCCCCCGATACAGACTATGAAGAGTCCGTCACACGTACCTTGCCAAGTTTACGAGTACATGGACAACTGAATTTTGAACGCAGTACCGAGTTCTTTTTTGAACAAGGTACACAAACACTTGAGCCGCAAATTCAGTACCTTTACACACCGCACAGAGAGCAAAGCCAAATTGGCTGGTACGACACGGCTAAGTTACAAGATGACTTCATTGGTCTGTTTAGAGCACGCCGCTACTCAGGTTATGACCGTATTGCAGAAGCCAACCAATTCACCGTGGGGGCAACCACTCGTGTATTCGATAGCAGTAATGTCGAACGCTTTAACTTCAGTGCAGGTCAAATCATTTACCTCGAGTCATCTGTAAAGCCTTCTGAACAGCTGTTTACTGATGATACTAACTATAATGCACTGTTTGCCGCCGAATCCATGTTACATTGGCATAAGCGGTGGTACCTTTCGGGTGGGGTACAATATGACGTGGATAGCAAAGAGTTAGTGCAGTCTCACTTTACCCTGGACTATAAAGGAGACAACAAGCAGTTAGTACAATTGAACCATCGTTATGTTAATGATGTCTCAGACTATGAAATTGACCAAGTCGGTCTATTTACAAGTTTACCAATTGACGATAACTGGCAATTTGTAGCAAGCTATCACCGTGATATGACAGCAAACAGAAGCGTTGAATCCTTTGTGGGTGTTCAATATCAGTCTTGTTGTTGGGCCATTCAGGTGACTGCGAATCGTCAAATTGAAACAAACTTAAACCAAACACTTACCAATGATGAAGCAGTGTTTGATTCTGGCTTCAGCCTGAAATTTGTCCTTACAGGGCTTGGAAGCCAAAGCAGTGGTGATGCAAGTAAACTCCTTCAACAGGGTATTTTTGGTTACCGTAGACCGTATTTTTTGAATAAATAGAATTTAGAAAGCCGTATGAATTTAAAAAAGTTTTTATTAGTGGCCTCATTAAGTGCAGGCCTGTTTACTCAAGCACATGCTGAGCGTGTAAAGCTAGATACTGTTGTTGCCACGGTAAATGATGGTGTAATTTTACAAAGCGAAGTCGACCAAATAATAAATCGGGTTAAAGAACAGGCTGAGCAACAAGGCACAGAACTTCCTAGCGATAGAACATTACGCTTGCAAGCCATCGATAAACTCATTGAGCAATCTTTAATGTTGCAACTGGGTGATCGCATGGGTATGCAAATTTCTGATGCACAATTAGACCAGACCATTGCAAATATTGCCCAAGATCAGGGCGGTACTATCGCTGACTTACGTCGCTCAGTGGAAGCGAGTGGCGAAAGCTTTCAGGCATATCGAGAAGAGATCCGTAAAGAAATAACCACAAGCCAAGTGCGTCGTGCTAGCGTTGATCGCCGTATTTATATTAGCCCTCAAGAGGTTACTAACCTACAAAAAATCTTGAGTGAGCAAACAGGTAGCTCAGAAGAATACGATATCGGCCATATCTTGATTAAAATCCCAAACAAAGCGACCCCAGAAGAGATTGAAGACGCTCGTGAGCGTGCTGATAACGTGATTAAATTTTTGAACGAAGGCAAAGAATTTAAGCGTATCGCAATTGCCTCCTCGAGCGGCTCAAAAGCGCTAGATGGTGGTCAACTAGGCTGGATGGGGATTAACGAAATGCCAACCTTGTTCGCTGAAGCGATTAAAGGCGCGAAAAAAGATGACATCGTTGGTCCACTGCGCTCAGGCGCGGGTTTCCACATTCTAAAAGTACAAGATATTCGTGGTCGTGAAGTTGTTGAAACTGTCGAGGTGCGTTCACGTCATATCTTAATCAAGCCGTCAATTATCCTAAGTGAAGAAAAAGCACGCTCGATGCTAGCGGGCTTTGTAAAAGACTTGCGCGCAGGTACCGCTAACTTTGCAGAACTGGCTAAAGAATATTCTGAAGACCCAGGCTCTGCACTTAAAGGTGGTGAATACGATTGGACAGATCCGACTACATACGTACCAGCGTTTAGAGACACTTTGTTGTCGCTAGAAAAAGATCAGATCAGTGAACCATTTAGAAGTACATTTGGCTGGCACATAGTACAACTGCTAGATAAACGCGTAGCCGATAAAACAGAACAAGCCAAGTTAAATCGCGCACACCGTCTGCTGTTTAACCGTAAATTTAAAGAAGAAAGCTTTAAATGGATTAAAGAAATGCGTGACCAAGCGCATATTGAAATTATCGAAACGGAATAACGGCTATGACACTCAGAATCGCAATTACACCAGGTGAGCCTGCAGGTATTGGCCCAGATCTTGTTATCAAACTGGCTCAGCATGCATGGCCTGCTCAGTTGGTTGCGGTGGCTGATAAAAGCATTCTAGAAAAACGTGCCAAAGAACTTGGTGAGCAAATCAAGTTACTGCCATTTGATAGTGATGCTACGCCTGAAGCGGCACCCGCTGGTGCCATTTACTACCTTCAAGTAGACAAAGGTGCTGAAGTGATCGCTGGTCAATTAGATGAAACTAATGGCCATTATGTGCTCGAAACCTTGCGCATTGCCTCTGAAAAAAATATGGATGGGACATTCGCAGCGGTAGTCACGGGCCCTGTTCATAAAGGTATAATTAACCAAGCTGGGATCTCGTTTAGCGGTCATACTGAGTACTTTGCACAGCAGTCTGATACCGCTGATGTCGTTATGCTACTCGCAACCGAAGGGCTGCGTGTAGCGCTAGTAACGACGCATATCCCACTGGCGTATGTATCAAAGGCGATAACGCCTGAGCGTCTCAGCAAAGTCATTCATATTTTACATCACGACCTACAAACCAAGTTTGGTATTGAACAACCAAGAGTATTAGTTTGTGGATTAAATCCGCACGCTGGAGAAAGTGGTCATCTTGGTCGTGAAGAAATAGAAACCATTGAGCCAACACTGGAAATGCTGAATAAACAAGGCATGAACTTGGTTGGACCGCTGCCAGCTGACACCCTTTTCCAAGCTAAATATTTAGATAATGCTGATGCTGTGCTTGCAATGTATCACGATCAGGGCTTACCTGTGTTAAAATATAAAGGTTTTGGAAACTCAGTAAACATCACCCTAGGATTACCTTTTGTTCGCACATCGGTCGATCACGGTACAGCGCTTGATTTAGCCGGCTCTGGTGATGTTGAAGTGGGTAGTTTTGAATTAGCGATCCGCGAAGCAATTAAGCTCGCAACCAAAAAAGCACAGAATGCATGACAGATAAAGTACATCTCGGACACAGAGCGCGTAAACGCTTTGGTCAAAACTTCTTAAATGACAACAATATTATCGACAAGATAGTAACTGCTATCGACCCAAAACCTGAAGACAATCTGGTTGAGATCGGTCCTGGCTTGGGTGCTATCACTGAGCCAGTTTGTGATTTAAGTGGTCACCTAACCGTTGTAGAACTCGATAAAGATCTTGCCGAGCGCTTGATCCATCATCCATTTTTGGGACCTAAATTAACAGTTCACCAAGGTGATGCGATGAAGTTTGACTTCTCTTCTTTAATCAAAGAAGGGGAAAAACTAAAGATCTTTGGTAACTTACCTTACAACGTATCAACCCCTTTGCTATTTCACCTATTTGAATTTGCCGATCAAGTCGAGCATATGCACTTTATGCTGCAAAAAGAAGTGGTTAACCGCATGGTTGCGGGCCCGGGTAGTAAAGCTTTTGGCCGCTTAAGCGTAATGACGCAGTACTATTGTCACGCTATTCCTGTGATTGAAGTACCACCACATTGCTTTAAACCTGCACCAAAAGTTGACTCGGCCGTTGTTCGATTGATCCCAAAAGATCCGTCACAACGTACAGCTAAGAGCACTAAACTTTTGAATACTGTATGTTTGGAAGCGTTCAATCAACGTCGCAAAACACTAAGAAATAGCTTATCGAACCTGTTAACCGAAGAGCAGTTGCGAAACCTAGGTATCGACCCTACGCTTCGCGCTGAGAATCTGTCGCTTAACCAGTTTATTGAAATTGCAAATTGGATATATGACAACTCAAACTAATATTGGCTCACCGATCAAAGTATCGGTGGAGACCTTTTACGTTGAAGCGCAATCACAGCCTGAAAAGGACAAATATGTGTTTGCCTACACAATTACCATCAAAAACCATAGCTTATGTAACGCTAAGCTACATAGTCGCTATTGGCTCATTACCGATGCGAATGGCAAAGAGACCGAAGTAGAAGGCGATGGTGTTGTCGGTGAGCAGCCTACCATTCGTCCTGGTGAAAGCTATCAGTACACCAGCGGCGCGGTACTCGATACCCCAGTTGGTACGATGGAAGGCTATTATTTAATGCGTAATGAGTTTGGCACCGAGTTTAAAGCGCCAATCAATGTATTTAGACTCTCCTGTCCAAATATTTTGCATTAATATCGTTTTTATTTTGCGGAAGCGGGTTTGCCCCGCGTTCCTCATACATGCTAGACATCGGAATAAAAACATCGAGTTATAAAAAACACAGGTAATAGATGGCAAAATACGCAATTGGAGACTTGCAAGGCTGCTTCACTCCACTCATCGGGCTACTCGACCAAGTCGACTTTAACCCAAGCCAAGACCATTTATACTTTGTCGGTGACATCATCGCCAGAGGGCCTGACTCACTTGCTTGCCTCGAGTTCCTCTATCAACATGCTGGCTCTATTAGCATTACACTCGGCAATCACGATCTCCACTTTTTAGCTTGTCTTGCTTTGGGAACCGCTGCGAACCCAAAAGATAATTTAGACGCGGTTTTTGCCAGCCCTAAATGCCAGAAATATGCTAACTTATTACGTGCACAGCCCCTCGCTATTTGGCTTGAAACGCAGCAAACTTTTATTTCTCATGCAGGTATTCATCCAAGCTGGAGTATTACGCAAGCGCTAGAGTATGCACGCTTTGCCGAAGCTATTTATCAATCAACAAAAGCCCCTGAGTTTTACGCCAATATGTACGGCGCTCACCCTGGACTTGAACTCGATAAGCTCGGTGAGCAAGATAAGTTTAAAGCCATTGTTAACGTCTTCACTCGAATGCGCTTTCTAAAACAAAATGGCGAACTGGATCTTAAGAACAAATCTGGCCTAAAAGATGCTGCTGATCTCACTCCGTGGTTTGAACTCAGCCAAACACCAGCCGACACTACCCTACTTTTCGGCCACTGGGCTGCTTTAGAAGGCGAAACTAACAAAAAAAATATTATTGCCCTCGACACCGGCTGCGTGTGGGGAGGCCCTATGACGATGGTAAATATCGACAGTGGCGAAAAGTATCAGCACAGTTAACCCATTTAGCGGCCCTAAATCAACGATAAGGTAAACACTTACTTCAATTTTTATGAAACTGAACTACATTCGAAGAAAACCTGAAGCTTTTATTTTTATCCGTTGAGCTGCTATTTTTTGTAATCCGACCTTTTTTACTGAAATTTTTTGTCACATCTGCTATAAAATACTTAACTTATCCGCAATAAATCCGATAAGTATCCGTATTGCTTTGTAAATTTTGTAGGACAGCTATGAATTTGACTGTTAGCCAACGTATTTGGGGTGGTTTTATTACCATCACTTTGTTGCTTCTTCTTATCGGGGGCAATTCTTTATTAAGAATTGCAAACATTGACAACTCAACTCAGCAGGTTAATAACCTGTCTCTACCTGCGCTCTCGAAGAGCTCTGCGCTGCAAGTAGAGTTCACTTTAATGAGCAAAATGGCTCAGGGAAGTTTTTACGCGCGCTCAGAGACTGAGCTGGCGACGCTTAAACAACAATTCACTGAGCGTCAGAAGATCTTTGACAAAACCTACTCTGAGCTGCAGCAGGTCGTTGCCGCTAATAATAAACTAGCCTCAAGCAGCCGTGATGTTGGCAAAAGTTACGATGCTTTCGTCAAAGCGATGAACAGCTTGCTAAACGAGAAAACATCTGAGCTTTCGCTACGCGACAAGTTGAAAGAACAGCTATCAACTATCGATATTGCCGCAGAAGATGCGACAATGGTGACAGTTGATATTATCGATCTGGATGGCTTGGAAGATGCTGACAAGCGCGCTTTTCAAGCTGCAAATAACTTAGAAAACAACTTTTCTTCGGTTGTAACCAGCGCCAACGATATTGTCACTGTTGAAGATATCAATACGCTGGAAATTGTAAGTAGAGATCAAAGCTATCTCGTTGAAGAGTTAGGTCGTAATATTGATTTAATTCGCGGCCCAGTTAGCACACTAGATAGTAGTTTGTTTGCTGATCTCGAAGGTTATTACACTAACTTGAAAGATGCCGTCACTGGCAGTAATAGCATCGCAGAAAATCAAAAACGCTTGATCAATGCATTAGCCGAAACGCGTAAAGAATTATCAGACGCAGAGAAAACCACAAAAGCCGCTCTATCTCAGCTAGATGACTTACTCTCTGAAGCAAGCCAAGTCGCCTTTAACTTACAGCAAGGCGTACGTGCCGATGTAGGCACAGCAAACCTATGGACTTGGATTGGGATGATTGTGGCAACGCTAATGGCCGTGGGTGTTGCTTACATTACCGTTAGCCGAATCACGAAACCACTATCGGAAGTAAACCGAGTTTTAAACATTGTCGCCAGTGGCGATATGACACAGCGCTTAGATGATACGGCAAAAGATGAGTTTGGCGAACTATCTAAAAGTTGTAACACGCTGATCTCAAGCTTGCGTGAACTTATCACTGGCATTATTTCTCGTTCAACACAGCTCGCTGCAGCGTCCGAAGAGACATCGACCATCACAACAGAGTCAAGCCAAGCAATTAAGAATCAGCAGGCGCAAGTAGAGCAAGCAGCTACCGCTACAACTGAGATGAGTAGTACGTCCCACGGTGTGAGTAACAGCGCGCATCAGGCATTACAAGAAATTAAAAATGCTGATAAAGAAGCTGAGCGTGTCAAAGGTATCTCACATGAGAACAAACATACCATTGAGCAACTCGCAAGAGAGGTAGATGAAGCCTCTCGCGTGATTAACAAACTACACCAAGACAGCGCGTCGATAGGTAGTATTTTGGATGTTATCCGTGGCATTGCCGAGCAGACTAACCTCCTTGCACTAAACGCAGCAATCGAAGCGGCCCGTGCTGGTGAACAGGGTCGTGGCTTCGCTGTGGTAGCAGACGAAGTGCGCTCGCTTGCAAGTAAGACTCAAGAATCGACTCAAGAAATTCAAGCAATGATTGAATCCTTACAAGCTGGTGCCGAAGAAGCTGTAGGTGCAATGTCGAAAGGCAAACAGCAGGCGGAGTCATGCGTAACTCAGAGCGACCTTGCTAATGAAGCACTCAACTCTATTACTGCTGCCGTTTCTCAAGCCCACGATGTGAGTGAAGAGATTGCAAACGCTGCGAATGAGCAACAGCAAGTAGCACAGGAAATTAGCGAACGTTTAGAGTCGATTGTAACCATTGCAGAGCAAACAGCTGAAGGGGCAAGCCAAACTTCAATCTCCAGTTCTGAGGTCGCTAAACTCGCCGAAGAGTTACGCTTATCAGTAGAGCAGTTTAAAGTATAAATACACAACGATGAAACACTCATGGATTGCATGGGCGTTTCATCACCTTAAGTGATACTAAAAGCTCAGTTAATAAAAAAGCCGCTCATTAGCGGCTTTTTTCATGTAGTCTCGTCATTACGCGATAGACGGATACTCACGGTATGCTTTTTCAAGCTTTTTAGCTTGCTTTTTAGATACACCAATATGCTCTAGCGCCACTCTTAAACGCGCACGAGAAAGGTCTGAGCCTAACACTTCCATCGCATCTACTACTGAAGTCGATGATGTTTTGCCTGTAATAGCAACGAAAATAGGCTCTAAGAACTCTTTTATCTTCAACTCATGGTGTGTCGAAACGGCCTTTGCGATAGAGAAGATCTCAGACTTGTTCCACGTACGCAGCTTTTCCAATTCCCAAATAAAGAATTGCAGAGCTTGACGAACCACTTCTTCGTCCGCTTTGCCAGCCGTTAATAACGCGGGATCGTATTCAGGTAAACCCGCTACAAAGTGACCGGCTAGCCCCACCAAATCAGATAGCGTGTTGATACGCGCTTTGGCTTCAGGAAGTACGCGAGCCAACATATCACCGTTAAACTTCCAGTCAACAAAGCGCTGGATAAGCTCGGCATCGGTTAGGTTTTCGCGGATCCACAGACCGTTTAACCAGTTAAGCTTGTCGATATCAAAGATAGGCCCACCAAGTGATACGCGTTTCATATCAAAGTGTTCAATCATCTCAGCCAAAGTGAACTTTTCACGCTCATCCGGCATTGACCAACCCATACGACCTAAATAGTTAAGCAGTGCTTCTGGTAAGAAACCCATTTCTTTGTAGTAGTTAATTGAAGTTGGGTTTTTACGCTTTGACAACTTAGACTTATCAGGGTTACGAAGTAGCGGTAGGTGACCAAGTACAGGCGCTTCCCAGCCGAAGTCTTCGTACAACTTTAGTAGTTTAGGTGCAGAGTTGATCCACTCTTCACCGCGGAAGATATGGCTTATCTTCATGTGATGGTCATCTACTACGTTCGCAAGGAAGTAAGTTGGGAAGCCGTCAGCTTTCAACAATACTTGCATGTCTACGTTTTCCCATGGGATCTCAATCTCACCGCGCAGGTAATCATTAAATTTAAATGTGCCATCTTCTGGGATCTTCATGCGGATAACGTAAGGCTTACCTGCTTCAAGGTTTGCCTTTACTTCTTCTTCAGATAAACGTAAGCCACGGCCGTCATATTTAGGACGCAAGCCTTCTGCCATCTGCTCTTCACGCATTTGGTCTAGCTCTTCAGCCGTTGCAAAACAGTAAAACGCTTTACCATCATCTACAAGCTGCTGTGCAAACTTTTTATATAAGTCAGAACGCTCTGATTGACGGTATGGACCAAACTCGCCACCTACATCCGGACCATGATCCCAGTCAAGCCCTAACCAGCGCAAGCTGTCCATGATAGCTTGCTCAGACTCAACTGTACTACGTACCTGATCGGTATCTTCAATTCGTAATACAAACTCACCACCTTGCTGCTTCGCAAAGCAATAGTTGAATAAGGCAATATAAGCCGTTCCTAAATGCGGATCACCTGTTGGAGAGGGTGCAACACGAGTACGGATAGTCATCAAAATTCTCTTAAAAATAGATTAGTCGATTAATGGCGCTATGCTAGCATAGCGCCTGATTAGCGCATAGTAAGGCGCGTGAATTAAGCTGCTTTTTCAAGCTTTTCTAGATAAGCAACAATGTCATTGGATTCGTACAACCAAGTGACTTTGCCTTGCTCTTCGATTCGCAAGCATGGCACCTTCACCTTACCACCCTGCTCTAGCAGCTCTTGGCGATATTGCTCATCATTTTTGGCATCACGGGTTTCAAGCTTAAGCCCTTCACGCTTGGCTGCACGGCGCACTTTAACGCAAAATGGACATGCCTTAAATTGATATAACTTTAAGTTTGCCGTCATTGCATCTAGCTTTTGCTGTTGTTCTGCGGCACGTTTTTTACTGCGTGGGGTAAAAATAAAATCAAAAAGTAAAATCAGACGTCCTAAAAACCATCTTACAAATTGCATAACGTTTCCCAAACCTTTGCTAAATTCGCTAAAAAATAGGTTGGGGAGTTTAGCATAATCTTTAAGCGCTATATATAAGGTGAGTTTAAAACAGTTCTATTTCCACGCATGCGTATTGTGATTCAGTTAACCCTAAAGTGAGGTAATTTGTGACTTGGTTTCTGCCATGCTCTTTGGAATGGTAAAGCGCTAAATCGGCTTTATGAACTTGCTCTGAAACTTGCAATGTATCGACCACTTCGGTAAAACCTAAGCTCACAGAAACATGTTCTACTTGTGGAAATCGGCTAGAATCAATTGCCTTCCTCAAGCGCTCAAGCGCAATTGCTGCAGAGTCGTCATCGCGACTTTGAAATAGCACCGCAAACTCTTCACCGCCATAGCGAAACACATAGTCTTCTGCTCTAAAGTTAGCTTTGATCTTTTGCGCTACCAACAGGATCACTTCATCGCCAATCACATGACCAAAATTGTCGTTTACCTGTTTAAAGTGATCGATATCTACCATCGCTAAATACCATTTGCGCTCTTCACTGTCATCACGGCATACCGTAAACCCATCCCCATTGGTTATTTCCATCACTTTTTCATCAAACGTTTGGCGATTGAGTAGATCGGAGAGCGGATCGATACGAGCAAAGTACAACGTTGCCATTTGATGTGCAAAAACAGTGAGTAAGTGCTTCATTAAAGTCGCAGTGGTGAGATTTACTTGGCCTTCTATATATAAAAAACCAACGAGCTGAGCTTGGTGATAAAACGGGATGACACTATCGCCGTGGTATTGAATGAGATGTTTGTCGTCTTGGCGCTGCTGTAATTTATCTACCACCGCATCCACTGGCCCCACCACAACACAAAAGTCGCGATGGCTCACAAATATGGATTTGGGGACTTCTTTTTCCGATAAGCTTTTGCTGAAATAAAACGCGTAACTTTCCTTACAAACACCGGAGATCACCCGCTCAAGTGCCTGTGTTAACACCAGTTCACTCTTTTGCGCTAAAAGCTCTAGGGCCAACTCATGACCACAAGGTGAATAGCTGATAGACATTCAAGACCTCTTAGCAAACGCGACTCTAATAAGTGTAGAACAGCTATCTGAATTTACTGCAATTTATATCGTATTTATCGCATCTTGATGATCAGGCTGGTTTAACACAACTAAATTATCACGATGAATAATTTCCTCCGCGCTCTCACAACCAAGGCGCTGCGCAAACTCACTGCTGTGGCAGCCAAGCACAAGGCTGAGCTCTTGATTATCTAGACTGGTCAACCCTTGTGCTTTGAGTTTGCCTTTTTGACAAAATACCTGTACCAACTCACCACGCTGAAATTGGCCTTCAACGGCAATAATTCCCTTGGCGAGTAAGCTTGCACCTTGGTGACATATCGCCTTGATAGCCCCACTATCACAAATTATCCTGCCTGTTGATTTAGGGCCAGAAAGCAACCAGCGCTTGCGTCCTCCAACAGGCGCGTCAAACTTCAAAAACGTCGTGCTTGGTGCGGTTTGGTTGAGTACTTGCGGTAAAATGTCATATTCGCTGCCTTTTGCTATCACGACATCAACGCCTGCTCTTTGAGCAATGTCCGCCGCTTGTAGCTTCGTAGCCATGCCACCCGTGCCAAGCTGTGTACCACTGCCACCCGCCAGTGCTCTAAGTTCATCATTTATATGTGTTACTTGCTCTATTAACTGCGCATCTGGATTGGCTCTGGGATCCGCAGTAAAGAGACCATGCTGATCGGTGAGTAATATCAATTTATCAGCATTTGCTAAAATTGCGACGTAGGCTGAGAGGTTGTCGTTATCGCCAACTTTGATTTCAGATGTTGCCACTGCATCGTTTTCATTTATGATTGGCACGACATGATGCTCTAAAAGCTTAGTGAGCATGTCCCGTGCCGTTAGATAACGTTCGCGGTGTTCAAGATCGGCTCGTGTCAGTAGCATTTGCGCCACATTGACGTCGTAAATACTAAACAATGACTGCCATAAATGAATTAATTGGCCTTGCCCAATCGCAGCCAACATCTGTTTTTCAGCTAGTGAATGACCAATTGGTTGCTGTAATACACCGCGCCCTGCGGCCACAGCACCGCTAGAGACAACAATGACTTGGTGGCCTGCTTGGCGTAACGTTACACACTGCCTTACCAGCTCAACAAGTCTGGGTTTGTTTAAGGTCTGGCTGCCTGCAGTTAAAACACTTGTGCCGAGCTTGATAACAATGGTTTGTTTATTGTTTTTGGTCATAGTATTTGTTGGTTTTTACAGCGATAGGCTTTCGTTATACCACGGACCTTCCCCCCTCCCAAGTAATAATACCAATTGCATTAACTCTCCAACCAATTTGAAGGGTGAAATACCATATTAGCGTCGTTAAAAATTTCTCATTTAGAACAACTAAATAGCAAAATTTTTGCCTTGCTACTAAAGCTATTCCTCCGCTTCAAATAGCTCATTTAATTAATACAATTGGTATAAACTCATGAATTTTATTTCTAACTCAGAGTGAATTGGTATAATCCGCCGCACTGATTTCGATCAAGGCTTTTTTGCACCGTGTGTGAGAGAGTGATCACTGTTCAATTAAGAATAACTAGCTGAGTTCAGAATGAAAAAACACAAAAAGAACAAAGAGATTATGATGCTGCCTTTGCTGTTTGTGGTGATCTTAATGTGTGTGGGTGGCCATTTTATTTTGCAACCTAGCTACAAAGACAGCCACATAGTTGAGTATTCTCTAGCTGCACTGCCATTTTTAATGTTCGCCATTGTGATTGTCGCTATCAAAATAGCTATAAAGGCAGATAACGATGAAAGCAATGAAGGTGAGGGTTAGAATATCCCTCACATTGGTTATAGAGGATAATAACCAAACCACAACGGGGTAAGCGGTGTTGATTGGCCACTGTGCGAGAGCTTGATATTTAAGTTTTGATCAAATAAATCAATCGCAAAGCAGTCATCCACATCATGTAAATCGTCTTTATGAATATGGCTAAAGCCGTTAAGCAAAAACGTTTTTGCCTTCTCTTTTGCTTCATCCGCATTCGTTGCAACGAACAGCCCAAAGTCATGCGCCTCAACTAAACTATCAGGCTTATATCCTCCCAAGTTCACAAAATACAAATGCTCAGCTTGCTCAACACGCTCTTCGGTAAGTTCAATAGCATAGCCATCGGCATGTTCAATGATTGTGTAGCTATCCATATGCACCGAGTTTTTATCACCAACCCATTGCTGCTTTAATTTTGGATAAGCTTCTTCAATTGTATTTGCCGCGACAAAGCGCACATCATGCATTTCAATATGGCAACCTTGAATACGGCCGCCTAGGTATACAACAAACAACTTCACTTTGACACTCCACTCCTTTAAAACCCAAGTATACTCTCAACTCAAAGACTTGGCTTTATTGAGTTAGATGATTATTCTGAATAAACACTCTCAGTGAAGGACAATATAATGAAAAAAACATTCCTCGCGCTTTTGGCTAGCTTTAGCCTGTCATCAACAGCTCAAGTAACCGTAATTCACAATGTAAATGGTTATACACCGACTAAATCACAGCAAGTTGAGCGCTTTTCTTCTTTGGTCATTAAAGACGGTAAAGTCGTAAAAACGAGTCCAAAGGATCTCAGCGCCCAATATCCGAGTGCAACCAAATTTGATGGTGAGGGAAAAACCCTATTACCTGGTTTAATTGATGCACATGGCCACATCATAGGCCTTGGCAACAATTTACTCACACTCGACGTACGCGGTAGCAAAACCATTGCAGAAGTAGGAAAGCGGCTTAGCCACTACGCAAAAACCCATGAAGGTGAATGGATAATAGGTCGAGGCTGGGATCAAACCTTATGGCCCGGCGGACAGTTCCCAACCGCAGCCGATCTCGACAAATACGTAAAAGATAAGCCCGTCATGCTCACTCGAGTAGATGGTCATGCTATTTGGGTAAACTCAAAGGCGATGGCGCTTGCCAACATTTCGAAATCAACAAAGACGCCTGAAGGCGGTGAAATCATTACACTGAATAGCGGTATGCCGAGCGGAATTTTTATCGACAAAGCGGAAGATCTTATTCGCACTCATGTCCCTGCTCAGTCGGATGCACAGGTAAATAAGGCACTGAATAAAGCCGGAGAACACTTGCTGAGTCTAGGCATTACCTCAGCCCATGATGCCGGGATTGACTACACTACGTGGCAGGTTTACCAAGCACGCGCTAAGGAACACTCAATGCCTCTACGTGTCTACGCTATGCTCAGTGCAAGCTCACCTAAACTCGCGGAGATGTTAGACGCCGGAGTAATCAAAGATACACGAGATCAACTCTCTATTCGTAGTGTAAAAATTTATGCTGATGGTGCACTTGGCAGCCGAGGTGCGGCACTTATTCGCGACTATCATGATCGCAAAGGCCACAAAGGGCTGATGCTCGAAAATCAAGCGACGCTTGAAGCATTGATCACCCAAGCCATACGCAGCGGCTACAGCGCACACACGCACGCCATTGGCGATAGAGCGAATCGCATCGTGCTCGACTCATACCAACACGTTTTTAAAAAAGCAGGTGGCAGACTGCTCAGAAATCGCATTGAGCACGCACAAATTGTCCATCCAGATGATATCCCCCGCTTTAAGACGTTAGATATCATTCCATCAATGCAGCCTGTTCATGCCACATCTGATATGCATATGGCCGAAAAGCGCCTAGACGACAAACAACTTAGCGGCGCTTACGCATGGCAAACATTCTTAAAGCAAGGAAGTAGAGTGGCGGCGGGTTCTGACTTTCCAGTGGAGCTTGCAAACCCCTTCCATGGTCTGCATGCCGCAATCACCAGACAAGACCATCAGGATTTACCCAAAGATGGCTGGCGCCCAACAGAAAAGCTAAGCAGAGAACAAGCACTACAAGCATTTACTGTTGATGCTGCGTATGCCGCATTTCAAGAGTATAAACTGGGAAGTTTAGAACAAGGAAAGTGGGCCGATTTTATTTTAATCGACCAAGATTACTTTACCGTAACCGAAGATAAAATTGATGATATTAAAGTCGAGCAGACGTGGATTGCAGGTGAGCTTAAATATCAGCGTTGATCTTTTTGTAATTTAACCAAGTGGTAGGTGTTAACTAGTGCCAATAGACCATTAGTTAATGCCACCGGCCAAGCTTGTATAAGTGCACCATAGGCAGTAAAACAAATACAACCCATTAAATTGAACCAACGCAACTTAGCAACATCGCTCATCATCAAAGAAACGACCAAAAAAGCAGAGGCTAAATAGCCTAAATATTCCCAACTCATTTGTCCTCTCCCCTAAGTTGCGTTAGCATATAGTTTATGCTCGGATTTACGTATCGAGCAGAATAAAAAGGCTAACCCACAAGCCCCTAGAAATTAGCACCAATAAATTAGCTCTAACACGGGAAGTGGGGGTTTAATGGTAATATCGTTTATTAAATTCTTCGCCACAGCGCTGAGATAAAACCGATACTACTTAAACGGTGTGAGTTAGCGTAAAACTGAAAAATTCATGCTAACGTCATTATAGTTTAATAAATAGGACATTTGTCCGAAGAGCCATCTAGATGTTTCAATATCATTTTTCAACCAATTTGGTCGAACAGTTACTCGCTTTTGCTGGTAATAGTTTTCAGCACAGCAAAAAAGAAGTCTTGATCCACCAAGATGAACCATTGAGTAAACTCATATTGGTGACCAGTGGTACTGTGTCTTTTAGTTATGATGTCGGTAACGGCCGCCGCTTATTGCTCGGTCAGCTGGACTGTAACAACACGCTAATTGGTGAAATCGAAGCGCTGAATCACCAGCCTTGTATTTATACCGTGACTTGCTTGAGTGATGTAACCTATCACCTCATTGAGCTAAAATATTGGCGAAAATTACTACTAGAGCAACCGGAACTGAGCCTATATACCGCGCAGACCATCGCCGCTAAGTTTACTGAAAATCAAAAGATAAATTTAGACAAGTTGCTGCTCCCGCTTAGCTACAACATCGCTAAAGATTGTTTATTACGTGCCGAGAATTCAAATCCAACTTTACTTCGTGCCTACTCAACGGTAAGTGCTGAAGCCGAAAGATTTGCGACCACTGAGCGTGCATATCGTCGTGTGGTCAGTGAATTGGTCGAAAAGGGCTTGATAGTACGCAGTAGTGAAGGCTTAAAGCCGGTCGATATTGATGCGCTTGAGGATTTTGTTGATAGCTTCGCGCAAGCTTAATCTTTCTCGATAAGAATAACTAGGGCGAGTACTTGCTCGCCCTTGAGTACTGATTAGCTTATTTTGCAAATAGGTGTTTAATATTTGCTAAGTCAGACTTTCCATCCACTAATTCTTCCGGTGTTAAACCTGATAGCTCGTGAGGAAATACCAGCCACTCATCAGACTCGTGAATAAAATAATCTGGTGTCATTGGTACTTTCTTGTTCGCAGGCTTGTAGTATGGGCAAGCAACACGAATATCGCTAGGCAAGTTCAAACGCATTAGCTCTGCGAGCTTTTCTTTCAACGCAAAAATGCTGCGACCAGAGTCAAACACATCATCAACGATTAGTAATGAATCGCCAGCATTTGCATTTTCAACGATGTAATGCAGGCCGTGTACTTTGATTTCTTTAGATTGCTTACCAATGCCATAGTAAGAAGAAGTACGCACTGCGATATGATCAGTCTCTATACCTTTGTAATCGTAATATTCTTGAACTGCAATACCAATAGGCGCACCACCACGCCAAATACCGATAATAAAGTCAGGTCTAAATCCGTCTTCATAAACTTTAGCGGCTAAGCGAAATGAATCTTCTAGCAATTGTTGCGCTGTGATATAGCACTTATCTGACATAAATACCCCGTTAGGAAGCCCGTGTAATGGTGACAAGCAGCAAGCGCTGCCAATTGATACCAATTACAATTATTTGCAAGTCATAGGCACTTGTGTGATTGGTATAACCGAATATTTTAACGTAAAGCGCAATAAAATGCTGCAATAATAGTGTCTTTTTATTTTCATTTTTTGATTTGGGACGCCGTATCCTAAAGTTAAAGATCGCCGGGTGAACCGGCTCCTACACAAAGTTCAATGGGTGAACAGACACCGCATAGCGTTATTTAATTGGTGGCAACGAGTTCACCTCGCGATGTGCTAAGCTGCTAAAAGATCGCCGGGTGAACCGGCTCCTACACAAAGTTCAATGGGTGAACAGAAATCTACACAGGGTTGTTAATTTGGTGGGAGCGAGTTCACCTCGCGATGGTTTTCAAGAGATAAAAATAAGGCCGCGGTGGGCGGCCTATATCGGTTATTCTTCGGTATCTACGCTAGCGTCATTGCCTTCTGGTGTCTCGCCACCACTGTGCTCTAAGTCATAGCTATCAACACGCTGTAATCCGCGCGGTAACTTATTACCTCTACGACCTCGCTCACCGTAATAGTGCTCTAAATCACTCGGCTTTAAGGTTAGCTTGCGCTTACCTGCATGTAAGGTAACAGAAACACCTTCAGGTACTACCGCTAACACTTTGACAAACTCTTCGCGGCTTTGCACTTTCGCGCTAGGGATTGAGATAATCTTATTCCCCTTACCTTTACCAAGCTTAGGTAAATCACGTAATGGGAATAGCAGCATTCTGCCTTCGCTCGAAATCGCCATACACATATCGGTGGCAACATCGAATACTTGAATTGGCGCCATCAAATGGGCACCTTTTGGTACACTAACGAACGCTTTACCATTTTTGTTTTTGCTCACCATATCGGCAAAATCGCTAATAAAGCCGTAACCGCCATCAGTCGCCATCAGGTAAGTCGACTTTTCTTCGCCCATGACTACATGTTCAAAGTTACATCCTGGCGCCAAGTTAAAGCGACCCGTCATCGGTTCACCCTGACTTCGGGCTGAAGGTAAACTATGCGCATCGGTTGCAAAGGCTCGCCCTGAGGTATCCAAGAACACCGCAGGCTGATTACTCTTGCCTTTCGCAGAAGCTTTATAACTGTCTCCTGAGCGGTAATTTAGTCCTTCAGCATCGATATCGTGACCCTTTGCAAAACGCGCCCAACCTTTTTCAGATAGCACAACAGTTACAGACTCTGATGGGATCAAATCTTTTTCGCTAAGCGCTTTGGCTTCACCACGCTCAACTACCGGTGAGCGTCTATCATCGCCATACAATTCAGCAGCTTCTTGAATTTCCTTTTTCATCAACGTCGACATGCGACGTTCAGAGCCTAAGGTTTTTTCCAGTCCATCGCGCTCTTTTTCAAGCTCATCTTGCTCACCACGGATCTTCATTTCTTCAAGCTTTGCAAGGTGGCGTAATTTCAGGTCTAGAATTGCTTCTGCCTGCTTATCTGAAAGACCAAAACGCGCTATTAACTCTTCTTTTGGCTTGTCTTCGTTGCGAATGATTTCGATGACTTCATCGATATTCAAAAACGCAATCATCAAACCTTCAAGAATATGCAAACGCGCAAGTACTTTGTCTAAACGATACTGCAAACGTCTACGTACCGTTTCACGACGGAATACTAACCACTCAGATAAAATCTGACGCAAGTCTTTAACTTGTGGACGGCCGTCTAAACCAATCATATTGATGTTAACACGGTAGTTCTTTTCAAGATCCGTCGTGGCAAATAGGTGTGCCATTAATGGCTCGACCTTAACTCGATTTGAGCGCGGTACGATGACGATACGCGTCGGATTTTCATGGTCCGATTCGTCACGTAAATCCGCTACCATGGGGAGTTTCTTCGCTGTCATTTGCGCTGCTATCTGCTCTAGCACCTTGGCACCCGAACATTGGTGTGGCAACGCGGTGATCACCACTTCGCCTTGCTCTTCGGTGTACACAGCACGCATCTTGATTGAGCCTCGACCTGTGGTGTAAAGCTTTTTGATTTCTTCTTGCGGCGTAATGATTTCCGCATCGGTTGGATAGTCAGGCGCTTTGACCAATTCTAGAATTTCTTCTAGTTCGGATTTAGGCTTATCCAATAACAAACAACAAGCTTCAGCAACTTCACGCACGTTGTGCGGTGGAATATCAGTTGCCATTCCCACCGCAATACCTGTCACCCCATTCAATAAGATATGTGGTAAACGCGCGGGTAACACTTGTGGCTCATCTAAGGTACCATCAAAGTTAGCGGTCCAATCAACCGTACCTTGACCAAGCTCTTTCAGCAGTACTTCTGAAAACTTAGATAAACGTGCCTCGGTATAACGCATCGCAGCAAATGACTTAGGATCATCCGCAGCACCCCAGTTACCTTGGCCATCCACCAACGGATAGCGATAAGAGAACGGCTGCGCCATGAGAACCATGGCCTCATAACAAGCACTATCGCCATGAGGATGATATTTACCCAATACGTCACCGACGGTACGGGCAGATTTTTTGTATTTTGCTTGAGCAGATAAGCCCAGCTCACTCATCGCATATACAATACGACGTTGTACAGGCTTCAGGCCGTCACCAATATGTGGTAACGCCCTATCCATGATCACATACATGGAGTAGTTCAGGTAGGCATCTTCAGTAAAACGCCCCATCGGAAGTTGTTCAATGCCTTGCAAGGACAAGGCTTGAGGATCTGTCATGTTACACCTTACTTGTTGTTGTAGCTGATGCGATATATCGCATTGGCGTAATCATCGGAAACGAGCAGGCTACCGTCGCTAAGCTCTGCAATTGCGGCAGGTCGACCATAGGTTGTTTCGTTTTCCATAAAGCCGGTAAGGAAAGGCTCATAGCCTCTAATTTGGCCATCTTGCACGTTTGCTCGCATTACTCGATAGCCCACCTTTTTGCTGCGGTTCCAAGAGCCATGTTCAGCAACAAAAAGCTGATGTTTCATTGCCTTTGGAAATTGCTCGCCACGGTAAAAGTGAATGCCCAGCGGTGCAACGTGTGCTTGTAATGCAAGTGCTGGCATGGTGTAGTCAGTCACCGATTTACCCTCGCCAAATTCAGGGTCTAGCACACTGCCGCCATGAACATACGGAAAGCCAAAATGCTGACCTATTTCGTCAACGCGGTTAATTTCACATGGTGGAATGTCATCTCCCATCATGTCGCGACCATTATCGCTAAACCATAACTTTCCGGTTACTGGGTGATAATCAAAACCCACTGAGTTACGCACGCCTTTGGCAATCGTCGAAAGCTTTTTCGTCTCAAGATTTAGTGAAAATATACGGCCAAACTTAGGGTCTTCGGCACAAATATTACAAGGCACGCCAACAGGAATGATCAGTTCACCTTCAGGCGATACTGTCAGGTACTTCCAGCCATGGTGACGTTTGTCAGGCAAATCATCGAACACCACTTCTTTTATCGGTGCCTTGAGGTTTTTTGCGATTTGCTTAAAACGTACAATACGCTCAACTTCAGCAACATATAAGTCACCATCTTTTAGGGCGATACCGGAGGGCATATTCAGCCCTTCTGCAACTAAGATTTTCTTGTCGGCTACACCATCACGATTATTGTCAATGAGTGCGTGAACTTTGCCCGCTTTGCGAGAGCCAACGTACACAGTGCCGTCTTTGCCCACCGCCATTTGTCTTGCATTCTCAACATCTTTAGCAAAATAGCTCAGCTCATACCCTTTAGGTACTGAAAGGCGCGAAAGCATATCGTTTGCCAGTGCTTGTGAGCTTAATAGCGCAGCTGCCAGCGTCGTCGCTATCGTGGTCAATTTACTATGTATTTTCATGTTAAACCTCTGCCTTATCTCCGTGCTGTTCAAGCCAAATTTTACGGTCGCCAGAGCGCTTTTTAGCTAGCAGCATATCCATCATTTCGAGGGTTTGCTCAGGCTCATCTAATGTCAGCTGAACTAAACGCCTAGTATTTGGATCCATAGTGGTTTCACGCAATTGCAACGGGTTCATTTCACCCAATCCTTTAAAGCGCTGTACGTTAACTTTACCGCGTTTCTTTTCGGCCTCAATACGGTCTAAAATGCCCTTTTTCTCATCTTCATCAAGAGCATAGTAAACCTCCTTACCAACATCGATACGAAATAGCGGCGGCATAGCAACAAAAACATGTCCCTTACGAACAAGCTCTGGAAAGTGTCTTACAAAGAGCGCGCATAACAAAGTAGCAATATGAAGTCCGTCGGAGTCTGCATCCGCAAGGATACATATTTTACCATAGCGTAGACCAGATAAGTCTTCAGAGTCAGGGTCGATACCTAAGGCAACAGAAATATCATGTACTTCTTGCGAGGCTAAGATCTGCCCAGATTCCACCTCCCAAGTATTTAGGATTTTACCGCGCAGTGGCATGATTGCTTGGAATTCGCGGTCTCGTGCTTGTTTTGCCGAGCCACCTGCTGAATCCCCTTCCACCAAAAAGATTTCTGAGCGTTCGGTTTCACTTCCAGAACAATCGGTTAATTTACCCGGTAAAGCAGGACCCGAAGTGACTTTTTTACGAACCACTTTTTTCGCAGCACGCAAACGTTTTTGCGCATTGCTGATACACAGTTCAGCAAGTAACTCTGCAGTTTCAGTGTGTTCGTTCAACCATAGACTAAAGGCGTCTTTGACAATGCCTGATACAAAAGTAGCGCACGAACGTGATGACAGCTTTTCTTTGGTTTGACCGGCAAATTGTGGGTCTTGCATCTTAACCGACAAGACATAACTACAGCGATCCCAAACATCATCAGGCGTCAGTTTCACGCCACGCGGGATCAGGTTTCTGAATTCACAAAACTCCCGCATCGCTTCAAGTAAGCCTTGGCGTAACCCATTTACATGGGTTCCACCTTGTGCCGTTGGAATTAGGTTTACATAGCTTTCAGCGATAGATTCGCCGCCCTCTGGCAACCAATGAAGCGCCCAATCAACCCCTTCGGTTGAGCCACTGAAACTGCCTGTAAATGGAGATTTCGGCAGCACTTCATAGCCTTCAGCGCTGTCTTTTAGGTAATCCTCAAGACCTGCCTCATAGTGCCATTCTTGCGTTTCTTTCGTCTGTTTATTTACAAAACGAATTCTAAGCCCAGGACACAATACAGCCTTGGCTTTGAGCAAGTGGTTTAACTTAGTAATTGAGAAGTTAGCTGAGTCAAAATAACTCGCGTCGGGCCAAAAGTGTACTGAGGTGCCGGTATTACGCTTACCAACACTTCCTGTCACTCGTAAGTCTTCGACTTTATCGCCGTTTTCAAATGCCATTTCATAGATTTGCGCATCGCGTTTAACGGTAATTTCGACTCGAGTCGACAACGCGTTAACAACTGATATACCCACCCCATGAAGACCACCGGAGAACTGGTAGTTTTTATTGGAAAACTTGCCCCCGGCATGAAGTTTGGTCAGGATCAATTCAACCCCAGGCACGCCCTCTTCTGGGTGAATGTCCACAGGCATTCCTCGACCGTCATCGATGACTTCAAAAGAGTTGTCTTCGTGCAAGATCACGTCAATTTTGGTGGCATGTCCGGCTAAGGCTTCATCGACACTGTTATCGATAACCTCTTGGCCTAAATGATTAGGTCTGGTGGTATCGGTATACATGCCTGGACGGCGCTTAACTGGCTCTAAGCCATTGAGTACCTCAATAGCTTCGGCATTATAGTTTTGCTGACTCATAGGCTAGTTCTAGTTATCTTTTTATCCGCTAGTATATGCACAACGTACAGCTTTGAGCAGAGCTTTGTGCATAAATTCTAATTTTTGATAGTTAAAAATTTGGTGATGGTGTCAAAATAGCGTGGAAATTCAATAAAGCTATGATCCCCACCAAACTCAATAATTTGACGACAGTGGCTATAATAACGCACAGCCTCTTCAAAAGGCAGCACCTCGTCGCCCGTTTGTTGCAATAATAGCAAGTTTTCTGGATTACTAAGCTGCTCGACATACAAGGATTTTAACGCATCAATATGCTCATGCAGCAGCTCATAATGACAATCCTGATAAGGATTGTATTGTGGTCCAAGGTAGCCATTTAATAATGAAAAAGGCCTAACTGCAGGGTTTATCACCACCGCTTTACAGCCAAGATGTTGCGAAAAGTAGGTGGCGTAATAGCCGCCTAACGAGCTACCTAATAACACAGTATCAGAATCAATGACGCTATCCAACTGTGCCAATGCGACTCTCGGGTCATAATGCAGTCTTGGAGCAATATATGGCGTTTGTTTATCCAACATATATTCACCAAATGCCGTTGCTTTATAGGATAGCTCAGAGCTATTAAAGCCGTGAATATAAACTACTTTCCGAGCCATTTTACCTCTGTTGTTATAGCGCTTTTACTAAATGCGATGACACGATAAGCAGGACCCAAATCAGACTGACACCAGTCCTTTGTGTGCTTATCAAATTGGATTGATGTTGCAGGCGTAGCATAGATAGGTAAAGTGCGAAATTGTTGTTGATATTCATTGTGCACATGACCATGAAATAGCCCTGAAGCTTGCCCTGAGTCCACCAACAGGTTTAACAGTGCAGGACCATTTTCGAGCATGTGTTTATCTAAATAGCCATCAATCGGCCTAGGATGGTGGTGAGTAAAAACAATCGTATTATTGTTAAGCATGTCTTTGAGCGCCGCTAAGTGTGACTTAGCGCACCATCCGGCGGGAGTTTCACCTTTTGAATTTGACAATAGCACTTGGCCAAACGGACCTGAGATGCGCTTATGACGAACGATTTGCCCTATACTCATTTCTTCGAGTAAAGCTAGCTCGTCGTGGTTACCCGGCACCCAAAGCACAGGGCATTGCAACTCACTCTCCCTCACTATACGGGCAAACTCATGATAAGAAGCCGCACTGTGATCTTGTGTTAAATCACCGCCAAACACCACACAATCAAAATGCTCCTTGGCCATCGCGGCCAGAGTGCGCTTAAGGTTAGCGGCGGTATTTACTGCAAAGTATTCCCCAGCGGGCGTGGCAAACAAATGACAATCCGTAAAATGGCCAATACGAATTTGCGCAGTATCGAACTGTAGCTCAAGATCAAACCAAGCCATTGTTAACATCCCAGTTTAAATGCACGCGGCCTTTTTCTAAGCACACCATAAGCCAATCAGCTAAAAACGCATTAATTTGATATTTTTCATCTTTTTGATGCATATCTGGATTTGGGTAACCATAGGATGGCTTTATTCGGCGATGATAATCACGGTGAATGACTTCGGCCACTTTAGCATCATGATAAAGGCGCACAGACAACGAAAAGTGTGGTAAATGGGCGCTTATCGTCGCCATTTGCTCGATGTGAACGTCCGTTGTGTATTTACTGACCCCAGCTACGCTCAAACAGTAGCGTGCAGACGCTAAGTCAATCACTCGGCTTTCGCCGACCACTTCTTCAGGTAGCAATTTTAGCGCCCGTAAATAATTACGTTCGCACAGTGTGATATAACGGGGCAGAGATTGAATATACTGCTTTGAGCTCAGCACTTGTGACAAAAATACGACTCCTAAACTGCTTCTATCCGCGCTTTATTTAATGCCAACCATTGTAGACTAATTACAGTGGCAGCGTTATCGATTTCCTCATTATCAAGGCGCGCGAGGGCTTCATCAAATGGCATTACATGCACTTTGATATCTTCACCTTCTTCAGCCAGCCCATAGACTCCACCCGCTTCAGATAAATCAGCAAGCGCTAAATACAAATATAGTCGCTCTGTTGTACCACCAGGGCTTGATAAATAAGAGCGCATATAAATGAGCTTATCAAGCTCAAGTCCAGCTTCTTCTTTGGCTTCCTTTCTCGCAACAAACTCATAATCTTCGCTCCCTTCAGCCATACCTGCAATACATTCCAAAAGCCAAGGGGAACTTTTTGAAGCCAACGCCCCTATTCGAACTTGTTCAATAAGCAGCACGCTATCAGTAATAGGATCGTACGGCAGTATTGCAACTGCATGACCGCGTTCTAAGATCTCGCGTGTTATAAGCTCTGATACCCCACCATTAAATAGTGCATGGGTAAACTGGTACTTGTGAATGGTAAAAAAGCCATTGAAGATTGTTTCGATTGAAGAAACAGTGACATCGACTTTACTGAACTGACTCAAAGGTTTCATAAAATAATCCTGCATTTTTTTACAGCAATGGTTTAAAAGCTAACCAATCACCCTTATATTAGGGTCATGCCTGAATAAGTAAACGAAGTCGTTTACCTTTAACTTTTTCCACTTTACAATACCCAAGTGGTATTAATATATTCTGTTACACTTGTTGGCGATGATTTACGCATTGGGTCTTTAATTGGGCCGCAAAAACAGGGTAACATGCTGACAGTATAAAAATTGTCTAAGGACTGAGCGAAAAATGAAAAAAACTCTACTATCATTAGTCGTTGGGTTGTCGTGCGCACTTTCAAGCAGCCTGTCCCACGCGGAAGACCTACTGCAAGTATACGACATTGCAACTGCTAACGATCCTACCGTATTAAAAGCTAAAGCGCAGGCTGATGCGCAAAAATATGCTCAAGACCAAGCGTTAGGTGTATTACTACCTCAGCTTGGCTTTCAAATGAGCTATACCGATGTCACGTCAGAAGGTGCGTTGAGCGAGCAACATGACGGCACAGGTTATACATTACATGAGTCTGACACAGATACTTTTCAACGTTCAATTTCCCTAAACCAAACCATTTTTAATATGGCATCTTGGCAGGGGCTATCGATCGCTGAAAAACGTGCAATGCAAGCATCGACTCAATATGAGCAGCAAAAGCAGACTTTGATCGTCCGTATCGCTGAAGGCTATTTTAATGTGCTAAGCGCGTTAGATAGCTTAGAATTTGTACAAGCAGAGAAGCGTGCTATTGAACGTCAACTAGAGCAGACAAAACAGCGCTACGAAGTAGGTCTGACTGCAATTACAGACGTGCATGAAGCAAGAGCGCAATTTGACCGTGCAGTTGCTGACGAAATTATAGCAGGTAATGCTGTTGAAACGGCACGTGAAACATTACGTACAATTACGGGTAAGTATCACGCTAAACTAGATAAGTTGAATACTGAAACCTTCTCAACTGTAAAGCCTACGCAAAATACGAGCGATTTTATCGAGATTGCAAAAGCGAAGAACCTAGATCTTCAAGTTGCAAAATCTGCGGTAGACATCGCCAAAGATCAAATTGATTTGGCTCAAGCTGGACACTACCCAACACTAAACTTAAACGCTACTTATTCTGATTCATTAGCTGACAGTGCAGGTAGACAACACGCACCACGTAGTGACAGAACTTCAGTAGGTTTAACGTTAGACGTACCAATTTACACAGGTGGTCGTACGGTTGCAGCAACCGATCAAGCTCGTGCAAACTTTGTTGCTAGCAGCGAAGATATGGAAGCGGCAATGCGTAACATGACGCGCTCAGTGATCACGTCTTATAACCAAGTGGTGTCTGACGTTGCAACTTACCGTGCGCTAGAGCAAGCAGTTGTTTCTGCAGAAAGTGCGTTGCAAGCAACGGAAGCTGGTTTTGATGTAGGTACCCGTACCATCGTGGACGTACTGGTCAGCACACAAAACCTTTATAACGCGAAGCGTAACCTTGCTGATATTCGTTATCGCTATGTACTATCATCGCTACGTTTAAAGCAAGCTGCAGGTACGCTATCTCGTGCCGACCTTGAAGCAATCAACCAAGGTTTGATTGAAGGCTAAGTACTTCGATTATCACCTCTGAAAAGGCCAGCTATGCTGGCTTTTTGTATTTTTACAGCAATATAGATAAACTAGCCGCTTAAATTAAGTCTTAGGTATATTACTTTGGTTACTCACTCACCTTTCAAATGGTCATTCTTAGCACCTAAATTTTGGCTGACTTGGCTTGGTGTTTTCGCCCTGTATTTAATCTCATGGCTCCCGCAAAGTGTTCAATTTGCACTGGGCAGAGGCCTTGGACGTCTGGTCCATAAATATATGAAGCGTCGCCGTCATATTGCTGATGTCAATTTGAAACTTTGCTTTCCCCACCTAAGTGAATCAGAACACAAAGCTATGCTACTAAAAAACATGGAAAATACCGGCATAGCAACACTTGAAACGGGGATGGCATGGTGGTGGCCACAGTGGCGCATCAATCAAGTGGTAGGCTCGATTAAAGGGCTAGAACATATTGAAGCCGTGCAAAAGCAAGGAAAAGGGGTACTTATGCTGGTTCCCCATATGTTGCATCTTGAGATGGCCAGCCGAGTGCTAGGCACTAAAATGCAAGGTGTTGGCTTTTATCGCCCACACAATAACCCACTTATGGAGTTTTTTATGACCCGTGGGCGACTACGCTCAAATGAGTACTTAGTCACCAAGCGAGACGTCAAAGGGTTATTGAAAACACTCTCAAGCAAACGCGTTTGTTATTACTTGCCAGATCAAGATTATGGCCGCAAGCGCTGTGAATTCGCACCTTTCTTTGCAGTTCCTGATGCAGCAACAACAACTGGTACTTTATTATTTTCTGCAAGCAAAAAGGCTGAGACTTTAAGCTTACACTGTACGAGAGACGCAAAAGGGATGTATCATTTAGATATACAACCTATTTTAGAATCATTCCCAAGTGGCAATAATCTTGCGGATGTTACTCGCGTCAACGAGAGAATGGAGCAAGCAATCAATTGTGCGCCGGATCAATACATGTGGGTACATCGTCGCTTTAAAACGCGACCTGATGAAAAGGCACCTTCGTTTTATTAGGGCTTAGAGTCTTGGAGTAGTTTGAAATGGCTAAGAAGAAAAAAAATAAATTATCGTCAATCTGGTTTTGGACTAAACACCTATCACTAGGTGTGTTACTCATTTGGGCTGCCTACTATTTCCTTTTTGGTGCTTCTAAAGATATGAACTTTAGGGAGACCACCAATGTTGCAGCGCAAGGCCTGTCGCAATTTTACGAAAGCTTTAGAAACAGCATGAGCAATCGTGATACTGATCGTGAAAAGTACGTTATCACACTCGGGAAACCGACCTATCCTCTTGATGATGCACTGGCGCAAAGGGCACTTGCTGTTAAACCATCTAATCCTAAATGGACCGGTGAAAAGCAACCAAGACGCTTTGATACAGGCGACACCTTAAAAGATGTGCTTACCAAGCAAGCCAAAGAAGAAGGTGTGGAACTATTTTGGTATCTAGAGCGTGATTACGTGGTGAAATATAATTTCCGTCTTGATACTGACTTTATTACGGCTCTTTACCAAGTTGGAACGGCGATAAACGACGACTTTGAATTTCAAGTCTATACTTTTTTCTGTCCGCGAGAGCGCGCCGCGGTTATCACCGAAAACCCACCAATCTATGTACGTGAAAACTGCCGTAAGCTAGCGGGTTAAGCCAGTACCCGCTGCCAAATTTGAACGACTTGTTGAGCGTGTTGGTCAAATGCTTCACGCTCCACAACTCTACCTAATTGATTTAAGCTATTAAAATGGTATTGATCTCTAAACAAACAATATGCAGAGATTAAATGCTTCATTTCATCACCATCAATCACTTCAACTTCACCCGCTTGCTCCAAAATACGAATATTATCTGGATAAGAACAAAGTGCTGGATACTGACTGCTATATCGTAAAACAATGTACTGACTGATAAATTCAATATCCGTCATGCCGCCAATTCCCTGCTTTAAGTCAAAGTGACTGTCACTATCTTGGTTAAGGTGGGCTCGCATTTTTTCACGCATATTGCGAACATCTTCCGCTAATTTAGGCACGTCTCGCTGCTGCATTAGTATTGCATGACGTATTTCCTCAAATCGTGCGGCCATTTTCGACTCACCTAACACCATACGAGCTCTCACTAGCGCCTGATGCTCCCAAGTCCAAGCTTGCTCTAACTGGTATTGGTAAAAGCTTTCTAGATTGATAGCAAGTAAGCCCGAATTTCCTTCAGGGCGAAGTCGAGTGTCTAATTCGTAAAGCATGCCAGAGAGCGTTTTGGTATTGAACAAATGCATTAAGCGCTGCGCTAGCTTCATATAAAACTGTCTTGACGAGATAGGTTTATCACCTTGAGTTTGACTTTCGCCGTCACGATTATGCACAAACACTAGGTCTAGATCTGAGTTATAGCCAAGCTCATACCCTCCAGCCTTACCATAGGCGATTACAGCAAAGCCTTTTTCTTCTATTGTTGCACCTTCAGGTGCACCAAAACGCGCCACCATATGCCCCCAAGCAATATCAACGGCCTTTGCAATAATCGCCTCAGCAAGCGCAGTTAGATGATCGCTCACCTTCATAATATCCAACACGCCTGTGGCATCTGCAGCTGCAACTTTTAGCTGATGCGTTTGTTTAAATTGTCGCAGCGCTTCCATCTGAAGCTCAACATCTTGTTCATCTATACGCAAAAATGCTTGCTGGATCTCATTTTTATAGGCCGTTAATGGCAAAGGTTTATAAAGAGTTTGCGGATCAATAAGTTCATCAAGGAGAATTGGATATTTAGCTATATGCTCAGCAATCCACGCGCTATGACAACAAAGCTTGATAAGTTGAGTCAACGCACCGTGATTTTCATACAGTAGCTCCAAATAGGCTGTACGAGACGCCACTTTATTGATCACACTGAGCACGCGAGCGAGCGCAGGCTCCATGTTTTGTTTACTGAGCTCTCGTAATAAAGCAGGCATTAACTTATCGAGAATATCGCGACCACGAGTGCCCGCCTGCTTTTTACTTAGCCCTTGCTTAAACTCCATCAAGTCAGTTTGCCATGTATCAAAACACGGTGCAGCTCGGCACTGGCCCAGCTGCGCGATTTCTCCCGTTTGCCACGCATAAACCGCGCTATCGTCTTCATCTAATTCTTCTTCAGGCGGTTCACCAATGACTTGACTAAACTCAGCTCGAATATGCTGCGTCACAACCTTTAGCATTTGCTCTACTTCAGCGTAATCGTTACATTGCAATAAGTGGCTCAGGCGCAGACAGTCTATGTTGTTATCGGGTAAAGTTTGCGTTTGTTTGTCGTCAAATGCTTGAAGGTATTGCTCAACTTTACGCAGCACTAAATAGTTCTCATGCAGACGATTTTTGACCTCGACAGGGACAATCTCAAGCGCTTCAAGCTCTTCTAATGCTTGTAACAAAGAAGGGGTTTGTAATGGCGTTTCGCGACCGCCGCGTATCAGTTGCAAAGCCTGCACGATAAACTCTACTTCTCGAATGCCACCCGCGCCCAGTTTAATGTTATTTGTTAAGCCTTTGCGTCTCACTTCTTGGGCAATCATGTTTTTCATCTTTCGCAGTGAATCTATCACAGAAAAGTCGATATAGCGGCGATAGACGAACGGCCGAATTAGGTCGTAAAACTCCTGCCAATACGGCGATGGCTCGCCAATTGGCCGCGCCTTTAACATCGCATAGCGCTCCCATTCGCGACCTTGATCTTGGTAATAATCTTCCATTGCTGCATAACTCATCACCAAAGGACCACTGTCTCCAAATGGTCTTAAACGCATATCGACTCTGAATACCTGACCATCAATCGTGACTTGATTTAGCGCCGAAATAAGTTTTTGTGCCACTCGAGTGTAAAAAACTTGCGCCTCAACACTACGCCGACCACCGGATGTATCGACGCTTCTTGGATAGGCAAAGATCAAATCAATATCAGAGGAAAAATTCAGCTCCTTACCGCCAAGCTTCCCCATGCCTAATACCGTCATGGGTATCGGGCTACCATCTTCATCTTTTGGTGAGCCTGATGATTGCGCTTCTACGCTTAAGTATGCCCATTGATAAGCATTTGAAATCAAGGTATCGGACAGCTGCGAGACGTAGCGGATACTGTCATCAATCTCATTGCCTGCGACCAAATCCAGCCACATCACTTTAAGCCAATACTTTAATCGATAGTGACGCAGTTGTTGCCAAGCTTGCTTTTCTTCAATCAATGGCGCGGAAAAGTCAAACACATCAGGACAATCGCGCATTTGCATCTGTGTATCATCAAGCAGCCAAGCTCCCCACTCAGGAAATCGTGCAAGTGTACGCTCGGCAAAATCACTTAGCGCCAGCAACCGTGCCAGTTTGGGCTCCATCGGCGCGTCACCATAAATCATTTGGTACCGCTCTTGCGCAAGCGTATTTAGCGCTGCTTGAACAAACAATTCCGACATAAAAAACTCCCCGGTAGACTGGCTCTCTTTGTGAGCAGTGTTATAGTAACTCTATCTAAAACACAACCTTACACCGAGTATGAGTTACTTGTCTTTAAACAATATCAACTTTTTAGCGATTTTGATTTGCTTTGCCATTGTCTGCGGTTTAACGATATCGCTACGCTTAATGATCCAACGTAGCGCCAATCATCTACTTGATGATGAGCTCGCACAACGTGACAACTTTGCACTTGGGATCAGCTATGCCAGTCAAGTGACGATGCTGTGTATTTGTGTTGCTTACTTATTTAATGATTTAGGCGTGGTGAGAGCACAAACACACCCTCTGCAAGTTGCCTTGCATATTGGGTTGATCATTGCCTTTGTATACTTTGGCCAATGGATCCATCGCAAATGGATTTTGTACCAGTTTGACGAAGAAGAAGCGATTTTAAAACAGAATATCTGCGCTGCTATGGTGGACTCAGGCATGTTACTCGGTAATACCATTTTGGTACTCGGCTTATATCATTGGGTGCATCCGAAAGGCTGGAGTGATTTATTAGTCGTGGCCCTCGGCTTTATGCTATTGCAACTGCTTTTCGCGTTAGATAGTAAAATCAGAGAAAGTCGTTTTGCCAAGCTTAATCAAGGCGCTTCATTGCAGCAAAATTTTAATCTCAGAAACACTTCTATCGGCATTCGTTATGCGGGTAAATCTATCGGTCTCTCCTTAGCCATGTATGCGGGACTGCACAGCGCTCCCTACCACGGAGCAAAAGTGGTAGAAAACTTGTTTTCAGTTGTCATGCATTGCGGTGTAATGTGGCTTTTCCTTTACATCGGCAGTTACGTGTTACTGCACTTATCCTTACCTAAGGTCAATATTGGTCTAGAGGTAGACCACCAAGATAACGTTGGCATAGCGTGCTTGGAGTTTGCGGTTTTCTGCTCCATAGGCTATTTACTTATTAACTTGTTTTCGGTGTAACGCAATACTGCATGAATGTTTTAAGTGATGGATTTTTACTGGTCGATAGTAATTGGGATTTTAGCCAAGAACTCGTCGAACATTTGCAAAATGTGCGCGCTAACCATGCCAGCAACATAGTTATCGCAGGTGACAATACTAAGCAAATGCTCAAGATGATGTTTAAAGAACAAATAAAAGACTATTGCTATTGCGACTTTAGCAATGAAATCAGCGTTTCTGAACTTGCGAGCTATTTGCATCGTCACCATAACATTCATGCCGTGCTGCTCTATTCTCTTGACTACCATTTAGCCACCGAGGAGCAGCGCTTCATTTTTGATTCCCTTCATCCACTCCGGTTTTTAATTGAACAATCTTTGCAAGGTTTTCAAGTTACTAAACTACATTCACAAGCGACTATCAATCACTTATCCTGCCATCCTGATACCGCAGGCCTGCCCGACCCTGACTTGATGCTTGCCAAGCTCACCGGGTTACTATGTGGTAAAGCTAAAGTGCTGGGATAATAGAGCCTATAGACTAACCGCGCACAAGCGCTTACCATTGCCACAAAACAGCAACTGAATAATCGAATTATGCGTATTCCACACATTTATCACAACTCACCTTTGGCCATTGGTGTGCCAGTTACTTTAGATGACGACGCTGCTGGGCACATAGGCCGAGTACTTAGAATGACAACCAAAGATAAAGTCAGCCTGTTCAACGGACAAGGCGGCGAATACCTATGTCAATTAAGTGAAGTTGGGAAAAAGAAAGTCGTTGCTGTGCCTGAGTCATTTGAAGACAAAAATGTAGAATCTCCACTTGCCATACACCTTGGACAAGGGATCTCTCGCGGCGATAAAATGGACTTCACTATTCAAAAGTCGGTAGAGCTGGGTGTGAGCGAAATTACTCCTTTGTTTACCACACGCTGTGGCGTTAAATTAAGTGGTGAGCGTCTAGTAAAAAAACACCAGCAATGGCAAAAGATTGCAATTGCCGCAGCCGAGCAATCCGGGCGCAATACCATCACCATAATTCACCCGCCGATGGAGTTGTCTGAGTGGCTTGCACAGCAAAGCGACGAGCTAAAAATTACGCTACATCCTCGTGCAGAACATTCAATAAAAACACTGCCGTATACTCAGTCTGGGATCCGCTTTTTAGTAGGACCAGAAGGCGGTTTTACCGATGAAGAGCTAGACGCCACTGCTCAACAGCGGTTTGTTGATGTCCGTTTAGGCCCACGTGTACTTCGTACAGAAACCGCAGCGCTAACGGTACTGAGCGCACTACAGCTGCAATTTGGCGATTTAGCACTTTAAATACACCGAGCAACCCCCATATCATGGGTAAACTCAGCAAGCGCAATGGGAGCGTCTATGACGATTAAATTAGGGATCATTTCCGATCCAATCAGTGGCTTTAACATTAAAAAAGACACCGGGTTTGCCATGATGCTGGCGGCACAGCAGCGCGGCTATGAATTGTATTACATGGAAATGAATGACCTTTTCTTGTACCAAGGCGTTGCCAAAGCGACCGCAGCAAAAGCGCAGGTATTTGACGATACTTCCCATTGGTATGAACTAGCTGAGAAACAAGAAATCGATTTAGGCGACCTTGACGTTATTTTAATGCGTAAAGATCCGCCTTTTGATACCGAATATATTTACGCCACTTATATTCTTGAGCGCGCCGAACTTGCGGGTTCGCTGGTGGTAAATAAACCACAAAGCCTGCGCGACGCCAATGAAAAGCTATTTACAGCGTGGTTTAGCGAACATACTCCAGATACTTTGGTTACACGTAATCAATCACAAATTCGCGAGTTTTTAGCTAAACATGGCGATATCATTCTCAAGCCTTTAGATGGGATGGGCGGCGCGTCTATTTTTAGAGTAAAACAAGATGACGCAAATATTGGTGTGATCTGCGAAACGCTTACCGAGCATGGTTCTCGCTATGCTATGGCGCAAAACTATATTCCAGCCATTAAAGACGGTGATAAGCGCGTGTTAGTGGTAGACGGTGAAGTGATGCCATACTGCTTAGCTCGCATTCCACAAGGCGGTGAAACTCGTGGTAATCTCGCGGCAGGCGGCCGTGGTGAAGCAAGACCTATTAGCGAATCGGACCGGAAAATTGCCGAAGCCATTGCCCCAACGTTAAAGGCAAAGGGTCTGATATTCGTTGGCCTAGATATCATTGGCGATAAGCTCACCGAGATCAACGTCACCGCACCAACTTGTGTGAAAGAAATTGAAGCAGCATATGACATTTCAATTATGGATAAGTTTTATGATGCGATCGAGCGAAAACTCGACCATACTAAAAACTAACCATTAAGGGGGTCTGGTTATGAAATCACTCGCTAATCACTTTTTAGTGGCAATGCCCAGCATGGACGACCCTTTTTTCAATCATACGGTAACCTATCTTTGTGAACACAGCGAAGATGGCGCGATGGGGTTGGTGGTAAACCACCCTATCGATATCACCGTGGGCGAATTGCTTGATCAAATTGATATAGATAATGATAAGTCTAGTCATGCGGCTAAGGTAAATATCTACGCTGGCGGGCCGGTTCACACCGATAGAGGCTTTGTATTACACACGCCAAAGTTTGGTTACGCCTCAAGCCAAGAACTTAGCTCTGAAATTATGATCACCACTTCCAAAGACGTCTTAGCCTCTTTAACATCGGCACACTCTCCTGAAGGGTTTATCATTACCTTGGGATATGCAGGCTGGGTTAGCGGCCAACTTGAGGAAGAACTCAAAGACAACACTTGGTTGGTTGTCGAGGCTGACCCCGAAATCATATTTAATACACCACCCGAAAAACGTTGGGAAAAAGCAGTGCAAATGCTTGGTATCGACGTTGCACAATTAAGCTCACAAGCAGGCCATGCTTAACTAGCCTGCCATTTTGAGCTTAGGTTAATAAACGAAGTATTCATGGAAAACAAAAAAGAAAAAGTACCAAAAGGTAAACGTAGCGTCATCGGTTTTGACTTTGGCACTAAAAGTATCGGCTTGGCCATCGGCCAAGAAATCACCGCAACCGCATCAAGTTTGGGTGCCGTTAAGGCAAACGATGGCATCCCAAATTGGGATGACATTGCGGTATTTATTAACGAATGGCAACCTGATTTATTAGTAGTTGGCTTACCACTGAATATGGATGGTACTAATCAAGATTTAACATTCAGGGCAAAAAAGTTTGCCAACCGCCTGCATAACCACTTCCGGTTGCCGGTAGAAACGCAAGACGAGCGCTTGACGACAGCAGACGCCAGGGCACGCTTATTTGAACAAGGTGGCTATAAGAACCTTGCAAAAGGTAAGGTAGATGGCATGTCTGCTTGTATCATTCTTGAAAGCTACTTTGAAGCAATGTGGGAGTGATATCTCTGAGCGAATGCTAAAAGCTTTGTTTTTGGCGCTAGAGTCCCCCACCTTACACATGACTCAGCGCGCACGATAAGTATATAAATAATAAAAATTTAATAGAGTCCGGTAGCAAATCTGAATATATTTATAACTTGTGTCAATGTTGCATTTTTCGTAAAATGCGTAAACAAAATGTCTATCGTAAACGGAAGTTAGTATGAATAAAAGTAAGAAACGACCGGTCTTTATTAGTCTTCATAAAGTGAAAGTGCCGATCACGGCTTATGTGTCTTTTGCACATAGGGTAACAGGTGTACTATTTTTTCTTTCTTTCCCTCTTGTGCTATACGCTTTCTATCTGAGCTTAGCTTCAGAAGCGGGTTTTAATACCGTTGTATCAGCGCTTGACCACTGGTTTGTTAAGCTGATCACCTTAGGAGTTTTCACTGCCTTTATCTACCATGTTTTTGCTGGTATCAAGCACATGATCAACGATATGGGCTATGGTGAAGAACTTGATTCAGCGAAGAAGATGTCTTACGTCGTGTTATTCGCCACTGCAGTGGCTGTAATTGGCATGGCTTATAAGCTTTTTGGCTAGTTTTAATTGCCTCGCCAACTCGGCGAGGCGATTTCACTATAAAGACGCTAAAATTGATAAGTCAAAATGTGTATCTGGATGAAAGTCAGCTTCATAGAAGCGCTCAATTAATTGCATAAAATAGGGGATCACCCCTTGTTGCCCTACCATAAAATCAGACTCTCGAAGCCAAACTTTTAGTGCTTTGGCGCTTTTACCATCACTACTTGCCATTGTGTGCATGGTTTTTTCCAAAAAGCGTGCAAATTTTAGATAAACCTCACTCATCACTTGATTTAAAAATGCCTTATCTTTATACGTAGTCATATACAGATCATAGGCAACCGAGCGGTGATCAATTTCTTCTAAGGCATGCCATTTCCAAAATTCTGCGACTGATGGTGCACAAATATCTAGCCAATCATGGGTCAGCAAAGCTTCACTCGCCACAGCGGTCAAATGCTCTAAACACACCGTTAAGGCTAAGCAATATTGGTCACTATTATTGTTTGCTACATAAGCGCTATTAAATAAAAATGGCGCTTCTAAGCGGGCCAGCGAGTAGCCGTTTTCCCTACAACATGTTTTGTTATAAATGCTGTGATACTTGCTGTGCACCGCTTCTTGCATCATGAAGATACGCACTGCACTTTTAGTCTCTGGATCTTCAATACTAGATAGGCTTTTTTTTAAGCTATCAATGAAAAACTTTTCACCACTCGGTAAAGCGATAGAAAACGCATTAATCAGAATAAACTTAAAATATGCCTCTCCGTCATAGTCATGAATAAAGCAACCATCAAAATCAAACGGTGGCGCACTGAATTTACTCGCGACTTTTTCAACCTCTGTAGAAAGATACATAGAAAGGTTCCCTATTCAAAAATTGTAATTCTGTATTGGGAGACTTAGTCAATATCAATGGGTTTTCATTGATATCGTAAAAACACAATACTGCCGTCCCCCCTAAAACTGATATCAATCAGAAGTTGGTGACTCAATATAGAATTGTGTTGCCCACTTTCTAAATTGTCGGATTGGACCATCAACTCTACTTATTGGCGGGTTTACTAGATATTTTTTTCGCTCCCAAATATCAAAATCTTTAGCCAATTCAGCCGCAAGTTTTGGGATTAAAAAGCTAAGCATTTGCGAGTCGCGATTTTCTTTACCGGTTTTTTGAATCGAAACCGCCAAACGAATACAAATAGAGTGTTCATCTATTGGGGTAGAATGTAGAAAGGTTCTCGCAGACGGAAATTTGTTCGCTGATAGTGCATGAACTTGCTGCAATCCTAAGCCAAATAAACGGACGCGTGTAACAGAGTCAACATCGCCAGTTTGAGTAGAAATTTGGCTTATCGACTGCCAAGTAGCGACCGCACCATCATATTCAACCGACTCGATTTCACCGACCTTATTTGCCCCGTGTACCACGCTGAAATGTGCAATATCTACCCCATTTTCAGCAATTTCTTGCACATGGGTATTCAATATCCAAATACACTCTTCATGCAACACAGGCTCAGTCCACCCCGTTAAGTCAACCGGCTCAATATCCCAACTTGGCTGGCGCTTTTTGTCTCGCTCCGGTGACCACCAAACCATCACCATTCCGTTGACAATTTTACTGGGAAAAGTACCAATCTTAACTTTTATGGGTTTTTGCATTTCAGGGACATCATCACAGCTGCCGGAGCAATCAAACCTCCAGCCATGAAAAGGACAGCGAATAGACTCTCCTTGTACAATGCCTCCAAAGCCCAAGTGTGCACCGAGATGGGGGCAAAAAGCATTGACGACGTTAATCTCACCGCTTTGTGCACGATAAACAACGACTTCTTCACCACACACTCTCGTTGCCTCTACGCCCTTAACCGGGATATCAGCCGCCATTGCCACGGCATACCACCCTTCAGGATAAGGAGAAAAAGGATAACGCTGATTGTTCAGTATATTCCTTGAAGAGTATTCGAGCGCTTCTTTACCTACTAACATATCTCTATCTCTCAGTTTTATTTAGATATTTCATACGTTTGATAGCGACCATCTATCATTTGACAAGCAACAAGGAAGTGCTTTTCTGGCTGCTTATTTAATAACACAACGGCAAGTGCAAACTGGAAGCTCAATGACGCCTCTGCAAGATACCCAAAGCGCTTAGTTAAATTTATAATCTTGGTACCATCTCCTTCAGTGATTGAGTCAAGATTGCCTTCAACATCCGTAGTAAGCTCTGTGGTAACTAAACAACTTACGTACTGCGGCTCATTGATTTTTTCAAGCAAAGCGGCTTCATCATCATAAGATCCTACAAGTGAGACCTTAGCTACTGCGATATCACGATGAGCCTCACTAGTCGAGATCAATGCACTGGCAGAAGCTTTCGCAAACTTTCGACCTTCAGCAAGCGAGTTTACCGAATGCTCGATTGCTTCAGCGATGATCTCTCGACTTCCATTGCTGACACCACCAACGAGTGAAATTGGCGACTCAGTCGCAGTCAACGTGTGTTCAATTGCATGCTTAAAAGCTTGAGAAGCACCGCTTTGCTCACCGATAAAGGTCAAACTTTCGCCGCAAATGTTGAATAGTATAGAAATGTTCGCTGAGTATAGGTTTGCAAGTTCCATTAGCAACTGAGTCGGTCTTAACCTTGCTATTTCGGCGTTAACCGTCGACACATCTTGTGTCCAAGCATGTTTAGTGCGCTCGTCAACCTTTACATCACGCTCACCAATTGAGCAAACCGTATATATGTTTGCATTTTCAAGTACCTCTGGTTTCGTTGAAAATGGTGAAGTATTAATGGCCTCACCAGATGCCGCGACCAATAAGCATTGGCTTTCCGACATATTATTCAAATCACGCTTTTTTTTAATATAATTTGAATATTGGATCTGCTCTAGCCCAATTAATCTATCGTTATCTATATTAATATCTGAAAATGTATTAAATATTTCATTTTCTAAAGATGCTCCAACACCTAAGATATACGCATTATAAATCATGTCCTTTCCATCCTGCTTGCAATGCTATATTTTTTATATGTGATCGCATTTGTTCATTAGCAAAGCGTTGTAGTTTTAACATCAGTTCCGAGTCGGCAACCACAGCTCCCGTTGCATCATAGATTTTAGCTTTACAAATAAGATAACCGTCTCCATGGTGTGCTATTTTGCTTTTAATGGTTAGCACTTGATTAGGCGTCACAAAGCTTCTGAACTTGGCAGAGCGAACAGTCGCTAAATAAGCCATCTCTTCAAAATTTTTGCTTAGCATGTGAATATAGCCACCTGCTTGCGCCATCATTTCGATAAGGATCACGCCAGGAATAATCGGGTTTCCAGGAAAGTGCCCTTCAAAGATCGGCGCCCTTTCGGGCACCTCACTTTCGCAGACGATCGCATCCAAGCTGTTATGCTCAATAATCCGATCAATAAGCTGGTTATACTCTATGTTCATGCAGGAACAGCCCCTTGCTCTTCAACCAGCTCTAGTACACTTTCAACAAAGTTACTAAGGCGGAATACGCTATCTTCAGCATTTGGAGCTTGCTCACTTGCACGGTTCATCCACTCTTCTGAAGGAATGGAAATTCCAAACTCACTTTCGATGTCAAAGATAACATTCAAAAAGTCGACACTATCTAGTCCCAAATCCGCATTTAAAATGTGATGCGGCTCTATTTTTTCAATATTTAGATCTTCCAGGTCACATTGCTCTAAAATAAGTGCTGTGATTTTTTCGTAAGCTTCGTCATAAGAGATTGAGTTGCTCATTTTGCTATCCTTTGTTTTTTATTTGAAAATATTGGGGTTAATAATTTTTTAGAGCGATAAATCGTGAATATCGTCTATTAATTGTGAAATCGGCTTATTATTAAATAGCCACTCCATCGGGATCTCTAATCCAGACTCTTTTTTGGCACGAAGAATGAACTTCATAGCCAAAACAGAATTGCCACCTGATTCACTGAAGCTTTTATTCAAGTCAGCGTCATTAATCTTTAGCGTGTCGACAAATAACGTTGTTAAGTTCCCACGATCTACTGACATGTGCTTTATCCTAGTTCTTCTTCAAAAGTGACGTAGTTTGCAACGCAGCTCATTTTCTCGCATGTTTCGACAAACTCTCGCTCTGGCCTTGAGTTCTTAACAATCCCAGCACCAGCTTGCAGCCAAGAGCTGCCGTTATGATTGAATATAGAGCGCAACACTAAAGCGGCATCAAGACAACCATCTTGTTTCACCATAAACACGGAGCCACTGTACAATTTGCGTGGTTCAGGCTCAGTGACGCGGATAAAATCAACCGAATTTAACTTGTCTATTCCTGATGCGGTCACGGCAGGAAACAGCTTAATGAATGCATCCCATTTATTTTTGTCTTCACTCAGCTCGCCAACTACCATAGACGCTAAATGCTGAACGGTGCCGCGCTCGACCACATGCATAAACTGATCAACAATCACGCTTTCTTTGTCACACACTGCTTCCAGCTCTTCAACGGATAGGCGCACTGACATCGCGTGCTCTGCAATTTCTTTTGGGTCACTCAAAAGATCTTGTTTCAGCATCCATGTTTCTTCTGCATTGTTACCCAGCGCTCTCGTACCAGCTAACGGTTGGGTATAAACTTTTCTGTTTACATCAACCTTAACCACCAGCTCAGGGCTGTATCCCGCTGCTGAGCAACCATCGATGTCGAACATAAATGAACGTACAGGGGTGTTATTTAGACGACCATTTACAAATGTATTTATCATGTCGACTTTATTGGCAAGACGAACACGTCGCGAGAGGATCACTTTTTCAAATGCGCCTTGCTTAATCTTCTCAATCGCAAGCTGTACGCTGTCTTTGTACTCCTGCTCATGGCGATGTAAGTCTTCCAGCTCAATTCCTAATTTAACTGGTAGCGTCGGCTCACTGATATGTTCAGCGACATTCTCTAGTTGTACTAACCATTCATCCACCTCAGTCTGAGCGAGACCATCGACCAGCTTCACCTCAATATGCTTGTCTCTTTCCAATGTGAGTACCACTTGTGGAACTACAATACGCAGTAGTTCACTTGGCTCATCAAGTCGTTGAACCGAAATACCGTGTGTTAAATAGGCAAGCTCAAAGTTAGCGAATCCAAAACAAATTGGATCTTTAACACCGCATTGCTCCAATGCCGCTTCAATACCTGTAGACAACCCTTGGTACGAAACCGGCTGTAATGCCCCTTGTTTACCTGCGAGCAATTGACCATTTGCATCAAGTGACACTTCGTAGACACAACCTAAGCCAACTTGCCAAGTGCCATTGTCTTCATAAATAAAAAGCTCTTTTTGCTGCAGGCCACTTTTTCGGATCCCTTTTATCCACTGTGAAGCGTCTATGCCACCAGCTATTTCGTATTGTAAATATCCTTTATTCACGCTCTATTCCTCGTAGAGTTTGATGAGTTGATGCTTGTCCGTTTTACCTATGGGAGTAAGCGGTAATTGATTAATTAGTTTTATTTCATCCGGCAGTTTGTAGGCAGGAAGATTGTGTTCATGTAACCGAGCACGTACTTTACTTTCGTCGAGCTCTGACTGCTTCACGACAAATAACACGGTTTTTTCGCCTTGTTCAGTACAAGGCACAGCAACTAAACAACTGTGAATTATCTTATTCCCTTCAAGGAGCACATCTTCCACATCAGCTGGTGAAAATTTCTCGCCAAAACGATTGATCTGCTCTTTTGCTCTTCCCATAATTTGAATACAGCCATCCGCTCTTCTTTTTGCGAGATCTCCTGTGATAAACCAACCGTCAGCAGTAAAGTCTTTGTGATTTGCTTGCTCATTAAAGAGGTAGCCATGAATGGTGTAAGGGCCTTTAGTGATCAGTTCACCTACTTCACCAGGTAATACATCTTGCAAGCTAGAAGATACGATGCGAACCTTATCCTCTGGGCTGGCTGGAGAGCCTTGCGAGTGAATAATTTGCTCTAACGAATCACCTTTCTTAGAACAGCAAAGCAAACCTTCAGACATGCCAAACACTTGTTGTAATTCACACTGCAATTCATCAATTACACTTTTGGCTTTATCTGGAGCAAAATACGCCCCCCCAACTTGAATTTGACGTAATGAAGAAAACTCACTAACCGCTAGCTTTTTAGATTCAACAAACATATCCGCTAGCGAAGGCACTAACGCGGTATGTGTGATTGAGTTGCTTTCTACAATCGTAATAAGGGACAAAATATTATTGGCATCTCCCAAATACGCAGCTCCCCCATTAGCAAGCACCCCCAACACACCAGGACATCCTAGGGCAAAATTGTGCGCTACAGGAAGCGCAGCCAGATACCTTACGGTTTCGTCTAAGTGGCAGTGGGCAGACATCATTTCAATGTTATAGATATAGTCACTATGCGTTCGTGGTATTAATTTAGAACGACCAGTAGTCCCACCCGATAGAAGAATAAAAGCGACTTCCTCGGGCTCACTGTATTCGCAGCACCTGAGTATCTCTTCAAAGCATTGCTCAGGTTGAGGCAACAAAGTATGAACGGCTGTTTTCGTTAGCGGTTTCGCCGGCATGCAGTCAAGAAATATGTTTTGGATCTGCTCCGACTTATCAAGCCAATCAAGAATAAGTTGTTCTGTAGGCTCATCCGCATAATGACCTATGTAAGCAACAGAACTCGAGTCTTGGATCACCCCACTGACTTCATTTACACTGTGCGCAGGCAACGCCAAAACAGGAATAGCGCCAATACGTATTAATGCAAAAAAGCTGATGAAAAACTCCACCCGGTTACGTAACCTTATGGTGACCCGCGCATCTTTTGAAATACCCAACGCGGCAAAATAGCCGGCATTTGCTGTTATCTTTGATGCTAATTGCGCATAGGTGACACGATGAGCTTCATCTTGTAATGCAAGACGATCGCCGTGCAATGCACAAGACTCCAGCAACCAATCACATAGCGTTTTTCTCTTCCAGTTACTAAGCTCTGCTCGTTGTTTTAAAGCGCTTGAGGAAATTGGCGGATACATTAGCCGAGCTCCTTAAGTTCTTGATTAAAGTTACGGCTAAACTCAGCAAGTTCAGATTCAAATAACGATACTCTAAAGCGTATTTCATCAGCTTGATTACGGCTTGGTAGTATTGAAATAAACCGCATATATTCTTCATTCGGTGTGTCAAAACTCACCGGTCCTCCCGCACCAAAATCAAACATGTCATAGCTGATATGCATGAGGTTATTACACATAATCGCGGGTTCGTAGATGGCGTCAAAAACGGGTCGTATCGCAAACTGTTTATAGTTTTTGTTCGTAATGTGCTTATCAAGCCAAGCAAACTCTTGCTCTATCCTTTGCGCATGCTCCACCATTGAAAATACGGATGTACGTATTTTTTTGGCGATATCAATGGAGGTTATAGAACGAAGCTCAGTGCTCGTTAACTCTGTTTTTGGATAGTAAAGGTGGTTGCCAAGCGGTTTATCAATGTCGGTAAATTGTCGAATGTCATATACCGTATATAAGCTAGTCACCTCTGAATTTGGTGTACGGCTTAACATTGCATGATGCGCACTTTTCCACGCCAGAGCATATAAATAATCAGAAAGTGGGACGCCATGCGGTGTAATATAAGTCAGCAAGTTGTCTAGCGTTTTACCGCCAAAAGTAAATTCAGCGGTGGCGATCGCACTCTCACCTTGTCTTGCATCTGATGCAAGTGAAACTTGGCGAATGCTATCGTGGTACTCGCCTTGGTGTTCATCATTATTCGGTAGCGGATCCTTTGCTTGATAACAACCGACTACCTCTTCGCGATAGGCTGCAACAACAGCCGCAAGAAAATCAAAAAAGGCCCCGCCATCCGCAATCGCATGCCATACGCTCAGACCTAATACGGTGTGATCATCATAATTTGTCTGCTTTACGGCAAACAAAGGGACCTTTAAACTTGTTGCTGAAAACTTATGCTTTCTGCGTTTTGAGTTGTCAGGCAAATACATCTGCCAATCTTGCTCTGTTATGCCTCCCTCATCAGCAAAACGTTTATCTACTCGTTGAAAGCTGAAGCTGATCCCTTTAAAACAATCGATATACACATTTTGATCTTGCTCTACCCCACTGACCTTACGGCCAGAAAAATATGGATAGCGTTCAACAGCCTGCGACAAGGCACTAAACAACTTTGCGTCATCCAAAGGGTAGTCGTATTCAAGCACATAATCCGTCCACGTATCGAGTAGCAGATCAACCCCGCCTAGTGCACAAGGTGGTGGTGGAGATACTGGCGAAATTAGTTTTTCATATTGCATGTTATGTCCCTTAAATTCCTATTGCAGAGATTTATGAACGTTTATATTTTGAAAATACAAGGGACACGTTTTGCCCACCGAAACCAAACGAGTTTGACAAAATATGATTTACAGGGCGTTGACGTACTGATTCAGGCGTAACCACGACAATGTTGTCATGCTCACAGGTACCGTCGTAGTTAATTGTCGGTGGGACAACATCTTCTATAATACTTTTCACACTAAAGACATTTTGCACGATCCCAGAGGCATTCAAGCAATGGCCTGTCATTGACTTTATTGACGTCACGGGTATCGACATGCCTTGAAACAGGTCGCTCAATGTGTCCGATTCAAGCTTGTCATTTTCAGGAGTACTGGTGCCATGCGCATTCACAAAAGTAATGTCTTTCAATTCAAGCTCAGCTGCTTTAACTGCGCTGCTCATTGCACTTAGGATCTTATGCCCTTTGGGGTTACTTCTCGTTCTGTGATAGTTGTCAGTGGTACTTGCACAACCTGCAAGCTCAGCATAAATATTGTGGCCATGTTGTATCGCATAATCCTCACTTTCGAGAATTATTGCTCCTGCCCCCTCCCCTATCACAAAGCCATCGCGACTCGCGCTAAATGGTCTTGATGCAGTTTCTGGCGAGTCATTACGTGTCGATAACGCTGATAAGTTGGAGAACTTTGTGATTGTTTCTCTGGACACAGAGCAATCAGAAGCGATAACTAAGATACGATTTGCAAGTCCAGACTGAATGGCATTAAAAGCCATTTGTAATGTTGAAGCCGATGATGCACAGGCAGTAGAAACCAAAGTGGGATAATCTTTAACCTGATATTTTTCTGCAATTCGCGCCGCAAGATTTGACTCGTAGAAGAAGGTCGTAAAGTGATCTTCAATACCTGAGTCCGCATTTTCCTTGGCGAAACGCGGTTCAATATCATACAAACCGTTAGGCAAACTATAATAGCAGCGGTCAAAACCTTCATCGTCTGCGGCAATTGCCTCATCGACTACTTTCTCTAGTAACTGCTCTAAAATCCCTCGAGGTGTTCCAAAGGTGCGATTATCTCGGTAATAAGCAGCAATATGTGTTTTCATACCTGTTGTATCAAAGCGATCGATTGCCTTGACCGCTGATACTCCAGCGTCAAGTTGTTGCCAACAGTGCTCTACCGTATGACCTAACCCTGTAGACACACCCATTCCAGTAATTACAACTTTATTTTTCATTTGTTATTCCTGATTTCGATTTTAAAAATAAAATGAAACGCCATTCCTTGTTGTGCTCTTTTGTTTATTTTCCGCTCAAGAATGCCATCAATGCCTCTGGCGTTTTCAAGCGATAGAAGTCGTTAACATCAATTGCAATATTCAGCCGTTTTCTTAAATTTCTTACCAATAGCATCGCAAGTACACTGCTGCCTCCAGCATGAAAGAAATCATCAGCCATCATGAAGTTAGGCTGCCCTAACATTTCACGGAAGAGGTGTAACAACTGCTCATTAATACCTGTAGGTAATTTGGAAGTAGCCGCTGACGAAGTAGAAAATAAGGATTTTATTTTTTCGCGATCAACTTTTTGGTTGATATTCAGAGGCAGTGTGGTTGAGACAAGTATTTGGGTAGGGATCATATAACTGGGTAGGTGCGCACTAAGCTCGCTTCTCACCTCCTCGCTACTCAGCGTTTCATCTTCTACCTGAACGAACAGTGCCAGTTGTTTTTTGCTCTCGTCTGTCGTTGATGAAAGTACAAAACATTGAGCATATTTCACTTGTGCTAGTGTAGCTGTGACAGCCTCTATCTCGGCCAACTCAATGCGATAGCCGTTCAGCTTAACCAACCCCTGACGACGTCCCCGGTAATGGATCACACCTTGCGCATTTTTAATTGCCAGATCACCTGTCTTGTATAGTTTCTCCGATAAGTTATCGAATTTATTTGGGACAAAAACTTCAGCTGTTTTTGCAGCGTCGTGTAAATAACCTTTTGCAACCGCTACGCCCGTTACCCAAATCTCCCCTTCTTCACCGTACGGCACAACTTGTCCTTGCTCATTGACAATGTAAATGCCAACACAATTTATTGCTTCTCCAATCGCGGGGACATCTTGTTCATCCGATAAAGGAGATAAGCATGAGTATTGAGTCACAACATGTGTTTCTGACGGGCCATATTGGTTCACCAATCGTGTTTGGAGACCTGCAAATAAGGCTCTGATCTCAGGTGTAATAAGCAGCTTTTCACCAGCGACTATCACCACCTGCAGAGTTACAGGGCGAAGTTCAGGGCAAAGTTTTGCTTCTTCAGCTAGGGCTTGAAGAACTGGAGACGGCATGAAAATACGTTCGATACTCTGCTGACATAACTTTCTCAACAAAGCCTTGGGATCACGAACGTCTTCCTTTGTGGTGATCACAAGCTCTGCGCCGCTATAAAAACACGTCAATATTTCTTGTACAGCAACATCAAAACTAATCGAAGTAAATTGAATTGTACGGTATGACTTGCCAATTTCGGGTTCCAATTCTTGCTGGACCTGAAGCAGATTTGCAATCGCGGAATGCGTCATCTCGACCCCTTTAGGTTTTCCTGTCGAGCCTGATGTGTAAATAATGTAAGCGGTGTCTGTGGAATAGTTTGCCCCACATGTTCCCTTTGCCACGCGTGTAATTAAAAGAGGCGAATCATCTGTTAGCCAGCTATCCAAATAAATAAAATTTGCATCGTAATCTAAATTTTCAGCGATCTGACGCGTCGTTAAGATAGCTGCTGGCTGACTTTGAGCTAACATATAGTCGACGCGTTTAGCAGGCAAATCAGGATCGATGGGAATGTAGGGAATGCGAGCACCAAAACAAGCATTTACCGATGCTGCTAATGCCATAGACCGAGGCAAACAAATAGCAACCGCTTGAGATGCTGAAATCGCATTATTCAATACCGCAACCAGTTGCGCTGTCTTATCGCACAGCTGGGCATATGTTAGGCTATGGTTATCATCGCGTATGGCACACGAATTCATCACTCGCTCTGAGTGACTGAAAGATAAGTCCGTCATTTAGAACCTTCCTTAGACTAGGTAAATTAACGATCAGCGCGACAAGTAAGTTTGGTAATTACCTTCTCGACAGCTTCTTTAAATGGCGGATTTTTGCGTCCAAGTAGGCGATTCATATCTACCGTATACTTAGTTCCAATGAGTCGTTCAGTGGATTCTGGAAGCATTGAAGTCAACTTATCAGCCACCGACGCGGATCTATCAAAATAGACCGTCCTCTTTTGCTTTCGTATGCCGTCTAAAATTTGTGGAAGAACTTGTTCTACCGACAACAATGCATCATTCCCATAAGCGTTGGTCGCCATCGACATCGGCGTTGCAACAAGCGGTAGGTTGAGATCGGTCACTCTTATATTGTTTCCCATATTCTCAACAGACAGAGTACCCATATACGCTTTAAGTGCCTGTTTACTTGCCGCATAACACGCAAACATTGGAGAAGGATAGTTGGTTACAATAGACTGAGAATTAACAATTTGCCCCCCGCCTTGCTCTATCATTTGAGCAAGAAATAGTTGGGTCATTTCAACCGCAGCGATGTAATTGACTTGCGCTGTTCTGTCTGCATCGTGGGCTTGTACACTGGACATGGAAAGGACGCTTTTTCTCAGTGACATACCAGCATTATTAATGACAATATCAATACCATGGAATTGCTGCATCGTCTTTTCGTAAATGTCTTTTCGTGCACTTTCGTCACAAATGTCAGCCTGAATAAAGAGGCACTTAGTGTTTTTTCTCAGCATATTCATGCTTTTCTTATCAAACTCTCGTCGTCCAATAAGTACTAAGTGTGCGCCAAGCTCACTTAACTTCATTGCCAAGCTCAAGCCAATTCCAGATGTGGCGCCTGTAATTAATATGCGCTTGCCGCGATAAAACGCCTTATTGCTTTCAGTTGGCGTTTTAAGGGGTAAACAGAGTTTAAATAACAACTTAAAGGTATTAATCCAAACTCGCTTAACACTGATTTGGTGTTCGAGTGCATGCTTCAAGCGTTCAGTGACAACCGCAATTTCAGACTCAGTCATGTCTCGCGGCATATTGAGTCGAGACATAAAAATAAGTAAGTTCGCATGCGTGATCAGCATATTAGAAACCACTGGCTCAAACAGCATTTTGCGCGCTTTTGCTGAAGGAAAATATGTTTGATTCAGCACCAGCTTAATCAGCCCCCCTTCCCCTCTCACAGCAGAAAATACCTTCGACTTAGAGATTGCAGTTTCTAATCCCGTACGAAATTGAGCATAAGTTTGTGTGATTTGAGATTCGTTTAGGCGTGAAGATAAGTCCTCAAGTCCTTGGTACGCAATATGAGATCCTAGTTGGTTAACATAGCGGGATGCGAGTTTGTTATAGAGCTCTGGTTGATTCTGCTGCGCTGATGCCGCAACCGATTGGCTCAAAAGAGTCATTCCAATTGGGAAAAACATATCGCTTAGTGATTTAGCCAAGGTGACAATATCTGGCTTGTTAATTTTGCCCTGATAGGACAAAAAGCGCCCCGTTCGCCACACTCCTGCGAGGACATCGTCAGTTCCAACTAGATATCCATTCGTTTCACGATAGGAGTCAACGATATCTAAAATGTCCTGCGGGATCGGCAAACAATCAAACCCTTGTACGACCTCAAACCAAACCAAACAGATATTGCCTTTACTCAATACTTTTACCAGCTGCTCAACGGCATCACTAGCATGAGGGTCAACATAGATGACATTATCACTATAAGGAGCAAATACGGTACTATCGGCCCAAGTCGCAGCGGATGCATACTGACTTAAGCTCATCGATAACAGAGTTTTTCCACTGTAGTTTTTATTGAAGGTAACAATATATTGTTTGTCTGGATTAGCCATTCGAGCAGCTAAAATGGCATTATCAACAGCACTTGCACCACTCACCGAGGGTAGTGCCACATTGAAGCCTGTAAGCTCAGATATTTTCTTACACAGTAACGCCCAATAATCTTTATCTTGACTGTGCGACTGTAATACGTGAGTCGCGATGGCATCATGGTTGTGACCTCGTAAACTGCACCCATAATTACCAGTACAGTCTAGAATATCCTCACCACTATTAAGCTTTAAACTCAGTCTTTTCGCCGATTTAACGTTAACATCCAAGCCGAGTAAACGATATAACTTCGTGCCCTGAGGGTTGATATACCTAGCCGTTGCCGCCAAGCGACTTTCAAAATCAGTCTCAATTTGATCTAGTTTATAACGTAACGCCTCAGATAGCCTTCCGGCTTTTTTTAAGCGCTCAATTGCAAAAGACAAGATTAAATTATTGCCGCCAAACGTCGAGGAATGCAAAAAACACATCTGAGGGTCATCCCAAGGTTTATACATTTCTGACGACATAATGAGCGCTCCAAATGGCGCTTGATAGTCGACGGCTGACTCACCTAATAAAATAAAGTCAGGTTCAACTTGCTTGGACAGCAATAGCTGCGCCTTTAGCTCAATACGCGATTCGTCCAAACCAAACGCGATATTGTTCTTTTTACAAACACTTCTTAATTTATTGAGACGACGTTTTTCAGCTTTAACTTCATCGCTTGAAGTTACCGGTTCAGCTTGAACTACCACGCTATGTACTTCGTCAGATAAAGACGCGTTTAACAGCGCTTCAATGGAGTCGTAAAAGGTGATACCAGTGGTAAATTCACAACTCCCCCCCAACCCAGCATGAAGCCACTTTTGGAAGAAATGATAGTCACCGAGGAAAGCGATTTTTTTTAAGGTGGGTTTACGGCTGTTTTCATAAGCCTTGTGACGACACAGCTTGATTGCAGCGTGTATAGCCTCATCATATGAGTTGTTGAAAAAGGTTTTGTAATCCTCTTTGATTATAGAAGATTGTAATAGGTCTGAGTAGACTTTTGCTAACTGAGCTAAACTTTCCGACACAAATAAGCTGACAATGAGCATACTTACGCGCTCTGATTGATGAAATGTTAGCGCATGCTCTAAAAACTCGCTTGATGTACACGCATACACCGATGCGTTAACTGGTGAAACCTCTATCTCCCGCTTATGAATACTATTCACAGCAACGTCCTTTTATAAAACAACAAAGATGACAGCGCTCACAAGCTGTCCCCGTAAACGCAAAGCAGGCAAGAATATACAACCTAAAAAACACCAGCGCAACTTTACATTTACATAAAAAACATTACATAAACCAAATAAACAAATTGCATACAAATCAATAAAAGATATTTTCAGTGAAATATTTCTTTCATAATCAGGAGAGAAAAAAGGTTTACTTCTAGCCTAACATTTAAGGCTAAAACGCATCTAAATCACATAAATAACAGAAAGTTAAAATCCCCCATTAGCTAGATAAAATATAACTTATGAGAGATTACGCGAATCAATAAATTGGCAGTAACTAATAGCAAAATAAATTGCAAATAAAGACAGAAAAAAGGATGAACTAAATTGTATTTCACCAGAAATGCAAAAAACAAAAAATTAACAAAAAGGAAATCGGTAGAAGGGATTTTGCAATACGCTCCATCTGAAATTCAAACAAGATGGAGCACATTTTTTAACATTATACTTTAGTATAATGTTTAATTTTTTGAGTCTAGGCCATCTACCGTAACCCCTTGTAGGAAGCCCGCACCTTTTTGTTCATTATTTTGCAGCTTGATCATTAGGCGCAAATCGTTTGGCGAATCAGCATGATGCAGTGCATCTGCATAGTTGATCCGCTGCTGCTTATAAAGCTCAAACAAGGCTTGATCAAAGGTTTGCATGCCCATGTCTTTCGATTTTGCCATTGCCTCTTTAATTGAGCCAATATCGCCTTTTTTAATAAGCTCAGCAACGAGTGGGGAGTTAAGTAACACTTCAATGGCAGCTTCTCGCCCTTCTCCCTTTGAAGAAGGCACAAGTTGTTGCGCCACAATAGCACGCAAGTTCAGCGCCAAATCGTACTTTAGTTTATCGTGCTTTTCTTTAGGGACTAAGTGCATGATACGGTCAATAGCTTGGTTAGCATTATTGGCGTGCAAGGTCGCAACGCATAAATGCCCCGTTTCAGCAAAACTCAGTGCATACTCCATGGTTTCTTGCGAGCGAATTTCACCTATTAAAATAACATCTGGCGCTTGGCGTAATGAGCTTTTTAAGGCAGATTCGAAACTGTCAGTATCAATGCCTACTTCACGCTGAGTAATGATGCTTTTTTGGTGTTGATGCACAAACTCGATGGGGTCTTCAATGGTTAAAATATGACCACGCTGGTTACGATTACGATAACCAAGTAGTGCCGCAAGCGAGGTTGACTTACCCGTGCCCGTACCACCCACAAATAACACCAAACCACGTTTGGACATGATCACATCAGTCAAAACTGACGGCAAACCTAGCTCATTGACATCTGGAATAGCGGTCACAATACGGCGAATAACCATACCCGCACAATCTCGTTGCCAAAACGCAGAAACACGAAAACGCCCGATATCGTTAGCAATCGCAAAGTTACACTCTTTAGTGTCAAAGTATTCTTGCTTTTGCTTGTCGCTCATAATCGAGGTAACAAGATTCAGTGACTGCGCGGCATCCAATCTTTCTTCACTTAACGCTCTTAGCTCTCCATCAATTTTGGCGCTCACAGCAAGCCCAGCCGAAACGAATAAGTCAGATGCCTGCTGATTGGCCATCGTTTGCAAAAACGGTTCTATATTCATCATTACACCACTACTTAATAGCCGCTATTAAACTGGTTTTTATCATGCGCTTTCGCACGCGCATCTTGCTGTGTGATCAAGCCACGGTTTAATAGGTTTGTAAGGCATTGATCCATAGTTTGCATACCGTGCATCCCACCGGTTTGAATGGCAGAATACATCTGTGCAATCTTGTCTTCACGAATAAGATTACGAATAGCGGGGATCCCGAGCATAATTTCATGCGCAGCTATTCGCCCGCCGCCAACTTTTTTCACCAGCGTTTGTGAAATAACCGCTTGTAGCGACTCTGACAACATAGAGCGCACCATGTCTTTTTCTTCACCTGGGAACACGTCCACAATACGGTCGATGGTTTTAGGTGCTGAGGTAGTATGCAAAGTACCAAATACTAAGTGACCTGTTTCTGCGGCAGTTAGCGCTAAACGAATGGTCTCAAGATCACGTAATTCACCGACCAAAATAACGTCAGGGTCTTCACGGAGTGCACTTCTCAGCGCCGCGTTAAAGCTGTGCGTGTCTCTATGTACTTCACGTTGGTTGATAAGACTTTGCTTGTTGTCGTGAACAAATTCAATCGGGTCTTCGATGGTTAGAATATGGTGGTGTTTGTTGTTATTAATATAATCCACCATGGCAGCCAACGTGGTTGATTTACCTGAGCCTGTCGGGCCGGTTACCAACACCAAACCACGCGGGTTATCTGAAATTTTGGTAAAAATGTCTGGCGCCCCCAAATCATCTAAGCTCAGCACTTGATTTGGAATGGTACGGAACACCGCAGCAGGACCACGATTTGAATTAAACGCGTTAACACGAAAACGTGCCAGATTTGGCACTTCGAACGAGAAATCTACCTCAAGGTTTTGCTCATAGTCACGACGTTGATTATCATTCATAATATCGTAGATGAGGCTGCTGACGTCTTTTGCTTCTAACGGCGGGATATTCACCCGGCGTACGTCCCCGTCAACGCGGATCATAGGGGAAACACCTGAAGAAAGGTGTAAGTCAGATGCTTTGTGTTGAACACTAAAAGCTAATAATTCAGTAATATCCATTTATAACTCCACAATGAGCACTAGTACTATATGGTTACAATAGCAGAACGCTTAGATAACGCCTACGGCAGGATAGAAAAAGCCAAGCAAAATTGTCAATTCAGCGAAACAGTACAATTACTCGCGGTTTCTAAAACCAAACCTATCGCCGATATTGAGGCTGCTATTGCGGCAGGCCAAACCCAATTTGGTGAATCTTACGTACAAGAAGCGGTTGATAAAGTTGCCTATTTTAAACAGAACAAAGCGCTTGAATGGCACTTTATTGGTCCAATCCAGTCCAATAAATCAAGATTAGTCGCCGAAAACTTCCATTGGGTGCAAAGTGTGGATAGAGAAAAAATCGCACGCAGGCTGAATGAGCAAAGACCAACAAACTTAAAGCCACTCAAGGTACTGGTGCAGGTCAATATTAGCGGTGATGACAACAAATCAGGTTGTCATCCTGATGAGGTTGATACGCTTGCGCAGTTTATTAATGACTGTCGTCAATTGGAGCTTCGTGGCTTGATGACTATCACAGAGCAAACCGATGACAGACAAAAGCAATTACAATATTTCCAGCAAATGCGCGCTTGCTTTGATAGACTAAAGGACCAATATCAACAGCTAGATACCTTATCGATGGGAATGAGTGGCGATTTAGACACTGCGATTGCAGCAGGTTCCACCATGGTTCGCATTGGTACTGATATTTTTGGCAAACGACAGTGAGGTGAATAACACAATGTCAAACAAGACAATTGCATTTATTGGAACGGGAAATATGAGCTATGCCATTATCGGTGGCATGATCAAAAGTGGCTTTGACGCGCAGTCCATTATTGCCACCAACCGCAATGCAGAAAAACTTGCCAAAGTCGCAGAGCAATTATCGGTAAGAACAACACAAGATAATCTAGAAGCAGTCGCTGCTGCCGACGTCATCGTCTTGTCTGTAAAACCACAGATGATGGCCGAGCTGTGTCAGACCTTTCAAGATGCAGATATTGATATTAGTAATAAACTGTTTATCTCTGTCGCCGCCGGTATTACCGTTGCACGACTGAGAGAAATGCTCGGCCAACCAGTAAAAATGGTGCGCTGTATGCCTAACACGCCATCATTGCTCGGACGCGGCGTGTCTGGCTTGTATGGCGTCGACATCAGCGATGAAGAAAAAGACTATGTAGAGCAAGTATTTTCATCCACCGGTATTGCCCTATGGCTTGATGAAGAGTCGAAAATCAACGACGTGATCGCGGTAACGGGTTCATCTCCAGCGTATTTCTTCTTGTTTATGGAAGCCATCGAAGAAAAAGCTAAATCCCTAGGCTTTAATGCTGAGGAAGCCAGAAAGCTTGTGCAGCAAACTGCGCTAGGTGCGGCTGAAATGGCATTATCACAACCAGAAATTAGCATCGCTCAGCTACGCGCAAACGTCACCTCTAAAGGTGGCACAACCCATGCGGCCGTTGAGCACTTAAAAGCACAGCAATTACCAAAAATCGTAGCGGACGCGATGGATGCATGTATCGCGCGCGCTGAAGCAATGGAAAAAGAAATCTAAAGGTGACCAATGAATGCCATGCAATTTTTAGTCGGGATCGTATTTGATCTATTTTTAATGGTCGTATTACTACGATTCTGGTTGCAGCTTGTCAAAGCCGACTTTTATAACCCGCTAAGCCAAGCGGTTGTTAAAGCAACCTCTTTTGCCGTGAACCCGCTGAGAAAAATCATTCCGGGTGTGGGCGGTTTAGATCTTGCCTCTTTGGTGCTGGCATTCATTATTGGCTTTGCCAAAATGGCGACGCTGATGGCGTTATTCGGTGGTTACTTTGACGCGTTAGGTGCGCTGGTTGGTGGTGCAATTACAGTAGTAAAAGAAGCATTTAGTCTGGTGTTCTGGATCCTTATTATTCGCGCCATCTTAAGTTGGGTAGCGCAAGGCTACAATCCAGTTGCCGCAGTATTTGAGCAGTTAACTGAGCCGATGCTAAGACCTATTCGTAAAGTAATCCCACCGTTAGGCGGACTGGACTTATCTATTTTAGTCCTAATTATCGGCATGCAATTTTTGCAAATTCTAATGATGGATTTACTGAGATAGGAGCGCCCTAATGAAACCATTTATTATTGCATTAATGATGCTGCTTGCACCAAGCGTGTTCGCTCAAGATGAGCAAGGCGGTCAATTTAAAGACTTAGGTCCTTGGGAAGTGCATTATATCGCCTTCCCGTCTACCTTTGTTCAGCCTAAAATTGCAAAAGCGTATGGCTTAATTCGTAGCGGCAAAAAAGCAATTGTGAATATCTCGGTTTTGGCCGACAAGCCAGGCAAACCAGCGGTCCAAGCTCGCGTTGCGGGGAGTGCCAAGAACCTGCTTGGTAAAACCGTACAACTAGAGTTTAAAGAAGTCGTAGAAGGTGAGGCTATATACTATCTCGCCCAATTAGATTACGACAATGAAGATATTTTTCGTTTCGACATTGAGATCAGTGAAGGTAAGCAAAGCCGTAAACTCACGTTCTCACAAAAGTTTTATGTAGAGTAGAGAAACTTATGGCAAATAAAGTGGTACTTGCCACGGGCAACCAAGGTAAAGTCAAAGAGCTTAGCGCGATGCTAAACCAGTATGACATTGAGGTATTACCGCAAAGTGATTTCGACGTGCCTGAGGTTGCAGAAACCGGCACGACCTTTGTGGAAAACGCTATTATCAAGGCGCGTCATGCTGCTAATATTTCTGGCTTACCTGCCATTGCCGATGACTCAGGGCTTGAGGTAGACGCCTTAGACGGCGCACCTGGAGTATATTCCGCGCGTTATGCAGGCACTAACGCCGACGACCAAAAAAATATTGATCACTTACTCGCAGCGCTTGGTGAACAAATTGAGCGCAGCGCACGTTTTTGGTGTGTTTTAGTTTATATGCGCCACGCTGACGACCCAACGCCGATTATTTGTCAGGCAAGTTGGGAAGGTGAAATCACCACAACACAACAAGGCCGAGAAGGGTTTGGATACGATCCAATCTTTAAGGTACAAGGTTTAGACTGTACATCAGCAGAGCTAACCAAGGAAGAAAAAAACGCAATCAGCCATAGAGGACAGGCACTTAAACAACTCGTCAGTCACTTTCAAGGCCTCGCGTGAAACTACCTCCATTAAGTCTTTATGTGCACGTACCTTGGTGCGTGCAAAAGTGTCCTTACTGTGATTTCAACAGCCATGGTAAAAAAGGCGATATTCCTGAAACGGAATATATTCAACATTTACTCCACGATATCAAAGCCGATCTTCACTATGTTCAGGGCCGTAAACTCAGTAGTATTTTTATTGGCGGTGGCACCCCTAGCCTGCTTTCAGGTGAAGCGTACCGCTATTTGCTCACTGAAATCGAGGCGCTAATTGGTTTTGAGGATGACATTGAAGTCACTTTAGAAGCAAATCCAGGTACAGTTGAAACAGATCGTTTTAAACATTATGTCGAGGCTGGCATCAATCGTATTTCGATAGGTGTGCAAAGCTTACAACAGGAAAAGCTCACTCAACTTGGCCGTATTCATGGCGAGCAAGAAGCGCTAAACGCAGCACAAGAAGCCCATCAAGCAGGGTTAAACAGCTTTAATCTTGATTTGATGCATGGTCTTCCCAATCAATCTGTTAGCGATGCCTTAAGTGATTTAGAAAAAGCCATTGCAATGGCACCGCCACACCTTTCTTGGTATCAATTAACCATTGAACCAAATACGCAGTTTGCCTCTAAGCCTCCGGTTTTACCTGAGGATGAAACACTGTGGGACATCCAAGAACAAGGTCAGGCATTACTTGCGGAGCACGGCTATCAGCAATATGAGATCTCAGGCTATGCCAAAGCGGGATTTCAATGTCGACATAACTTGAATTATTGGCAATTTGGCGATTATCTCGGGATCGGCTGTGGTGCGCATGGCAAAATCACTTTGCCTGAGCAGCAACAGATCCTAAGAACCGTAAAAGTAAAGCATCCTCGCGGCTATATGGATCTGAGTAAACCCTATTTATATGAGCAGTGGCATGTTGCAAGCGATGACAGGCCATTTGAGTTTTTTATGAATGTATTCCGTTTAAAAACTGCCGCATCAAAACAACAGTTTATTGACTACACTGGCCTTGAACTTAGCGCTATTGCGACGCAAATTGCTGAGGCCGTAGATAAGGGTTTGATTGAGGAAACCAATGATTCATGGCTAGTTACAAATAAAGGCCACCGATACCTCAATGATCTGCTAGAGTTATTTGTTTAATATAGAAATTATGCGGGTAATATTCACTGCAACCCGCATGAAAACCGCCATTCGGCAACATATAATAAAAGGGTATAAAATGCGTAAATTAACCATTTTAGCAGCAGCGGTAAGCGTCGCGCTTTTTGCTGGCTGTCAACAAACCACACACTCTCCAGCACCAGCTCAAAAAGCTGAACAACAAGTCGTAAAAAGTGAAGTAGAAAAGGCGAACGCACTTTTTGAAGCGTCGTTTACCCGTGGCGTAATGCGTAGCCCAGTTTACCAAACTTATATGGGTATCAAACAAGACTACGACAAGTGGGATGACGGCAGCGAAGCGCGCCAACTTGAAGATCTTGAGCTGACGAAACAAGACTTAGCTGCGCTTAATGCAATTGATCGCAGTAAGCTAGATGCCAATACGCAAGTGAGCTACGATTTATTCAAGCAAGGCCTTGAAAACACCATCGCAGATTTTAAATGGCGTTACCATTCTTATCCGGTAAATCAGATGTATGGTACACACTCTATGGTGCCTGCATTTTTAATCAACCAACATCAAATTACCGATGTGAAAGATGCCAAAGCGTATATCTCACGTTTAAACGGCGTACCGGCTGTATTTGATCAGCTCATCATCGACTTAAAAGCGCGTGCAGATAAAGGTATTATTGCACCGAAATTCGTTTTCCCTCACGTCATTGAGTCAAGTGAAAACATCATCAAAGGTGCGCCATTTGCAGCAGGTGACGACTCAACATTACTGGCGGATTTTAAACGCAAAGTAGCAACTCTTGAAATCAGTGAAGACGAGAAATCAGCACTGGTAAAAGAAGCAACAGACGCGCTAACAACAGCAGTAAAACCTGCTTATAACAAGTTGATTGGTTACCTACATAAACTTGAGAAAAAAGCAGACAAGCGTGACGGTGCATGGAAATTTCCTAATGGCGAGAAATTTTATAATAACGCCCTAGCCCGCACGACAACCACAGCGCTAAGCGCTGAAGAAATTCACGAAATCGGTTTATCTGAAGTGGCACGTATTCATGACGAAATGCGAGCAATCAAAGAAAAAGTGGGCTTCAAAGGCGATTTAAAAGCCTTTATGGAGTTTATGAGAACCGACAAGCAGTTCTACCTTCCAAATACAGAAGCTGGTAAGGCACAATATTTGGCCGAAGCGAAAGCGATGATCGATAATATGAAGTCACGCTTGGATGAGTTGTTTATCGTTAAGCCAAAAGCAGACATGATAGTAAAACGCGTAGAGGCATTCCGCGAAAAATCAGCCGGTAAAGCTTTCTACCAGCAACCCGCACCTGACGGCTCACGTCCTGGTGTATACTATGCAAACCTTTACGATATGGAAGCCATGCCTACTTACCAAATGGAAGCCTTGGCTTATCATGAAGGTATTCCTGGTCACCACATGCAGATCGCGATTGCTCAAGAGCTAGAAGATATGCCTAAATTCCGTAAGTTTGGTGGCTACACTGCATACATCGAAGGTTGGGGCTTATATTCTGAGCTTGTACCAAAAGAAATGGGTTTATACGAAGACCCCTATTCAGATTTTGGTCGCTTAGCGATGGAATTATGGCGTGCGTGCCGCTTAGTGGTAGATACGGGGATCCACGCAATGAAGTGGACACGTCAAGAAGGTATTGATTACTACGTAAACAACACACCCAACGCTAAGTCAGACGCTGTGAAGATGGTAGAGCGCCATATTGTTATGCCTTCACAGGCGACAGCATACAAAGTGGGGATGTTGAAGATCCTAGAACTTCGCGAAGCCGCTAAAAAAGAACTGGGTGATAAGTTTGATATTCGTGAGTTCCACGACGTCGTACTGAAAAATGGCCCGGTTCCACTAAACGTGCTTGAATCATTTGTTGATGAGTGGGTAGCGAGCAAAAAAGGCTAACTCCTACTATCAATATACTTAATAAAAGCCAGCATGCTCAATCATGCTGGTTTTTTATTTCAACTACATAAGCTGTATTTGGAGAAGCAAATCGGTATCAGAAATAATGGCCGCTAGAGAGCGAATTGTTATTCCGCCCTCAGGTTACTCTTCTGTAAAATTAAATTCTGTTCCGGTTAAAATAATATGCAAGCAGGCACCGCCATGCGCTGGGCTTTGCATTTTGATTTCACCCTTCAACTTCTGTGTTACTAAGTTATACACAATGCTCAAGCCCAGTCCTGTACCACCCGAAAAACGCTTTGAAGTAACAAAAGGCTCAAAAATGGCAGGTAGTAGCTCTTTATCTATTCCCGCGCCGTCATCTTTAAAATAAAAATGGATATAATCGTTAATTAACACGGTAGATACCACAATATTGAGCTTTTGTCCGTCAATCTTGGCATGCTTGATACAATTATTAATACTGTAACCAACAACTTGACTAAACACGGATGGGTAACTGTTCAACACTAAATTGTCTGGGATTTCGAGCTCAATGGCATACTCATCATGGTTTAACTCTGATTGGTAGCAATCAAAGACATTTTTAACCAAATGCTTGAGGTTGAAAGAGCTCTTTTCTTCAAACTCTCGATTCACGGCCACTAGCTTAAAGTCATCAACCAGCGAAGCTGTGCGATGCAGATTATTTTCTAATAAATATAACGCTGCTTCTGCCTCAGTAATTAGTGTCGTTAAGGTTTGTCGCTGTAACTTACCAAGTTCAAGTTGCGATTTTAGTGTAGCAACTTGCTCTTTTAAATGCGATTGGCTGGTAATAGCAACACCAAGCGGCGTATTTAACTCATGAGCAAAGCCACTTACCATATTTCCTAAGCTCGCCATTTTGGCTTCTTCGATTAAGCGTTGCTGTGCTGCGCTCAGCCGCGCTAGTAAGGTTTCAATAAATGCTAATAAGTCATCGAGTTGATGAGCAATTTGTGCAATTTCATCATTACCGTCAATATTCACCCTTAGGCTAAAATCTTCAAGCTTGGCAACTTTCACCAGTACCTTATTGATAGCCAATATATGCCGTGTGACTTTGCTATTTTGGTAATTAAGTAAGATAAGCACGGCAATATTCATTAGTACAATTAAAATGAGGCCATATAAAATGATGCTTTCTTTACGTTCTTGCGTAACGGCTTGGGTACGGATTGATACTAATTCAAACTGGCTTCTTAACTTTTGCTTCTCGGTGAACAGCTCAGCACGAACGCCTTCACCGTCGTGTAAACCTAGCTTTCTCAAAATAGTGACATAGCTTGCAAAACCCGCGTCATACCGCTTTAGCAAGTTGCTTATTTCTTCACTTAGCGCATTGCTTTTAATTAGTTGTTCAGCATGCTTCACTAGTTGCTCATGCTGTTGTAAATAACTTAAGTCAGATCTTAATAAAAAGTCCTTTTCTCGGCGTCTTAATTCCAATACTGCAATTTCTAGCTGAGGCATAGCTTTGCCTGAAATCCTATCCTGCAAAGCATGAGCACTGCGTCTAAACTCACCATAAATGCCAGCATTTTCATCATAGCCAAGCTGTTCATACAAACGAATGAGTTCATCTAATTTTGCAAAATAGGCTTTTGACAACTCATTCAGGGTTAAAAGTAGAGGTAGCAAATCCTCTTCATTGGCCATCGAATTTAGCAAATTGCTAAAGCTATCCTGATAGCTGTATTTTAATTGTGGAATAGCAGACACATGCTCCTTCTTTACTCTAATCAGAATATGCTCTTCTTGGTCCATAGTACGCTGCAGCGCTGTTTGTACATGACTCAACTGCGCGGTCAGACGTGCACTACGGCTCACCTCATAATACAAAAACCAGCTGACGAATATGATCACTATCGCAGAGGTAAACGCGGCGATTTTAAAAAATAGAACTGACTGCTTTAACTGCACGGTACACCCTCGCCTAACTAATACTCTGTAAGCTTAGTATAGTTCTAATGAGTTTCCTGATTTGTCTTTAGAATATGATTTTCTTTGCTTTGATGTTGTGACAGATTTTTATCGTAATACATATTGTGATCCGCTCTCGCCATGAGTTCAGACACACTGCTCCGTTTTGATGCAGGAAAAGCGTACCCAACGCTTATCGATGTTTGAATGGTATGCTTATCAATTTGTAGAGGTTGACTTGCAACCTGCTCTTTTATATTTTTTATAATAGAGTTGACCAAAGCGTCTTCTGACACTCTGTGTAAAATAATAACAAACTCGTCTCCCCCTAAACGCGCGATAAAGTCATACACGCGTACTGAATTCATCAAAATAGACGAGACATGGAGTAACAATCTATCTCCAACCTCATGACCAAACTTATCATTTACTTGCTTAAAATTATTTAGATCGAGGTTGAGTAGTACAAATGACGGCTGCTCTGAACGACTGAGTAGGGTATTAAGTTGCCTAATCGCATAACGGCGGTTAGGCAATTTAGTTAAATCATCCTGCAACGATGCGATACGCGCCAAATGATAAGCTCGATAGAGCACTAATAATGATAGAAACAATATCGACGCGACAGCAGTAACCAAAACCTGTGCTTGTTGCTTCGCTTTTGCGTAAGTGCTCTCGTCAATTTGATAATTAGCCACAAGTTGCCATTCACCAGATGGTAAATTGATTGGTATGGATAAATCCGGTGTAGCAAACAAGGTGGCGGTACCATAAAATACATCCCCGCTTTCCCCTTGCCCATCTCGGCCTCGAATAGCTAAAACTGCGTTTTCCAGCTCATTAATTCCACTGTATTCGAGCAACTTTTGATAATCCAAAACCACACTTATCGCGCCCCAATAGTTCTTATTCCTCGGATAGTCTGAAAATACAGGAAACCTCGCTATCAAGGCTTCTCCACCCTGTACGAGCTGTAATGGACCTGCGATAAATACCTTTTGAGAGTTTCTTGCAATTTCAACAGTGCGATATTGTTCAGGGTTAGTGCGAAAATCAAAACCGATAGCCGCTCGATTTCCTTCAACAGGATAAACATGGCTAATAATATTATTTGGTGCAAGACCAACATGGCGAATTAGCGTCGACTTTTCAACCGCTTTTTCAACCACATGAGACCAGTGCTCGATAGCAAAATCAGGATCAATTGTTACGAAAGTCGCTAAACTTTCAGCCAGATAGGTGTCCATAAAAATGGCATTTTCGATTTTGGCACGAATAAGTGAAATATTTGACCTTACCGTTTCAGTTCTTTCACTTACCTCCTGAACCACTATAGAGTGAGAAATAAGCTTTACCGCGTAGAAAGTCAAACTCCAGAACACGATGGTAAACAACGATAACAGCACTATGGTTTGTTTTTCTACGGTTACCTTCATCGCCTCTCTTACCTACCAAGGTTTGAACACTGTCTTACAATAAACCAGATTAGTTACAAAAGCATAGGCGAAAACACAGAAATCGCTAATTTTCCGCTAAGTCCGCGAAAGGAGGCTCCTTGCTAGGCTTAACACAGTACACTGAAACCTTATGTTAGCCAGGTTACTTTAACAGCTAATATGGCTCGCTCTTGGTTGGCTTCATGACTAATAGTTTACGGCGAACTGAGAAGTTCATTGCATGAATATCAAAAATGAACTTACTCATCCTTCACCCAGCCCTATCTAGAAATTAGAGACATCGGACCCGCAATTAAACTATATATTCCCCAGTGTAATAATTTAGCTCTCGCCGCTGGATGCGCTAATAATCTTAGTGCATGCCGATAGCTACGGTGTTTGATGTTTCGTTTTGCTAAATCACACAAGTGGGCACCAATGTATTTTTCTGCCATTTTTGCTGAACAGTCAGCTACTTTACCAATATGGATATCTATAAACAGTCTTTCAGCAAAAGGACAAATTGTGCTTGGTGGCGCTTTATCACAAGCGCTATCAGTAATCCCAATATAGTAAAAACTTTCTATTGCAGGGGTATAAACGATGGTTGAGTTTAACGCTATTTGCACATACAAACTTTGATCTTCACCCATCCATTCCCCTTCTGGAAAGCCGCCTAAACTAGTGAAGGTACACTTATCTAGTACAATACTTGATGCGGTAAAAGGCAAATCACCGTTTGCAGCAATTTCAAAATAATTATTCATTATGTAACCATCTGGATCCCAGCTGGTTAGCGCTATCTTTGCATCAATGTATTTTTGCTTGTCTAACACTTTTTGATAACGAGTCGCATAAAGACCGCCTTCAGGGAAGCGATGGATCAACTTACTAACCTTGGCTAAGAAAAATGGCGACCACTCATCGTCAGCATCCAGAAACGCGACATAGTCACTTGTAGCGTGTTTAACACCATTGTTTCGCGCGCTAGACACCCCTTGATTAGCTTGTTGAATGACACGTAAATTCTCTAGGTTCAGTGCTTTCACCTTGTCCACACTATCATCTGTAGACCCATCATCAACAACGATTATCTCAGCTGCTTGAAACTTTTGAGCAGCTACACTCTGTAGCGCACGTTCAATGCAGTCACTTTTGTTATATAGTGGAATAATTACGGAGAACTGTACTTTGCTCATGAGTTTCACTCCAGTTAGAAATTGATAAAGAAACGGCTTGTTGAAGGGGTAACTTAGGTTGGGTGAAACCATACCTTAACCCGTTGGTAATGCGGTTATGGACATCCGCAACATTAAAAGTGTCAGCGTCAAAGCGATTGTCAGTGCTCGTTGCTGTTTCAAGGCACCACTGAGCGCATTTATTATGATACTCGAGACTAAGATAAGGAGTCTCCATCATGTAGGCATAAATAAGTGCGTGTAAACGCATACCAACAACGACCTTAAACATCGACATGCATTTCAACATTGCAAAAGGGTTGGCGACATAGCTGATCCGCTGTACGTCAACCCAACTAGGCAATGCGGAAACGATTTTGTCATGTACAAGCTTATCGCTAATAAGCGGCTGATCGTTGAGCTCGATTAAATAAATCTTCTCCTGCGTGCTCTCCCAAATTGACGTGATTAGTTTCACAGCTTTTTCAACCCTTTGCTCCTCTGCATATGTATTGACATCACCAAAAGGATTAACCACTTTGGGGCAAAAGTTAAAAGCAATGCCTTGTCTGGCAAGTGGGCTGAATTTGCCACTAAAGTGATGTAGCAATGAGGGAGCAAGGTCAAACGTGTGTTTGATGTTAGCTTGAGGAGCTAACGCTGTTGCGATCTCAAAGCTTTGCTTGTCTCTGACTGTGACCAAGCCACACTCATTTAACAGCTTTTTACATTGCTTTTCAGCGTGGATATCACGGAAACCTTCGATGCCAACGCCTAAAGCCATCGAGTTTTTCGCTCCTGCTAAAGCAAGCATGTGGCGCTTTTGCGCGATGTCTCGACTACTATGAAGCACAGAACCACCGCCAAATATAACTGCTTTTGATTGCAACGCACGCTGATAATGTTTGATACGCTGATGCCCACGAAACTGCCTTAAGGTTTGACCGGTACAGCCAAGCTCTTTCAAAATTGGGTTTTCGATGGGAGCATTTACGGCAATTTTTGTACTTCCTAAAAACGTCTTGGCGCCCAAAATAGTCGCTTGCATGAGTGCATCATCGCCACTGTTCCTCATGCCGTAATAACCAACCAAGTATGCGTCAAAGTGATTAATCATATTATGTAGCTTCCACTAAGATGAAAAGATACGTTTACTACAGCAGTTAACATGCCAATATGTAACCACTTGATTTAAAACAAATATTATTTTATCTTATCAATTTGTTCGCAGATTGCATCGCATATTAAAATGAAAACTGAGTCCCAGTCAGAGCAACTCAGTTTAGCTTTAACGCTTTTGCTGACATATGTAGTGGATGAGTACAGCTGATGCTTTACACCAGCGGAAGCATTAAGTATCCAAGATTCAGACAAGTCAGAATCAAGAGAATCTCGGCGACAACAAGGAAAAATTTTTGCTACTGCTTGCTCTAAGAAAGAAACTGTTAGTAGCGTTGTCGCCGGACTTACTCCCTGTAAACGATTACGTATCAATGTGGATTGATGTTAATAGGCCCCTCTAGCGCCCAAAACACAAGGTACTGTCTTGAGGATAATCTTAATATCTTGCGTAAGACTTTGGTTTTCTATGTAAAGCTTGTCTAACATTACTTGTTGTTGAAATGTCGTGTCAGCACGCCCAGTTACTTGCCATAAACCAGTTAGTCCTTGTTCACAGTTCAATCGCTCAAGCTCATTTACCTGATAAGCATTCACCTCTTTCTCAAGGGCTGGACGAGGTCCTATCAAAAGCATGTCACCACAAACAACATTGAAAAGTTGAGGTAACTCATCAATTGAATATTTACGGATAAAGCGTCCCACAGTCGTGATCCTAGGATCATTACGAAACTTAGCGCATACACCTTCTCTGTTACTTTCTCTTGGGTCTGGCGCACTGAATTTAGGGTCATCTGCAGTATACATAGAGCGAAATTTATACATTGTAAAACGGCGACCTAACTTTCCAACTCTCACCTGCTTATAAACGCAAGGACCTTTACTCTCTATCTTTATGAGCATCATTACCAGCAATAATAACGGAGATATAAGAAGTAGGCCGATACCTGCGAAAAGTCTTTGAAGCATGACAGGGAGCCCATGATGAAGACCGTCAGAGTTATCGCTTGAAGGTGTTGCTGCAAATGTCATGTTACTAGATAATTTTTTAGTAGTGTTCATGATTAAAGCCCTCTCAATGCTTGATTAAGAATATAAACTCGGAATAAAAAAGTAGGGTTACCGATAACGTAGCGATAGAACTTAGTTTTGGGTTCTTGTATCAAACGCCAAACCCACTCTAGACCTAGTTCACGCATCCAAAGTGGTGCTCTTGGCACGTTACCCGAGAAAAAATCGAAAAGCCCACCAACGGCTAACGCACAATTGGCATTGATTTTATGTTTGTTTTGGTCAATCCAGAGCTCTTGTCGTGGTGATCCTAATGCAACTAGCACAATGTCAGCTTGGCTCTCATTGATTTGCTTAATTACCGCGTCGTCATCACTAAAATAACCATGATGTGCCCCCGCCACTTTTAGTTTGGGATAGGATTGCATCAAGAGTTTCGCTGCTTTGTTTGCAACGCCAGGCTTAGCACCTAATAGAAATAGCGACTGCCCAGATTTCTCCATCTGCTCACAAAGGATAGGTAACATATCAGTGCCGTTGCAGTTGTCAGCAAGTTGAACACCAACCTTTTTCACCGCTAAACGCATGCCTGAACCATCAATGAAATTACGGTTACTTCTTCTTAGTACAGAGAATAATGCGTCGTCATCGGCGGCTAGATTGATAGAGTTTGCGTTAATAAAATAAGCGCTACGACAGACCGGTAAATTCGAAGCGCTAAGCACCCAAGTTACAGCCTCTTCCATCTGGCAGTTACTAAACTGAATACCAAAAACTGAGCGAGCATCGCACTGCTTTGCTTTACTCGAATAAAATAAACGGCAGAAGAAAATTCTTACAACCATGGACAGATCAGCTTGCCACCCTTGCTGTGCTTGCTTCTGTAGCAGTGTTTGTGGATCTTCTGCCTTTAAGCCTGTTAGGCTATGAAGTTGGAGGTAGTCAAATAACCCTGGTTGAGTAAATGGCGATTTGAAGTTGTCGATTTTTGGTATAGATATGTTATCTCGCAGCAGTGGGTTACCAACGAAACCAATATCTCCTTTTAAAACATTGAACAACACTGCGCTATCAATAAAAAAACCTTTTCTCCACTGATATAACTCAACTCTAGAACCACTGATATCAATCCAAGATTTTTTCTCTATCGGAGCCTTCATCAGCAGTATTGAAAGTAAAAAATTTACGCTGTAGATTGGCAATAATAGAATGAAAAAAATAGCCGCGATAAGTAGCGATGTATATCTTGTTACTGCTGCGTTTGAGATTTTCTTTTCAAAATTTGACTCTCTCATAAATCACCTCGACTCCAGTTTCCTTACCTAGCTTTTGCTACTACCGTGCCAAAAGTATAAGCTATTGTTTTTATTTGAAATGTGGAAATTAAATGAAGTTAATGGTCGCAAAATGCAAAATAAATTCCGAATTAGAAAATGAATTTAGAAAAGATTAAAAATACAAAAAAAAGACCTAAAGGTCTTATGAAAAAACTTTATATTCTGAAATTACCCTGTTAAACAATATTGGGATCCGCTCTTGTACCTTTTTCAACTTTTCAGCCATCTCAGACTTTTTATTTAAATTGCAACGCAGCATTAATTTTGAAAATTTAAAAACAATTCGATGGAAGATGATATCGAGGAAAGAGCTTTTCATTGGGCCATAATTAAAATGTCTTATATAATCTTCACACTGTTCACTTCTTGTGTTATTCCACTTTTCATTAATAACTTCTAACCCATCACAGCCTTTTGCAAAGTGAATTACATGGCCGTTTTCTCCCCAGCCCACGGTATCTATGTCTGAAACAGGCTCATGGATTGCGTTAATGATTTGATCTAGCCACGCAATAGACTCAGGGCATGATTTCATTAACATCACCCCTGAGTTTAGCTTGCCGCTATATCCTTTCGCCATAAACAAAAATTTATCTGGTTTTACTAGACTTGTCAGTTCAGGACAATCATTTTGAATGTAGGCATCAGCATCAACAAATAAGACGTATTGGTAGCCGGCTGTCAATGCTGCGCGTAATAAGTACAACTTGAGCCAACAACACTCAGCACCAAGATTTGTCACCCACGGCTTTTCAACAACAATATATTCGTATCCCATTTTTTCCGCATATCTGCGCTGACTCTCAAGATGGCGGCGATATCTAATTTGGTACCCGTTCAGTGCTATGCTGAATATAAGTGTAGTATTTTTGCTTGCCATAAAGCCTCCTGTTTACTGTAACAGGCAGTGCAAATACTGCTCCAGCAATTAATCCTAAGTAACACCTAGCAAAAATAAAATTCATAAACATATGATTTTTATTAAAAATAAAATTTCGTATCCCTATCTTCACTCACTAAGCTACTTTTCTTTAGAAGAATGAGCTAGTCGTTTTAACTACTTATTTTAGATATATCACCAATCTGCAAGTCAGACTGCACTGCAAAATGCGAAAAACATGAACACCCTTCCCAAAATAAATCATAACTCAATGATAAATAATGATTTATAAAATTGGCACGGAAACTGACTAAAGTACTCCAAGCGAACTTCAGCCCTTGGAGGCAATCATGAAAAACATTTCAAAGTTAACATGTTCAATTTTTGCGTTAAGCGCCATAGTCTCTAACGCACTGGCAGTCGAAAAGCAGGGTTCAAACTATGTTTGGCAATTCAATTCTGGCCAGCCCTGGCCTCTGGGTTACAATCAAGCGACAGGAAAACCCGACCAACTAACATACGCCAGAGGGGAATATACGCCTGAATTTTTTAAACGGATTGCAAACGCTTTACCAGAAAGTCGAGTAAATGAAGCGTTTATAACTGGAGATCAAGGCTCAACAATACATTTGACTGAGGATGCAGAGGTCTTCATCACATTTATCCATGAGGGTGCGGGTTATAAAAACTCTTTCGGTTACTTTACGTTCGATCCCGAAAACCCTCCTCAAACACCAGAAGAAGTCCAAGAGAAAATTGTTTTTCCAAATTTGAGCTACCCCCACTTAACTAATGGTCACCGTGTGAGCATTGGAGAGTTCCCAGCTGGAACTAGTATCGGCTTTTTTATTGCAGCTAATGGATTTTGGTACTACACAGGGGTTAAGCCCTTCAAAGTTCCCTATTACTACTCGCTGTCTCATCTCAATCCAGAATCTGATGAGTCGCTCAAACAGCACTGTGTATTACTTCACGACGAAGAGCAAAATGAAGTGGTGATCGGATTTGAGGACTTACCACGAACTTGGGGAGATAATGATTTCAACGATGCCCTGTTCAGCGTTAAAAGTTCACCAGAAACCGCCATTTCAGCCTCAAATTTAAGCACAATGCCTGAATCAGATGATAGTGATGCTGATGGCGTACCCGACGACCAGGACGAGTTTCCAAATGATCATACCCGGGTGAGCAGTCAATACTTCCCTTCACAAGATGGGGTAGCAACCTTTGCTTTTGAAGACAACTGGCCTTATCGCGGTGACCATGATCTCAACGATTTAGTAGTAAAGCAGCGGATCAGAATCACGTTCGACAACAATAACCAAGTCAGCGGTTTTGTTTTAAATGGTTTTATCACGGCACGAGGTGCGGCAAATAATAACGGCTTTGGCCTCAGAATTATGGATAGCGAACCTGGCTTGATTGGTGATGCGAGTATCACAATTAACGACAAAAATTATAAAAAGCAGGCTGAAGAATATCAAACCAATGCCGTAATCACGCTATGGCGTAACACCCAAGCGTTTACCACGACAGGCCAAGCAGGTAGCTGTTCACATTTCAACACAGTGATGAACTGCGACTATTTCGCCCCAGTGCCTTTTACTCTTGATGTCAAGTTCGAGTACAGCATTCCAACTTTGACAGTGGCGGACTTTGACTTTTTCCTTTTCCGCACATGGGACCGCTCACTTGAGGTGCATATGGCGGATTATCCACCAACGGATCTATTCGATGACAGTCGACTTGGCAGAAAAGATGATACATCGGATGCACAGAATGGTCGCTACTTTAGGACTGCAGATAACCTATCTTGGGCACTAATGATAAGTGAAGACTGGAATTATCCAAGAGAGTATATCGACGTCGTATGGGCTTATCCTGATTATGAAAAGTGGGTAGAAAGTAACGGTGAAGAAGCACAAGACTGGTATCTCACCAATGAAAGAACAACGCACACATACAGCAAAAAATAACCGGAGGCAATTATGAATACATATAATCAATATTCAATATTAGTTACATTACTGAGCGTAGCCTTGTTAGGGTGTGGTCAAAGTGAGCGCGAAGCCGACACAAACGAAATAGCCAAACATACCTCGCAGGTGGTAACTAACAGCTTTGAACCTGATCCAGTACTACTTAGTTCAACGGCCGCGACATCTAAGCAGTTACATGTCAAACCTGAGTTTACCTTTAAGACGAGTAGTATTGTTAAGCTTGACCTAAGCGGAAATGATGTGTTTGGAGCTTCGTTAGCATCGAAAGCCGTGAAGGTCTATGCGCTAAAAGACCAAATAAGCCAGTACAACGAACAAGCCAACACGCAAAAGTCACTACTCGCGTCGACTCGGTTCGATACTTCAGGGCAATTAGGGCTAGACTTAGATATCCCATCACACTTTAAAACCCTACTGATCAGTGTTGACGGGATGTTAGAAGAAAACCATTTAATAGTGCCGATTGAAACCGGGGTCAATGTAACCCATCAGTTTAACTAACCTGAGGTTTGGATAAGGAATTAATTATTGGAAGCTCAGGTCCAATAGCACTTTGCAACTCTACTCTTATTGGTTTCCCCCACAGCTATCTATAATCCTATAGGTAGCTTTTTTCAATTTCAGCTTAGCAAATCAAAATAAAGTACAAATAAACAGCACTTACTTTTGATTTGCTGGGCTTAGAGCTGCTATATATAAGTTATGGGAAATTTAAGGTCGTAAAGGAAAAATGGAATCAATGCATAATGTGACTCTGCTATTTGTCGATGATGAACCTCTCATTCTCCGCTCTTTAGTTCGAGCACTGAAAAATGAACCCTATCACGTTCTCACTGCGAATAGCGGTGAGGAGGGTCTTGAGCTGCTAAAAGAGCATCCTATAGATGTGGTTATCTCAGATAAAATGATGCCCAATATGTCAGGGATCGAGTTTCTCGGAGAAGTCGCCGAGCAGTATCCCGATACACTGCGGATCATGCTTACTGCCTTCACGGACTTAGAGGGCTTAATTCATGCAATTAATCAGGGAAAAGTTTGGGGTTATTTGCAAAAGCCATTTGAAATAGACAGCATCAAATTAACCATAGAACAGGCGCTGCAAACTAAGATGCTAATCGCCGAGAGGAATATGTTGCGCTCAAGTTTAGCGCGCTATAAAAATGAGTACCGAGCTAAGTTTTATCGCTTTGTCGGGGATTCAGTCGCAATGCAAACTGTCTATAGAGCGATAGAAAAAGCTGGCCCTAGCAGAGCAAATGTATTTATCACAGGCTCAAGTGGTACTGGCAAAGAGTTGGCAGCAGAGGCAATCCATAATTCCAGCGAGCGGAGCAGTAAACCTTTTATTTGTTTGAATTGTGCCGCTATACCAAAAGATCTGATGGAGTCAGAAATCTTTGGCCATATCAAGGGAGCTTTTTCAGGGGCGATAGCAAATCGAGAAGGCGCAGCGTCTGAAGCCGATGGTGGCACTTTATTTCTAGACGAGCTAGGCGAGATGGATATCGCCCTACAAGCCAAGATTTTAAGATTTGTTCAAACTGGTACTTTTCAAAAAGTCGGAAGTGCAAAAACGGAAAAAGTGGACGTTAGGTTTGTGTGCGCGACCAACCGAGATCCGCATCAAGCGATTGCTGATAATTACCTGCGTGAGGATTTATTCTATCGGTTAAATGTTATCTCTATTGATATGCCCCCCTTACATGATAGAGGTAGAGATGTACTGTTGTTGGCTAAGCATTTTTTACAACAGTTTAGTGAGCTAGAAAATAAAATTTTTGTCGGATTTTCCGATAGCGCAGAACAGCTTATTCTACAATTTGATTGGCCAGGCAATGTGCGCCAACTCGAAAACTTTATACATAGTATTGTCGTGATGTCTGACGGTCCATTGATTGATTATGATGTTATTCAGGCCCACCTACCCTCTGATTTATCAATCCCAGTAAAACCTAAAGGTGAAGAGCAGCCTAAACAGGCCACAAAAGCTCCTCAAGACCAACTGACTCACATAAAGCAACGAGATGATAAAAAAGTTGCACCACTGGCTGAAGTAGAGCGTGTTGCCATAGAACAGGCATTGCTCGTATGTGATGACAATGTAGTAAAAGCAGCGAGTCTACTGGAAGTCAGCCCGTCCACCTTATATAGAAAGATCCAACAATGGTCAGAAGCGACTTCATAGCGCTAATTCAGTATATGTAAAATGAATTGCACTTTGCAAAATATCGAATTTGCAAAGTGCAATTTGCTCTCTAGCAGGCTTTATCACGCTTAGGAAAAAATAAAAAGCCATAAAAATCATAACTATAAATAAAAATATTATTTAGACTCTGTTTGGCATGCTTCTTGGAACTGTATAAATATCATTTCTAAAGGCTGACAGTTATGAGCAACCAAACAAGCACATCAACCATACTCGTATCCAACACCTCATATTTGGTTGGTGCTGAAATCGTTGCTAAAGGTTCTCGGCTTTTCAGTATTATGGCAATGGCGGTTTATTTCACCCCCACCGAGTATGGTGCAGTGATGTTAGCGCTAACCATTCATGAGGTACTTCGTTTACTTCTTAGGTCTGGCGCTGGCGTTCAGATCATTCGCGCTTCCGATGAAGCACTACCTTTATTCCTAGGAAATGGCTTGTTAATACAGTGGCTACTTTGCAGCTTACTGTGCCTTATTCAAATCGTAATAGGATGGAGTGCGCAATGGGCCTTTCCGGAGCACGACATTTTTGCTTTGGTTGCCCTAATGGCACTCACCTATCTTGCTTTTCCAGCAGTAAGTACACGTGTTTTTCTTTTGCAACGTAGTAACAGAATGGGCTTATTCAGCTTGATAAGTAGCATTTGCATTATCGTTGAAAACATCACTATCGCGATCGCACTGTATTTTGATGCGCATATGATGGCTATTGTTATAGCCAAATGGTGTTTTGCCCTACTGTGGTTTATTTGTTTTTCTCTGGTACCAAGCGTCTCGCACAAATTGAGTTATCACAAAGATACGTTTTGCTTGTTACTTAAGTCTTCATCACAAATCGCTATCAGTGAGATTTTACGGTCATTGAGAATAAATATGGATACCTTTATCGCAGCACGGCTATTAACACCAGAGCTATTTGGGATCTACAGCTTTGCAAAGAGCGCAGGGATCGGACTGGCTATGTCTATAAGTCAAGCATACACCAGTGCACTGTATCCAATAATATGTCGCCGCACACTAAAAAATAGTAATGGCCACAAGATTATTTTTATTACAACGTTTGCAGTGTCGTCCATATTCATGCTTCAAGCATTAGCCGTACCTGTATATGTACCAATTTTATTTTCATCACAATGGCAAAGTAGTTTTGATACCACATCGTTACTGTGTCTTGTTGCTGTAAGCTCAGTATGGGTCGATACCTACACCACATTTTTAAGAAGCGAAGCACAATACAAACGAGATTGCCACTTTTGTGGATACGCACTATTCGTGTCACTACTTAGTATCACGATTGTCATGCCCAATTCACCCACTCAACTTGCTGCAACCTTGTTAACTGGCAGCGTAGTTTGGTTACTATTTCCTTTAGCTGATATCACATCAAGATATCTACAGCCTAACCCAGCTTAAAACCTTACCGGAGATTTCTATGAAAAGTTCAAAAAAGAAAGCATGCCCAAAAGTAAGCGTTATCATTCCTATGTTCAATGTTGAAAAGTACATTGACGAGTGTATTTGCTCTGTTTTAAATCAGACATTCAAGAACTTTGAGGTTATTTGCGTCGATGATGGCTGTACTGACAATACGTTAAACTACTTAAAAGACTACAAAGACTCGCGTATTCAGATAGTACGCCAACAAAACAGAGGCTTATCAGGCGCTAGAAATACAGGTATAAGGGTTGCAAAGGGAAAATACATCGCCTTTCTTGATGCTGACGATTTTTGGGATCACAGAAAGCTTGAAAAGCACGTACGTCATTTAGATCGAGACTTCGACCTTGGTGTCAGTTACTCTTCTTCTTTATTCGTTGACGAGCAAAGTGCCCTTTTAGGCATTGGTCAGTTTCCCTCACTCAAAAATATTAGCGCCAAAACGATATTGTGCAGAAACCCCATTGGAAATGGCTCTGCACCAGTCATTCGTAAGGATGTATTAGAGCAAATCGCATTCAATGACGGCACTAAAAGTTGGCGTCAGTATTTCGATGAGAGCTTAAAGCAGTCGGAAGATATCGAGACATGGCTACGAATTGCACTCAACACACAGTGGAAATTTGAGGGAATTAAAGAGCCGCTGACTTTCTATCGAGTAAATGCGTCTGGTTTATCAGCTAATCTAACTAAGCAATTTGCTAGTTGGCAATATGCGATTGAAAAAAATAGTCAAAAGCACCCTTCATTCTTTAAAAAATTTGGTTCATTAGCCCAAGCCTATCAGTTGAGATATTTGAGTCGAAGAGCATTACAATCAAGAAACAAGGTTCAGGCATTGAAGTTAATCCACCAAGCCCTATGGACCAACTGGAGAATACTTTCTGAAGAACCGAGCAGAACAGTATTAACTTGGTGTTGCTCACTGTTATGTGTTTTACCAAACACGTTGTACTCTGCTATCGAACGACTAACTATGCGCGCTATAGGTCTACTTCAAAAACGCACGACAGCTTAACCTCCACGACTCTATGGCCAGCGTCGCTGGCCTTTTTCATTTTGCAATGCAAATCTCTAAATTCCGCATATAGTTACTAATATAGATCTCATGTTAAGCATAATAGTGTGAATATCAACTTGAACTTCAAGCAGCATGATTAGAGCACTAGTTAAATACAGATTGATATACAGCCTACTGATTTATATTGATTTAAAATCACTTGCTTGCATAGCTTAATATAGTTTTCATTACCTATACTCTTTCTTATGGTGTGTAAAAAAAACAACTTGGCCTGACTAATGCAGTCTAGTAAGTGACCGAATCCACAAGGAGCCCACTATGAAACATGTATATAAACCAGCATGGCTTAGAGTTTTAATTACATCCGTCATGGGTGGGGCATTGTTAGGATGTGCAAATAACGCTGCATTGATAGAGCTAGAAGATGAGGACATGCAATTTTATGGCTATCCCAATGCTTCTGGCAAGGCAATCAAACACCAAAAGGCCAGTTCAGTGTTTGCGACCAACATTGACTGTACAGATCTACAACAATTCGCAGCCCCAGCAAACTTCCGAGTAGATAAACCATTGACTTTGCAGGGACCACAACAAACGGTAGGCGCAGTAACAACTTCATTCTCATTACACTCTTTGCCACTAAGCCCTGGAGACTTAATTGAATTACATATGGAGTACGGTGAGGGCTTCAATGGCCGCTATATTCTTGACACCACAGGCTCTATTTTTCTACCCGTTGCAGGGGCGATAAAAGCTTCGGGTTTAACTAGCAACCAACTTGCGCAAAAGTTAGAGCTAGCATTGACTAAGGCCAAAATATTCAAAGCCTACACTATTGATGTAAGTGTCAAAGTGCTCAATTGGGCTGCGATAGAGGTACCTGTTTCTGGCGCTGTTTTTCAACCAGGACGAGTCACCATCAATTCAGCGCTACCCGAGCAAGTAATGGAAGAGCGGATAGATGCGTCAGGCGACTACTCAAATCAGCGTCTATTATCGGAAGCTATAAGAGCCGCTGCAGGCATACGACCCGATGCAAAACTGGATCAAGTTATTCTGATCAGACAAGGTTGGCAAATCGAAGCTGATCTCAGCGGAATTCTCACCGGACAGCCTGTTACGGATTACGCATTAATGGCAGGCGACCAAGTGATAGTGCCTAGTACAGGCTGTTTCCAACCTCATTTAGTAAGACCTTCGCAAATAACGCCAAAGGGCTTTAGGGTTTTTATGTCTAATCTAATCGACTCAGCTATGAGTAACTCAAATGCTGCGATCGGGCGATTTTCTAGCAACCTACCCTATGGCACACGTCTTCTACAAGCCGCTATTTCCGCAAACTGCGTAGGTGGCAAGGCGTACACCAATGCACCTAGACGTGTTGCTTTGGTAAGTAACAATCCAATTACTGGCCAGACACAAGTTATAGAGCGCTCCGTTGAACAGTTAATGAGAATGCCCTATCGGGATCTGATCAATCCCTACGTCATGCCTAACGACGCCATTGCCTGTTATGACTCTGACATCACAAACCTGAGAGATATCGCAGGCACCTTACTGGACTTAGTCGCTCCATTTTCGGCGCTAAATTAGGAGGATTTGTGATGGGTAATTATGTACAAACAACAACCTCGTATAGTCGCTTTAGAGCTTTGGTTTATCGAACTCTTCATAGACCTTACCTAGCAACTTGTTTAATAAGCTACTGTGTGATCGCATTAATGGTGGTTTTCTATTTGCAACTGCCTCCAAAGTACAGCAGCGATTTTGATATGGTGTTGCCTGGAACTGGCGCCAACAGCAATGTTTCATTGGATGACGTTGGTCAAGTCGTATCATCAACTAGCGCGCCATTTGGGAAAGGTTATAACCCAAGAGTAAACTACAAAGAAATGTTAATGAGCAGAAATTTACTTGAAAGTGCAGCTACTGCTGTGGAACTGGATATTAAAACTTTTGGTCGTCCAAAAGTAAGACTGACCGAGCAAACTTCTATTCTCAATGTCGAGATCAGCGCCAGCTCAGCTAAACTCGCAGAGCAAAAAGCTTGGGCACTATTTAATGCGCTCCAAAACCAGCTCGAGTTTTTAAGGGCGGATGAAGTCGCACGTAGAGATGACAGCATAAAAGCAGTGCTCGATCAGTATCGCGAGCGCCTAAACATCGCCAGAAACAATATCACCGATTTCCAGCAACGCTCTTTGTTGGTATCCACAGATCAACTAACTCAACACATAGCTACACTTGCTAATTTAAAAGAGCAAATTGTAATGATGAACGCCGAAATTGGCCGCTCAGAATACTATGTATCTCAACTTAGTGTAGACCTAGGTGTTTCACCCTCAATGGCAGGACAAGCATTTGCGCTGCAATCTGATGGCGAATTTCGGGCCTACTTATCCGAGCTAAATGAATCCTCAGCGCAACTGAGTGAGTATCGCTCTCGGTGGGACGAAGGACATCCAAAAGTAAAAGCTGAGCTCGCAAGATTCGAGCAATCAAAGCAAGCCTTACGGATCCGCTCTGAAGGTTTAGTTGGACCTCATGCAGCTCATGCTTTTCAGACAATGGACTTAGAAAGTAATCCTAACCGCGCGCAGCTATTCGCAGATCTGATTGGTGCATTTGCTGCAAAAAAAGGCATTGAAGCAAAGCAAGCGGATTTAAAAAACTCAGTACAGATACTTAGTGAGAAAATAAAAGTTTATGCCAGAGAAGCTGCGGAGCTTGATCGTCTAGAACGAGAATTTGACTTAGCGGAAGCAGTATTTACGTCAGCAGCTGCACGTTTAGAAGCAAGTAAAGCCGATGTATTTGCTTCTTATCCTGTCATCCAGTTAATGACGCCACCATCAGTTTCCATCAATGCCAGCAGTCCCAAAAAAAGCTTAGCGATAGCTGCAGCTTTAGCCGCGATGATCTTCTTAACGATGGGTATGCTAATGGTCAACAAGCGCAGAGAGATAGTGTCGGCTATTCTACAAAAACCGGAATAGTTCACGCTTTCCCCAATAACAACAAAAGGAGCTTCCGATGTTATTGAAAACGGCTCTACCGGGTAAGGACAAACATTTCATCAGCACAGAAGAAATGCTTGTTTGGGCAGGACTGGTACTTACTTATCCAATGTTCTTGCTAGGCATGTTATACGTTATGGGATCTGTTATCGGGTGGATAATTATTTTAGTTATTATCTTGCGTATGTACGTACAAACTAATCGAAAATATCCTCCTGTAGCCCCCCTAGTATGGATTTGGGTATGCGCGATGGCAGTAATGCTAATCGCTTTGCTTATCGCTCACAGTGAGTGGTCATTAGGTTTGCCACAAACAATAAAATCCTCCATAGGGTGGATGAAAGGCTGGGCTCTTCTCGCTATTTTTCCTTTAATCGCCAACTTAGCGAAGATCCGTAAAGAAGTTGTCATTCGCGGTGTTTGTATTGTTGCTATTCACACATTTATTTTCGCCATCGTTTCTATCGCTTTCTATGTAGTGAAGCTACCGGGAGATATTTTTCTCTCTCCATTGAAAGTGATTGGTGGCCCTGGTGAAAGTTTTTTTATGGTGAGCTTTTATGGTATTAACCCGGAAACAGGAGCTGGACGGTGGCGTTTTTTCACCCCGTGGGCTCCTGCTGCTGGCTTTATGGCATGTATTTATTTGGTTTTTTGCTTACAGGAAAAAAACACCAAAATACGCCGATGGGCGATTGCTGGATGTTGGGCAATGTTACTGCTTTCACAATCTAGAGCTGGTATGGCTATTTTCATAATGCTTTTTCCACTTGTTATTTTTAGTGATAAATTAAAGGAGCCTTGGCTTCTGATTTGCCTCGGAGTAATTGTTCCGACTGCGTTATTGTTGGGAGAACCAATTTATAATGCAGTCATGGACTCTTATGAAGCCGTAAAACAACAAAGACCAGGTTCTACGCGCGTTAGGCAAGCTCTCGCTAATATTGCCGTTCAACGCTGGCAGATGGAAGCTCCCATCTGGGGACATGGGATTGTCGAACGAGGGCCCAAAATGGTTGAGTTTATGCCTATAGGATCTCACCATAGCTGGTATGGCTTACTATTTGTTAAAGGGATTGTCGGGGCGCTTGCGCTTGCGATTCCAATGATCATTTCCGCACTTTATTTTTTATGGCATGCACAAACGTCAAAGACTTCTCAAATCGCTTTTTGCCTGCTAACCGTATTCATCTGCTACAGTTTTTTCGAAAATTTAGAAATTCTTTCTTATTTGTTTTGGCCAGCCCTACTATGGTTTGGCTTTGCGTTTTCTGAGAAAGATAAATCCAATTCGTCGAGATAAATCTCGACCTACAATTCGAGGTATAAAAAAACCCCAACCAATCGGTTAGAGTTATAAAAAGTGGTACCAGTGGGCGGACTCTTAACTTGTATTAGCGCAACCCGCGTGGCGACCAAGTCCAGCTCCAAAAGGCTGGTCTGTAGAGAGAAAACAACCCTTTGAGATAAGACCAATTCGTTCGTCGAGATAAATCTCGACCTACAATTTGAGGCGTAAAAAAACCCTTGCTAAAAAGCAAGGGTTATAAAAAGTGGTACCAGTGGGCGGACTCTTAACCTTTATTAGCGCCACCCGCGTGGCACCCAAGTCCGATGCCATAATTTCAAAGCATAAATTTGAGGTATAAAAAAACCCTTGCTAAAAAGCAAGGGTTATAAAAAGTGGTACCAGTGGGCGGACTCTTAACCTGTATTAGCGCCACCCGCGTGGCGACCAAGTCCAGTACCGCAAAGACGGTCTATCGAGATAAACCAATCCATTGAGATAAGGCCAATTCATTCGTCGAGATAAACCAGTCCATTGAGATAAGGCCAATTCATTCGTCGAGATAAATCTCGACCTACAATTTGAGGCATAAAAAAACCCTTGCTAAAAAGCAAGGGTTATAAAAAGTGGTACCAGTGGGCGGACTTGAACCGCCACGCCCGAAGGCAACGGATTTTGAATCCGTCATGTCTACCAATTCCATCACACTGGCATAATTTTTCTTTCATCTTCTAAAACAAGAGAAAATAAAGAAAAACCACTTTGAGCTCAGGCTTTTTTTATTTGCCTTCGTCTCTATGCTTTGCATTATACAAAGGCGATTAAGAACGGCAAGTAATTTTTTTGCAATAAGGCGTTAACTGCTTGTTATTTGCGCACACGTTGTTAAATATTGCCCTAAAGTCAACTTTATTCCTGCTAAAACGACGACGATAAGATGTTGCTAATCCATTAGTTAACGTAATTCAGTAAACGTTTTATCGGTTTATGTGTAAAATACTCCGCAACCTTGTAATTATGAGAGTTGTTATGTCACATTTTGCTCCAGCGAATTTCAGCCGTCGCTTGGCTTCACTTATCTACGACAGCTTAGTGGTCATCGCGTTCGCAATGCTGACTACCGTGTTATTTTTACTAACCATCAATGCCTTAATTTCAGTTAACGTGCTCGCGCTCGGCAATCATGAAGACGTATCGGCGCTTATCCAAGCGGATCCTATCTTATATACACTCCGAGCCACGTTATTGGTGTTGGTTTCGGTGTTATTTTTTGCTTATTTTTGGACTAAGAGCGGCCAAACTATCGGTATGCGCGCGTGGCGTTTAAAAGTGCAAACCCCCGATGGAGCATTGTTAACCTGGCCAAAAGCAATCGCTCGTAGCCTATGCGCGCTACTAGGACTGGGTAACCTAATTGTGTTGTTAGACTTTAAAAAGAAAAGAGCGCTCCAAGACATGCTGTGTGGCACTGAAGTGGTAGTACTAAGCAAAGAGGAAAATAAAAAGGTGTATAACAGCTTAGACTAATCTAAGCTTCAAATAGCAGCTTATTGACTACCCATATTCATAAAAAATATAGGCCTCAATACGAGGCCCATTTTTACTTAGTTCATAACGTTAATTTTGCTTCTTCAACAGATGGATAGCCAGCCCAATAAATAACAAGCTTGGCATTAACGCGCCAACCACCGGTGGCACTTGATATACCATCACGATAGGGCCAAAAATTTCATTACTCAGATGGAAAGCTAAGCCTGTTACCACGCCCATAATAATCCGCGCGCCCATGCTCACCGTCCTCAGTGGCCCGAAGATAAATGACAAAGCCACCAGCAGCATTACCCCAATCGTCAGCGGCTGCATCACCTTACGCCACAGCGCGAGTTCATAGCTACTTGAATCTTGCTCATTTTGCTTTAGATAAGCGAGAAATGACCATAACCCTGTAAAAGACAAAGCATCGGGCTCTATCGATACAACACCTAGCCTGTCTTCACTTAATTCAGACTCGTAGAGCATTGATTTTGAATAATGCGTTGTAATTTGCTGTTGATCGATATGCACTTCTTCCACGTCTTGTAATTGCCAACCGTTAGATATGCTTTGCGCCGACTGAGCGCGTACGATTTTTGCTAGAGTTAGTGAGTCATCAAAATAATAAATTGCGATATCTTTAAGCTTACCGTTTTTTTCAACATTACCAATGTTAATAAAATTGCCGCCATCTTTCGCCCAAACACCACGCTGAGCGCTGTAGACTTCACCACCATAAATTGCTTCGTTTTTTAACCGTTTTGCGGTTTGCTCCGCTTTTGGTGCGCCCCACTCTCCAAGCGCCATCATCAGTAGCGCCAGTACCACTGCCGTTTTCATCACCGACATAATGATTTGAAGACGTGACCACCCTGCCGCTTGCATCACAATAAGCTCACTGCTTGAAGCAAGTGCACCAAGGCCAATCAAGCCGCCTATCAGCGCAGCCATAGGGAAAAACACGACAATATCGCTTGGCATGCTGTATATGGTATAGAGCATAGCACCGAGTAAATCATAGCTGCCACGACCAACCGAACGCAGCTGCTCAATAAATTTAATAAGCGTATTGATCCCAACAAAAACTAATAGCGCGAAACCTGTGGTTTGTAAGATGCTACGCCCTAAGTACCAATCTAGCGTCTTCATCATACCGTCGTCTCCCGTTTCATAAATACCGAGCGAACCCATACTCCAAAAGGTCTTCCTTTCGCAATTAAATAAACGCCGATAAAGAGCACACTTAAGTGGATCCACCAGAGACCAACTGAAGCTGGCACTTTTTCTTCAGCTAACAAAAACTTGCCTGCATTGAGTAAAATGAAATAACCCAAATATAGCGTAATTGCTGGCACGAGCTTAGCGAACTTGCCTTGTCTTGGGTTTACCACACTCAAAGGAACCGCCAGTAAAGTGAGTAGCAAAATGGAAATGGGCACCGATAATCGCAACTGAAATTGTGCTTTTGCTTCTGGCGTATCCATTTCAAGTAACTGTAAGCTTGGAATAGCCTCTAATTTACGGCGTTGGTGTTCAATTTCTTGTTCTTTAATTTGCACTTGATAAGTACCGAATTCAGTGCGATTAAGTGCTTGGCTGAAACCATCGGTCTCGTACCGCTTACCTTCATGAAGGAGTAATTGCTGCTCACCACTATCAAGCTCAATCACTTCACCTTTTTGCGCATACACTAAACGAGCGGCTTGATTTGAGTCCTTCTCGGGCAATTGCGCGACAAACACTTTGTCTAATTCGCGGCCTTGTTCGCTAATACCGTGAACAAATACCACCGCTTTTTCATTGCCCGTTTGCTGAAATCTACCGGCTCTGAGAGTAGAAAGCCCCGATTCCGCATCAGCTTGCTCTCTTAATTGGTACTCTTTTTCGCTCGCCCAAGGCGCAATATACATGCTCACACAAGCGGCCAGTAATGCAAAAAAGACACTGGAGACTAAAGTTACCCTAACGACATACCACTCGCTGACCCCGCAAGCGCGCAGCACCGTCATTTCACTGTCGGCGTAGATGCGACTATAGGCTAAGATGATCCCAAGAAAGAGACTAAGCGGTAAAATATATCCGGCCAACTGTGGCAGTTTCAACGCAAGCATAGCAAGTACTAACTTACCCGGTATACTCCCTTCAGACGCAGAGCTCAGAATGAGTACAAACTTTTGTGACAAAAATATTGTCATTAAGGTGAGAAAAACCGCAACCTGAGATTTTAGTACTTCACCCGTTAAATAGCGGAAAATAAGCAATGTTCGTCCCTATAAAACGTCTTGTTTCACTGGAATAGTGGGAAAAATTGAGTAAACTGATTATTTTAGTCACTTTATTATATGTCAATGCGCCGGAATATCCTACCTAAGGTTAAAGCATATTCATGACTTTAATGTAGGAAAGTGTGTTGGCATAAAAAGTTCAAAATGACATGACAAAGACTCAGGAGTCGCAATGGAATTCAGCGTTAAAAGTGGTAGTCCAGAGAAACAGCGTAGCGCATGTATTGTTGTAGGTGTATACGAGCCACGCCGTCTCTCACCAATTGGTGAACAGCTGGATAAAATAAGCGAAGGCTATATCTCAAATTTACTTAGACGTGGTGATCTTGAAGGCAAACCAGGACAAGTTCTACTTCTTCACCATGTACCAAATGTATTAAGCGAACGCGTTTTGTTAGTGGGTTGTGGTAAGGAAAGAGAGCTCGACGATAAACAATACAAACAAATTATCTCCAAGACCATCAATACGTTAAATGAAACTGGCTCAATGGAAGCGGTATGTTTCCTGACTGAGCAACATGTTAAAGGTCGTGATACTTACTGGAAAGTTCGCCAAGCGGTCGAGACCACACAAGATTGCCTATATACTTTTAATCAGCTAAAAAGCAAAAAGAGCGAGGCTAGACGCCCGCTACGTAAAATCGTCTTTAACGTACCAACACGTCGTGAATTAACAATAGGTGAGAGCGCGATTGAGCACGGTCTTGCTATCGCAGCAGGCAGTAAACTGTGTAAAGACGTTGCGAATATGCCACCAAATATCTGCAACCCTCGTTATCTGGGCGAGCAAGCACAACAGCTGGCTGAAGACTTTGATAACGTTACGGTTAATCTTGTTGGTGAACAAGAAATGAAAGAGTTAGGTATGCACTCATACCTAGCGGTTGGTCGTGGTAGTCGCAACGAGTCAGTGATGTCGGTTATCCACTATAACGGTGGTGATGAAGGCCAAGCACCAATCGTATTCGTAGGTAAAGGCTTAACATTTGACTCGGGTGGTATTTCTATCAAGCCTGGCGAAGCGATGGATGAAATGAAATACGACATGGGCGGAGCCGCGGGTGTACTTGGCTTAATGCGAGCCATCGTACAAATGCAACTACCACTTAATGTGATTGGTGTTTTAGCAGGCTGCGAAAATATGCCTGGGGGCGATGCTTACCGTCCGGGCGATATTTTAACCACTATGTCAGGTCAAACCGTTGAAGTACTCAATACGGATGCCGAAGGACGCTTAGTACTGTGTGATGCACTCACTTACGTTGAAGCATTCGAGCCAGAAACTGTTGTCGATGTTGCGACACTAACTGGGGCATGTATTGTTGCGCTTGGTAGCCATGCGACAGGTTTATTATCCAACCATAACCCGCTTGCCCATGATTTGCTAAAAGCGTCAGAACAAAGTGGCGACAGAGCGTGGCAACTGCCACTTTGGGATGATTATCAAGAACAACTTGAGAGCCCATTTGCTGACTTTACGAACTTAGGTGGTCGCGCAGCTGGCACAATTACAGCCGCATGTTTCTTGTCCAAGTTTACGAAAAAGTACAACTGGGCGCATTTAGACATTGCAGGTACTGCATGGCGCAGCGGTAAGAATAAAGGCGCTACAGGTCGTCCTGTTCCTATGCTGATGCAATATTTACTTAACCGCGCCAATATCACGGACGCACAGCAAGATTAATAGTCCAGTCGCGACTCATAATAATTATAGGTCGTGACATAAAGTCGCTGCTACACAAGGTTAACCCAAACTGTAGCAGCGGGTTTTTCACACGACTATATTCAGCGCCAAATTAAGACGACAAAACAACTAAACCACCTCAGCAAGCGCTCCCTAGCACTTGCCATATTTTATTCTTCTTCTCTTGCTTCTTGATTGATGGTATTGCCTTTATATGGCAGAATACAGGCTTATTTATGTGCATTTAAGTGGCGCTATATTTAGTTTTAAACTAAGCCGCGCATACTGATTTTCTTCGTTTACGCTATCACGGTAAATAAGATTACAGATATTGAGCAGCTGTGGAGCCTGTGGCAAACCTCGGTACTCCTCGCAATTGGTATTATTATCATGACTATCAAAGCGCGCTTTTACGTGTTAAAACAAAACGATGAGCCGGAGATTAGCGTTCCGGCTCATTTTGATCTGGCAGCACAAACTGCGGCGAGCTTATATCAAGCTGGACACCGTATCTTTGTTAACGTCGATAATACTGACGACGCTCATTTATTCGATGAGCACCTTTGGTGTTTTGACGCAGACAGATTTGTGCCCCACAACTTACAAGGCGAAGGCCCCAAAGGCGGCGCACCAGTGGAAATTGGCACTATGCCTCCTGCTGCTCGTCGCCCCGTGCTCATTAATCTGGCTCGGGTCGTCCCTGACTTTATTCGTCGCTTTGAACAGGTGATAGATTTTGTGCCTGTTGAAGCCAGCGCTAAGCAAGCCGCGCGAGAACGCTTTAAGCAACTTCGTGCACTTGGCGCAACAATTTCCACTGAAGACATTGAGAAATAGCATTTTTAGGGTTCTGTGTAATGGATAAAACCTACAATCCACAAGATATTGAACAGTCTTTGTATCAAGACTGGGAGTCAAATGGCTACTTTAAGCCATCAGGCAATGGTGACGCATACTCGATTATGATCCCACCGCCGAATGTCACAGGTAGTCTACACATGGGCCACGCGTTCCAAGACACTATCATGGACACTTTGATCCGCTACCAGCGTATGAAAGGTAAGAACACGCTATGGCAAGTGGGCACCGACCACGCAGGTATTGCAACTCAGATGGTGGTTGAGCGTAAGCTTGCAGCCGAAGAAGGTAAATCACGCCATGATCTAGGCCGTGACGAGTTCATCAATAAAATCTGGGAATGGAAAGACCAATCAGGTGGCACAATTACTAAACAGTTACGCCGCTTAGGTGCATCTGTAGATTGGGATAGAGAACGTTTTACGATGGATGACGGCCTGTCTGAAGCGGTAAAAGAAGTATTCGTTCGCCTATATCAAGATGACTTAATCTACCGTGGTAAGCGTCTAGTTAACTGGGACCCTAAATTACACACTGCGATTTCTGATTTAGAAGTTGAGAATAAAGACAAGCAGGGCCATATGTGGAATTTGCGCTATCCACTTGCGGATGGCGTAACCACCAAAGATGGTAAAGACTACATTATCGTAGCAACCACTCGTCCAGAAACCATGCTTGGTGATACTGGCGTTGCGGTAAACCCGGACGATGAACGTTACCAAGACTTAATTGGTAAAGAAATTCTACTTCCTATCGTCAACCGTCGCATTCCTATCGTTGCTGATGAACATGCAGATATGGAAAAAGGCACGGGCTGCGTAAAAATCACGCCAGCACACGACTTTAACGATAACGAAGTTGGTAAGCGCCATGAGCTGCCAATGATCAACGTGTTCAACAAAGACGCAGCAGTTCTGCATACGGGTGAGTGCTTTACTTTTGATGGTAAGCCACTTGAAGCGATGGATGCCCCAATTCCAGAGCGTTTCCACGGCCTTGACCGTTTCGATGCGCGTAAGCAAATCGTTGACGAGTTTGAGCAGCTTGGTCTACTTGAGAAAATCGACGATCACAGTCTAACCGTTCCTTACGGTGACCGCTCTGGCGTAGTTATCGAGCCACTACTTACCGATCAGTGGTATGTTCGCGTAGCTCCTCTTGCAGAGCCTGCGGTAAAAGCGGTAGAAGATGGTGATATTCAATTCGTACCTAAGCAATACGAGAACATGTACTTCTCTTGGATGCGTGATGTTCAAGACTGGTGTATTTCCCGTCAGCTTTGGTGGGGCCACAGGATCCCAGCTTGGTATGATAATGAAGGTAATGTATATGTTGGCCGTGACGAAGCAGAAGTTCGTCAAAACCATAACCTTGATGCAAGCGTAGTACTTACACAAGATGAAGACGTACTAGACACTTGGTTCTCTTCAGCACTGTGGACTTTCTCAACATTAGGTTGGCCTGAAAACACAGAAGATCTAAAGGTATTCCACCCTTCAGATACCTTGGTTACTGGTTTCGACATTATCTTCTTCTGGGTAGCTCGCATGATCATGATGACCATGCACTTCATCAAAGATGAAGATGGTAAACCTCAAGTTCCATTTAAGACCGTTTATGTGACTGGCCTTATTCGCGATGAAAATGGCGATAAGATGTCTAAGTCAAAGGGTAACGTGTTAGACCCACTAGACATGATTGACGGTATCGATCTTGAGAGTCTAGTGACTAAACGTACTGGCAACATGATGCAGCCACAACTTGCTGCAAAAATTGAGAAAAACACGCGCAAAACATTTGTCGATGGTATTGAAGCACACGGTACTGACGCGTTGCGTTTCACTCTTGCAGCAATGGCGTCAACGGGACGTGATATCAACTGGGATATGAACCGTCTTGAAGGTTACCGTAACTTCTGCAACAAGCTTTGGAATGCTAGCCGTTATGTATTGATGAACACAGAAGAACAAGACTGTGGCTTCAACGATAACGAAAAAGTGTATTCTCTTGCGGATCGTTGGATTTTAGGTCAATTCCAAAATACGGTTAAGGTGTTCTCTGAGCACTTGGATAACTATCGCTTTGACCTTGCGGCAAACACCATTTATGAGTTCACATGGAACCAATTCTGCGACTGGTATCTAGAGCTAACTAAACCAATTCTATTTAAAGGCAATGAAGCGCAGCAGCGGGGTACACGCCATACGCTTATCACCGTGTTGGAAGGCTTACTTCGTTTGATGCACCCACTAATGCCTTATATCACAGAGACCATTTGGCAACGTGTAGCACCTATCGCAGGGGTCGAAGCGAAGACAATTATGCTTGAAGCGTTCCCTGTATTCGACGAAAGCAAAGTTGATGCGCAAGCGATGGCTGACCTTGAGTGGGTGAAGCAATTTATTATCGCTATCCGTAACATTCGTGGTGAAATGGATATCAGCCCAAGTAAGCCGTTAAACGTGCTACTTACTGGTGCAAGCGAAGATGACAAACGTCGTCTAGAAGAAAACCAAGCTTTCTTAAGCGCATTAGCGAAACTGGAAACGGTAGACTTACTCGCAAGCAAGGACGAAGCACCAGCTTGTGCAACTGCATTTATTGGCGACCTTGAGATTATGATCCCAATGGCAGGCCTGATTGATGTTGAAGCAGAACTTGCGCGTATTGCTAAGCAGCTTGAAAAAGCAGAAAAAGGTCTTGAGCAGGTTGAGAAAAAACTTGCGAACGAAAAGTTTGTAAGCAATGCACCTGAAGCAGTACTTGCTAAAGAGAAAGCAAAGTTAGCTGAGTTTAGCGATGCAAAAACGAAGCTACTTGAACAAAAAGCCAAGATAGAAAGCTTATAATCGCTTTCTATCTTGGCTGGTTTTATACCATTTCGAAAATTAAAAAAGCCGCATATTGCGGCTTTTTTAATGAGTAAATTGGTATGAGATTTACTGTTGCTCAAATAGGCTATCGGTACTTAACCCTTCGTGTTGTAAAATGTCTTTTAAGCGTCTCAACGCCTCAACTTGAATTTGTCTTACACGCTCTCTCGTTAGCCCGATTTCGCGACCAACATCCTCAAGCGTAGACGGTTCATAACCAAGCAAGCCAAAGCGTCGCGCTAGCACTTCTCGCTGTTTTGGATTTAACTCTCCCAACCAATCAACAATGTGTTTGTTAATATCGTTGCTCTGCACTTCGGTTTCTGGACCACCGCCTTTTTCATCCGCGATAATATCCAGCAGTGCTTTGTCGTTTTCACCACCAATAGGCGTATCAACCGAAGTGATCTTTTCATTTAGACGGAGCATCTTACTGACTTCTTCGACGGGTCTGTCGAGACATTCAGCGATTTCTTCTGCGGTAGGTTCATGATCTAGCTTTTGTGTCAATTCACGTGCGGTACGCAGGTAAACGTTAAGCTCTTTGACAACATGAATAGGCAAACGAATGGTACGAGTTTGGTTCATGATCGCGCGTTCGATGGTTTGGCGGATCCACCAAGTTGCATAAGTAGAAAATCTAAATCCACGTTCCGGATCAAACTTTTCCACCGCTCGGATGAGACCTAAATTACCTTCTTCAATAAGGTCAAGTAATGCCAAGCCGCGGTTGTTATAACGCCGAGCGATTTTAACCACTAATCTCAAGTTACTCTCTATCATCCGTTTACGAGAGGCTTCACAACCTTTTAATGCTTTGCGCGCGAAGTAAACTTCTTCTTCTGCACTAAGCAGTGGGGAAAATCCAATTTCACCTAAATAGAGTTGAGTGGCGTCTAAGTTTTTAACCACCTCATCTTTGGCAAAAACTTCTTCATTTTCTTCAAGATCTTCAAGTAGTTCGTCTTTCGGCTCGTCAATATTTTCGTCGTCGAGCGTGTCTAACTCTGGAGTTGATTTCGTAGGTAATTTTGCAGTGTGAGCCATAAGTATTCTCCCCAAGCGAATAAAAGTAAGGGTACTCGAACCAATCGATGTACTCGCATTACTTTATGGCAAGTATTTTGCCGGGTTTACAGCTTGACCTTTAAAACGGATCTCAAACCTAAGTGCCGTTTTAGAAGCATCTGTACTACCCATTTCGGCAATTTTATCCCCAACTTTAACTTTTTGCTGTTCTCTGACGAGTAACTTAGCGTTGTGGGCATATGCACTTAGATAATCATCTGTATGTTTCAAAATGATTAAATTACCATACCCACGCAACGCACTCCCTGCATATACCACTACACCGCCAGCAGCAGCCTTAACTGAAGTACCCGGCTTATTAGAGATCTCCAATCCCTTATAACCATTTTCTTTAATGGAAAACTGACGAGTCACCTTGCCTTCAGCAGGCCATTTCCATAGTACCTTATTATTATACAAAGCCTTGGTACTACTAGATTTTTGTGTGGCTTGCCTTTGAACATACTCTCGTTGATTTGGCTTATCAAGCTCTTTTTTGGATGTTTTGTTACTTTTTTGTTTTAAAGACTGAGACTTGTGGTTTACTTTCGTGTATTTTGTGTTCTTTTTGTTTTTATTTCTGGGATACTCTAAGCGTATAACCTGATCCGGGTAAATAGTGTACGGAGGCTTAATTTTATTGATTTTCGCGAGTGTTCTTACATCTTTATTAGCGCTAAAAGCAATTGCAAATAAAGTATCGCCTTTTTTTACTTTGTAACTGCTCCCGTTAATATTAATTTTATGTGTCGAACTGGTCTTACCAGAGTGTAAAGTTGTTACAGGTGCAGGCGTATGATTTGATGAGCAGGCAACAAGCAGGCCGCTTAAACAAATCGATATGATGACCTGAGACTTGTGCATTACTTATATTTTCCAGTGCTACTATCAACGACTATCATATCAATCTAACTTAATTTTGCTTGGTTTTCACATTTTACTGGAAAAAATAGTTATATTTTATGGAGTTGTTTTTAAAGCCTGTAAATTAACCGACTTCGCCAGCAACTAAAGGCACAAAGCGTACCGGTGCTAGGGCGTGGCGAATAAACTGCTCGCCCTGTTTAACAAACAAGGTGAGTGTTTGTGCTTCAACCCCGATGGGAATGACCATGGCACCGCCTTCTTCTAGTTGCGCCAACAACTCATCTGGAACTGATTGTGCAGCGGCTGTAACAATGATCCCAGCAAAGGGCGCTTTTGAAGCCCAGCCTTTCCAACCGTCTCCATGTCTCATCGTAACATTGTATAAGTCCAGCAAATGCAGCCTTCTGCGCGCTTGCCACTGCAGCGACTTGATCCGTTCAATGCTAAAGACCTGCTCAAACACTTGCGCAAGCACGGCGGTCTGATAACCAGAGCCCGTACCCACTTCCAATATGCGCCCCTTAACACCCACTTGCTTTAACACTTCAGTCATTTTTGCGACGATAAAAGGTTGAGATATCGTTTGCCCTTGGCCGATAGGAAGTGCTGTATTTTCATATGACTTATGTTTAAGCACTTCATCGACAAACATATGCCTAGGCGTGTTTGCGATGGCATTGAGTACCATTTTATCTTCTACGCCTTGCTGTTTTAGCAGTTCCACCAGCGCGTTGGCACTGCCCTGATAATTATTCAGCACATACGCCTCTTAAGATAACCAGCTCGCCACGGCATCTAAGCTCTCATAAGCCGTCATATCTACCTTGAGCGGTGTGATAGCGGCATAACCGTTGTTTACAGCATGAAAATCCGTGCCTTCACCAGCGTCACTTTCATGACCTAACGTGCCATACCAGTAAACACTTCGACCCCACGGGTCTATTTGTTCGGTCATGGTATCCGCTTTATGGCGTGAGCCTAATCGAGTGACTTTGATCCCTTTTAAGTCACTTAATGGAATATCAGGGACGTTGATATTAATGATTTGGTCTTTTGGTAGCGGGTGGTTTGCAAGCTTTTTAATGATCTCTACCGTGACATGTGCTGCCGTTTCGTAGTGGGCTTCATTTTTAGAGCAAAGAGAAACGGCAATCGCAGGTAAGCCCACATGTCGACCTTCAGTGGCCGCCGCAACAGTACCTGAATACAGCGTATCATCGCCAAGGTTAGCGCCATTGTTGATCCCTGCAACGACTAAATCCGGCAATTCATCCATCAGTTTGTTCACTCCAAGGTGAACACAGTCGGTTGGCGTGCCATTCACAGAGATAAAACCATTATCTAGCGTAGTTGCTCTGAGCGGGTTTAATAAGGTTAACGAGTTACTCGCACCGCTACAGTTTCTGTCTGGACCAATGACGGTTACGTCCGCGATTTGTGATAACGCTTGATACAAGATAGCAATGCCCTTGGCGTGAACACCATCGTCATTACTCAATAGGATCTTCATATTTCACCTCTTTTTCTTGTTAGACAATGAGTATCTCACTGCTATATCGACTCTTCATGTTTATTAAACTTTTTACTGGCATCTTTATGATTAACAAGCTCTCTGAGCAGCGCCGTGGCAAAAGTTCCTTTTGGTAAACTGAATTCAAGGGTTAGCGTACTGTCGTCAGCCATACTCACCTTAAGCGCTTGGGGTATTAATCTGAGCGCTCTACGCTCATTTTTCATCCCAAACTCAGCCAATCCTTCGTGCCATTTAGCAAAAGGTGCCAACCATTCACGCTCTTGCGGCAATAAGCCCTTTTCACCTTTACCAACCAATGGCGCCGAAAGCAAAATATCGCCATTCAGCAGCCGCTCAATGAGCTCGCAATCAATCTCTGAATCAAAAAAGGCGTTACTACCGCTCAGTAAAAAGATTTCACGGTGCCAAGTCGTTGCCAAACCATGCTCTGCCACGCGGCGACTGACGACTTCGTTGAACAGGTGAGAGCGAGCGGCTGAAAGCACCAGCCCTCGGAGCTTTTTATCGCGGATCTTTTCACCGTCAAATAACCTATCTGCCATGGCTAAGTTGTGGCCATCATGACCAAAACGTTGTTCTCCAAAATAATTAGGAACCCCTTGGCGTACAGCATTAATACGCGACAGAATATCAAGTGGAGCATTCACGTTTCTGAGGGTAATAGCAAAACGATTACCCTTATGACAACCTGTTTTTAACTTTCGATTGTGCCGTATTTGTTGCACCACAAAAATAGAGTCACTATTTAATGCACTAAAATCTATCGACTTTTTAATTGGCACCGGCACACTAAACCACTGCGTACAAACACCGTGTCTGTCTTTAATTCCTGCATAGCTGACATCTCGCGGTGAAATTTGGGCAAATTCTGCAAGCTTTTTAGCGACAAATGCGGTGTTTTCTCCCTTTTTAATGATCTGCAAACAAACGTGCTCACCTTCACCAGTAAAAGGAATATCTAAAATTTCTTCGACTCTAAAGTCTTCTGGTTGTGACTTATAATCGCCGTCAGATAACGGTTTGCCATAAAGATAATTGAGTGTCTTCATGCTTTTACCAATAGCACCACGGCATGGCTTGAGATCCCTTCTTTACGTCCTTCAAAGCCCAGTTTTTCGGTGGTGGTTGCTTTAACATTAACTTGGTCTAGCTGCGCTTCACAATCCGCAGCAAGATTACCGCGCATCGCATCAATATGCGGTCGCATTTTTGGTGCTTGTGCGACAATCGTGACGTCGATATTGCCTATTTGATAGCCAAGCGCTTTCACTTGTTCCATCACGCGGCGTAATAAAATACGACTGTCGATATTTTCAAATTCACTCGCGGTATCAGGAAAGTGCTTACCAATATCTCCCAGCGCAAGCGCACCCAACAAGGCGTCACACAAAGCATGAATTGCCACATCACCATCGGAATGAGCAATAAAGCCCTGTTCGTAAGGAATTTTTTCCCCACAAATCGTCAATGGGCCGGCTCCACCAAATTTATGAACATCAAATCCGTGGCCAATTCTAATCATGCTGTTTACCTTGTTGTTGAATTATAAACTCCGCCAGAGGTAAATCCTCCGGAGTGGTGATCTTAATATTATCTGTGCGTGCGGCTATCAACTGAACTGGTTTTTTTTGTAATTCCATCGCTGATGCTTCATCTGTAACATTGGCGCCTTGCGCTAACCCAAACTCCAATGCCGCCAATAACTCTTCATACTTAAACATTTGCGGTGTGAAAGCCTGCCATAGAGACTCTCTTGGCACCGTTTTTTGCACCAATTCAGTACCACATTTAATCGTATCTTTAACTTTGGCAGCCAGTATGCCACCTTGTCCTTCATTAACACACTTTGCTATCAAGTGATGAATATCTTCAAGCGCTACTAAAGGCCGAGCCGCATCATGAACTAACACCCAATCAGGGCGACTTGGTGCCAACGCTTTTAGCGCCAGTAAAACCGAGTCGGCACGTTCTTGTCCACCTTCACAGTGGCTAAAACGGCTATCAGGCAGTAACGCCGATGAAAAATATCCATCTTCTTTGGAAACGGCGACCATAAATTGACTGACGCACTCAAGTCCGGCTAGTTTTTCCAGTGTGTGTACTAAAATCGGTTTGCCTAATAGTGGAATATATTGTTTAGGCATCTGCGCCTGCATACGACTGCCAACCCCAGCAGCTGGGATGACGACTGCAAGTTTATCGTTTCTTTTCATGAGGTACTTTCGGTAATACACGGATAAAAGTTTCACCAGGTTTAATCATGCCAAGTTCATGACGGGCACGCTCCTCAACTCCTTCAAGGCCGAGCTTTAAATCTTCGATATCCGCTTTTAATAATTTATTTCGTTTACTGAGATTAGCATTGGTTTCTTGGTGCGATTTAACCACGGATTTTATCCGAGTGTAGTCCTCCATGCCGTTGTGGCCGAACCAAAGTCTGTACTGAATAAATAGCGCTAAACCCAACAGCGCTAACTGAAAAAATCGCATTGCTTAATCCAAACTTCTGTTTTTTGAGTCGATTAGGATCACTGACTCATTTTTGTTTTTTGTACTTGTGGCCAATTAATTGAACTGGCAAGTAGCATTTCTCTTAGTGTCAGCCTTCGTGGTACTACCGCTTTGCCAAAATGCCAAGAGTGGCCACAACAGGCTGCGACCATTAACGCTTTAGTCGGCTTGAGCAATTGTACACGCGCTTCATCACTTGCTTGTAAGCTATTGCCATTAACACTAAACCAGCCAAATTGGTTGCAGTGCAATTTGTCAGCCTCACCCACTTGGTCGACACTGTCGAGCCTAACCGTTGTCCCTGTCGGTTCTGCGTATAGCACAGGAACCACCAGCCCTACTTTCACCTTAGTAGTAAAAAATGCTGCGTTGGCAGCCTCATCACATTTAGGCTGTGATTTTTGCTTAGCTAACCAACATCCATTAAAACTATCTAGCTCAAGCGGGACATCACCATGAATAATATGTGTGGCCGCGCGCTCAACATAATACGGCAGGCTGTTTAACAAACGCTGAAGGCGAGTATGATCGGAGAGTTCAGCAAGTTTCGGCAACTCTCTGGCATAAAATACGTTTACAAGCTCGGCAAATACAAGGCGAGATGCTTCGTCATACCAGATTGTATTTTGCTGTTGCTCCAAAACGCCTCCCGTCAATGCAATCTACTTTAGTAGACTGGTGTACATCCTTTATACACTAGCCATGTTTCAAATCAAAGCAAACTGCTCTGTTGTACTTGCTTACGGCTTGGTTCCTAATTTTGCTTGCCCCTCAGCCATAAATTGTACTACTGAACTGCGTTTTTTTCCTATTAAGAAACTACCGTCAGTCAAAAACATAAAGTTCTGCCAACATCGCTTAAATACATCAAAGCGGGTCTCGATCACATCATCTCGAGAGAGACAAAAATACACGGTGGTATTAGCTTGCCAATCAAGAAATTGCTCGATAATTTCAGGAAACGCTTCTCCTGCTTCCCACGGCTGCTCCCAATTGAGGGTCTCTTGCCATGAGTCCGCTTTACCAACCCAGTCTGTTTTATCAAAGAAATCAGGGTGATCTTTTTCGTTGCTTATCATAGTGCTCCAAAGCACCGCAGCACGCGCCGCTGACATTGGTTTTATCAATGCCAGGTCAGATTCTTCGATTGGAAGATCTTTATGTTTGAAAACCCAAGCTTTCTTATAATCGTCCAGCGCAATATAATTCATCTTTAAACACCTTCAGTCTTAATGGCACGGATTATAACATTTCAGCCCGTCACGTACGGCTTTTATTTTTTGGAGCTTGAATTAGTGGATATCACACCTGGAATTTACCGCCACTACAAAGGAAAACTTTATCGTGTGCATGCTTTGGCAACGCACAGTGAAACGCAAGAGAAGCAAGTGGTTTATCAAACCTTATATGGAGATATGAGCTTTTGGGTTCGACCACTTGAAATGTTTTTAGAAGACGTTACGGTCGAAGGCGAAGCGGTGCCTCGCTTCACCTTAATCGAAACCGAAGCAGGGTTGGCAGCGAAAAGCTGATTGTGGCAAGATGAGCCTATCTCATCTGACCACAAGAAGTTGAATTATGTTTAAAGGTACTGATCAATATATTGCTACCTCTGCACTACAACAGGCCGTGAATGCGGCCATCGTTTTAGAAAAACCACTCCTAATTAAAGGTGAACCTGGCACAGGCAAGACCTTACTCGCCGAAGAACTGGCAAAAAGTTTAGATACAGAGCTAATCCAATGGCATATAAAGTCAACCACCAAAGCCCAGCAAGGCCTGTACGAATACGATGCGGTCTCGCGTTTGCGCGACAGCCAGCTTGGCGATCCTCGCGTTAACGACGTTGGCAATTACATCATCAAAGGAAAATTATGGCAGGCGTTTACCGCCACAAAACGTCCCGTTTTGCTCATTGATGAAATCGACAAAGCTGATATTGAATTTCCCAATGATCTACTGTTAGAACTCGATAAAATGGAGTTTCATGTCTACGAAACTAACGAGCAAGTAAAGGCAAAGGTGCGCCCTATCGTTATTATTACTTCAAATAATGAAAAAGAGCTACCAGATGCCTTTTTACGCCGCTGCTTTTTCCACTACATCGATTTTCCAAACAAAGAAGAGATGCAGCAGATTGTAGACGTACATTTTCCACATATTAAAGCGAATTTAGTACAACGAGCACTCGAAAGCTTTTTCCAATTACGCGACACACCAAACCTAAAGAAAAAGCCGAGTACGAGTGAGCTACTCGACTGGTTAAAACTATTATTAGCAGAAGATATTTCCCCTGACGCGTTGCATGACAAATCTAACCAAGGTGGCCTAATGCCGTTATTTGGTGCGCTACTTAAAAACGAGCAAGATGTTTCTTTGGTTGAGAAACTCGCCTTTATGAGCCGCCGCTGATCATGCTCATAGATTTTGTGCTCACCCTTAGGCGTTACGGTATCAAAGCGAGCCTGCGCGAATTACTAGACTGTTTAGAGGCGCTGGATAAAGAAGTTTGCTTTGCCGATCTAGACGGTTTTTACTTTTTGGCAAAAACCATCTTCGTCAAAGATGAAACCTTTTTTGATAAATTCGACCGTGCGTTTGCTGATTACTTTGAGGGAATAGAATCAATAGACCTCTTCTCACAACTTCAACAGCAGCAATTACCAAAGGATTGGTTGCGTAAAGAGTTTGAGAAATCGCTGTCTGAAGAAGAAAAAGCCAAATTGAACGCCATGGGAGGACTCGATAAGCTCCTTGAAACGCTAAAAGCACGCTTGGCAGAACAACAAAAACGTCACGCAGGCGGCAATAAGTGGGTTGGTACAGGTGGCACTTCGCCTTTTGGCGCTTACGGCTATAATCCTGAAGGAATACGTATTGGCCAAGATGGAAACCGCCATCGCAGAGCAGTAAAAGTCTGGGATAAACGTCAGTATCGTAATCTTGACAGTAATACCGACATCAGCAGCCGTAATATTAAGCTCGCACTCAAGCAGTTGCGTAAATTTGCACGCAGCGGAGCAAGTGATCAGCTCGACCTTAATGAAACCATTCGCGCTACCGCAAGACAAGGCGGCATGTTAGATGTGAAAATGGCTCCTGAGCGACATAACTCAGTGAAGGTATTGATGCTGTTTGATATTGGCGGCTCTATGGATGACCATATCCAGCTTTGCGAACAACTATTCAGTGCCGCACACAGTGAATTTAAGCACCTTGAGTTTTTTTACTTTCATAATTGTGTGTACGAGCATGTTTGGCACGATAATAACCGTCGTGACAGCGAATTGCTTGATACTTATCAACTAATTAACCGATACGGCTCAGACTATCGATTAATATTTGTTGGTGACGCGACAATGGGTCCCTATGAAATCACCTATCCCGGCGGTAGCGTAGAGCATTGGAATCAAGAGGCGGGAGCCACGTGGCTGAATCGTTTAACCAATCACTTTAGTAAGGTGGCTTGGCTTAACCCTCAGCCGCAAAGCTATTGGTCTTATTACCATTCGATAGAGCTAATAAATCAATTAATGCAAGACCGAATGTATCCGCTAACAATAGAGGGACTAAGTCAGGCGTTTAAAGAGTTAAGCTAAAGCAGTGCTGCTTGCAAGGTAAGCACCTTGCAAGCAATGATGCGAAGTTAGTCATTCGCTTCGATAGGTTCTAGTTGTAGTTTTGAAGCAATCAATACGGCTTGAGTACGATTATAGACACCCAACTTTCTGAAGATAGCGGTGATATGTGCTTTCACCGTTGCCTCTGAAATATTTAGCTCGTAGGCAATTTGCTTATTCAGCAAGCCTTCGTGTAAATATTGCAGCACTTTATATTGTTGCGGTGTGAGCGAGGCCACTTGCTGAGCAAGCTCTTTGTCTTCACCTTCAAGTTCAGCCACTTTATCTTTCATGCCTTCTGGCAACCACGTGTCACCTTCGAGCACTTGCTCTATGGCTTCGGTAATTTGTTCTACTGACGCCGCTTTTGGGATAAAACCCATCGCGCCGTATCCCATCACTTTAGAGATGATAGAAAGATCTTCGCTTCCCGAAACCACAACAACTGGAAGACTTGGATGATCCTCACGGATCCGAATTAGTCCATATAAATCACCATTGCCCGGCATATGTAAATCGAGCAGGAGTAGGTCTAGTTCTTCTTGTTGTTGTAAGACCGAGAGCGTAGTGTCAAAGTTTTCAGATTCGAATACCTCTAGTCCTTCAAACTGCGCTTTTAGAGCCCCCTTAAGCGCCTCTCGAAATAGAGGATGATCATCCGCGATTAAAAACTGATACATGCTATGCTCCTAAAAAATCGGCTGTTATCGTAAAGATAACAGCGTTATAGTATGTTTATATTAGGTCGCAATTCAAGTTATTCAGTTAACGATTCAATCTATTCTCGATTAATTCATCAACCACACTTGGATCGGCAAGTGTAGAAGTATCCCCTAACTGTTGATACTCATTGGCTGCAATCTTACGCAAAATCCGGCGCATAATTTTACCTGAACGGGTTTTAGGTAAACCTGGAGACCATTGGATCATGTCAGGGGTTGCAATTGGGCTTAGCTCTTTACGCACCCAATTTCTCACCTCTTTAGTTAATTCGTCTGATACCGCTACTCCTTCATTTGGCGTGATATAGACATAGATCCCTTGGCCTTTAATATCGTGTGGATAGCCCACCACAGCCGCTTCAGCAACCGCTTCGTGAGCGACTAACGCACTTTCGATTTCAGCAGTACCGAGGCGGTGGCCTGAAACGTTAAGTACATCATCCACACGACCGGTGATCCAGTAGTAACCGTCTTCATCACGGCGACAACCATCGCCCGTAAAATAAACGCCTGGATAAGCCGAGAAGTACGTTTGTTCAAAGCGCTCATGGTCGCCATAAACCGTACGAGCTTGTGAAGGCCAGCTATCCAAAATCACCAGGTTACCTTCGGTTGCGCCTGTGAGCGTATTGCCTTCCGCATCAAATAGTGCAGGAGCAATACCAAAGAATGGACGGGTCGCAGAACCCGGCTTAAGTGCAGTAGCGCCAGGCAGTGGCGTGATCATGATGCCACCAGTTTCGGTTTGCCACCAAGTATCGACGATAGGACAATCGCTATTACCAATTTGTTCGTAATACCAAGACCAAGCCTCAGGATTAATTGGCTCACCGACCGAGCCCAAAATACGTAAACTATCGCGCTTAGAACTTGCAGTCGGCTCGTCACCTTTCGCCATCAAAGCACGGATCGCGGTAGGAGCAGTATAAAGGATAGTAACGCCATGTTTATCAACAATTTCACCCATACGCCCAGACGTTGGATAGGTTGGCACGCCTTCGAATACAACTTGAGTACAACCATTCACAAGTGGACCATAGGCAATATAACTATGACCTGTGATCCAACCCACATCCGCGCTACACCAGTAAATATCATCTTCTTGCAGATCGAATACATACTCATGGGTCATTGATGCATACACTAGGTATCCACCTGTAGTATGAACTACCCCTTTAGGCTGACCGGTAGAGCCCGAGGTATAAAGAATAAAGAGCGGATCTTCCGCATTCATCATTTCAGGTTCACATTCGGCAGGTTTATCAGCAACTAATTCATGCCACCATACGTCGTGAGTATTCCATTCAACATCGCCACCAGTTAACTGATGCACAACCACATGCTCGATAGTGGTGACACCAGCTTGCGCTACCGCCTCATCAACATTTGCCTTAAGCGGCACACAATTACCACCGCGACGACCTTCATCTGAAGTGATCACCACTTTAGCACCAGAATCTTTAATACGATCTGCAATCGCTGAAGGTGAAAAGCCACCAAACACAACGGAATGGATAGCACCAATTCTTGCACAGGCCTGCATGGCATAAATTGCTTGTGGAGTCATCGGCATGTAAATAGCGACGCGATCACCCTTTGCAACTCCTAGGCTCTTAAGGCCATTAGCAAGCTTTGCGACTTCATCATGTAGCTGTTGGTAGGTAATATTTTCTGTTTGTTCTGGATTATCACCTTCCCAAATCAAGGCGATTTTATCGGCGCGTTTTTCTAGGTGTCTATCGATACAGTTATAAGAGGCATTTAGTACGCCGTCTTCATACCATTTAATATTGATATGGCCTTTGTCGAATGAGGTATTTTTAACTTTACTGTAGGGCTTGAACCAATCTAAACGTTGACCGTGCTCTTTCCAAAATTCTGCGGGGTCATCAATCGACTTTTGATATAGTTCTTGATATTGCTCGTCGTTGATTAATGCTGCGTTCTTGATTTTTTCAGGAACTGGATAAATGCTCTGTGACATAGTCATCTCCATTATATTTAGAGGTCTAGGTCTGCTAGACACGCTTTTCCTAAGGATCACTCAGCCTTGGGTGTTTAAGTATTAGACCTTAGTTGTAGAACACCTGCAAACGTAAAAGTTTCATACAACTTACCGATTGTACCTAATTTAATACAAACGTTATGATCGCCTTATCCTCCACTCATTTACCGTATGCCACCTTAGTCTAATAGACCAATAGGTAATTGAGTAAAAACCAACCTTAAACAACAGTTAGTGATGATTAAAATGAATATCGGCTGCTGCCAACTGCAAAGCACAGCTATTGAGGAACTGAATTATGACAACGAATAATATTAATAAAAAACTGCTCGCGGTTGCTATCAGTAGTCTCTGCGCTCTCCCTGCCACCGCAGCTGAAATTGGCGATACCAAAGTCAATTATGGTGGCTATATCAAGCTTGATGGCATTTGGAGTGACTTTTCTGACGGCGCATTGGGTGCACAAAATATCGGCCGAGATTTTTACGTCCCAGGCACTACTCCTGTCGGGGTTAATTCCGATAGCGATGCTGTATTTGATATGCATGCTCGTCAATCTCGCTTTAATTTAGCCACTGATACTAAGCTGGATGATGGCAGTAGTATCAAAACTAAGATTGAACTGGACTTTATCGCTTCGGTCGGTGGCAATGAGCGCGTCAGTAACTCTTACTCGCCACGTGTACGCCAAGCTTTTGTGACCTATAAAGGCTTCTTGTTTGGTCAAGCTTGGTCAAACTTTCAAAATGTTAATGCATTACCAGAGACTTTAGACTTCGTCGGCCCAGCTGAAGGTACCGTTTTCGTACGTCAAGCCATGGCAAAGTACACCAAGGGAAACTGGTCTTTTTCTATTGAAAATCCAGAAAGCACGGTTACCACTGCAGATAGTGGCCGCGTCGTCACAGATGACGCTAGCATGCCTGATTTCACTGCACGTTACACACACAAAGCTGATTGGGGTCATATTGCGGTAGCTGCACTTGCGCGTCAAATTACCTATAAAGTCGGTGGAGCTGATGAGTCTGAAAGTTCATTTGGGATCAGTGCATCCGGCCGTGTTAATTTCGGTGACAATAACTTGAAGTTTATGCTGACCCAAGGTCAAGGGCTTGGTCGTTACGTAGGCCTAAACGTCGCTAATGGCGCGGTATACGATGGTAACTCGTTACATGCAATTGATTCGACGTCGGGCTTCATCGCTTATCAACATAGCTGGAACGACCAGTTCCGCTCAACATTCTTATACTCATTCTTTAATGCTGATAACGAAAGCGATTTGTTGGCGATAACTGGCGACCCGACAAAATCAAGTATGAGTTACAGCGCAAATTTACTTTATTCACCCGTGAAAAAACTTACTTTTGGTGCTGAATATAAGATGGGTACTCGGGAAACAGAAAGTGGCCTTGAAGGTGATTTAGACAGACTACAACTTTCAGTGAAGTACGTGTTTTAAGGGTTTGTTATTTTAATAGGCCACTACCAATTCACTTCCTAACTGCGGCCTATTGGCCGCTTTTTTATTGTTGGTCGCGACATGTTTCTTCACGACATAAAGTCGCTGCTATGGTGTGCTTTTTTGCGGCGTAAAAGATCACAGCTACTTGTGAGGTTTCATCATCTAACATTTGTGACCATATTGCGCCAATAAAAAACCCCGCTGGCAGGCGGGGTTTTACTATCATTGTAAAAGCATCATCTTATTGTGCTTTTGCATCCTTCATATAATCAAAGAACTTGCTATCCGGTGATAACACCATAACGTCATTCTTATCTTTAAAGGTATTTTTATATGCTTCAAGCGAACGAACAAACCCGAAAAACTCAGGGTCTTTATTATATGCTTTAGCGTAAATGTTTGCCGCCGTTGCATCACCTTGACCGCGAACCGCACGAGCGTTACGCTCAGCATCTGCAAGCATAACTGTCACTCGACGATCAACATCAGCACGGATGGTCTCCGCCTTCTCTTGACCTTCTGAACGGTGCTCTTTCGCCACAGCCTGACGCTCCGCACGCATACGCTGGTAGATTGAGCTGCTTACTTCGTTAGGCAAGTTAATCTGCTTAACACGGACATCCAGCACTTCAATCCCAAGCTCACTCGCACTTTCCGACGCTTGAACTAGTGCTTCTTCCATTAGCTCGCTACGTTCACCCGATACTATCTCTTTGATAGTACGAGAACCGAAGTTTGTTCTTAGACCGTTGTTAACCTTTTGCTTAAGTAGCGTTTCCGCATACTGCTTATCACCACGCGCACGTAGGTAATAAGCGCTAAAGTCATTCACGCGCCACTTCACGTAAGAATCCACGATTAGATCTTTCTTCTCGCTCGTTACGAAACGATCAGGTTGACCATCTAAGGTTTGGATACGTGCGTCTAATTTACGTACTTGGCTAAAGAAAGGAACTTTCAGATGAAGGCCTGGTTCATATACCAACGCATCGCCATTCTCATCTTTTTGTACCTTGCTAAATAGCAATACAATCGCTCTTTGACCTTCGTTTACTACAAAGATACCAGAGAAAGACATGATCACGGCAGTGACTAATAGAAGTAGACTAAAATTCTTCATCTTGATTATCTCCCGTTACCAAATCTGTCGCGATTAAATCTATCGCCGCCTGAATTGACAGAACTATTTTGCTGTTGAGTACCTTCAATCGTTCTACGAAGCTGCTCAATGTCGCTCTGATTTGGCAAACGTACTGGTGACGAAGTGTTACTATGGGATTGCATAATCTTATCAAGTGGTAGATATAGCATGTTATTACCACCTTCAACATCAACCAATACCTTTGAGCTACGGCCCAAGATCTGCTCCATTGCATCAATATATAAACGTTTACGCGTTACTTCTTTTGCCGCTTGATACTCTGGCAGTAACTTCTCAAAACGCTCTACTTCACCTCGAGATTCAAGGATAATACGCTCGCGATAAGCTTCTGCTTCTTGCGTCATACGAGTCACTTGACCACGCGCACGCGGTTCAATTTCCCTTGCATAAGCTTCTGCTTCACGAATGAAACGCTCTTCATCTTCTTGTGCAGCAATCGCATCATCAAATGCGTCTTTTACTTCTGCTGGCGGACGAGAATCTTTAAAGTTAACGTCAGTAACAATTAAACCAAGGTTATATGGTTCAATAATACTGTTTAGCTCTTCCCAAGTGCGCTGACGAACCACTTCACGACCCGTAGTTAACACTTGGTCCATGCGAGAATGACCTACAACGTAACGCAGAGCACTGTCTAGCGCTTGTTGTAAGCTGTGATCAGCATCGGTCACACTGAAACGATAAAGCGTTGGATCTACAACACGATATTGCACTTCAAACTCAACGCTCACGACGTTTTCGTCTTCCGTAAGCATAAAGCCTGAAGCCGACAATGAACGCACCGCTTCAATATCTACAGGAATAACACGTTCGATGAACGTGGCTTTCCAACGCAGACCCGGCTCAGCAATACGGTCAAACTTACCAAATTGCAACACGATGCCGCGTTCAGCCTCTTTTACCGTGTAAATACCACTTAGCGCCCATACGATGGCTGCGATAATAAGTATAAAGACGAAACCAGCACCGCCTAATCCGCCATTACCACCTTTCCCCGGCTTACCGCCGAAAATACCACCGAATTTATTACCAAATTTACGGAATACTTCATCTAGATCAGGTGGGCCTTGATCCCGCCCCCCGCGGTTTTTCCACGGATCGTTATCATTGCCATTATTACCCGGTTCGTTCCAGGCCATAGCTATACTCCATTGTTATTTAAATGAATTAGGTTAAATCTAACAAAATTCGAGCGACTCTCATATAAAAATACGCTCGAAATTGACGATTTTTAACTACCAACGACCAAATCATTGAGATTTCGCCCGAATTCCTTATTGAGCTTTTCCCATTCGATTTTTGGCATTCTTACCGAAACAAGCCAATTGCCTTGCTCGTCGTAGCCTTTTTCATCCACGGCATTGAGCTCAAATAGTGCACCTCGTAAGCGCCCAAGCGCGGGAGGTACGGCAAGCTCAGCCGTGAAAACGGTTTTTGCCAACAACTCTTTAACGGCGTCGAATAACAACGAAATCCCTTCTCCAGAGTGGGCACTTAACCACACTCTGATCGGTTTTCCTTCATCGTCCCTATCTATTCTAGGCGCAACTTCGTCCATTAGATCAATTTTGTTGTAGACTAAAAGTTGAGGAATGTCATTGGCTTCAATTTCCTCTAGAACCAATTGTACCTGTTCTATATTTTCTTTTCTTCTCGGATCTGCAACATCAATGACATGAAGCTGTAAATCCGCTTCACGAGTCTCTGTTAAAGTCGCCTTAAATGCTGCTACCAAGTCATGAGGTAAATGGCGAATAAAACCTACTGTATCTGCTAAGATAACGGGGCCAACATCATCAATTTCTATCTTTCTTAGCGTAGGGTCCAGCGTTGCGAATAGTTGGTCCGCAGCATAAACATCGGCATCCGTAATTTTGTTAAACAGCGTCGATTTCCCCGCATTAGTGTAACCTACCAGAGAAACAGTTGGGATCTCATTGCGACTACGCGCTCGACGCCCTTGCTCACGCACAACGGCTACCTTGTCTAATCGTTTACGAATACTCTTAATTCGCTCTCTTAGTAACCGTCTATCGGTTTCTAATTGGGTTTCACCCGGACCACGTAAGCCGATCCCCCCTTTTTGCCTTTCTAAGTGCGTCCATCCTCGAATTAAGCGCGTAGAGATATGCCTTAGCTGAGCAAGCTCAACCTGCAATTTACCTTCGTGGGTACGGGCTCTTTGCGCGAAAATATCTAAGATCAGCGTTGTCCTATCTAACACTCGGCACTTACAAACGCGTTCTAAATTGCGCTCTTGTGAGGGACTGAGTTGGTGGTTAAATATGATGACATCTGCGTTGTGGATGTTGACAATCTCGGCAATTTCTTCAGCTTTACCCGTTCCGACAAACAACTTTGCATGTGGTGCTTGACGGCTGCCTTGCACAACCGCCACACTACTAACACCAGCAGAAGAAACTAGCATTTCCAATTCACGTAGATCTTCGCGATCTCCTTCGTGTGGAAATTCTATATGAACCAAGACTGCCTGTTCGCCGGCTTCATAACGGTCAAACAAGCATTAAGCTCCTACTAATAAGAATTAATAATTACCTTCTTCACTTTGGTCGCCCGCTTCACTTCCTGTTGCATTTTGGAAGTTAACCGCACGAGCTGGAACCACAGTGGAGATGGCGTGTTTGTAAACCATTTGGTTTACTGTGTTTTCAAGCAAAATCACAAATTGGTCAAATGACTGGATCTTGCCCTGTAATTTAATGCCATTCACTAAAAAAATTGAGACAGGAATGCGCTCACGACGCAAGACATTCAAAAATGGGTCTTGTAAAGATTGGCCTTTTGCCATTTTCTTATCCTTCGTTTTAGGTGTTATTATGTCAGGTCGTTGATTTAATCAGAACACGCTGATTTAACAACTACTATTAGCTTAGCGAAGTTAGAACACGTTGCAAGTTTTCTTGACTATCGGTGTCAAGCCAAGTCACATCTTGCCACCCCCTCAGCCAAGTTAATTGCCGCTTCGCCAGTTGTCTGGTCGCTGCGACGCCTTTGAAAACCATTTCGTTATAATCGCACTCGCCAGCTAAATACTCCCACATTTGCCGATATCCGACACAGCGAATAGAAGGCAAATCAGGGTGTAAATCTTTACGTTGATATAAGGCCAAAACTTCATTTTTAAAGCCTTCATCCAACATTATTTCAAATCTTTTCTCTATACGTTCATGCAAGACTTTTCGGTCACTTGGTGCAATCGCAAATTGATGAAATTGATACGGCAATGCATCCTGTTTGCTTTGCTGCAATTGAGTCATCGTTTTACCACTAATACGATAAACTTCCAAAGCGCGGTTTATGCGCTGCGAGTCGTTTTCGCTGATTTTAGCCGCGGCTTCTGGGTCAATTTCTTTTAACTGTTGATGCAATGCAGGCCAACCCTTTTGTTCAGCCTCGCGCTCCAATATCGCCCTGATTTCGACATCAGCCTCTGGTAATGGCGACAGGCCTTCAATCAAGCCTTTAAAGTACATCATCGTGCCACCCACTAAAATTGGCACCTTGCCACGCTGATGAAAATCATCAATTAGTTTAATAGCATCAGCACGAAACTCAGCAACCGAATAGCTTTGTGCAGGGTCAATAATATCAATTAGGTGATGTGGTGCCTTTGCTTGCTCTTGTGCGCTCGGCTTTGCCGTACCGATATCCATCCCTTTGTACACTAACGCCGAGTCTACACTGATGATTTCGGTATTTAACGCTTGGCATAACTCTATGGCCAATGCGGTTTTACCCGCTGCTGTCGGCCCCATAAGGGTAATGACAGGTAACTTGTTCACATCTAACCTACTAATAAACTGCACTAATCTCGTATTATAGCTGATAGTACATGGTAATTAATACCTACTTAGGCACGAATTACTGCGAACTTAAAAAACTGACCAACTTCTGGGTATCAATTGTAACTGCACTTTTATGAATACGAGCCAAACATGAGGCTTTCGAAAGTAATTTTTCTTTAACTAAATCAAAATGCTGGCTATCGAAATAGCTACTTGGTGTTGAGACTTCTAACCACTGTAACCAATCTTGGAGTTCAGCATCTGAGCTTGGTTCCATCATTTGCTTAGAAATTTCACCAACATCTATGCTATAGAGCGACACAGGCAATTTTTTAACTAAAATATGGCCATCAAAAATTTCAATCGCAAACCCTAAAATTGCCAACCAAGTTTCACGCTGCTGTAATGCTTCCAGTACGGCTTTATCTAACTTGATGCGCACAGGTAACAACAGCGCTTTGCCTTGCAGTGTGCCATCTTGTTCAATTTGCATCTGCCAATATGGCAATAGTCCCTGCCTACAATCACCAAACAACAACTGATTGTCTTGCTCAAGCATAACTTTGCCTTGTGGCAACAACATCCAGCTAGATTTACTGGCGGATATCGGGACGCTACTTACTTCACTTGGCGGTAATGCACCTTCTTCAACTTTATCGAAGTGCTGCATTTGTTGGTGTGATAGCCCTTGATAGAGCTGGTTCACATTGACCTGCTTTTTGCCACAGCCTGTTGCACCGCCATAATTACTTCGACCACTACTTGAGGCTGCTCTTGATGCTTCAGAACGCTCGCCAAAGGCACTTGGAGCCGAATAGGCCTGCGCTTGTGTTTCGGGCTGTAGGGTTGAACGATAACTTTGATGATAGGTTTCATCTACCTGTTCTTGAGGCGTAAATAATGGCGAGGTGGTATCAGGTCCTTGAGTCTCAGTCTCGATTGTATAAGGTAGATCAATTTGTTCCGTCGCGACCTGCTTTATTGCTTGTACAATAAAATCGTGAACCAAGCGCGCTTGATGAAAACGAACTTCGTGTTTCGCTGGGTGGACGTTAACGTCAACTTGTCTCGGGTCTAATTCAAGATATATGACAAAACCGGGGAGATCTTCATGCCCGATTGATTCATCAAATGCTTGACGAATCGCATGCAAGATGAGCTTATCTCGCATCATACGACCATTTACGTAGGTATATTGTGTGCCGTTGTTCACCCCCGCAGGTAACACCCAACCAAATAACCTCAGTCCCTCATGCCCTGAGTCAATAAAGCTTGCTTGCTGTAAGAATGCTTTACCGCCAACTTGCGCAACTCGCTCAACCCCTTTTTCAATAGTGCGTGGGCGATATTGACGAACCACCTTTTGGTTATGAGTGAGCGTGATGGCAACATCAAAACGACTCAATGCAATGCGCTTAACCAATTCATCAATATGGCTAAACTCGGTTTTTTCGGTGCGTAAAAACTTCCTGCGCGCAGGCGTGTTGAAAAACAGATCTTTGACTTCAATGGTGGTGCCATCTGGATGCGCGGTAGGTTGAACCTGCACAGCCATATCTCGCCCTTCAGCGAAAGCTTGCCAAGCAGTTTCTTGCGCTTGCGGCTTAGAGCTCAGAGTCAGCCGCGATACTGAACTGATGGATGCCAGCGCCTCACCTCGAAAGCCAAGCGAAGCAATACATTCCAGATCGTCCAAACTTTTCAGTTTACTTGTCGCGTGGCGAGACAACGCCAACATCAGCTCGTCTTTAACAATACCAATACCGTTATCACGGATCCGAATGAGCTTGTGCCCTCCACGCTCAATATCTATTTGAATGCGCGTCGCACCAGCATCAATACTGTTTTCCACCAGCTCTTTCACAACGGACGCTGGCCGCTCCACCACCTCACCGGCAGCGATTTGGTTGGCCAACCGAGCTGGAAGTATTTCTATCGTCATCATTTACGCTTTTGGAATAGTTAAGACTTGCCCAATAAACAAGGTATTGCTTTTCAGGTTATTTGCTTTTTTCAGTTCACTGACCGTAATACCATAACGGCTAGCCAGCACACTCAATGACTCGCCACTTTTTACTTTATGCGTAACCGGCTTGTTGGATTGCATTCGCGCAAAGAGCGAATTATCCGGTGGGTTCTTCTCATAATAGCCCTTTATCGAACTAAAAATCGCTCGAGCTAAACGCTCTTGATAATGTGGAGACATTAATAGCTTTTCTTCTTTGGGATTTGAAATAAAGCCAGTTTCCACCAGGATCGAAGGTATATCTGGTGATTTTAATACCCCAAAGTTTGCGGCTTGCGGTCTGCTCTTGTGCATTTTTGCCACTTTTTTCAGTTCTTTGACGACTTCTTCTGCGACCTGAAACCCAGTTTTCATCGAGTGTTCCATCGACATATCAAGTAGCGCTTTGGCCAAATACTTTTCGTTGGCCGTATCTTTAATTAAATCGGCAGCCCCTCCCAATAATTGTGAGTGTTTTTCTTTGTCTTCTAGCCATTTACCTATTTCTGAATTTGCTCTGCGCAATGATAACACCCAAACCGACGCACCGCGTGGTTGAGGGCTGGTGAAGGCATCTGCGTGAATAGACACAAAGAAATCCGCTTTTCTTTCGCGTGCTCTTGCGGTTCTCGTATTCAACTTAAGGTAATAATCGCCAGTACGAATAAGCTTTGCGCTCATTCCCGGCTGGCTATCGACTAAGCGTGCTAAACGCTTCGCAATTTGAATGGTTACGAGCTTTTCATAAGTACCAGAAGGTCCAATAGAACCTGGATCTTCACCACCATGACCAGCATCGATGGCGATGACTATATCTCTATCTTGCGCGAGTGTTTTTCGTGGTGTGGCAGTTTTTGTATCGTCATAAGCACTCATCTGCTTACCATACAAATCAACGACTAAGCGGTTTTTATACGGGCCAGTTGGTGCTAGCGCAAAGATTTTTGGCGTAGCGCTGCGGCTAAGCTCCACAACAATACGTGCAGAATTGTTGTTTTTCGGCTTGCTGTGGCGCACCTTATTGACAACTCGATGTTCGTCAGGAACACTCGGAAAGTCTTTTTTTTGCTTGGTGTTTTCAAGGTCGATAACCAAGCGCAGCGGATTTTTCAGCACAAAATAGCTGTAATCTGGCTTATCACTCATATCAAAAACAATACGAGTGCTTTCTGGGGAGGGCCAAACACGCACACTTTCGATGGCGTTTTGGGCGATGCTGTGCATACTCGTTAAGAGCATGCAGATTAAAATGAAAATATAACTAATAGTCGGCTGATTACGCATAATCTTGTAATTGTTTTAATAGTGCCTCGCCGCGGCTAGACTTGGCCTCAAGTGTAATTTGACGGCCATCACCAGCATACTGCATTGTGACGTCTATATCTGGGTTTGGAATAAAGCCTTCACCTTTTTCAGGCCACTCAACAACACAGATAGCATTACTTGCAAAGTAATCCCGGATCCCCATGTATTCGAGCTCTTCAGGCGAACCTAATCGATATAAATCAAAATGATATATTGAGACATCATCCAGTTCATAAGGTTCAACTAAGGTATAAGTTGGACTTTTTACCTTACCTGAATGACCAAGGCTTTGCACGATCCCGCGAGTGAGCGTAGTTTTACCTGCGCCTAAATCACCGTGTAAAAATAGTACCGCACCTTGACGAATAACATTGGCAATTTTATTACCCATGGCAACTGTTGCTGGCTCATCAGCCAAATCGAATTTCATATGACCTGTCGTCACCCTAAAATACCTCGAATATGTTCGAATAAATCCCCGGCCAACATACCTTTTTCGCCATCATGAGCAGCCTGCTCGGCAGCCAAACCATGAATATACACGGCTAGGTTTGTTGCAGCAAATGCTTCCATCCCTTGGGCAATTAAACCGCCTATGATACCAGATAAAACATCGCCCATCCCAGCACTCGCCATTCCTGCACAGCCTGAACGATTAATATTTATCCGCTCACCTTCAGATATCAAACTGCCCGGCCCTTTTAGTACCGTAACAGCGCCATATTCATGGCTAATTTTTTTAGCCACCGCGAAGCGGTCGTGTTCATTTAGTGGTGTCTCTAAGTGGTTCAATAATCGTCTAGCTTCACCTAGGTGAGGCGTTAACACCCAGTTTGATTTTTGCCTCGGTGCATGCGCTAAACAATTGAGCCCATCAGCATCCACAACCATCGGCAATTCAGTTGCCATCGCACAGTTAAAGAGAGCTTTGGCCCAAGCGTCTTGACCAAGCCCGGGACCAAGCACTATCACACTGGCTTTTTTCATCAATGGCGATAACTCATTCGTACTCTCAACACCGTGTACCATTAATTCAAAGCGCCCCTGCAAGACGCTCGCGATATTATCAGGATGAGTAGCGACCGATACAAGGCCAGCCCCTGCTCGCAGAGCGGCTTCTGCTGCCAATCGAATTGCCCCAGCCATACCACGATTACCGCCAATAAGTAACACATGGCCATGTGCATTTTTATAGCTATCTAGTGCTCGCAGTGGCCTTGCTGCCATTAATGTTTCATGATTTAAATAATTAGAAGTTGGCGTTACTAGAGTTTTGAATGCTTCACCAACATCCAAGTCGGCTAACAATAACGTTCCCACAAAACACTTAGCTGAGCCGCTAAGTAAGCCCTGTTTTAACGCGATAAAGGTAATGGTTTCGGTAGCTAAAAATGCACTAGATGCAACTTCTCCTGTTGTGGCATTTATACCGCTCGGTACATCAAGTGCCAACCTAGTAACCGGCAGTTTATTTATTCTGTCATAACAAAGGCAAACATGCTCAGGCAACTCACCTCTAAAACCAGTGCCGAACACGCCATCAACCACAACCGAAAACTGACTTAACTCTGCATCGTTTAAAGAAAAAACCAATGCGCCTTGGTATTGAGAGAATGCCTGCTGCGCATCACCCGTTAAGCTTTCGGGTGCAAATAACGCAAAGACGGTGACGGAAAACCCAGCCTGTTGACATAATTGAGCGACGACAAAACCGTCTCCTGCATTATTGCCTTTACCGGTGATAATTAAGATATGGCTGGATTTGGGCTGGCTGTTTTCAATAAAGCGAAATGCAGCGGCCCCAGCTCGTTGCATTAAGGTACTTAGATCAGTGCCTGATAGCTTAGCGGCTTTTGCTTCATATTGCTGCACTTGTTGGGCTGAATAAGCAAATTGTGGTAAATTGTCCGTGTATTCATTAGCCATTATTTCTTCCCGTGACGACCGATAATATCAATTATAGTGAACTTGCAGCACAAATTAAGCAATGGGGCCAAGAACTTGGCTTTGCAGAAGTCGGTATAACCGACATTGATTTACGTGAGCATGAAGCGCAACTTCAGCGCTGGTTAGACGCTGGCTATCATGGTGAGATGGCGTATATGGCGGCGCATGGAATGAAACGTGCTCGCCCCGCTGAATTGGTTCCTGGCACTCAGCGTATTATTTCGGTAAAAATGAACTACCTGCCACCTGATGCTAGCTTTGCCAGAGCGCTTGGTAATAAAACCACCGCCTACATCTCTCGTTATGCATTAGGCCGAGACTATCATAAAGTGATGCGCAACAGACTCAAGCAGCTCGGACAAAAAATTGAGCAAGAAGTCGGGGCGTTAGGGTTTCGTCCTTTTGTTGACTCTGCCCCAGTGCTGGAGCGACAAATTGCAGAAAAAGCTGGGCTTGGCTGGCGTGGAAAAAACAGTCTAGTGATTAATAAGCAGGCGGGCTCTTGGTTTTTCTTGGGTGAACTGTTTGTTGATATTCCTCTTCCTATTGATAAACCAAACCAAGAAGAGGGTTGCGGCCGTTGTACTGCCTGTCTAACTTTATGCCCCACCGGCGCTATAGTCGAACCTTATGTCGTCGATGCAAGACGCTGTATTTCGTATCTCACCATAGAGCTTCAAGGCGCTATTCCAGAAGAGTTTAGGGCAAAAATGGGCAACCGGATATACGGTTGTGATGATTGCCAGTTAGTTTGCCCGTGGAATCGCTATGGCCAAATAACGGAAGAAACCGACTTTTTGCCGCGAACTCAACTGAAAGATCAGCAGTTATTGAGTTTATTTGCTTGGGATGAAGCAACATTTTTGAAGAACACCGAAGGTAGCCCCATTCGTCGGATTGGACATGAACGTTGGCTACGAAATTTAGCCGTTGGCCTTGGCAATGCACAATACGATGAAGCTATCGTTATAGCGCTGGAAGCAAAGCGTCAAAATACCACTCCCCTTGTTATCGAACATATCGACTGGGCGCTGGAGCAACAAAGGCAAAAGTCAGATCAACATGAGCGCAAAAAAGCAAGGCTGATCCGCATTATTGAAAAGGGCTTACCACGAGACGCTTAGCTGGATTGTCGCGCTAAAGCACGACCTACGGCCAAATAGGTGAACAGAATTGCGTTAAAAAAGTCGCGCTAAAGCGCGACCTACGGCTAAATAGGTGAACAGTATTGCGTTAAAAAAGTCGCGCTAAAGCGCGACCTACGGCGGTATTGGAAGTGAAAGAGACTATTCTGAACGTCGGGAAAGTAGTTTTAAATCTTCCTCGATATCATAGAAACCACTTTTCACTTCTCGCACACTTTCTTCTCGTGCCACTGAACTTTGAATCGCTTTATCGACGTTTTGATAGATAAACATCTCCTGATCTTCATCTAAGCCCATCGTCGGAATGCGCTCTTCGAATAGCTCCTGTAGTGAGCGGAATACTTCTTCATTTTCTTGACGATTTTTATCAAGCAGCGACACCATGCTGTTAAACTTACCCTGCACCATTTTTATCGCTTCTTCCAAATCTTCATGTTGCTGTACCAGCTTGCGTTTAGTAGAAATGGCAATCAACTGTTGCTCAGTTACACTGGCAATAAAACAAATATGATCCCGTAACCTTCCGTGTTTATCAGGATCATCTCCCGGCATATTGAGGATCAAAATACTCAAAAACGGGTAGTTAACCAGTATGCGATTGGTAAATTCATGTAATCGCCCTTTGGTGTGTAAGATCTCAAATAATTCAATCACGATAGGCGAACAAATACCCGCAGTTGCGAAGTGATGTTTTTGTCCCTCAAGCCGGACCTCAACATTACAATTAAGTCCCAGTCCCTTTAAACATTGACATAGCGCTTCTGCCAGTCTCGGGATCGTTTCTATGTCACCAATTTGCTCAATGTAGTTAACAATCTGCCCCATTTCACTGCTATTAGCCATGGCGCTAAATGCCGTGGAAGTTGCATCCTCAATTTGCTGAGCCAGAATATCTTTTTCTAATAGCATTTGGTTCAAGTGCGTGAGCTTAGCTTTTAACTCACCTTGGCCAAACGGCTTAACAATATAATCTTCAGCACCAACCGAATAGCCTTCCATCCGCTCTTCAACAGAACCTCTTGCCGACACAAACATAACAATAATATGCTGTGTATTTGGGTTGGCTTTAATCGCCTTACACACCTCATAACCGCTCATCTTTGGCATGCTTACATCAAGCAAAATCACTTGAGGATCGAAGTCTTCAACTACAGCTAGACATTCATGACCACTTTCAACGGTTTTTAATTCAAAGTCTAAGTCTTCTAAAATCTCTTCAATGATTTCTAAATTAAATGGTTCGTCGTCAACAGCTAAGATTCTTCGTAAAGCCATAAATGGATGTCCTTCCTTTGTTGGTTCACAATGGGAAAAGGTACTGCGGGGAAAATACGGTAACTTCAGATCTATGCTTCAACAGCTCCCAACCACATTGTATTTTTACAAGCTCTATTATTATTTATAGACGCTTACTCAACGCCTTTCCAATCACACCAATTACATCGCATTACTTTAAAGGTGCTCTATTAAAGGCAAGCTCACATTAATACACGCACCGCCCTCAGGATTGTTTTCTGCGTATATCTGCCCTTTGTGCAATAAAATAAACTCCTTACAAATAGCAAGGCCTAATCCCGTGCCGCCAGCACCGCTGTCTGTTTTACTACTTTGTACAAACTTGGCAAAAATTTGCTCCAATTCATCATCAGGAATACCAACTCCTTGGTCGGTGATCTTGATATGAATATCTTGATCTTTACAGCTTAGCAGTACTCTCACCTCACTACCTTCAGGACTAAACTTGAGCGCATTACCTAATAAGTTTCTGATCACTTGGTTCATTTGCTCCGGATCGCAAAAGGTCATCACGCCTTGTTCTGGCTTTTCAAAGCGAATTTTTATCTTTTTCTCAAGCGCAGTGCCGGACACATCTTCAATGCCGCTTTGGATCACATTAATCAAATTATGGAAACTTGGATTAAATGGAAAACGTCCCGCATCTAGTTTTGATAAATCAAGCAAGTTATTAAGAAGCACCAATAGGCGCTCACCGCTGGTTTCGATACGAGATAAATATTTTTTGAGTTTATCTGTAGGTACTTCAGGAGCCGTGAGTTTATCTAAACCAAATCGAGCGAAACTTAAAATGGAGTGCATTGGCGTGCGTAATTCATGGGACATATTGGCCAAAAATTCAGATTTTGATAGATTAGCCGCTTCCGCCGCCTCTTTAGCTTTTTGTAACTGTGCTGTTCGAGCTTGCACTTCAAACTCTAGCAACTCTTTGGTTTCTTCTAACACTTCTTGCTGCTCTTTAAGCTTTGAGACATTTTTAAAAATGACGGCAAATGCCATATCTCCATGATGATCAATTTCATTAAACGTTCCCATTAAAGGAATGCTGCGTTCGCCAGCTTTTGGCAAACTCAGTTCACAGTTGAAGTGCTTTAACATACCAACATGCTTCATTAAGTCGCGCAATTGCGATACTGATATTTCATCAAATAGCTCAAAAATCGATAACGGCTGTAATTCTTCTTGTGTAAGTTCAAACAACTCGCAACACGCGTCATTTGCTTCAATGATATGACCTTGACGATTGAACAACATAATCGGATCTGGGGTATGCTTGTAAATCACTCGCAACAGACTATCGCGCTCTATCAATGCGTCTACCGTATCCTGTAAACGCTCAACTAGCTCTTGGTTATGGCGCCTCAATAACTCCGTTTGCCATAGTTTATGTAAGCTTTGTAATAAATCGCTCTCATCAAACGGCTTGATCAGAATGTCTTCAACCCCTTGACGCACGGCTTCTAACATATCCACTTGATTAACCCGAGAAGTCATCAATAAGCAGCGGCAATTGTGATGCACTTGACGAACTTTATTAAATACATCTAAACCGGTATCTTTCTCTAGATTAAAATCACAGATCAAAAGGTCGACCGACTGTCGTTCAACGACTTGCATCGCTTCATTGAGCGTTGTGGCGGTTGTGACAGCTAATTGTGCACCACGCAGGCCGTTTGCCAAGGCTTCAAGACGAGGAGTATGATGGTCGACCAGCAATACTTTAGGCAGTACTAAGGTGTTAGTAGAACCGATTTCCAGTAGGCGCTCAAGCAAGCCAGTAATATCTTTATTGGCAAAGAAGGGATAGATAACAATACCATTTGGTAGGGCACGGTTAATTTCGCTAAACGACTTCAAGTGCTCCGCATTGTCGGGTTTTGGAGCCAATAAAACTAACTTATCATGTTCTCTTAATTGGTATAACGCTTGGAGCTTATTGGCGGGCACACCATGAGCGATAACGATGACATCAAATTTATCGAAATCGAGATTTGCTTCTAGACTCCGGTAATGCACATGCTCTACCTCACCACCGAGTAACTCAAATAATACCTTTACTCGCATCGCTTGCACACTGCTGCTGTCAATAATCAGCACGCGATTCGTCATAACCAGATCCTTTACCGATAATTCTGAGATCCAGTTTAGTAGAAGAATCACAAGACGCTAAAAAATAGCACTATTTTGATATGTTCTACGCGGCGACTACACTTACTTTTTGAAACAATAGTCCAACGGCATATCAAACTAAGCGAGAGACTTACCCAAAATCGTCAAGCTATAGCGATTACCATCCATAACCGCGACATTGGGTAATTCTCCCCACTTTTTATAACCGTGCTTTTCAAACAAGCGGATACTGGGGAGATTATGAGAAAAAATAAAGCCAAGTAACGTTGTTATAAACAGGGTTGGCGCTTGCTGCTCCGCAAAATCCATGAGTTTACTACCTAACCCTTGGCCTTGTGCGGCTTTTGCAAGATAAATACTCACCTCAGCCGTACCATCGTAGGCAGGGCGTCCATAAAAGCTGCTAAAGCTTATCCACGCAACCACCTCATCTGCCTGCTCTACCACATAAATTGGGCGATTTTGCGTATGTCCGGCGAACCAACTTTGCTTTTGTGCTACGCTTACGGGCTCCGTATCCGCCGTGACTTTGCGGCTCGGTATCGTTTCGTTGTAGATGGCTACAATGGCACAAAGGTCATGCTGTTTGGCGAGTCTAATATTCATGAAGGCTGATCAAGGTAACGAATATTTTCGTATCATAAGAGATAACATAAATAAAAGGAAAGCACTGATGATAAAAAGTCTTTCGATTCTGAGCTTAGCGCTTGGTTTCCTAATCTCGAGTAACGCGTATGCAAAGACATCCAGCTGTGATGATTTTACCAATGTTGAGCTGCGAAAACTGCGTTCTGACGACTCACTCAACCTGTGTGAATTTAAAGACAAACCACTCCTCATCGTAAACACAGCCAGTAACTGTGGATTTACTGGTCAGTTTGAAGGCCTAGAGCAACTACATCAAAAATATCAAGATAAAGGCCTTGTTGTACTTGGGTTTCCCTCTGATGACTTTTTCCAAGAAGAAGACGACGAGAAAGAAACTGCAAAAGTCTGTTTTATCAACTACGGCGTAACCTTCAATATGTTTGCTACCTCGGAAGTCAGAGGCTCTGATGCCAACCCCATTTTCCAACATTTGAATGAAGTAACAAGCTCTCCAAACTGGAATTTTTACAAATACTTAGTGTCAGCTGATCGTAAAACAATTAAGCGTTTTAACAGCCGCACTAAACCTATGTCTGACGAGCTCACTAGCGAAATTGAAAAACTCTTGCCTAGATAAGCTGATTTTTTAACGTACCTAGATTAGAATAAAGTATGAATAATAAATAATCATCGGAGAAATTATGGCAATCGCTAGTGCAAGACACATCCTAGTAGATAGTGAAGCGCAATGCATGGAGCTCAAAGAACGCATTGCAGCAGGGGAAGATTTCGCAGAAATCGCAAAGCAGTACTCCAATTGCCCGTCGGGCCAAGATGGTGGTGCGCTAGGTGAGTTCGGACCGGGCATGATGGTGCCTGAATTCGATAAAGTGGTTTTTTCAGCCCCAATCAATCAAGTACAAGGGCCAGTGCAAACGCAATTTGGTTTTCACTTGCTTGAGGTAACCAGTCGTAGCGATTAATTCGCTTGCGAAAATTGAATCACTTCGCCATCATTCCGTAATACCAACTCGCTACATTTTCTGAATGAGCGAAAGATACTTAGTTGAAGGAATGATGGCATGAAACTTATCGGTTCGAACACCAGTCCATACGCCCGTCGAATTAGAATGTGGGCCGCGGCTAAACAGCTCCCAATGAGCTACCAGCATATAGACATATTTTCTGAAGCAGGCCATGACGAACTTATTCGCCATAATCCTGCTCGTAAGATCCCATTTTTAATAGACGATGCACAACTTATTTGTGATTCCAATTTGATTGTTCGCTACCTCCGCGAAAAGCATCAACTTCCATTTCCCAGTTGGGATCAAGAAAACTGGTTGGTCCTTATCAATGCCTGCAATGATTCTTTGGTGGAGCTGTTACTTAGTAAGCGCTCTGGTTTTGACATTGAACAAGATAAACTATTTTTTAATCTACAGCGGGAGCGAATTGGCCATACCCTGCACTATCTCAATGAAGAGTGTGTGACAGAAGAGTTTTTACACTGTGATTATCTCCAAATCAGTTTATACTGCCTTATTGATTGGGTTCTATTTAGAGAGCTCGTCGACCTGAGCGATTACACCAACCTAATGGCATTTCATAGCCGTTGGCAAAGCCAAGCAATCGCCCAGCAAACTGATCCACGAAATTGAGAACACCTATGATGAATGAAGAAGAAATTGGCTCAGAAGTCAGTGAGTTTATTGAGCAAGTAAAAAATACTGAAAGCGTTTGGGCACTTAGCTCTGATGACGGTGGCATGGTTGTGGTTGACTCTAACCAGTTTGACGAGACTGATGTGTTATTGCTGTGGGATAGTGAAGAAAAAGCGCAAGCTCAATGTCGCGACGAGTGGAGTGAGTTCTCGCCGATGAGTATTGATGTTGAAAGTTTTCTTGACGAATGGGTGCTCGACCTAAAAGAAGATGATGCACTCGTTGGTCTAAACTGGAACGATGACAACGTTTGTGTTGAAATCGAGCCCGTTGGTCTTGCTAGACTACTTGTCGATATCGAATAAAAGCACACCGCATCAACATGGCGCTCACCCCTTGTGAGTGCCGCTATTCACCGGGCTTTGATACCAAAGCAACTAAAGTCCCTTCAATGGCTCTTACATAAGCTTGTGTTACTCTGCCCTTTTGGTTTGGTGGGCTTAATGGCTCAGCCCCAGCGGCTACTGCCTTATCATAGCATTCAGGGACATTTTCACAGCTGATGCTAATTTCAAAACCAAGTGCAGGCTGTTTGGGATGGCAACGAATATAGTCTTGCCTAAACTGTGATTGGGCCAATGGATGACTGGCAAAGGCGAGTTTCACTTCTCCGGTGTCTAGCTCACCATAATCCCCTTCATCGGTCATATCAAAAGTGCTCAAACCAAATGCTTGATAGTAAAAATCCAGCACTTCCTCAACACATTCTACATAAATCACCGTTTTGGCAAACACCTAATCCTCACTATCAATAAAACCTAATGTAACTATATATAACTTAAGCACAAATGTTGGGCAAGGTAAAACAAAGTGAGAGAGTTCTGGGTTAACGTTAATTATAGTCAGATGTGGAAACAGGAATCGGTTGGATAGATATGGAACTTATGTTTAGCTCGACGCACTAACCAGATGGCGTCGAGCTAAACTTCACGCAAAGAGCCTTACGGCTTATTGCGGTTTTCTTTTGCAAATGCACGAAGCTTACGCTTTTGCGATAGCGTCATTTTGTTTGAACGGCCAGCGTAAGGGTTATCCCCTTCGCGGAATTCAATCTTAATCGGCGTACCCATTACGTTAAGCGCTTTACGATAGTAGTTCATTAAATAGCGCTTATAGCTATCTGGCAGTTCATGCACCATATTGCCGTGGATAACGATACGCGGCGGGTTATAACCACCTGCGTGTGCATACTTAAGTTTTACCCGACGTCCACGAACCAGTGGAGGCTGGTGATCCGCCTGAGCCATATCCATAATACGGCGTAACATTGCCGTACTTACTCGCTTAGTCGCTGATTCATAAGCTTCGTCAATCGACTCAAACAAGTGACCAACACCTGTACCATGTAATGCGCTGATAAAGTGCAAACGAGCAAAATCCACAAAGCCCAGTCGTCTGTCTAGCTCAGTTTTGATGCGCTCTTTGACATAATCATCAAGGCCATCCCATTTGTTTACCGCAATAACCAACGAGCGACCCGCATTTAGTGCAAAACCAAGTAGACTCAAGTCTTGATCTGAGATCCCCTCTCGCGCGTCTACAACGAGCAATACCACATTGGCATCTTCAATCGCTTGCAGTGTTTTGATAACCGAAAATTTCTCTACGACATCGCTGACTTTCTTACGTTTACGCACGCCGGCAGTGTCGATTAACACGTATTCTTTATCATTGCGCGTCATCGGAATGTAAATTGAGTCGCGCGTTGTGCCCGGCATATCGTAAACGATAACGCGGTCTTCACCTAAAATACGGTTAGTTAGTGTTGACTTACCGACATTTGGACGACCGATAATCGCGAGTTTAACAGGCTTGTCTTCAAAACCCGTTTTACCGTCTTCGACTTCTTCACCTTCAAGGTAAAGCTCGGCGATATCTTCATCGTCATGCTCAAGCTCTTCATCTTGAGCCGTAAGCTCAGCGATAATCGGTTGTAGCGTCAGCTCTAATAATTGAGTAACACCTCGACCGTGCGCGGCGGCGATCTGTTGAACGTCACCGAGCGCTAACTGGTAAAACTCAGCACAGTTGGAGTCAGCATCAATGCCATCCGTTTTATTGGCGACAACAAAGCAGTTTTTCTGTTGTTTACGAAGGTGCTGCGCGATAGCTTGATCAGCAACCGTCATACCTGCGCGCGCATCCACCAAAAATAGCACAATATCCGCTTCTTCAATTGCAAGCAGCGACTGCTCGGCCATTTCAGTTTCAATGCCTTCTTCAGAGCCATCGATACCACCCGTGTCTACCACAATAAACTCGTAGCCTTCATAGTTTGCTTGGCCGTATTTACGGTCGCGAGTCAGACCCGGAAAGTCAGCAACTAACGCGTCACGAGTACGTGTTAAACGATTAAACAGTGTGGACTTACCCACATTAGGTCGCCCAACCAGAGCGATCACAGGAAGCATAGACTACCTCTTTTAAAAACAACAAAAGGCTTCGCAAAAGCGAAGCCCCATAAAATATCTAAAAATTCAGAAAGTTACTGCGGAATTTGAACTGCGCTAAGTTCACCATCACGCGTGTAAACAAATACTTTGCCATCAACCACAATCGGTTCGACAAAAAAGCCTGAACTATCAAACTCGGTACGCGATACCAACTCACCAGAGCTCTTATCCAGCCAGTGTAAGTTACCTTCCTGATCGCCAACCACTACGTAGTTGCCAGCAACCGTAGGAGCGGTTAGATACCAACCGCGCAGAGCAGGTTGTGTCCAACGTTCAATACCAGAGTTTTTGTCTAGTGCGTACAGTACGCCGTCGCTATCAACCAAATAAATTACGTCAAGATCGAGTGTGAGGTCTCGGTAACTACTGTACTCACGATCCCACACTACATTGCCGCTGCGCACATCAATAGCGACTAGTTTACCATTATAGGCGATAGAATACACATATGCGCCGCTTACAACGGGTTTAGTATCAACATCGACCAAACGTTCAAACTCAGAAGCCCCTTTTGCAATTGCAACATCCGAGCTCCAAGCAGTAAAACCGTTTTCAGCGTTCAGTGCGGTTAACTTGCCACTTTCTTCGCCAACCAATACACCACCATTCGCGCTCGTTGGTGAGCTTAAACCACGTAATGTCAGCGCAGGAACTTCTTGCTCATAGTGCCAACGCTCTTCACCTGTATCTGGGTGCAGCGCAACCAGCTTGCCTGAACCTAAGTTAACGTAAAGAAGACCGTCACCTGCAGCTGGCGCAGACAGCGCTTCACCTGGTACTGACTTACGCCAAACGATTTCGCCAGTTTCACGGTCCAGCGCAAAAACCTGTCCGTGCTCAGAACCAACATACAGTTTGCCATAAGCTTGTGTGATCCCACCTGACAGCTTCGCACTGTCACTGTCTTCCCATGGCCAAAAGCTCTTATTCTCACGAACATCAACTCGCCACTTTTCTTCACCTGTTTGTGCGTCAAATGCTGTCACTAAACCTTCACGGGCAGCTGCAAAAACAGTGCTTTGATAGCTTACTGGAGATAAGCGTGAAAAGTAGTGCTCAACCCCGTCACCAATCCCCTCTTGCCATACAACAGCGGCGTCGAATTGATTGTTGATCTCAGGGAGCGTTAACTCTTCTTCATCATCACTTGAAGAGCAACCCGCGGTGAGTGCTGCAACACATAAAGCCAATGAGGCCATCGTTAACTTCTTCATGGCAGCTCCTTAAACCGTTGTCTTTTGTGCAAGATCATCCAGTTTAATTTGCAGCATAGGATTGCTATTGCCTTCCGCTGCTTCTAATGCCGATTGATAAGCGCTTCGTGCTTTATCTTTGTCGCCTTGAGCAAGGTAAATATCACCTTGGATCTCAGCAAGCTGCGCCTTAAACGCTTCAGGCATTGGCTTAGCCAGTGTTGCAAGTGCTTGTTCGTATTGAGACTGAGACGCTTGTACACGTGCAAGTCTTAACAACGCCGTTGCTTTTAGCTCAGCGTTGGCTACATTATCAGCCGCCCAAGTTAGCTTCTCAGCAGCTAGCTTAAGATCGTCTTTGTCGATTGCCTCTTTAGCAGCAACGAAAGCTGCTAACACGGCGTAGTTAGAATCTGCATTTGCAGCAACAAAAGCGTCGCTTTTTGCTAGTACATCGTCACTTTCAACAACCTGAGTGTATGCTTCGGATGCTGCTTCTGCGCTCTCGATCTGGCTTTGGTTATACGCTTTCCAGCCATATAAACCACCTAAACCAAGCACAGCACCGACTACAATCGTTGTGCCATTTTCACGGAAAAATCGTTTTATTGCTTCTGCTTGTTGTTCTTCTGTTGAATAAATTTCCATTCTAACCTCTTAGCTTACCAGCTCTGCTAACAGCGTTTTTACTTCTGCAAGTGGTAAGGTGATTTGTTCTTTCTGTTCACGCAGATACTTCACTGTCACTTTGCCTTCAGCGAGTTCATCTTCGCCTAGCACTAGCGCAATAACAGCATCGCTTTTATCTGCACGTTTAAATTGTTTCTTGAAGTTGCCACCGCCACAATGAACCATCACGCGAAGGCCAGCAATATCATCTCGTAATTGCTGTGCAACCACTGGAGCTTGAATAGCCGCTTTGTCACCCATCGCAACAACGTATACGTCTGCATTACGACGAATATCGCCCACACACTCCAACGTCTGTAGCATCAAGACTAAACGCTCGATACCCATCGCAAAGCCAACAGCTGGTGTTGCTTTACCGCCAAGCTGCTCTACTAAGCCGTCGTAGCGGCCGCCAGCACATACTGTGCCTTGAGAACCTAAGCTTGTCGTCACCCACTCAAATACGGTGCGGTTGTAGTAATCTAGGCCACGTACCAGCTTTTCATTAACTTGGTATTCGACGCCAGCTGCGTCTAAACGTTCACACAAATTAGCAAAATGTTCGCGTGATTCATCATCTAAGTGTTCAGAAAGCTTAGGCGCATCAACAAGTACAGCTTGTACCTCTGGATTTTTGCTATCCAACACACGCAGTGGATTGCTATACATACGGCGCAGACTATCTTCATCAAGCGCTTCTTTGTGTTGCTCCAGATATGCAATCAAAGCATCACGATATTCAGCACGCGCTTCATTTGACCCCAAAGAGTTGAGCTCAAGCGTAACATGGTCTTGAATGCCAAATTGCTGCCATAGACGCGCCGTCAATAAGATCACTTCGGCATCAATATCTGGCGTTGCCATACCAAAGGTTTCAACGCCAAATTGATGGAATTGACGGTAACGGCCTTTTTGCGGTCTTTCATGGCGGAACATCGGTCCCATATACCAAAGGCGCTGTTCTTGGTTGTATAGCAAACCATTTTGATTACCCGCACGGACGCACACTGCTGTGCCTTCCGGACGTAGCGTTAAGCTATCGCCATTACGGTCATCAAAGGTATACATTTCTTTTTCGACGATATCGGTTACTTCACCGATAGAGCGCTTAAATAGATCGGTCGACTCAACGACTGGAAAACGGATCTCTTGATAACCAAATGCCGCTACTGTGTCTCTTAACACCGATTCTACTTTCTGCCAGACCTGCGTGTCACCTGGCAGACAATCATTCATTCCACGGATTGCCTGAAGTTGTTTAGTCACTGAAAACCCTAACTTAAATTTGTCACCAACCGATTTCCTGCTGCTTTAGCCCTTTAACTAAATACGCTAAAACAGTCTCATCGCATTGGTTTTATTTCTTTAATGCCATTTATCGTCGTGCAGTCTAGCACGCCGTGAGAAAGCGCGAAAATTCGCTTATCTTAACGATTACGCTGGTATCAGTCGATGATTTTTACATCGATTTTTTCTTCGCTTTCTTTTTTCTCTACATATTCTCGGATCTGAGACTCTAATTGAGCGACAATATCATCATTATCAATCCGTGTCTTTTGGCGCTCACCATTGATATAAAGGCCTGAACGGCGATTTGCGCCAGCAAGACCTAAGTCACTGACGAGTGCTTCGCCAGGGCCATTTACCACGCAACCAATCACAGAAACCGAAATTGGTGTGACGATATCTTCTAATCGCTCCTCAAGCTGATTCATAGTATTCACTACATCAAATTCTTGACGGGAACAACTTGGGCAAGCAATAAAATTAATGCCGCGCGAACGAATTCGCAGCGACTTTAGAATATCAAAACCCACTTTGATTTCTTGCACCGGATCAGCCGCCAGTGAAACACGTAATGTATCACCAATCCCTTCAGCAAGTAGCATACCTAGACCAACTGCCGATTTAACCGAACCGGCTCTAAAACCACCAGCTTCGGTGATCCCAAGGTGCAGAGGTTGGTCAATCTCTTTTGCCAGTAACCGATAAGCGCCAACGGCTAAGAACACGTCGGAAGCTTTTACCGAGACTTTAAACTGATCAAAATTATGGCGCTGGAGAATTTCGACATGTCGCATCGCAGACTCAAGCAAGGCTTCAGGTGTTGGTTCACCATACTTTTCTTGCAAATCGCGCTCTAGTGAACCGCCATTCACGCCAATACGAATTGGAATGTTGTGCTCACCCGCCGCATCAATCACTGCACGAATACGGTCTTCACTGCCAATATTACCTGGGTTTATCCGTAAGCAGTCGGCACCATACTTAGCCACTTGTAATGCAATACGGTAATCGAAGTGAATATCTGTGACGAGTGGAATATCCACTTGCTCTTTAATGCTTTTAAATGCTTCAGCTGCATCCATTGTCGGCACAGAAACACGGACAATATCCGCCCCGGCGTCTTGGATAGCTCTAATTTGTGCCACCGTCGCATCAACATCTAAAGTATTGGTGTTTGTCATAGACTGTACTGCTATCGGTGCGCCATCACCAATAGGCACATTACCGACATAGATCCTTGTTGATTTTCTACGCTTTATAGGTGGTTCTGAAAACATGCTGACTACTCTGTTAACGGTAAATTGAATTTAGCTAGACGGTTTTTAGTAAACGCAGGCAATGGCACTGGTTTGCCGTCAAGCGTGACCTCCACGGCCTGATGCTTGCCGAGTATAACAGAAAAAGGGGCCTTACCTTCAACTGTCATGGTATATCCCGCTTTTTTAACACCAAACGCAACACGCTCTTGTGTTGCATCAAACATTTCAACCCAGCTTTCTTCGTTGAAATGCATGACTACTGTGCTCAGTGCGGGGTCTCGTTTTACCGCTTGCGGTTTCGCTTCAACAGGCACTGAAACCTCAGCCTCTCTCGCCTGTGGCTCGCTTTGCGGGGCTATCTCATTAACTTGCTCGGCAGGTAATGCCACCTCATCCATCGCAGGTGTTGTGACATTTTCAGCTGGCGTCTCAAGCTGAGTGACCGGCGTTTCGGGCACCACTTCTTGCTCTGAACTATTGGTCTGCCAAAACCAAAATGCCGATGACCCCAATACGATAGCCAGTACGATGTAGCTCACCATCATTAGGCGGTTATCATGGGCTTCTTTGTGAGTGCGGCGAGAAAAGCTTTGCATCCGCTTTTTCTGTGGCGGCAACTCTGGAGATTGATATTTAGCCAGCACTTCTGCAGGGTTTAACCCCAATAGCGCAGCGTAATTTTTGATATAGCCACGCACAAAAGTTTCAGGCCCTAGGTCTTGATAGTCATCCTGCTCGAGCTTGGTAAGTTGGGCATGAGTCATCTTTAAACGCGATTCAATTTCAGCAAAGCTGATCCCGGCATTTTGTCTTGCCGTTGCTAAAGTTTGCCCGAGTGAAGGCTGCTCTTGTTCAGGTGCTTCCTGCTCTTTCATTGTTTGGTTCATAAAACGTAATTTGTTGGGTCTACAATTAATAATCCGTGGCCTGCTTGCAGCGCCACGTCAGGAGTGAGTTTATTCCATCGCATAATTTCATCGATCAACACACCATATCGATCGGCAATACTGAGCAAAGTATCTCCCGCCGCAATTTCATGCACGACATTGGGATTGTTAAGATACACCTTTTGACCTGCGTATAACCTTGCAGATTCCCGCACTTGATTGTATTCCATCAATTCAACCATTTTAATGTCGTATTTGACTGAAATACTAAATAGGTTTTCACCTGCAATAACAGTATGAAAAGGCACCTGAGGCAGCGTAACGTCACGATTTAATAACGGTACATTTGAACTGCTTGATGACGTAGTCGCTAACACTTGAGGCTCACGTGAGCGAGGACTAAATGTGACTTCCGATGGATCCGGTTGATAAAACTCAACCCGAGCTTCAGAGTCCTGACTAACATTCACTAAAGACGTGCTTTTTGCCACTTCAGGTTTTGCCGAAGGCGCGAAATTATTGGTCTCAGCGGGTGAATCAACGATGAATGATTGGGTTGAATTAGATTGCGTTTTCTTACGCTTAATTTTAATTTTTGGGTTCGCAACAATATGACTGGGCGACGCCTCGGCAAGCTTATTTAACTGTGCTTCTCGATAGCGATTGCGCAACCGTTCAAATTCACTTGCAGCAATGTTATCAGTTAAGATAAGCCCTGCTTGGGCAGATTTGGGGTAACTTTGCACCAAGGTCGTGGCGATGTCTTGCGCCTTCTGTAGGTGGCCCATTTGCACATGTACTAAGTGTCCAAGCATTAAGCTTCTTGGTGAAATAAAGCCACGCTTGGCAACATTATCAAGCACATCTTCAGCTCTTAAGAAATCACTGCGAGCATAATATAGGCCCGCGAGCGCAAGCTGCGACGACATCTGCTGCGCGTTATGCTTAATCGCGCTTTGCAGATATTCCTCGGCCAGAGAATACTCATTTTGTTTCAGCGCACACAACGCCAAGTTTTCATAGCTTGCCGATACCCGCAAATAACTTGGTATCTCTATCGCTTTGAAAAAATATTGGCTCGCCTTGTCATACTGACCAACTCGACAAAGAAAAGTACCGTAGTTGTTTAGCGTGTCAGGGTTATCTGGCTCAATATCCAAAGCCACCTGATAGGCGTTATCAGCGCGTTGCTGCTCACCTACCTGCTCATAGTAATACGCCAATGTATAATGGGCTTCGGCCAGTTTCGGCGCTAACTGTAATGCTCGCTCTAAATTAAATTTGGCTGAAGTGGTGTTACCAGAGTTGAGATATTGAAGTGCCAGTGCAATGCGAGTTCTTGCGGCATTGGTGTTATTGACTTGTTGTTCGGCCACAGGACGCCCGTCGGAGCGATAACTACTCTCCGTCACACAACCTGACAAAACTAAACTCGCACCTGCGAGAATGGATGCAGCCAATCCTGTTTTGCGATAATTTCGCGATTGCATCACTCACCTTTGAATGCCACTGGGTTTTATATCTGCACTATATTACCCAAAAGGCTACGAGATTCATCTATTTTTTGTAAGATAACCAGAACTTATCTGAGGCTCAGATGAAATGAGCTGACCCAAACCAGCTCATTATTTGTTATTGTGCACTCACATTGACAGCAATGGCGTTGTCATCACGTTGCTTTTTCTTGGCTAGACGCTTGGTTCTATCCACAACATCACCAACCAACTGACCGCACGCAGCATCAATATCATCGCCACGAGTACGACGCACAATACAGGTCAGCCCAGCCGCTTGTAACACTTTCGAGAATCTATCGATACGGCTATTACTAGAGCGGCCATATTCATTACCCGGGAACGGGTTAAATGGGATCAAGTTAATTTTTGACGGCGTGCCTTTGAGAACTTGCACCAACTCATGGGCATGATCTGTACTGTCATTCACATCTTGTAGCATCACGTACTCAATAGTGACGTCTTTATTTGCTTTTGAGCCATCAATATAACGACGGCATGCAGCTAAGAACTCTTCAATCGGATACTTTTTGTTGATTGGTACAAGCACATCACGTAGTGGATTGTTTGGCGCATGCAGTGAAATCGCCAGTGCCACATCAATTTTTTCTTTCAAGATATCAAGTGCAGGTACCACGCCTGATGTACTTAGCGTGACGCGGCGCTTGGATAAACCAAATGCCCAATCGTCCATCATCAGCTCCATCGCTGGTACAACGTTATTTAGGTTTAACAGAGGCTCACCCATACCCATCATCACGATGTTAGTAATTGGACGTTTAGTGCTATCGCCTTTATGTAGACCAATGTCAGTTGCCACGCGCCAAACCTGGCCTATGATCTCAGACACTTTTAAGTTACGGTTAAAGCCCTGCTGCGCCGTTGAGCAAAAAGTACATTCTAGCGCACAACCAACTTGGGAAGACACACACAATGTTGCTCGATCTTTTTCTGGGATCCACACGGTTTCAACTTCTTGGCCGCCTTCGAGTAACAGTGCATATTTGATGGTGCCATCTGAAGCCTCTTGCTTTACTGAAATTTCAGGTGCTTTAATCTCACACTCAGCCTGCAAACGTGCACGAAGCTTTTTATTTAAGTTACTCATCTCATCGAAGTTATCGATACCAAAATGATAAATCCATTTCATCACCTGATCCGCGCGAAACGGCTTTTCGCCATATGATGCAAATAACTCGCGCATCCCCTCGCGATTTAAATCAAGTAAGTTAATTTTTTTCTCAATAGTGGTCATGAACAACCTCGGTTAAAGACGGTAAGAACAGCTAAATTGCCAACAACACATTGTACAAAAAAGCAGCAATCATCACAAATAATGTAACGTGTTTTGTGAAGTAGTGTGATTACTTTACAAAGCACGCTTATTCCGCAACTTAGCTGCGGGACAAAAAAAGGGCTCGAAAGCCCTTCTTTGGCACCAAGTCTCGAATTAACGAGTACGTGGGCAGATTTCTTCTTCAGCGAAGAAGTAAGCGATTTCGCGAGCAGCAGACTCAGGCGCGTCAGAACCATGTACTGCGTTCTCGTCGATGCTGTCTGCGTAGTCAGCACGTAGTGTACCAGCTAGCGCTTCAGCAGGGTTAGTAGCACCCATGATTTCGCGGTTTTTACGAACTGCGTCTTCACCTTCAAGCACCTGAACCATTACTGGACCAGAAGTCATGAAAGAAACTAGTGCACCAAAGAAAGGACGCTCTTTGTGCTCTGCGTAGAAACCTTCAGCTTTCTCTTGAGAAAGGTGAACCATTTTTGATGCAACGATTTTAAGACCAGCAGACTCAAAACGGTTGTAGATAGCACCGATGTGGTTTTTAGCTACAGCATCAGGCTTGATGATTGAAAAAGTGCGCTCTAAAGCCATCTTTTTTGCTCCAAAATATTATTGTGAATATTAACGGGCGCGAATTATACGTGTTTTGGTAGAAAAAACCTACTATCTCACGCCGCTTTCTTTGCGAAGAAACGAAAGTTTGGTGAATTATTTGTCGATTAAATACGCAGAATTGCCAGCAGAAGCCTTAAACAGTAAGGTAACTTGCCCTTCCTTGCACAATGTCAAAAAACCTGATCTACATCAAAATTACTTACTTAGCTTTCTTCTATACTGCGCCGCTTTTTAGAATCAGCACGCGAAATCACTCAACAGCTGACCCGTAATCAGTTCAATGTATGAGGTAAACCATGTTTGTACCAGAACTTCTCTCTCCTGCCGGCAGTTTAAAGAATATGCGTTACGCTTTTGCGTACGGTGCCGATGCTGTTTACGCCGGACAACCAAGATACAGTCTGCGCGTACGTAATAACGAATTTGACTTAAGCAACCTCGAAATCGGAATCAACGAAGCCCACCAGCAAAACAAAAAGCTTTATGTCGTATCAAATATTGCACCGCACAACGGCAAAGTGAAAACTTACTTACGTGATATTGAGCCTGTTATCGCGATGAAGCCAGACGCGCTTATCATGTCCGATCCCGGGCTAATTATGTTGGTGCGCGATAAGTGGCCAGACATGCCAATTCACCTATCCGTACAAGCGAATGCTGTTAACTATGCAGCGGTACAATTTTGGGCCAAACAAGGGGTTGAGCGGGTTATTCTTTCTCGCGAGTTGTCGCTACAAGAAATAGAAGAAATTCGTACATTGTGTCCAGACACTGAGCTTGAAGTGTTCGTTCATGGTGCCTTATGCATGGCTTATTCTGGTCGCTGTTTATTATCGGGTTATATCAACAAGCGCGATCCAAACCAAGGTACGTGTACCAATGCCTGCCGCTGGAGCTACGATGTCAAACCTGGTCAAGAAAACGAAACCGGGGATGTTGTCCATAAGGTCGATCCAAAAGCGATTATTCCAACCTTAGGGGAAGGTCAACCAAGCGACGAAGTATTTATGCTCGAAGAGCAAGGTCGTCCAGGTGAATACATGCCTGCATTTGAGGATGAGCATGGTACTTACATCATGAATTCCAAAGATTTACGTGCTGTCCAGTATGTTGATCAACTGACTCGCATGGGCGTGCATAGCCTTAAAATCGAAGGCCGTACCAAGTCATTTTATTATGTTGCTCGCACCGCACAAGTCTATCGTAAAGCCATTGATGATGCTGTTGCGGGTAAACCATTTGACCCAAGCTTAATGAAGACCCTAGAAAACCTAGCCCACCGAGGATATACCGAGGGCTTCTTGAAACGTCATGCACATCAAGACTATCAAAATTACGACTACGGTCATTCGGTGTCTGACCAACAGCAGTTTGTTGGTGAAGTGCTAGGTCGCACTAATAATGGCCTCGTTGAGATTGAGGTTAAAAACAAGTTCTGTACTGGTCACAGCTTGGAATTGATGACGCCTAAGGGCAATATTCACTTTAATCTTGAACACATGGAAAATAAAAAAGGCGAAGCGATAGATGACGCCAAGGGCTCTGGTCATATCGTCAAAATTCCACTGCCAGAAGACATAGACTTAAATCACGCCATTTTAATGCGCAATTTAGGCCAAAGTGAGGACACTCGTAATCCTTTTAAAAAGGCATAACGATGGCATTACTGATTAATGATAAATGTATCAACTGTGATATGTGCGACCCTGAGTGTCCTAATCAAGCCATTTACATGGGCGATAAAATTTATCAAATTGACCCTGACAAATGCACTGAATGCGTCGGCCATTACGACACACCAACTTGTGTGAGTGTCTGCCCCATTGATTGCATCAAACCAGATCCAAACCACAAAGAAAGCCTTGATCAGTTAGCCGAAAAGTACCTTAGACTCACTGAGTAACAAGGTGAAGCCACGCGCTTCACCTTGTTAACCTCTCAACTCCCCCCTCTTCCCTACCTCACGATAAAGATTTCTTACGCCTCTTGTCGAAATTTCAAATAGATATACTACAGTTAAAGCAGAGCATTGGGACTTTTTACTTTCGTAGCTTGAGTGCACTTTTACCGTGTTAAATACGGGCATTTTTATATGAATTGACTTCACGTTAAAGTAAGGAAATAGCATGGATTTGAACTCATTTGAGTCATTTTTTAATAGCGCGTATATGCCTCATGGCCATTGCTATTTATGGCAACCTCACCTGCTATGGACCAATGTTATCTCCGATATTTTGATAGCCGCCGCCTATTTCTCTATCCCCATGGCGATTATGATTTATGCGAAACAGCGTCCTGACGTTGGTAAAAATTGGGTCTTTGTGCTGTTTTGTAGTTTCATCACCTTGTGTGGGCTGACACATTTAATAGGTGTTTACACCGTTTGGCATGGCGCTTACGGTATCCATGGCATCTCAAAAGCAGTCACAGCGTTTATCTCAATGGTAACAGCAGTTTATCTTTTTAGACTGATCCCAAGTGCCGTTGCAATCCCAACCCCCAATCAATTCCATGGCGTAACCGCAAGACTCAAACGCATTACCGATGAAAAGCAGGCACTTCATTCACAACTCGACCAACACAGAGTGACCGAGTTTATGCTCAATGCCTTACCAACCAGTACCTTATTACTTGACCAATTGCTGTCTATCAGTAAGTGCAACCCTTACTTCTATCGTGAACTTGGCTATGACTCTCCTAACGAGCTACTGGGACTGAGACTCCATGACATCGTCAGCTTGGATGATCCTTTTGATAGTCTTGAGTCAATTAGTCAATCACTACTTGACCAAAATGATTTTAGTAAAGAAGCGCTATGTCACGTTAAAGACAAATTTGGAAATCAAATTCCAATGGAAATGCGCCTCGTACAAGAGCCTCATGATGGCACCAACCTAATTCTTGCAGTATTTAACAATCTCTCTTCTCTTAAACGCACCGAGCGGGCACTAGCCGACTCTACAGAGCAAATGAAGCGCGCCATTGGTGCAACTGAGGATGGTATTTGGGAATGGAATGTTGTTGACAATAGTGTGAGTTATTCTGCTCGTTTGAAAACCATGATCGGTAAAAGGGAAGATGAAAAAGTTACTTTTGATGATTGGTTTGCACATATCCATCCAGACCACCAAGATAAAGTACAAGATGCCATAGACCATCACTTTACCACCAAGGAGCAATATCTAGTCGAGTACTTAGGACGTGATAACAAGGGGGAATACGCTTGGTTTTCCGCCGTAGGAAACAGCCAATTTGACGACCACGGCAGAGCTTTGGTGATGTCTGGGGCACTTAGAAACATCCATCAGAAAAAATCCCTTGAGCTACAGATTGCAGAAAAAAACAAAATACTCAATGCCATATATGAAGGCGCAAGTCAGGCTATTTGGTTATTAAAGGTAGAAGAAAAGCAAACATTTCGAGTCCTTGAGTACAATAAATTTGCTTGTCAGCGCACTGGCGTAAAACTTGATGAAATATTGGGGAAAACCCTCAGCGAACTCAGAGGGACAGTGTTAGAAGCGACGTTAGTAGATAGAGTCGAAAAAAACTACCAACTTTGCGTTAAGGTCGCAAAACCCGTAGATTACACCGAAATGGTACCATTCAAAAATAAAGAGTATTGGTACCAAACGACTCTTTATCCACTCAAAGATAGTAAAAACCAAGTTGAGCGTATCGTCGGTATTGCTGTAGATATTACGGCGCGAAAGTTCGCAGAAAAAGAGCTGAAAGACAATCAACACTTTTTGCAACGAATGATAGATTCAGCTGTGTGTGGTCTTTATCTCTACGACTTTAAGCTTCACAAAAACACTCGTATAAATAAACGTTACACTCAGCTATTGGGTTATACTTTTGAAGAGCTTACCAGTGCAAATCTAGAGCTGTGTTTTCATGAAAGTGAACGCGCACTCGTTTACGAGCATATAGATGAAGTGAGAGCCAGCCAAGACGGTGAACTTATTCCAATCAAATATCGGTTTAAGCACAAAGAAGGACATTGGGTTTGGTGTTACTCAGTCGATACCGTGATCACTCGAGATCATAATGGCGAGCCAGAATTAATGCTCGGTACTTTTGTCGATATGACCGAGCACACCGAATTGCTATTGCAATTGCAAGAATCAAACGCTCACCTTGAGCACTTTGCCTACATTGCATCTCATGATTTGCAAGAGCCGCTCAGAAAGATCACTGCTTTTTCAGACAGTTTGGCGCAAAGAATTACGCCAGAGTTAACAGGTTATGACGATGCAAAATTTGAAATAGATCGCTTGGTTGATGCCAGTCAACGGATGCGGATCATGATCCAAGACTTACTCAAATTATCACGCTTGCATTCTCATGAGCTGAAGCTACAAACAACCAATCTAACTTTGTTATTAGAAGATATCTCTGAAGTGATGAGCTTTAGTATCGAGGAAAGCGGTGCAGAAATTAAACTCGAGAATGGTGACTTACCTATCAAACTTGATCCCTCGCTTTTTCTTCAAGTACTGCAAAACTTAATCAGTAACAGCATTAAATTTAAGTCACCAAAGCTTACGCCAGTGATCCAAATTTACACTAGCCAAACCAGTCATGAAACGGTGATCCATTATAAAGACAATGGACTTGGGATCCCAAAATCTCGACGCCAGCAAATCTTTGAACCGTTTAGACGCTTTGGCACCACGCAAGAGTATGGCAGTGGTATTGGGCTTGCGCTGTGCAAACAAATCGTAAAATTACATAGCGGCTCAATAAAATGCCTGCAAAGTGATGATGGCGCTTTATTTGAAATCATACTGCCAAAAGAGGCAAAGGGGTAATAATGGAACTGTTATTAGTTGAGGATGATCCTGATGATGTCTACTTTTTTAAAAGGGCATACAGCAGCCTTGCCAATGCGCCGGAGCTTAAGATTTTTTCTGACGGTCATGAACTGTTGCACTATCTCAATTCTATCGCAACCTATGATCAGGTTATTTTATTGGATTTAAACATGCCAAAAATGAGTGGCTTTGAGGTCATGGAAGTGTTAAAAAAAGAACAAGTTGCCGATAAATTAATAACTGTATGCTATACCACCTCCACTCACCACAGTGACATTCGAAAAGCATATCAATTAGGTGCTAAGTCATATATTACCAAGCCCGGACGCTTAAGTGATTTAGAGTCATTGATCAAATTAATCAAGCAGTATTGGTTTGACAATAACTGTGTCGTGCGAGGGTAACTATGAATACATGGCTGATTTATCTTCTTGAAGACAACGATGAAGATGCTTACTTAGTGAAGCGCACGCTTGCAAATACTGACGGTAGACAGAAGTTTAATGTTAAGCATTTCAAAAATTTAGAGCAACTTAAAACCGCATTAAACACAGTCAAACCAGAAGCCATTCTTATCGATTTGAACATTGATGAGAGCCAAGGCCTTGCTACGCTGATTAAAGTAAAACAACTGCCTATCAGCGCTCCTATCATCGTGTTAACAGGGGTGTCTGAAACGCTGTTTGGCGAAAAAGCAATTCAGCTTGGTGCTCAAGATTACATACCAAAACACGAAGTGAGCGGCCCACTGTTGGCGCGTACAATATCCTTCTCAAAAGAACGTTATGAAATGCAGCGGAACTTGGAGAACCTGGTGGTGATGGATAGGCTCACTATGCTACATAACCGCGGCGCATTTGATAGCGAACTAGAACGCGCGATTTCTGAATCAGAGCGATATGGCCATGGATTTGGTGTGCTGTTTATTGATCTCGATAACTTTAAACCTGTCAACGATCAGCTAGGTCATCAAGCGGGCGATCAACTGCTAAAAATACTGTCGGCTAAACTTAAAATGTATAAACGCGCTTCAGACTTTGTAGCACGCTACGGTGGTGATGAATTTGTTGTTATAGCCACTCACCTAACAGAAAAAAATCAATTACAAAAACTTGCTCAGCATAAATATGACTTGCTCAGCGATAATTACTGCCTCCAAGATGAAAGTGCAAATATCCGCGAAGTAAAGCTGGACTTAAGTATTGGTGCGGTGATTTACCCAACTGACGCTACATCGGCTGAAGAGTTAGTTGCTAAAGCAGATAAAGCTATGTATCACGCTAAGACTAATCACTTACCTTACGCGTTATACTCGGATGCAGGGCTCACATCAAAATAAGAGATGAATAAGGATACTAATCTATTCTATTTTGAACGTATTGTTTGTCAGCTTTTCGCCTAACATGGTTGCGCCTTTCAACGAAAGGCAGAACATTACTTTGCTGCTTTCGGCGCTCCCCTCCTTGTCTTTCCTCGAGTAATTCCTCTAGTTGAGACAGGGTAATTAGCCTTTTCATAGCAACCTCCACATCACACTACTTTCTTTTTTATAGTCGCTTTTACAAAAAACCCCAATCTACCAAGCAAAAATCTAAGCACCTCACTCAAAGAAATCACATTTTAAACTTTTATTTTACAAAATAATCACATTTAGGTATAACTTAATTGAACAAAAAACAAACAGAAAGGATACAACATGAAACGCCACTATCTATCAGCGTGTTTAATCGCGCTCCTCTCACATCAAGCAACAGCAGCAGGTCAGCATGACTCTGTAGCTATGCCTGAATTTACTGCTGAACACATCAATACCTTACCTATTTCTAGTGTGATGGCCGTAGACCCTGAACAGTTCCTTTTCAGTAATGCTTTACAGCAGGTAGATTGGCAGCAAGTACTTGATAGCACTGCACCGCATTTAAAAGACAAGCTCGAAGTGATCTTACACTATGCTGGATACGCCAGTATTAACCCTAAGTTATTGCTGGCACTAATGGAGCTCGAGTCAGGTGTGATAAGCAACCCAAATAATCAAGCTCTCTTTGCACCGTTTGGTACACTCTCTGATGAACATGGGTTTGATGCGCAAGTAAAAGATGTAGCACTTAATTTGAGTGCAAGATACTACGCATTTCAAAAACTTCGCGATGAGGGCAAAGCTAAAAAGTTACCAGCAGTAAACGAAGCAACAGTCGCACTTGCAGATCTAACACACACATCGGTAGATGCCCTACTCAATACTTACCAAACTTTATTTAACGGTGAGTCGTTGGCATTAAAAGCAGAAAACAGCATCGCTTTTAATGAACAAGCTTCAACACAAGCGGTATCCGCTGCTAGCTTTAGCATGAGCTTCCCATGGCCATCCGGTTACGCTTGGTATAGCGGTGGCGCACACTCAAATACGGGCTCTGGTTACCCTTACTCATCGCTTGATTTTAATAATGGTTCAGGTGGCTGGGGAAGTAATACACCTTGGGTTCAAGCAGCACATGGCGGTACGGTTACCCGCTACTCAGCTTGTAATATTCGCGTGACTCATTCAAGCGGCTATTCGACTCAGTATTACCATATGGAAAACCTGCAATATAACACTGGTGATGTCATTTCTGCAGGTGCTTGGCTTGGCCGTTACGCGGACGATAAAGCAACAGCATTATGCCAGGGCGGTCAATCCAGCGGTCCTCACGTTCACTTTTCTCTGCTGTACAACGGTGGACATATTTCACTACATAACTGGTATATCAGTGGTTACCGTATCGATGTGGGTAACTACAATTATGATGATAACTGTAGCCGTTTCTTCTTTGAAAAAAATGGTTATCGCACCTGTGCATGGCGCGCGTTATATAAGTAATTAGAGCATGCACAACCACTTTATTAGGCTCAACTTTTTAGTTCGAGCCTAATAAAAAGCTTAATTTTTTGTAAACTTTATGTATATTAACTTTAATTAAGAATAAAAAAGGATGTACTACTCCAATGTTTGTAAAGGAATATTCTAACAATCCACTAGCATGGCAAGACAGAGCATTTTTTATTCTGACGCATGCTCGAGCCAACACAGGCTCTGCAAACTACACCGTACTTATTAAAGTACTCGAGACGCTCGGGCACACAGTCAAAGTTGATACTCGACTACCAGATCTTGAGCTGCGTGAACAAACCGCGTTATTTTTGGTAGATACAGAGCACCGAGATTGCAATGAGCTTATCAGTGCTGAAGTAAAACTGTTAGCAGCGAAGCACAAGGTTGTACTTTTCAATGCGGTTCAAGAAAGTGTAAATGAGAAAACCGCATTACTCGGCAATGTGAAAGGTATACTTTATCGCAACGCCCCACCAGAGACGTTATTTCAAGGGTTAAGTAGCGTGCTCAAAGGAGAGCTTTGGTTCTGTCGTAGTGCTATTTCAGAGGCATTTAGTGAACTGATTGCCGCCATGCCACAAGCATTGCCTAACAGCGACATCATCTTAAGTAGTGAAGAGTTAAATATGCTTACCGGCAGAGAAAAATCTGTGATCAAACTTATTGCTGCTGGCGCGAAGAACGAAGATATTGCGGATAGACTAAACATCAGCAGTCACACTGTTAAAACGCATATTTATAGCGCGTTTAAAAAAACCAATTCACGCAACCGTGTTGAACTTGCTAATTGGGCGCTACGCCATATACCGATAGTGAGTTTGAATTAAATTTAACACCGATGAGTTCAGGTGCACAATCAAACCAAGATAAAAGAGAAGTAAATAGATGGCTAGCATAGTGCTAGCCATTAGCAGAAAACCATAGGTCTTACGCTACACCGTAACTATCACGGTATGCTTTAACAGCGTCTAAATGCGCATCCATACCACCTTGTTGCTCAAGGTAAGTGATCAGATCAGCCAATTTCACGATGGACACCACTTGAGTACTAAAGTCGCGCTCAACTTCCTGAATAGCAGAAAGTTCAGCTTTACCTTTTTCTTGGCGATCCAAGGCGATTAATACACCGGCAAGATCTGCACCGTTAGCGGCAATGATTTCCATTGACTCCCGAATCGCAGTACCTGCGGTGATCACATCATCAACTAACATGATACGGCCCTCAAGCGCTGAACCCACTAAGTTGCCGCCTTCACCGTGCTCTTTCTTTTCTTTACGATTAAAGCAGTAAGGCACGTCTTTATTGTGATGATCGGCAAGCGCGACCGCAGTCGTTGTCGCGATAGGAATACCTTTGTACGCTGGGCCAAACAACACATCAAACTCAATACCAGCATCTTCCAATGCCGAAGCATAGAAGCGACCTAAACGGGCCAGATCACGACCCGTGTTAAACAAGCCTGCATTGAAAAAATAAGGGCTAGTACGGCCAGACTTTAACGTAAACTCGCCAAACTTAAGCACCTGCTTTTCTAAGGCAAATTCAATAAACTCTTTTTGATACTGTTTCATGTCTTTCCTACTGAGTGTTGATTACGCTAACGCTTGTTTTTGTAGATCGATGATCTCACGAATTGAGTGCTTTGCCAGGCCAAGTAACTCGTCTAGCTCATCGAACGAGAAAGGTTCACCCTCGGCAGTACCTTGTACCTCAATTAGCTTGCCAGTTTCAGTCATGATCACGTTCATGTCGGTCTCAGCTTCTGAATCTTCAAGATATTCTAGATCCGTGATTGGCTGACCTTTATAAACCCCAACCGAGATTGCCGCTATCATAAACTTTAATGGGTTTACATTGATCATGCCTTTGGCACGCATGTGCGTTAGTGCATCTACCAATGCCACACAAGCACCGCTAATTGACGCCGTACGTGTACCACCATCCGCTTGAATAACATCACAGTCGATAGTAATGGTGTTCTCACCCAACGCTTTTAAATCAACTGCTGCACGAAGTGCACGCGCGATTAAGCGTTGAATCTCCATGGTGCGACCACCTTGTTTGCCACGCGCCGCTTCACGGTTGTTACGCGTATGTGTAGAGCGCGGAAGCATACCGTATTCTGCGGTGATCCAGCCCTTGCCTTGACCTTTCATAAAGCGTGGCACACCCGCTTCTACAGAAGCCGTACATAACACTTTTGTGTTACCAAACTCTACCATTACTGAGCCTTCAGCGTGCATTGTATAGTTACGAGTAAATGTAACCGGCCTGATCTGATTTGCAGTTCTTTCGCTTGGACGCATCCACGTTCCCCCATCATCAAAATTTGCCGTACATTATAAAGGGATCATAGAGACTATGCCACGCGATCCGACTAAAAATAAAATTCACTTTAGGGCTGTGTGGAAATTCGGCTATAATGCCTCAGTTAAACCAAGCTAATTTAGGGACTTTATATGATCCATAGTATGACCGCCTACGCCCGCAAAGAAGTGAAAGGTGACTGGGGCACTGGGGTTTGGGAAATTCGTTCAGTTAATCAACGCTACCTCGAAACCTTTATCCGCGCACCAGAACAATTTAGAGGCTTAGAGCCAGTAATACGTGAACGCCTGCGTAAACACCTACAACGCGGCAAAGTTGAAGTATTCCTAAAGTTCACCGCAAATCCTGCGCACGTTGGCCAACTAACCGTTAACGAATCGCTTGCAAAGCAACTTGTTGAAAGCGCAAAGTGGCTACAATCACAAAGCGGCGGTGATATTAATCCTGTAGATATTCTACGCTGGCCAGGCGTAATGGAAGCCGAAGAAGTCGACTTAGACACCGTAAACAGCGAACTGTTAGGTGGCTTTGATGAGCTAATAGAAGACTTTAAAGCTGCACGAGCAAGTGAAGGCGAAAACCTAGAAACCATGCTCACTACTCGTCTTGACGGTATTCTAGAGCAAGTTGCCATCGTTGAAGGCCACATGCCTGAAGTCACTAAGTGGCAACGTGAAAAACTTTCACAAAAATTAGAAGAACTAAAAACCGATATCGACGAAGGCCGCCTAGAGCAAGAACTGATTTACCTTGCGCAAAAGCAAGATGTTGCAGAAGAACTCGACCGCCTCAAGTCACACGTCAAAGAAACCCACAAAATCCTAAAAAAAGGAGGCGCTTGTGGCCGTCGTTTAGACTTTATGATGCAAGAATTCAACCGCGAATCTAACACCCTAGCCTCAAAGTCAATCAACAGCGACATCACCAACGCCGCCGTTGAACTTAAAGTTCTAATTGAGCAAATGCGCGAGCAGATCCAAAATATTGAATAACACACCGATATTCTATCAGCTTTGAAAAACCGCCTCTCGGCGGTTTTTTATTGGGTTCATTTTATGAAGTATATTAACCTTCATAATTTCGCTAAACTTCAACTGTTATTAGAACAAAAAGGCAACTGCATGATTAACCTTTTCTGTACACAAAAACTCATTGCAAAGCTCCCTGTCAATGAAGGAGTTATACCCGCTTGTTCCGATGCAAAGCTGACTGATTTAAGCACGCCAAACACTCACCCTTTGTCAGATTGGCATGCTAATTTGCTCACAATACAACGCAGAAACTGTGTGCTCCTGATGCATAATCAAACCCGCTTTCCGGTATTTATTATTGGTCTCACCAAACCAGATTTTGCAAAGTTAGATTTTCTATTTGCTGATAGCTTTATGAATACCTTGCTAAAAGTAGGTGCAACTAACCAGCAATTACAAAAAGCAGCTTCATTACTCGGCCCGCTAACAATCGCCAAAGCCAATAACCGTAGTGTGCAAGGGACGATGAATCAAATGAAAGGCGATATAGAACATCAACTTTGGTTCGACCAAATTAACATCATGGATTGTTCGCCTTATAGAACTGCCGCCTGGTTAGCTGAACGCCCTTGCATGGTTAAAGGACAAAAAGACTGTATTTGGCCAATTAAGGAAATGCTCGCTTTATTAAGCTAACGCTCCAATATCAACCTGCTAAGCCATTGCTAACTTAGCCGCCTGTTTCCACATAAATGCCGGCATAGAATTTCGCAACTGCCAAGTGATGTTCATGGGCTGCCTACCAATGTGCGATACATAGTCAACTTCGCCAAAATTAACAAATCCTATGGTTTTGCCAAATTCGTCTTTTGCTTGCTCTCTAACAAACAGAAAAAGTCGCTTACCCTTTGCTTTGTGAGTGACATAGTCTAGACCTCTACCATAATCAGGCCTTGCTGAGTTTTGGCTTTGCCAATGGAAAAGCTGTTCATTTATCGCGTAGTCGTGATACATAGTAGTGGGCGAAAACTGCTTTTCGTTTTCATCGAAGAATTCATCTTCTCGGACCCTATCTTTAAGCCATAATATCAATTGATTTGATAACTCAATTTGACGCTGTAATTGGTCGTCTCCGGCAGGCAAGCAATTAACCGCATACTCAATGATCCTGCTTAGAAACCGAGATAGCCATATTGCAGCTTCGGCTTGTTCAAGCACACGCTCCCCAATGTAGAATTGCTCTTTATTGAGGCGACCCGTGATCAAGTTAGTGATTATTTGCTCATAAATGCCAGTTTGATTCATAAGTACTGCTATTCCTTTAATTATGAAAGATAAATTTACACGCTCTCGCATTCAGTGAAAAGTGCGGTTTGATTCTTTAAGCGCTTTTTAGCCATTAACACCTCTACCACCCGCACGTTTAAAACCAACCCAATTAAGCGAGCGTAGTCATGCATTAAGCTAATAGCTAGCTCTCCAATCTGGCTCTTAATATTTATAAACAAGCTTAAAATTACGTCTAAGGATAATGGCGTTACCATAACTAAAGTTACAGCTACGTCGCACGCCAATCCGAATGTATCGCGGAAATTCTCAGCAAGTATCTCTGCAAACAAGTAAAGAACATAAATGGATTGCGACCTTAGGCAAGCGCAAAATCCGCTGCTGACGCGCTGAATGTACTGAGTTTGTGGGTGATTGTGTAGTTGGGTTCATCGTTTCTATTTTTTCCAAATAAGCCTCACTGATCTGTTGAGTTCATTTAGGAGTTTGCCCCAGTTTGTAGATAGTGCCCCAAATAATAAATGCTCTGTGGGCAGGGTTAGGGTGTGGCTAAGTGACGTGAATTAAGGTCTTGCCCAAACTGCCCCAAAAGCCCAGGGATGAGTGCCAAAAGCCTTGTAAAAAAGGGAAGGTCTTGCTCAATTAGAACGCAACAACACATTTAAGCGCATAAAAATGCAAAATATTACACTTTTATGCGCGATAAAGTGTGCAAAGCAAGTTGAGTACTCGTCTATGCGTTTTACCGAACGGGGGAATGCAGAGGTTGGAGGTCTACACAAAGTGACTTTATGGGTAACAATCTGTAGACCTAAAGGCGGACATACAAGCTTTCAACCAATCAAAACTGAATGATATTTTTTACTCACGTCATTTGGCCGACCTATAGCCTCATCGTTTAAAGCAAATCACTCAAACGATTTAAAAGTGCTTTACGGCTATTATTCGCCACAACAAAGCGCTTAAAGCGTTGTTCAAGCGCCGCTTCATCCGCTTTGAACTGATAGGCCTCACACAGCTGATGCAGATAGCGTGATGCCGCATCGTAACCACTGGCGCAAGTTCGATCCGCTTGCTCTTGTGCTTGCTGCCAGTAGTGCTCACGCCGATTGTAAACATCCGTCAACACTTTTTCTTTTTCTGCTTTTTCGATGGCTAATTTTTTGCGAGAGCTGCGGCTTGCTCTTGCTGTAATTGACTTTGCGCTTGCTCAATGAAAGGGGAAACTACCTCGGTGGTTAACCAGTATTAATAGATCTCGTCTGTGTTGATAGGTTCTTTTCGCGCCAGCGCTAAGGCTTGGTGACGGGTTAACTGGCCTTGCTCAAACAGCGCGCGTAATAGCATGTCTTTCTCTGCTTCTGAGAGACTATGGAGCCATGTATCAAACTGAAACTGGATTTGTTTGGCTTGGTGACTGGGTTGTGCGTTCAGCACCATGGCGAGTGCCTTAACCAATGCTAAAGGAATATCATACAGCGCTGCAAACGCCAGCTCCTCTTCACTGAGGTGCTCAAAATCGAATTGAACTAACGGCACTCGTTCAACATCATCATTAAAATCGCACTCTTTGAGCCACATAAAGTACATAAGGCGCCAATCCCCTTGCATTAACCCCCTGCGTAAAGCGGCTAAATGCTGGAAAAAGTCGTCAGCATGCTCATCGTCAAAATACTCGTCATACTCCTCAAGGGAAAAGATCAGCAACTGCCACTCATCGTTTTCGTGAACATGAAGCCCATCACTTGAAAAGCCAAGTAAAGCTTCAGGGAGCGTTCCTGCTGGTAGCTTGATGTAGGCATCGATTGAGCCCCAATCGGCATAGTAAAAACCGATATCAAAGTATTTTAACATCAGCTCAAAAGGCTCTGCTTTTAGATCACTGTAGGTGTAATACACCTGAAAGGACGTAGCGCTGATCTCGGCACGGCTTGAAATGGCTCTGAGTGCTTGACGTGCTTTAGCATCTAAATACCCATCCAGACGCTCAAATTTATAGTATTGATATTCGCTCACGATGACCTTGCTATGTATTTTTTGTGAATCGAAAAGTTTGTTTTACTGTCATTGAAAAAGCGCTGCATTTTCTTGTTTGCGCTGCTCCAGTGTTTTAGTGATCGCAGATGCTGTCGTTTTACTGATCCCTTGCTGCTGTGCAAGATAAGTAAATTGACTGATGGCTTCTGCAACTTCTTCAATGACTTGCCTTGCATCATGCCAACTCCCATAACCAGCACTGGTCGCTAGTTTTTGCATCACCTTAAGCGGTGGCGCTTTGCCATAACCTCCGAACGCAGTGGCATGCTCGTTAAATGGATGTGGGCTGTAGGTAACATCGTAAAAAGGGGCAGGATCCCATTGACCGTCATCCACTTGCAAAAACGCCCAGTTTTTACTGTGGTCGTCTTGATTAGACGACAGCAGGTTAAAAACGGCGCGGCGAAATTGCAGTTGTCCAGCCGCTGGTGATTTACACAACTGACGGCTGGCTTTGATCAAGTCAATGTAATCTAAACTTGGCGTTCTAAAGTCTGCATCCAGCAGCCCGCAAGCGCTGTGCATATGCAGGCGACCTGAACTGCGATTGCCGCTTAAATTGGTCTGCTCCGTGACATAATCAAAACGCTTAAGCGCCAACCAGGCAGACGCACCGCTTGTAGGTGGTGCTTCTATGAGTTGCCATTGCGGCGGTTGACACTTAGCAAGTTCTGCCATTTGTAAATAAACCGCCTCACACAAACCTTCTTCATGGCCGAGCGCGAGATTCTTCGAGGTAAATTTAATCAGCCAAGCCTCATCTCCAAGCTGAGCAAAGGTTCGACAATGCTGAGTTTCCCCAGCAGGCATATAAATCTGCGCTTTTGGCCTTGCCCCACCCGAACTACCACCCGCGACTAATGCAGCCAGTACCTGCTGAGTATGTCCATCTAACTCATCGTGATTATCATCCATATAATCTGACATTGAAGAATCGAACAGCGTTTGCGCTTCTAAGCCTAAAGTAGCTAAATCAATGTTAGCGTTCGTCGTGGTTGAAAACTCAGACACTGGAGAAAAAGACAGCGCTCCCATGCCTTTATCACCGACAAAGGCTAACCTATCCATCGCCGTTAATAGATTAGGCAGGATGCCCTTTTGCCGGAAAATACGATCTTGCAACAGCATGCCCCAGCCATCGGGCAAACAATCTCCAAATACGCCATGTACACCTTGATGCGGCGCTTTAGGTGCGACTTGAACTTGTGTGCTCGAATGCAAAGTAAAAGGTGATAAATTGCCAAACTGCTGCAAATAGCTGTCTGCATACTGAAAAAAAACGCCTTGCCGATTCTGCGCCAAGACCCCTACAGCAACCTGCTCACCTGAGCTTAATCTACGAGTTACCATGAGTTTTTGAATGGGTTTAAAACTCATCTTTTAGCACCTCATCAATACTAGAGGGCATTGTAGCGCGCTCTTTGTTAGATTGTGTGAGCTGATAAAGCCTATCCAATGAGTCGAGGGTTTGCCAGAGCAACAACAATTGGCGAAATGAAATTTGCCCAGTTAGCTCAAACTTCTTAATGGTGGCCGCAGGTACACAGCTTCGCTCAGCCAATGCAGATCGTGACAGTTTTGCCTGCTTTCGTAACTCACGCAAATAAGCCGCATAAGCTTGGCTTACATCGGTATCATCAAGTAAGGTAAAATTCATCCGCAAAAACCAAATGGACACAGTTATATCCATTATAGCGAAATAAAGCAGAAAATGGACATTATTGTATCCATAATAAATAATATGTTGAAAAATCACTCGCTAAAGCCCTTCAAAACTGCTATGTTTTAGCTCTAACAGCAGCACAAAAACGGCACTGTTTTTCCGTAGTCATAGCCAAGAAGCACCACTAAGATTTAGTAAAAGCCATAGACAAGTGGTGGGCAGTTTGGTAGGAAAACAGGCATTTTTGAGCGGTTTCTTTTCGATAAGTTTTTGAGTTTTTATATGTTTAGATTGCCACCCGAGGGTGGCATTTGTATTTTACTCTTCTTTATTTTCGAGTGCTTCTTCTCGGCGCAGATAAGCACCGGCTTCGTCACTACTTGCACGCAGTTGGTGGTTTTGGTCCACAGCTCTCGTTTGCTGGTTGAGTTGGTATACTTGTGAGGCGTTACCTAAATCACGCTCGCTGGTAATTGCGGCAATGGACTCCCGATCTTTTAAGAAACTAATCACATCTTTACGGATGTCGCTTAGCTGTGCATCGTCTTTATGCATTTCTAGAATATGTCTTGGGTGCTCTAGGTTTTTCATGCCCGTGGCAGCGAAGGTCGTTGATACTATTCTCGACACCACTACCCAAGGGGTAATACTGCTGCGTACTAGCGTATTTTCAGAGCGTGTGGAATCGTGAATGCCAGTACCCGTTGATATTTTAGACTCAGTAAATGTCCCTTCACATTTAAAATAAACCAGCAGAGATTCAAACTGCATCTCGGCATAAAATACGTGCGCAGCATTGTTGAGCATTGATGCAAACGATTTAATCAATAAGCCACTTAGCAGTATATGTACGGCTACCATCACAACGGCGCTGAACGACGCGATGTTTTCTTCGCTGAAGGCACTAGAAAAATTACTGATATTGGCGCTCGTTACATAGTGGTAAATATCTACTACGGCATAAGCAAAAAAGACACTTAACCCAAGGGTCACTAGTAGCAGTAAGTTACCACCAAGCAAAGATAAAAACCTAAAGCGCTCAAATGATTTACCTAAATCTAGGGGGAGAACTTTAGGTTGTACTTCTTGGATCATTTCGCCTTTAAAGCCACCTTTACCATCAACTTGTTCTTGCAAGCTCGGATCTAGCTCACGATAAACCCGGTTTGGTACTTCTTTATAGCGGCGATTTGCCATCACCAAGTTGTCTAAGTTAATAAATATCTCGTTTGGATGTACGGACTCTTGCCAGTTTTCTCTTAATTCAGACACTTCAACCACTGGGTTTACTTTATCTAAACGCGCTTTAAGCATAACAGCAATAATGGCGCTACAGCCAAGTGCAAGCACGATAACGCCCGTGAGATAAGCCCAAGTATGAAGACTAGGCAAAGGCGCAAAAAAGAGCTCAATATCGGCTTTACTTAACTTCCCTTCATCCATGATGTAAGACAAAGTTAGGCCTATCAAGATTGGTAGCACAAAAGAGAGCGAAATCACTTTAGCAAGGGTCGCGCTCCCCAAAGATTCAATAGCATGTTCCGCTTTGCGTGAAATCGGTTTAGCCGCGCTGTACCAACATGACAAAATATATATCATCAGTAAGGTGCTATAGATTGGAAAAGTCAGCTCCCCAGCATCACCGGCAAAGCCCGATAGCGATACAAACGCCACCACACCATAAAGCACGAGTGCGGTTAATGTACTCACCCATGCACCAAATAAGCGTTGGCTCATATTTCTGATAGGATAAGGGAGAAAAAGTAATTTAGGTGCAACGCTGTGAAGTAAACGCGATAAGAAACCTTTCGGTTCTACAAACGTGCTGTTCTTTCGGCCAATCAACATTTCTTCTAGCGTTTTAGCACGGTAAGCCACATCAGCCTTTTCTTGCTGGGCGGTTGAAGTTTCTGACTTACTGAAGTTATAAGCTAAAGAGGTGGGGTGATTACGACCCACAAAAAAGCGCAGCGTTGCATATATTCCTTTTGCAAGAGAAGTGATCCCAAGACCTAAAATCAACATGCCAAATAGCATGATGATCCAACCCATACCCGCATCGCTCTTAACGGAGCTGGCGGCAATCACCAGTAATGCAATGCCCGCAATAGTTTGTATTGCACCACGAATAGCAGTGATTTTACCTTCCGTTTTAAATGGGTTATTAAGCCCTAAATCAATAGAGCCATAATCAAAAGCCACTAGCAGCCTCCTTGTATAAACAGTCCAATGTCGGTGGCTAGGAGGTCGTTTAGCTTACGTAGCGTCCTGCCACACCTTTCAATTTCTGCAATACTCTGCACAATAACTTATTAAGTTGCAACGAGTTTCGTTTGAATTCAAAGAAGTTCCCACTTACCATTATCAAATCGTCTAACTTCGTTACAATTAGGCGAAATAGACAGAAGATAAAGCCACTCGTTTTCTACCAATTGTTTTACAACTGAGTGTGCTGTCATGATTTGCTCAAGCGCCTCGGTTGGTGCTTGTACAATGACGCTTAAACGTTGTGGGGTATGCATCCATTTTTCACCGTTGTGAACGGATTGCATTGGCAGGCCAATTCGCAAATCTCCGCCATTACCTTCAAACACTCCAATCCTTCCCCCTACTACATTATGCAGCACCTTGTTACCACTGCCGTATTTGTGGGTATCGGTTACCGAAGCGTTATATTGCATATTGATCCAGTTAGTGACGAGCATAGGAGCGGTTAAAATAGCAGTTAACTGACTAAAGTCTTGGTCTTGCTCGGCGCTGTATTCATGCAAAAAGACTCGGCCTTGCAAGTCAACTCCCTGCGTAACTTGTCTCGGTGCGACCACAAATGCTGCATTGTTGGCAAGGCCCCATTCCGGCCTGACTTGAGACCAATCTTTAGTCCGGGCTATAAATTGCTGCTCTAATTGCTGTACAGATAACTCTTTGCCAGTTATCGCAAGCGTATGAGCACGCTCCACTCGAGCCTGGTGCGATGCCTGCTTTAACCAGCCGGTTACCTCTATATCTACATCACCATAGAGGATTATTGTTTCAGTGGTGGTATTATGTAGCGCTGCAACAAACCGCGTTTGCGATGGAATAGTAATGCCCCGCGCAATTAATTCTGCGCGTACAGCTTGGTCGTTAAGAAGTTGCGCAAGTACTTTAACATTTACTTCCCCCGACTGGCCGCCACATGCACCACATTGCAGCCCGGCTTCATGTAAATTATTGGTGGTATGCGCTCCGTGGCCAACCAATAGGACTGTATCAGCAAATTCATCAGTCAGTCCCATCCCTTTTAATATGCCAGCTGCGAGTTTAGCTTGCTCCAAAACAGTAACTTCGTGTTCGCCTTGTTTTAATTGCCACTTCCTTGAATCAATATGGCTATCGACGGGATGCTGAGTTTCTTGCAGTGAAAACACTTTGCTAAATAGCTGATAAAAGTAACTCATCCCCATCGACTCCACCATCGAAAATGAAGCCGCAGCAGAGTGAGACCAGCTATGCCAACGGCCAGATTGCTGGCGTTTTGTGGCAAGGTGCTGGGGGGCTGGCGTTTGTATTGCGGTGATTGGTGCTTTTAACAATCCGGGCAACTGGGGCCGACTAAAACGGCAGTTAGTCGCATGATAATCAATAGGTAGGCCAAAGAAACCTGCATAACCTATGGTTTGAATACCAGCGTTTTGAGTTTCTAGCGCACGGCGGATCACCTCTGAGCGCACATCAATACAAAAAGCCGCTTGTAAGGTCGGTGTAGCTTGCTCACGAGCGCCTTCAGGTTTTACCTGCTGAGCTTTTATCTGCCCCACTAAAGTGGCTTGATAACTAAGCTCAAGTGCCCGCTGAAATACCAGCCGTGGCAACAATGCTTTTTTATGTTCAAGCACAATCTCAGCAAGTTGCAGCTTTTGCTTGTTCCAATGGTATTGAATACGGGTAAAGGTCGTTGGATGGCGCTCACTCACATAACGCCAAATCACCAGCTCCCACGCCATTCGAATTGCCAATAGCGCACGCATATCGGAAGCTGGATGCTGGGCAAGATCTGCTTGCCAGCGTTCATAAGCCGCCCAAGATGCCCAACCATTAATGTCTAGCAGTAGCATGTGCGCATAATCACTCAGCTCATTAAACCCAATCCCTAAGGTGTCGACAGCGAGTGCAATTAAAGACTCAGGTGATGTTGGCAGAGCCTTAAAGTAATCAACTAAGCCTGACTCCCCCATGACGATGCTTATCCCCAAGTCTCGCGATACGGTTTCATGCCAGTGGCGATACAAACAGAGCCTCTCTTCACCTTGGGTTTGTTTGAGAATAGGCTGCACCTGCTGATAATGCGCGGCGCAAAATTGGCTGATTTGCTGGCTGATCTCCTCTTGCCATGGCATCTTATGTTCAGAGCGGTAGCGATCAAGCAAGTCCGCTAATGTATGCCAATGTGGCAACTCGCCGCAGTGACTTTTTTTGAGCCAATTAAGTAGTGCGCTGGTACTGCGTTCCACCCCGTAATGTGCCGCAGATTGCTGCAACGCTTGCTCTGAAATCGCCTCTTGCTGCCATTGTTCAAGATAAAATGCCACGGGCATTAACATTCTAACCTGTGCCAATGCGCTCATTTTATTGACCACAGCATCAAAAGGCAGATCGCGCATTCCCCAAAATGGATTCACTGCGATTAATTGATCGAGCGGCCAAGTTGGCGCAATACGTGTTTCAGCGCTCAGTAGTTGTTGCTGTTGCGGCTTGGATAGCTGAGTCTGTTTGTTTTCTTGTGTCTCTATCATTACTTCTGCTCCTCGTGCCCTGCAGCATAGCGATGAATGGCTAGGTGTTTCTGCTTTTTAATACTTGGCAAATGGACGGGCCAAAGTAATATGGTTAAACGCGTCATCCACTCGTCTAAATACAAGCCGGCATACAACGCCCGAGAGAGTTTTTGCACCGTTACCAAATGCGCCCGGTAATAGAGCAGATAATTTACTACGATGAGTAACACTACTAGGCCGAGCAACCAAAGATCTGCACCATCGAGTGCTTGCGCCCTGAGCTCATTTGGTAGCGCGACCACCAAGTGCAATAGCCACTTTTGCGCACTATAGGCTGCCAACAACACAACAGCTGCGGTGATGATTCTAAAATAGCTACTAGGGGCTTGCGCCTCAAAACGCAGCGCTAACCACACCGTTAATGCGCCAACCATTAATCCCCAAATACTGACAGGGCCTTGATATTCAATAACGATTGCAGCCGCTGTAGTGAGGCCAGTTGCTACGGCAAGTGCAATAAGCCATTGCCACAAGGGTGGTTCAAGTTGGTCGCTCAAGCGACGAGTCAAATCTTCATGGATCCACTGGCTTGAGTTTAAAAATGCGTGGGCTTTGTAGGCTGAATGCGCCAATAAGTGTAGTAGCGCTAATTCATATAGCCCCAAAGCACACTCCACTAGCATCAATCCCATTTGTGCACAGGTTGACCAAGCCAAGCGCACTTTTAAACTGATCCGCGTTGTCATGATAAGTGCGGCCAATAATGTCGTTATTCCTGCCACAATCAAGAGCAGCCATTTCGCAGCTTCTACGCGTAAAATCAAAGGGCCAAATATCATCACCAAAAAACCACCCAGATTAATGATCCCTGCATGTAACAGAGCACTTACCGGTGTGGGTGATTCAACTACTTGCATCAACCAGCCATGCACAGGCAGTTGCGCGCACTTTATCAGTGCCACAATTGCAAGTAAGCCAGCTGCTGATTGATCTAACACAGTGAGTGTCGTTGAGTGAGTTAAGTAATAGTCAGTGATGTCATTAATCTGGAGCATGCCAGTGCTGAGGTAGATACAAATAAAAGCCCCCAGCAATGCACTTTCTGCCAAGCGTGCCAATATAAACTTTTTGTGGGCGGCCAATGTCGCTCTCGGGCGGTTAGGGTAAAATAGCAGTAAACGGTGCAGGCTCAAACTAATGCCGACCCAAGCCAACCAAAATAGAATGAGGTGATTACTGAGCACCACAATAGTTACACTCAGTAAGGTGGTGAGTAGATAGCGAAAATAACGGCCCCGGTGTTTTTCACCATGTAAATAATGAATGGAGTAGCGCAGTAAAATAAAGCTCATAAAGCCAATCAATGACACCACACTAAGCCGTAAAAAGTTTATTTCAAACAAGCCACTGGCAATATCACCTTGCGTTGCCCAACTCCCCCAGCCAAAAGCGATACAAATTACCACGCCGATAGCAAAACCGTTCGCGATACGAAATAGCCCAGTGTTACGACAAGACGCTTTGCTCATGAAAGACGCAGCAATCAAAAAGTGTAATAGCAACAGCACCACTAAGATATTAATCATTACTTTCTATGCTTCTCACCTAAATCTCTAATTAGATCATTATTCCAGCCTTTTTAATTTAATAAAAATAGATATAATTTAACTATTCGTTCTGTTTTACTTATATATAGATGAGCCGACTTAATTATCACCACCTTTACTACTTTTGGCAGGTTGCTAAGATTGGAAATTTGACTCAAGCAGCTAAAGAGTTACATGTTTCGCAGTCTGCACTCTCTTCGCAAATCAAACAGTTAGAGCATAATATCGGGGTATCGCTATTTGAACGCGTAGGCCGTAGTCTAATGCTCACCAATCAGGGTAAAAAGGTGCTGAGCTATGCCGATGATATTTTTACCACAGGTCAAGAACTCGAAGCCTTGTTAAGCAAAGGCGTGCAGTCAACCACCCATGTAACTATCGGGGTGTTGACCACTCTGTCACGTAACTTTGTAGAAGCTTTTATTAGTCCTTTGATGCGACGCAGCGATGTGCAATTTAAGTTAAAGTCAGGCAGTATTTCTGAGCTGCTCAACGGCTTAACCAATTATGAGCTGGACTTAGTACTTACCAACAGAACGATTAACCTAGATACTTCAGACCCCTACTGGCAGTGTCAACTAGTTGCAAAGCAACCGCTTGCGATTGTTGGCCCACCTGCACTTAAACCCAGCACACAGTTTCCACAAGGTTTTGAAAAAACACGCTGGATCTTGCCACCCGCCAATTCAGATTTACGCACCGCATTTAATGCACTATGCGCTCAGCATCAGTACTTTCCCAACATTTTGGCAGAGGTCGACGATATGGCGATGATGCGACTACTGGCACGAGACAGTGGCGCGGTGGCCGTTTTACCTGCCGTAGTAGTAAAAGACGAAATAGCCCAAGGGGTACTACAGCAGTATCAGGAACTGCCTAATATTTATGAGTATTTTTATGCCATTTCAACACAGAAAAAGGTTGTTCCTGAAGCGATTAAAATCCTGCTGCAAGAAGCGCATGACAAGTCCACACATTTTTAAGCTTACTGATTTTTATTCACCTGGAAGTATTAGAAAATCACGTTTTATTTCTGATTTTTAACTTAGCCCATATTAACGTAAGAAAATTGGCCTAAGCACTTGACCAATTGATGTTTCTTTAGCAAGCTGAAACTATAGGATAAAAATTCGACGAGGCAGTTATCGTGTTCAAGCTTGCGCACAATGGCAATATCTTAATGGATGTGAAGTCAGCTTCACCGCCAAGTGCTGCGTTTGTGATCGAAGCCCTTGAAAAGTCGCAATTTGCTGATTGCGAAATCGATCACGACTCGATTAAGGCCTTTTTCCAAAGCGACTTTCCTGAAAGTCAAATTGTGGTTGCTAAACAGCATGATGCAAAATTTGAAGTTACCTTAAGCGACGATAAAATGCAGGCCTTTGGGCAGCTTAAAACTGCTCGTGGTGGTAAAGCAATATCATTAGAAGAAGCGAAAAAGATCATAGTTAAAGCAGGCGTAAGCCGTGGCTATAAGCAAGCCTACCTTGAAAATATCCTACGTAAACAATTTGAAATTCCACCTGGTGAAGAAGCATCTGGGTTAATCGCCCAAGGTAGACCACCGCAAGACGGCCAGTCAGCCAAATTACTGCCACATATACAAACGCTAAAAGAACGACTTAAGCAGCCTAGAATGCGTGAAGATGGCACCGTTGATATGCGTGACTTTGGCAAGCTTGCAAGCGTTTCGCCCGGTGATTTACTGGTGACTCAAAAGCCCGCAACGCCTGGTAAAGAAGGCTTTACTGTAACCGGTGAGAGCATTGAAGCAAAACCCGGCGATTCGTTCCAGCTTGTAGCGGGTGAAGGTACTGAGATCAACCCTAGTAATCCACTAGAGCTCATTGCTACTATCGCAGGTTGCCCCTCTGATATCACCAACGGTATGCGCGTTGATGACGTATTTACCATTGCCGACGTCACAGTAAAAAGTGGTCACGTCGACTTTAATGGTAGTGTAGTAGTCACCCATAATATTGAACCAGGTATGCGCGTAACCGCCCAAGGCGATATCACAGTGCTCGGCACAGTGGAGTCCGGAGAGTTAGTTGCTGGCGGCAATATTGAAGTACGAGGTGGTGTTATCGGCCACGTTGACCATCAAAATAATGAACAAGGCTTAACCTGCAAACTTATCGCCAAAGGCAATGTTGAGATTGCCCACGGCCAATATACTTACCTTGAAGGCGATAACATTATTATCAACAAGCAAAGTAACCACTGCGATATTAAAGCGCAAAAGCTGATACAAGTTGGTACAGGCGAACAACCGAGTGGCAAGTTGATAGGGGGCTCAATCATTGATGCGCAAATGGTAGTTGCAGGTGAAATTGGCAGTGAGTCTGGCGCTAAAATGATGATTTATCTGGCACGCAAAGGTCTTAAAATCACCCAAGAAACCGACACCCTGTTCAAAGAAGTCGCCGCTACCAATGATTCTTTAGACCAATTACAGCAAGCGATTGAAAAAGCGGAGTTAGTAAAAGATGCTGCTAAAAAGCAGCAACTCAAAACTAAAATTGGCGCAACACAAATGCACTACTGCCAGCAAGCCGAGCACCTTGAGCAAAAGCTCAGCCAACTTGATCACGACTTACACGATTTACTCGACAACACTAAGCTTGCGGCAAATAAAGCGCTTCATTCAGGGGTTGAAATCCACATCTTTGACCGGGTGCATAAAACAACTCGCAGTTATCCCCCGTGCTCAGCAACGCTACAAGAAAACCAAGTTAAGATAGACTTTAAAACCGCCGGCTCCTAGCCAGCACTTTGCCTTAGCGCTGACATTTAGAGCAATACACTGTGCTGCGCTGTCCTAGACGTATCTCTTTTAATGGTGTTTCGCAGCTCACGCAAGGCGCACCTTTTCGACCATACACCAGCAGCTCTTGGGCAAAATAACCCGGTTTGCCATCACTTTGGGCAAAGTCTTTAAGCGTAGTTCCCCCTTGCTTGATAGCTGCACTTAAGGTTTCCTTGATGATCGGTGTCAGTACTTGGTAGCGTTTAAGTGAAATTTTACCTGCTTCTTTTTTGGGATGGATTCCTGCTTTAAACAAAGATTCATTGGCATAAATATTACCCACACCAACCACCACATGATTATCCATAACAAATTGTTTAATCGGCTGCTTTTTGCCTCTGCTTTTTTCAAATAAATATTCTGCAGTAAAAAGCTCAGTCAACGGCTCAGGACCCAGCTTTTCAAAAACGCTATGATCTTCACCCACACCTTGCCATAAAAAGGCTCCAAAGCGACGCGGGTCGTTCAATCTGAGCGACTTACCTGAGGCCAGAATGATCTCCACATGATCATGTTTTTTTAGTGGCTCCGAGCCATCAACAACACGTAAGCTCCCTGACATCCCCAAATGCAAAATCGCAGTGCCATGCTTGGATTCTATAAGCAAATATTTTGCCCGACGCTTAACCGCAAGCACCTTCTCACCCTCAAGCAATTGCACTTCCTCTGGTACAGGCCACCTCAACTTACCATTGTGTACTTTTACGCATTGAATAATATGTTGCTCTAAATACGGTTGAATGCCTAAACGGCTCACTTCGACTTCTGGTAACTCAGGCATAATTCACTCTATTACTGTGTGGTATTACAATTCTATCGGTAAAAATAATGCTTTGGCTTGCTCAGTATCGAGTTCAAACCAACGCTGTTGTTGTTTATCAAATAATACAAAGCCATTATCGCTTGGATACAGTTGATAGCTGAGCGGAAGCTCTTGAGTTGCCAGCCAAAACTGCGCAGCGCTGAGCGCGGGCTCCAACTGCTTTGGCGCCTCAACAACCAATAGCTGTAAACTCTGCCATTTGGCGACAAGCGCACCTAGGGTATCTTCACTAAAGGTCTGGTTTGAGCCTTGCGGTAGCTCTATACGCCAGCTTGTACCAATACGTTCAATTTTATAGCCAGGAAATGCCACGGTTAGGACAAAACTTTGTTCTGGTAGCACAGCTTGTATCTTTGCTTTGTCGTCGCTGGGATTCAATTTATAGTGGAGTCCGTTGAGAAAAAAGATCATCAGTAACATGGAAAAGATCACCACGTTATTCCACGCCTTACGGCTCATTTGAATCATACCCATCTCCTAAGCGTTTGAACGGTTAGTGTATAATACTAATTTGCATTTATACATGCTCAATTAGCCCTTGCTCGCCGAGGCGATTCCGCCTAATTTAACAATCTGTCATTACCGCACCCTATCTACGCCAAATTGCGCATTTACACTATTTAAATGGCAAGTTATTTTGCTAGAATGTGGGCAAAATTTTAAGGAGTTCCGTCAATGGCAATGTATGTAGTGGGTCATAAGATCCCTGATTCAGATTCAATTTGCGGTGCAATCGCACTTGCTTATCTAAAAAACCAAATTGGTGAAGAAGCGATCCCTACGCGCTTGGGTGAAGTCTCACCAGAGACTCAGTTTATTCTTGACCGCTTTGGTTTTGAAGCACCAGAGCTTAAGATGAGCTATGCTGGTGAAGATGTGTATATCGTTGATCACACTGAAAAAACACAAGCACCAGACGACATCGATAAAGCAACTGTGGTTGGCGTAGTTGATCACCACAAACTAGGCGACCTTACGACTTCAACACCACTTGAGTGTTGGATCCGCCCTGTTGGCTGTAGTAACACGATTATTAAAATGATGTACGACTTCTACGATGTAGAAATCCCAGCAAATATTGCTGGGATCATGATGTGTGCAATCCTAAGCGACACAGTCATCTTCAAATCACCAACTTGTACTACTGCGGATATTAAATGTGTTGAAGCACTTGCAAAAATCGCGGGTGTTGATGATGCAAAAGAGCTTGGCATGGAAATGTTCAAAGTGAAGTCAGCAGTTGAAGGCACACCAATTCGTGACTTGGTCATGCGTGATTTCAAAGACTTTAACATGAATGGTAACCTTGTTGGTATTGGCCAGCTTGAAGTAGTTGATCTTGCTGTATTTGATAAGATCAAAGATGAGCTACATGCCGATATCGCGAAATTAAAAGAAGAAGGTAATCGCCACAGTGTGATGCTGCTACTTACTGATATCATGAAAGAAGGCTCACAAATGCTGATCGCTTCTGATGATGAAACGATCATCGCAAAAGCATACGACGTTGAGCCTGAAGCAAGCAAAGTATGGTTAGACGGTGTACTGAGCCGTAAAAAGCAAGTTGTACCACCATTGCAAGACGCATTTGCTGGTTAATACTGTCCGCCGAGGTGAACGCCTCGGCTGTTTTTTATGCTGCACCTCACTCCGGGTATATTCGCTTCTTTTGTCAAAGACTTGAATGCCGCGTGCCATTCACATCACCTTATTCAAATCAACCTGCCCTTGAGCGACTGTATCGCACAAGTCGGTGACAAGACGCTATTTGGCCCAAGCGTAATTGCAGGCGGCGTAGAGCATAGCTTAAAAATGACCTCAGGATGGGTAATATTAGTCGAACCAAAAAGCTTGTATGGTAAGCAACTCCAGAGCAACGGCTGTGCAGCAATCAAGATAAGTACTGCACCAAAGAGCAATGCCAAGCTTGCCGAGTTAATACGCACAGTAGGGCTTACCGAGCTCCCGACGACGGCTCTAGATCCACGAATTGGCAGTGTATTGACGCAATTAGATGCATGCTTTAACGCACAAACTTGCCTTAAACCCAATCACTTTAGCGCCAATACGATTGCCGAGTCACTTTATCTCTCACCAAGTCGCTTTTTACACCTTTTTACCGAGCAAGTGGGGATAGCGTGGCGACCTTATGTGCTGTGGCGCAGGCTGATCTGCTCAGTTGTTGCCATACAGCAAGGCAACAACCTTACACAAGCTGCCATGCTCGCGGGGTTTGCAGATAGCGCTCATTTGAGCCGTACATTTAAACGGCAGTTTGGCATCACACCGACTGAGGCATTAAAAACACAAAGCACTATAAACTAAGCCTTCGGTTTATTACCTTGTTTATAAGCTTCACCAATCAACTTGACCATAGGCAGCGACGATATGGTTAATACGACAAGAAAAATAATCGAATGAACAATCATCTCATCGACCGTATAGCCAATACGAAACTGAATAAATGCCTGAAGCTGAATGTAAACATTAGCAGCAACAAATAGTGCTAAGGACACGCTCCAAAACCACACATCCGTGATAGGACGCTTACCATAAGCGACGCAAAAGGCACCAAATACATTTAAGAGATCTGCGACCAATAACACAATCCCAGTAAACATGCTTGATTCTATTGCTAAATGATCCGGCAGCGTAAATGCATCATAGATTGAGGCAATAAACGTCAGTAGTAAGAAATAAAATAAGACTTTCCATTTCATGCAAGCAACCCTTCATAACCGTAATATATATCATCGCAGTCATCTGGTCGCTGCTTCCGTGCTTTTTCAGTACATTCCTTATCAACAATCTTTGTTGTTTTTCTCATAGGATCCTTCCCTAAATACAAAATAAAAAAATCTAATTGTACACCCATTAACTAACTATGAATTTAGCCAGTTTATTCAAGCTTAGTTGCCTAAGTTGTATCACACTGCTACCAAAATAGGAGCATAACCATGAAGCAATTTTTAGTAACTACCCCCTTAGTTGATTATCAACATTCAGAGATCCAAAGTTTAATAGAAGCAAAAAATTGGCGGCAACTTAATGCGATCACGGCAACGGAGCAAATCTATAACTTTGTCAAAGACGACATTGAATTTGGTTATAGTGAGACAGATACACTAACTGCAAGCCAAGTGCTTAAGCAAGGCTATGGACAATGTAATACCAAAGGAACATTATTGGTTGCACTACTAAGGGCTTGTGATATTCCAACACGAGTTCATGGATTTGAGATAGCAAACGATCTAAAGCAAGGGTTAATTCCTACCCAACTGACATGGTTTGCCCCAAAAAGTATTATCCATAGTTGGGTTGAGGTTTATCTAGAGGAGCGCTGGGTAGAGCTTGAAGGTTACATAATAGATGACGGCTACCTTAAACAGGTTCAGCAACGGTTTTCAATGGCAAAAAACTTTACTGGATTTGGTATTTCCACTCTCTGTTTACAGCAACCCAATAATCGCTTTTCGTTAAATGGTGCATATATTCAAAAGCAAAGTATCACAAGCGATTTAGGGGTTTTTACAAATCCAGATACGCTTTATCAGCAACACAAAAATCTAACTGGCATCAAGCAGTGGTTGTATGCTCACTGCTTGAGACATTGGATAAATCTTCGAGTAAAACGCGTAAGGGCCGGGCGCTTCAACTGAATTCAAAATAGCAACCTAGCCGTAATTGTTGCTGGCATATTTAAAACCACAGCTACTGCGCAAGTATCACGCAGTTACGGCCTGAGGCTTTGGCTTGATACACCGCATGGTCTACTGCTTTTAACGAATGACCAAACGGTAAGTTGGTATTGACTTCAGCAACTCCAAAACTTGATGTAATGGCTATCTCCCCAGACGGTGTGGAAATAACCGCGAGCTCAATTTCCCGTCGCAAGCGCTCGGCAATCACCATTGCAGAGTTTACTGGTGTGTTAGGTAACAGCACGATAAATTCTTCGCCGCCTAAACGACACATGCAATCTTCTAGCCTTAGGGTATTCACACAGATTTCGGCAAAGCTTTTAAGCACTAAATCACCGGTTTCATGGCCGTGGTTATCGTTGATATTTTTAAACTGATCTATGTCTAGCATCATCATACTAAATGGATGATCAAAGCGTGCATGACGACTAATCTCACGTTTTGCATTATCCATTAAAAAGCGCCGATTACTTAATCCAGTGAGCGGATCTTTAAATGCCATATCTGTGAGTTGCTGCTGTAGCTGCCATAGCTCTTTAACCAATAATCGGCGACTGCAGCAATCTGCTATCATCTCCGCAAAAGCAATTTCATCTTTGTGCCATGTGCGTACACCATTATTTCCTTCACAACACACCACCCCGTGTGGAATACCATTTTTAAAGATCACAGTATCTAACATGGTTACTATGTGATTTGGCGTTAAATAACACTCTTGAAATTCAGATGTTCTAGGATCCGCAGCCGCGTCGTTCGCATTTATTGATTGTCCGCTGTTAATTGCAGAAAAATAAGCTGGAAAGTTCTCATACTTTAAGGCCGGTAGTTGCATAGGTAATTCATCACCCTGCCAATCCGTGTTTGCAACATTGATAAGCTCAGAAGGTTTGTCGAGATCATCAAATAACCAGACAGAAACTCGAGTGACGTCTAAGGTAAGCTTACCTTCATCAAGTAAATCAATCAGGAAGCTTTGAAATGTTCCCGATACATCAAGTTCTTGCGAGCTGAGCCTTCTAAGCCTTTGCGTAACATTGCTAAAGTTCTTCAACATAATACGAAGATTTTATTCTTTTCCACTAGCATAACGCGCCATAATTTTTAAGCATAGTCTTAAATACTAGAATTAACCTATGTTTAGGAATATTTTCACACGATTATGTTATAAATAAGAATATAAGTAGAGCAAACCGTAAATAGGGCAATACTAAAAGGTAGTAAAGGTGAGATTAATAGAGTGGCACGAGGCCACTTTATTCGTTGATTATTTAATATATTTTGCGAGGTATTTTTTAAATACCGGATCTGACATTGCCAATTGTCGTTGCTCATCCATGATTTCCTTAAGCAAAGACTCTGATGTCAGAGGGTTAGCCAAGACTACACGAAATACGACCGTTGGTTGGCGATCATATTGCTCTGGTGTTAATCGTGTTCGAGAAACAAAAGAGCGGCCTGCTTCACGCTGACGCTTTTGCATGCTCGCAGTAAAACGGTTAAGTGCGGCATAAATATCGATTTTTTCCTGTTCACCCGCCTGTGCGATTACCGCTTTTATTTGCTCAGGCACATAGCGGTAAGTCAGCAAACATAGCTCAGGTTCAGAGATCAGCTCAAAATCGGGGGTTTGTTTAATTAGTTCGGCAAAATACCGCGCCTTTTCAATCCCTTTATCAATAAGCATCTCATAGCCTTGCCGGCCAATAACACGCAAACATGCATGCACTAACATCGCCATACCCGGGCGACTCCCCTCTAATGTATGACTTCCCAGATCTTTAGAGCCTTTACGTAAGATGTATTCAGCGTGGTGCTCGATTGCATCAGATGCCGCTGGGTCTTTAAACAACACCATACCCGCTCCCATAGGCACATACATTTGTTTATGTGCATCTATGGTAATTGAATCTGCTCGCTCCACCCCTTTAAGAAGGTGGCGATTGTTATTTGATAAAAGTGTTGCCCCACCCCAAGCTGCGTCAACATGAAAGTGGCAATTGAGTTCTTCGGCTAAATCGGCCATCTCTTCAAGTGGATCAATATTGCCCGTTTCGGTCGTCCCAGCGACACCAACTAAGGCCAATACTTTTATCCCTTGTGCTTCAAGTTCATGAGCTTTGGCTCGCATGGCATTAACATCGACCTTATTGTTGCAAGCCGTTTTGATTGAAATGAAGTTATCTCGACCAATACCTAAAACATCTGCGGCCTTGCCTAACGAATAATGTCCTCTTTCAGAAACCAATACCGCTAAGCCTCGATAGCCATAATGTAGCATTGCGGCCACAATACCCGATGCGCCAATACCTTTAAATTCACCATCCGCTTTTAATAAACGGTTTCGTGCTATCCAAAGCGCAGTTATATTGGCGATGGTACCACCCGAACAAAAAGCACCGAGTGACGTTTTCGCGCTGTGCATCCATTTATCGTAGAAAGCATCATCACTGCTATAAACCAAGTGATGCATCATTCCCAATACTTGACGCTCGAGCGGAGTAAAAGCTTTTGACGTTTCGATTTTGACTAGGTTCTGATTGAGTCCCACCATCAACTTCGACAGAGGCAACACGAAATGCGGTAAAGCTGAGGTCATATGCCCAATAAAACTTGGGGCTGCGGTATGCACTGAATGGGCAACTAATTGCTCCATGATATCTTGCGCATAGTCAGAGACAAACATCGGCACTTCGGGGATCACCGCCGACTGAAAATCTTTTTCAACTTCGTGCAGAGGCTTTTCAATTGCCGCAATATTCTCATTTAAAAAGCCAGCCAAATTGCTCGAGATTTCTTGCTCGATTCTGCTTAAAGTTGAATCAGGCGCCTCAGGCACAGTAAATATACGCATTAAGCTTTCTTCAGACGCAACGGCGCAACGCTTTGGACCCATCAATACTACCTAAACATCAAACGGTGCAGTAGCTTACCTACCCATTCAAGAGATTGAGTAGATACAAATTGCACAAGAGATTGTGATACATGAAATGGCTAACTTTACTGTAAAGAAAGGGAATTGTCTTCTATTGTCTAGTTAAAATTCATGAAACATTGACAATTTTATTAAAACCCAACGAAAGTTCAGTGAAAAATCCCCAGGTGTTCTAGCGTTTCTATTTTACATTCTCGTCAAAAGTGAGGTATAAAATAGGAACATAGCCCAGCAAAACGGCACATTACCGACTTGCCTGCAACAATGCATTTTATTGATCATTGCTGAGGAAGTTTTTTGCTTTATTTCTTCTCAAGATATCAATTTATGTTGTATTGTTTATATTATGTAACAAAGCAGCGCCAGTTAGGCATTTTATCGTTGCGAAATAACGATATTGTGGATAAAGGATTATCATGAATACGCGGAGCATAGCTCAACCACTCAAAGCCAAGTCTAAACACCATTTAGCAAAAGCGACTCCGCTTTTAGGGTTTACAGGTTATACTTCCCGACTCCCTGTTGCATGGCTTCTATTAGCCTCATTTATCTTTTTAGCTGCTTTATCGATTTATGTAATCGCCAACTATTACGATACACGCCGCGATATCATGGCCAGAATTGACGCACAGCTTGTCAATGCCGCCACCAGCGCAAACGTCATTGTTGGCAAAAAGTATCACCAATCGCCTAATCAGATAACTGCAACTGAGTTTAAGCAAAAAAGCCACGCACTCACCGAGCTTGCCCGTGCTCTAAACGTTGAATACGTCTATACCATGGTGCTAAAGCCACCTTATGTGCATTTTACTGCATCCAGTTACACTCGAGAAGATCTCAAACTCAACCGACTAACACGCTATCAAGACGTTTATACTGAGGCATCCATTACTCTAAAAAGCGCCTTTCATTCCACCGAACCAGTATTTGAAATCGATAAGGACAAATGGGGTCACTTTAAAAGTGTGTTTATTCCCTTCGTGCTGCCCGATGGCACTACTTATATAGCAGGCGCTGACTTGACAATACACGATTTAGAAAGTCGGTTACAAGAAAGTGTGATGGATGCCGCGATTGACGCTAGCTTCTTTTTTGTGATGTTTTTGATTGTCGTAAGCCTGTACTTTATGTATTACAAGAAAACCTTAACAACGGATAGCCGCACCGGGTTTGGCAACCGAATTGCCCTTGAGCAGGCACTTAAGTATTCTAAGTCGCAACACCTTTGCTTGAGCGTAGTGTGGGTAAAAGAGCTTGAAGATATCATTAGCTTCTATGGTACAGAAGTCGGCGATAACGTTATGGCAAAAGTCATGAGCTACTTTATCGAGTTTACTCATCCGTTTGAGGTTTACCGCCTAACCACCTCTAAAATTGCGCTAGTGACCAGTATCGAAAATGGTGAGCATTATTTGGCGAACTTAACGGAGACATTTCCTTGTGCAAAACCCATATACGATGCGCCGCACTTATACGTTAATTTGTGTGCGGGTGTTGCTAAAGGCAATTGCGCGCTGTTGCTTGAGAATGCCTTTCTCGCGCTGCGTCAGGCTCAACAGCAAAATACCCAAGTCTGTTATTTTGATTCTCAGCTGCAAATAAACCCCCAGCAACAATCAAAAAACCTCCATCTCACTCGTTTACTGCAAAGCGCGTGTGAATCAGACCGCATCATTCCCTTTTTTACGCCGCGTAAAGCTTGTCACGACCATGCTGACATTCAGTACCACTGCACGGCACGGGTCCTTAACGAGCGCGGCGCTATCATCGACGCCGAACATTTTTATCCGGTAATGAAGCAGCCTAAACTTCGCGCACAAATTAGCATGAAACTACTTGAGTTATGCGTCACCCGTTTTCGTAAATCAAACCATGCTTGGAGCATGCAATTAAGTCACAGTGAAATCGCGGATGCGGAATACTTTGAATATATCAGCCAGATCCTACGCCGTTACCCACAACCACAGCTCATCACATTTGAGTTTAATGAAACGGATGTACTCAAAAACTTTAGCGATATGAGCTTAATGATGCAGTCGTTAAAAGCAAAAGGTGCAAATGTTGCGGTAACGGGTGTGAATTGCGGTTTCCTTACTATCAACCGGATCTTAAAACTCCCACTGGATGCCATTTGTTTAGAAGCTAGTATTTGTGAAAACTTAGATGAAGATGAGATGCTGCTGAGCTCCATTGAATATCTAGCAAGTCATTGCAATGCCAAGCGGATAGACTTGATTGTACCCTGTGTTGCCACCAGCAAACAGGCAAAACAATTGGAAGCTGCAGGCGTTGCTAGATTGGAAGGGAGCTGGATAGGCAAAGCAAGCGGCCACCTTTAAGCCGCTTTATCAACCTGAAGTGCCGGATTAAATTAAAGTGTTACGACTAGGCGGGTACTTGATTGACCACTTGCCCAATACTTACGTTCAAAGGGCGTAATGGCCTCATCACTTTCATAGGCTTCCACTTCAACATCAACGCCGCTAAGCGCCAAAGCTCTGGCAAACTCTTTGACATAAATCTCCCAATTACTGCGCAACTCCAACTTACCACCTAACTTGACGATAAAAGGAAACACCGCGCTACCATGCCAACGTCTTTGAATATGTTTAGCTTTCGGCCACGGATTGGGATACAGCAAATAATGGTGAGTTGGCTGCCAATCTGCTTCCAGCGCTAATCGCCAAAAGTCATTGAGATCGGCTTGCACCAAAATATATTGGCCTTGCTCCGTTTGTTTATATTCAACGTCGTGTTTATCTAGTCGATGCGCAGACTTGTCTATGCCAATTACCAATGCATCAGGGTGTCGCTTCGCCAAATTTGCTGTACTTTCACCAACACCACAACATGAGTCCAAAATAATCGGTCCATTAAAGGCCTGTACTCGCGCATTAACCTCATCGAAAGCACTTTGTGTATGTGCCGCAATGGGCTTTTTAAACTCAGCGGTTAGATGCTTAGTAACGATTTCATCGAGCTTATCGTGTAGGCCCTGTTGATTAGTGGTGATACTACGAGAGTTTGCTTCTGTCATAACCAGTCATTATTAAGGGGGATTAGTAAGGATTTTACCTGAAATAACACAAGAGCGCTGCAATTGATGGCAGCGCTCATTTTTCCAAATTAATGCTATTTACGTTAGTGTCTTAACCCAACACCGCGTTTAATCAAGTGCAGTGACAACCAAAATAGACCACATATAAATACACCTAATACCGTAAAGGCGACGCCAATATCAACGTCCGAAACACCTAAAAAGCCAAAACGGAAGGCATTTACCATATAAATGATTGGATTTACCTGTGACACACCTTGCCAAAACTCCGGCAGCAATGTGATTGAGTAAAATACGCCACCAAGGTAAGTCAGAGGTGTCAGCACAAAAGTTGGAATAATACTAATATCGTCAAAACTGTTAGCAAACACCGCATTGATCAATCCGCCCAATGCAAACACGGCTGACGTTAAAATAACCGTAATGATGATAACTGCAAGATTGTGAATTTGAATATCCACGAAAAACAGACTGACGATAGTAACAATAAGTCCGACTAGCATTCCTCTCGCCATGCCACCGCCCATATAGCCAAGCACAATAATATAGTTAGGCACGGGTGCCACGAGCAGCTCTTCAATGCTCTTTTGAAACTTGGTGGAGTAAAAACTCGAGGCAACATTAGAATAGGAGTTGGTGATCACCGACATCATGATTAAGCCAGGTACAATAAACTCCATGTAGCTAAAGCCCCCCATCTCACCAATGCGCGAGCCGATTAAACTGCCAAATATCACAAAATAAAGTGTCATGGTGATCGCTGGCGGTACCAAGGTTTGCACCCAAATACGTAAAAACCGAATACACTCTTTTATCCAAATACTTTTTAACGCGACGCCATATTTCAACACGATTATGCCCCTCTCCCCTGCTCCAGTAAGCCAACAAACAACTCTTCTAAACGGTTAGCTTTGTTACGCATACTTAATACTTGATTACCTTGCTCTGTAAGCTGTGTGAACACCCCATTGAGCCCTTGCGACTTAGCTACTTCTACCTCAATAGTATGGTCATCAACGGTGGTAAATTGGTAACCATCGAGTGCCACAGGCTGCATGGGCGACTTAAGATCAAGTACAAACGTTTCTTTATCCAACTTTGCAAGTAATGCCTTGATGGTCGTATGCTCAACAATCGTGCCTTTATCAATAATCGCAATATTTCGGCACAGCAGCTCAGCTTCTTCTAAGTAATGCGTTGTGAGTATAATCGTTACGCCTTGCTTATTAATTTCACGTAAAAAGTCCCACATTGAACGGCGTAGCTCAATGTCCACACCAGCCGTAGGTTCATCCAAAATAAGGAGCTTTGGCTCATGCATCAATGCTCTTGCAATCATCAAGCGACGCTTCATACCGCCGGATAGCGTGCGGGCTTGCTTGTCTTTTTTCTCAAATAATCCTAGCTGCTTGAGATACTTCTCGGCTCGCTGATGGGCAACGTCTCTTGGCACACCATAATAGCCCGCCTGAGTCACTAGAATTTGGTTTAGCGTCTCGAACTGGCTAAAGTTGAACTCCTGTGGTACTAAACCTAAGTTCGACTTAGCGTCTTCCAGGTGAGTATCAATACTATGACCAAAAACCTCTACACTGCCTTGGGTTTTATTCACCAATGAGGCAATAACGCCTATTGTGGTAGATTTACCCGCTCCATTTGGACCAAGCAACGCAAAGAAATCCCCTTCTTGAACTTCGAGATCAATGCCTTTAACGGCTTCAACGCCGTTACTATAAACTTTTTTTAACCCTTTGATGTTTAGTGCTATTGTCATATTTTATTATTCTCCATAACCCCAGCGTTTAGCTAGGGTATGCTCGATGTTTAGATGATCTAAAATACGGGCCACCATAAAGTCGACCAAGTCATCGATACTTTGTGGCTGATGATAAAAACCAGGCGCTGCAGGCATGATAGTCACCCCCAAGCGGCTAAGCTTGAGCATGTTTTCAAGATGAATTGGACTAAAGGGCGTCTCGCGCGGCACTAATATTAATTGGCCACGTTCTTTGAGCACCACATCGGCTGCACGCTCAAGCAAGTTGTCAGATGCCCCAAGCGCAATGGCTGACACGCTTCCTGCGCTACACGGGCACACCACCATCTGCTTTGGAGCGGCCGAACCGGATGCCACAGGGCTAAACCAGTTATCTTTACCAAACACCTGAACTTGCTTATCTTTAGCACAGAAAAGCGCCTGTAGTTGCTCCGTTGCTTTTTGTTCATTACCAGAGAGTTTTAGATTGGACTCAGTATCCAGCACTACTCTGGCTGCGCTCGAGATTAGCACGTAAACTTGATAGTTTAACGACACCAATACCTCGAGTAATCTCAGTCCGTAAGGGGCGCCCGACGCACCGCTAAAGGCCAGCGTAATTGGCCCATTAAATGTTTGTTCTGACATAATGATTACTTTTTCAATGCAGTTAAAAGTTTGTCGTGGATGCCACCAAAACCACCATTACTCATGATCAACACATGCTGGTTTGGTGCTTGATTTGTCACAACCTGTGCGACAATCTCATCTACGCTTGCAAAACACTGACGACCCGCAGTTTCGGCTTGTGCTTTAAGAGACCAAGATAAGCCTTCTGGTTCGAATAGATACACTTCATCTGCCGCATCAAGCGATTGCAATAAGGTTTCTTGGTGAATGCCAAGCTTCATCGTATTTGAGCGCGGCTCTAAAATAGCAATGATAGGTGCGTCTCCAACTTTAGCTCTAAGCCCTGCTAGGGTCGTTGCTATTGCTGTAGGGTGATGCGCGAAGTCATCATAGACAGTAACGCCATTAACTTCCCCTTTGGCTTCCATACGGCGTTTAGGAGAAATAAATTGCCCTAGCGCTTCGATACTCACCTCAATTGGAATGCCCACATGTCTTGCTGCCGCAATCGCCATCATGGCGTTCTTCACATTATGCACACCAATCGCCTGCCAATTTACTTCGCCTTTTTCTTCGCCTTCAAATAACACCACAAAGCGAGAACCGTCAGCCTTGAGCAGGTTATACGACCATTCTTTGCCAAGCGATTCCTGCTCGCTCCAAAAACCGCGTTCAATAACGTTTTGTAACGCAGCATCATCTGCTGGATATATGGCCTTACCCTGACTGGGTAGCGTGCGAATTAAATGATGAAACTGGGTTTGAATGGCATTTAAATCTGGAAAAATATCAGCGTGATCATATTCGAGATTATTGAGTATTAACGTGCGAGGTAAATAATGGACAAACTTGCTGCGTTTATCGAAAAACGCCGTATCGTATTCGTCGGCTTCGATAACAAAGAATGGCGTATCTGAGGTGCGCGCCGACACACCAAAGTTTTGCACTATGCCACCAATCAAAAAGCCCGGGCGTAATCCTGCGTATTCGAGTAACCACGCTAACATACTTGCTGTGGTTGTTTTGCCATGCGTACCGGCAACCGCCAACACCCATGACTGGCGTAATACATGGTCTTTTAACCATTCAGGGCCCGAGGTATAACACATACCCTTTTCTAAAACATATTCAACGCACGGATTACCACGACTCATGGCATTGCCGATGATCACCACATCAGGCTCAACATCAATGAGTTGTTGAGGGTCGTACCCTTGGGTTAATTCAATACCGAGTGATTCGAGTTGGGTACTCATCGGGGGGTAAACATTGAGATCTGAACCTGTGACTTTGTGCCCCAATGATTGAGCGATGGCTGCGATCCCGCCCATAAAGGTACCGCAAATCCCTAAAATATGTACGTGCATGATGTTAGCGTTCTTTATTATTTCATTGCCGTTTAGATTAACATACTCAGCTTATTGGTGGCTGACTTTATTGTTGAATCTCATGCACCAGTATTATTCTTTATTTTTAGATGGGTGATGTGAGGACGTGTTCAAGGTTTTGTCGCGCTTAAAAATGTGTCGCGCTAAAGCGCGACCTACGGTTGGTGGTGCGTGCCATGCAAAAAGGAACGTTGTGGCAAAGGTTTGTCGCGCTAAAGCGCGACCTACGATGCTGTTGCGGCCGACCACACGCCTTTTTCAATGCCCTGTTTTACCATCAAAGTCAGCGCTTTTTCTATCGCTTGCGTTACACAAATATGCATCGGTTCATTATCGCTAAACCCCGCTTCAGCTTCGGCTAAACGTTTGTAACTCACATAGCGGAAAAAACCAGCCCGAACTTCCATAGATAGCACTTTTTTGCTACTGGCGACGGAGAGCAACACTTGTCCTGTACGAACATCAACTGCGCGCATATAAATGGAGATAACATCCTCACGATAAAGCTCAGATGCACCTATACCAAAATACTCCATCCCCAAACCACCTGTACGGATATTAGAGTCATAGCTGATGATCCCACCTTCTAAAATGATCTTTGCAGTCATTAATGGTGGTAAAGCGCTTGTGTCATTATCATCATTTGCCGCACGGATGATCTTGCGCTCAGTCAGCAGGTTTTGCAGTCCTTCACGCTCTACCGGAATAAACCAATCAGTTTCGTGTAGTGCCTGCATTAAAATTGAATTAGCACCTTGGGTCACCGCTGTTGAAAATGAGCTTACATTATCTTGAGGCTTATATTGCCCAGTTTGGTCACGAAATGAATAAACAGAAACGGGAATTCTACCTTTAGGAGTGGGTAAGTTTTTCAATTCTGCAAAAGTTTCGGTGTCGGTCAACTCAATTGCCACGCTTTGCGAGGGTGGTAACACGCGCGACATGCTGGAACAACCTCCAAGCAGGAACAAAAAAACCAATAAAATTACGCGGAGCATTTAATATCCTCCACCAGCCGATGAGGCAAACCTAGGTACTTCCAGAATGGTTTCCTCACCCGATGCTGTATTCGTTATTCTCACTGTGATTGTGTCGGGTGTGCTGGTGATCACTTGGATTTGATAGTCGCCACTCATAAATGTCGCATCTTGATTAAAGATACTGTCTTGAATATCTTCACCAAACGCTACATCCGTGATCTCTCTCACCAAACGGTTGAGATAGGTACGCTCAAGCGACTCTTGAAACTTTTCATCATAGGTTTTTTCTATGATTGGCGCTCTGTGCTTATTTTGAGATTGCGCTTTACTCAGTAACATATTGGCGTTTAGCGGGTTACCCCCAAATGCTGGATTAATTGGTTTATAAACGAGTTCCGTCGCTGTCACATTTGCACCAATTAACATTAACCCAGCACACACGATTGTTGTTTTTATTATTGTCATGTTACCACCCACTTGCTGCCAAATCTTCTGAACCACTTTGCTGATATTGCTCTCTTGCCATTGCATCCATAATGGTGAAAATGGCAGTTTCGACTCGCTCATCAACGGAGCCGCCTCTTCTTCCCATTGCTGTCGCGTAGACTGCTCGATTATTCATTAATACCTCAAGTCGAGTGCCAGCTCGAGGCAATACCGTTTCTTTCACTGTAATATTGATCCCGGACGTATTGGGAACATCTCTCCAAAGTTGTGAAAACTGAAAGTAAAATTGGTGTCCAAATCGACTTATACTTTGATCTATGACTAAACCATCAATCTCTACATCTTCTCGAGCACTTAGTGAAGCAGGCAAACAAAGCAAAGCACTCAAGAGTATTATTTTTCTTATCATCGTGGATTACTCACAACTCGAGAGGTAGGGAAACTCAATATTTATCTGAATTAAGTAGAGAAAAATGAGAGGCACAGGGCCTCTCATTTATTACTCAATCACTGCTGAGTAATTGTAGCAACGTTGTTGTCACCAACTTGAGTTACGGTAATGTTTTGACCACTACCTGTAATTCCACCTTGGACTAAGTTGCCGTCACCAATTTGGCTTACTGTAAATGCATTATCATCACCGTTAATAATAAATGCCTCTGAGCCCATCCCCATCACAAAGTTGTTACTACCATTTTGTGTGATGTCTAACATATTGCGGCTGCCTTCAAGCATTAAATCGATCGCGTTAAATTCGCCTGATTGCGCAATATCTACTTGGTTTGAACTACTATCAACCACACTGCTCATGGTAAGGGCCACACCATTACCAGTGCCACTTTGTGAAATATCAACGGTATTATCATTACTTGCAAGGCTAACGTCTGGGTAAGAAGACTGTACAATCACCTCGTTCTCAGCCCCAGTCTGAGTAACATCAATATCGTTATCATTACCGTTGAAGTTCGCAACATGTGCAATGTTCGCGTCACCCACTTGAGTCGCTGAGAACTCATTGTTTTCACCAGCAACCCCAAGGTACATCTCGTTGCCATTACCGATTTGCATTGCGGTAAATTCGTTATCATTACCAACAACATCAGCTTGAACTTTATTCTCGTCACCACGCTGCTCAGTCGTCACTTCGTTGTCGTTACCAACTAATAGATCTGATGCAAAGGTGTTAGTTGAGCCTTCCTGATCGATACTAAACTCATTATTGTTTCCAGTAATTTCAAATACGTTAACCGTATTGCTATCACCTTCCGATTGCTCAATCTCAACCTGGTTGTCATCACCAATCACGGTCTCTACAGCAATAACGTTGAAGTTGCCGTTCTGACTCGACTCAATTTCGTTTTCATTCCCTTGTAGGCTAACCACTTTATATTGGTTATATAGACCATTTTGGTCCAAGGTAATTTGGTTCATATCACCTTGTACTGACTCAAGAGTGGCCTCGTTCCACATACCAGCTTGTGTTGCTGATATCTCGTTTTGGCTGCCCTGCATATCAAGGTTGTAAAACCATTGACCACCAGAGCCTTGAGATACCGTAATGGTATTTTGATCGCCATTAATAACATTGATGGCTTCGTTGTTGATCCCAAGGACTCCACTACCTGACTGCTGAACGTCAATCGCATTGTCGTCGCCAGTAACTTCCGTTAATGCGCCGTTTGCTTCACCATCTTGACTATATACTTGGTTATTGTTGTTACCAGTGGTCGTCACAATAGCGACGTTACCAGTACCATTCTGATCGGCCTCAGTAATATTATTGTCGCCAATCGTAGTCACATCTGTCAGGTTAGAAGTACCCAGCTGCACCGAAGCTAACTCGTTACCACCTTGGCTACCTGAAGTTTGTGAGAGTTTGAGTTCGTTACTTGTTCCACTTGCACGCTCCACTTGTGAAAGTGCAGAAGTAGAAAGCGCTTTATTATCTGATTTTGCCTCAGCATGTGCTGTAATTGAATGGGTTAACGCAAGCGCGATAGCGCAACTCACGATAGATTTAGAAAACTTCACACTGTTCTCCTTAGAGATTTATTATATTATTTTTTCAATTAAGTGTTCCGTGCAGGCCTTGAGTTGTTGCCGGACTCAGCCAACCGCAACTTTCCACTTAACTAACGTCCTGTTATGACTCATTTATCTGAGCCGCTCCCACCTGTGCCAGTTACCAGAGTGTTACATTTCGTGAGAAAACATAATCTATATCAAGTCCATCATAACAAAATGATGAAATGATATATTTTATTACGTCTTTTCACCTTCAACTCTAAGTTGGGAACAACTGAAGATAAATAAGAACATTTTACGAAAAAAATACCTTATATTTTTCATATCCCTAAGCGTTAAAAATCACATAAAATTACGGTAGAAAAATGAATCTACCAAAAAAGTATGATCAAACTTCAAACTTCTGCCCGTCACACTCCCTCACAAAAAAGAATTAATTAGCTTGAGAAAAAGACACCCAACCAATAAAAAATCCTGAATTTTTAGATTAACGCTTTTTTTACATTGCACAGGTCTATATCTAGGTCTAGGTTTTAATGCGTTGCCAAAAAGACCACAGCCACTACCAGAAAATTACCAACTCAAAAATTGCGTATTGTTTATACGCTTGAAATTAAAAGGTTATTAATAATGAGATCAAAACTTTCTGCATTGTCTTTGGCTTTGCTACCTGCACTTGCTTTTACTGCTCAAGCAGCAGTTCAAATTGAAACTACAACAGCAACTGCTGATGACAGCATCCTAGTTGTGTTTAAAGAGAATACTTCTGCAGCACTTCGTGCCAATGCAAGAAATCTAGTTAAAGCGAAAATATCTGATCTGAACGCCGACGGTGTAGATGACAAATACCGTCACGTTTTACAGGGTCGTTTAGCAAACTTTAAATTAGACGGTATTACAGCGAAGCAGGCTATCGAAAAGTTAGCAGCACACCCAGCAATCGCTTATGTTGAACCTGATTATCAAGTAAAAGCGTTAGGTATTCCGGATGATAGCCGTTTTGATGAGCTTTGGGGTATGCATAACACAGGTCAAACAGGTGGTACAGCAGATGCTGACATCGATGCGCCTGAAGCATGGGATATCACTATCGGCTCACGTGACGTGATCGTCGGTGTTATTGACACAGGTGTTGATTATACACACCCAGACCTTGCAGCAAATGCATGGCGCAATCCAGGTGAAATCGCAGGTGATGGCATCGACAACGATGGTAATGGCTATGTTGATGATGTTTTCGGTATTAATGCTATCACAGGCAGTGGTGACCCAATGGATGACCAAGGTCACGGCACGCACGTATCTGGTACTATTGGTGCGTCTGGTAATGATGCGACGGGCGTTGCTGGTGTAAACCATGAAGTGTCTATCGTGGGGTGTAAATTCTTAGATGCATCAGGCTCAGGCTCAACTTCTGATGCGATTGAATGTATTGACTATATGGTTGCACTTAAAAATGCAGGTCATAACGTTCGCGTTACTAATAACAGTTGGGGCGGCGGTGGCTTTAGCCAAGCACTTTCTGATGCGATCACTGCAAGTGAAAATGCGGACATTTTATTTGTAGCCGCAGCAGGTAACAGCGCGGTAGATAACGATGTAAACCCTCACTATCCTTCAAGCTACGAGCACGACAGCGTATTCTCTATCGCAAGTACAACACACACTGACGCGATGTCTTCATTTTCACAATGGGGTCTAACGTCTGTAGATATGGGCGCACCGGGTAGTGCTATTTTATCTACCGTTCCTGGTGGTGGTTATTCAAGCTATTCAGGCACCTCAATGGCGACGCCTCACGTTGCAGGCGCTGCGGCTCTAGTACTTTCAATCAATCCAACACTTACCGCAGTTGAGCTTAAAAACTTGCTAATGCAAAGTGGGGATGCCAATGCTGATCTTACCGACAAGACTGTAGCTGGTAAACGCTTAAATGTGAATCAAGCTGTAATTGATGCAGATCCAGAGCCAGGCTTTAGAGTATCAGCTCGCCCTGCAAATCAAGAAATCACTGCTGGCGATACAGCAACATATGAATTTACATTTGCTTCTGTCGCTGACTGGCAGGGCACCATTGACTTGTCTGTTACTTCACCAATTGCAGGTGCAACGCTGTCTGCGACTACTGCAATGCCAGGTGATACAGTAACTCTTTCAGTACCTACTACGGCTTCAACTCAGTGGGGCGAGTATAGCTTTACACTTAACGCAACATCTGGCGAGCTTGCGGATCAAGAGCAAGTAGGACTGTATGTATTACCTCAAGGATTAAGTGATTTCAGCTATGAAAATACTACCACGGTAGACATTCCAGATAACGATGCTTCAGGAATTACTTCTGTGATCACTGTGGCTGACACCGTTACTGTATTTGATAGCAATACCTTAGTGGATATTACACACACCTACATCGGCGACTTAATTGTTACGCTTACCTCTCCTGCGGGTACAGTGGCAACACTGCATAATCGCCAAGGTGGTGGTACAGATAATATTAACCAAACCTTTAACTCTGCGGCATTTAATGGTGAAGTTGCAACAGGTGACTGGACATTGTCTGTCTCAGATAATGCAGGTATCGATACAGGTACATTGAACAGCTGGACACTAAACCTAACAGGCCTAGGTGAAGCGTCACCTCAACCTCCTGTTGCGGGCTTTAGTTTTGTCGCATCTGGTCTTTCGGTAGCATTTACGGATGAAAGCCGTGATCCTAATGATGATATCGTTAGCTGGGTATGGGATTTTGGCGATGGCAGCATCAGCACAGACGCAAGTCCAATTCACGAATTTGCAGCCTCTGGTGAGTACAGCGTTGAACTAACAGTAACTGACAGTGAAGGCAACAGCAACACAACTACACAGTCTGTTGTGGTGAGCGCTGATGAGATTGAATTATCCGTTGCTCGCGTCAATAAATCTCGTTTAGGATTTATCCGTGTAGAGCTAGCATGGCAAGGTAGCAGTGCTGATACCGTGACAATTTACCGTGATGGGCAAGCTATTGATACAGTAACAAACTCGGGTAAATTCAGAGACTTCTCGCGTAATTTAGAAGCGACTAGTTACACCTATAAAGTGTGCCAATCTGGTGATATCTGCTCGAATGAAATCACAGTTAACTTTTAATTATTCCATATCTAAAGGTTAATTGAAGCCCCGAAAGGGGCTTTTTTGCGCAAACTTAGATATCGAGCTATATAATCCTGAAGCACAAGATTTACTTAAGCTTGTAAGCTCTACAACCAGCTCAAACACCACATTCTTGACTGCTAAAAGTCAGGTTTTCATAAGCAACTGTACATATTGCAACAGAAATTCGTTTGCAACTTTACTTATTCTGGTTAGAATTGCGGGCTAAATTAAAAAGGCAGCAAGATTTAAACCGGAGATGATATGAAAGCAGTGATCCCAGTCGCTGGGTTAGGAACAAGGATGCTTCCTATGACCAAAGCCATTCCTAAAGAAATGTTACCTTTGGTAGATAAACCACTGATTCAATATATAGTGAAAGAATGTGTTGCTGCGGGCATAAAAGAAATTGTGTTAGTGACTCACTCGTCAAAAAATGCGATTGAGAACCACTTTGATACTAGCTTTGAGCTAGAGGCAACACTCGAAAAACGTGTAAAACGTAAGCTTTTAGACGAGGTCCGTTCGATTTGTCCTGAAGATGTTACGATTATGCACGTCCGTCAGGGTGAAGCCAAAGGTCTCGGTCATGCTGTTTTATGTGCACAACCTATCGTTGGGGATAATGATTTTGTTGTTGTACTGCCCGATGTGATTTTAGATGAATACACTGCCGATCAAGAAAAAGAAAATTTAGCTGCAATGTTATCTCGCTTTGACCATACTAAAGCCAGCCAAATCATGCTAGAGCCAGTGCCACAGCAGGATGTTTGCAAGTACGGTATCGCTGATATCAATGGCGTGTCGCTACGCCCAGGTGAAAGTAGTGCAATAAAGCATATGGTAGAAAAGCCAACTGTAGAAGAAGCCCCTTCTAACCTAGCAGTTGTTGGCCGCTATGTGCTTTCTAAAAACATTTGGCCACTGCTAAGAAAAACGCCAGTTGGAGCTGGTGGAGAGATCCAATTAACCGATGCTATCGATATGCTGATGGAACAGGAAACCGTTGAGGCTTTTCATATGAGTGGTCGTTCGCACGATTGTGGCGATAAGCTTGGTTACCTTAAAGCCATTGTTGAATATGCGATTCGCGATGAGCAATTAGGTGAAGAGTTTTCACAATTTTTAAACACGCTAATCAATTAAGTATCGCGTCTTAATTTACTGAGGGCTAAACCCGCTGCTACAAATTTACGGAAATTCGTAGCAGCAACTTTGGACTGCGATTGTTTTCATGCCTTTACGCCACAACTCCTTTAACCATTTTATGTCGAGATCGACCACCTTTGGTGCGGAGTAAATCCGTTACTACCGATACACATCACTTCTTTCGATAACTTCAATATCATAACCATCGGGATCTTTAATAAAAAAGAATCTAGCAACTAATATACTTTGATTATAAAAATCCTTTATTTCTTTTGGCTGGTAACCTTTCTCTTGGGCTTGATTAAAAACCGCGGCTAAGTCGTCCACAACAAACGCCAGGTGCCCATAACCATTACCTAGCGTATATTCTTCAGCGACATCATGGTTCCAAGTGAGCTCCAATTCAAACGAGGTTTCATCATTACCAAGGTAGATAAGAGAAAAGTTAGAGAAATCTATACGTCGCTTCACTGCCAATGCAAATACATCATGATAGAATTTAACTGATTGTTCTGCATCTTTTACTCTGACCATAGTGTGGATCATTTTTGCCATTACTTTACCTTTGGAATCAATATGTGTGAGCTCTACGCATCAACCGCCCCCCACCGCTATAAGGTGGTCAAACGTTCAATTCGCATTCAAGGTGTAGTGACTAGCCTCGCCTTAGAAAATGAAACTTGGCAAGTTTTAGAAACCATCGCGCAAAGTGAACAATTAACACTTTCCGAGTTTATTTCGACACTTTATCAAGAAGTAATTGAGCGTCATGGTGAGATCAAAAATTTGGCGTCTATGTTGCGTGTCACATGTTTAACCTACCTTGCAAATAGTAATACACTCGATCTGCAAAGTGGTAGTAACTGATTACTACAATTAATGACGCTCTAGAAATCGTTGCCACGTTATATTTGGGTTAATAACGCGTATGGGAGATATCACTTGTTTGAGTATCGTGAGAGGCGGCTGCTCAACCTCATGACCATCCTCTTTCAATCCAAGCAAATACTGAAAACTGGCTTTGCTACCAAGTTGAATAGCTGAGATGCGGATCTGTTGTTCAAAGTTCAACCTCATACTACTAATAGCAGTTTTCATACCTTGCTGATCAACATTGGGTAAACCACATTTTTGTAGATATCCTTGTCTTTCACCTTCTCCAGAAAACCAAATTCTGACCTTCTCGCTATAACGACCAGTTTTCGCAGGTAAATCGAACATAATACGCCGCTCTCCTAGCTGTTTTACTAATGCTAGATATTGTTCCAGTCCAGCTTGCCATAGTGCAGGATGAATGGGCACCACTCGTGGTTGAATTTTACCGTGGGTGTTAAAGTGAAATACATGAACGTGGCCTTCGTAATAAACATCATCAAGTGTAAGTGAGCCAATTTCATCACTATACGCACCGGTGTAATAACTCAGCAAAGGCAACCAAAAGTGCCAATGCTTAGGCTGTTCACGCTTTAGCTTTTCATCAGAGTAAATATAGCCATTGAACAAGGTATGAAGTTCCATAGAGGAAAATGCTCGTCTGCCTAAATGAGTTTTCATACAGTGGTCAATATCTTGAGTTTAAAACAGATTTAAGTTTAACGGTTTTTAGTCTTTTTCGGAAGTTTGATAGCTCTTGCTCTTTTTCCCCGTGAGCTTTAGCAAGTAAAAGATACACAGCATAAAATCGTTACCATCAAAGAAATGGTTAATTTTGGGAATATGACTTGATAAGTAAATTATTAAGCGTGAAAAAAGCCGCGTCTCCGCGGCTTAACTGATTGGACTAATCATACTTTACTTAGCTGCCTGTTACAGTATCACAAGCTACTGAAACATCGATGATTTCATCTGTTCCATCGGGTGTGATAGACGCTGTAAATGGTGCTGAAATTCGAGGATCTACTCTGACAGCGTATGATGCGATATCACCGTTAAGTGCTGACAGTGCAAATGTACCGTCACCGTTATTCGCAGCTGTGCGGAATGGCTTAGTAGTGCTTGATCTATATTTTACAATCGCACCTGGAATAACTTCTGTTACCGTTGTATCGTTAGAACAAACAGCTCTAACAGTTACATTTTCGTTCACAGTAGTTTGAATTGGGTTTGCTAGCGTGATCGCAATTGGGCCATTACATACCTGAACTTCAGCATTTGTTGATGACGCATTCCCCCACACGTTACCTGCAGCATCACGGATAACTACACGTGCTGTTGCGGTTGAGCTAATACCATAACGCGCTGAAGTACTAGCTGAAACAACGGTTTTTGACGTAGCACCACCGCGTAAATAGCTTGATACGCTCGCATCAGCAGAGGTCATACTCACATATAGACCTGAACTCGGAACAGTATCGCCAGTCACATTAACAGTAATACCTTGCGTACAGATTGGAACTGAACGAGACAGTGTAAAAAACGTAAGGTGGTCGGTTTTAAAAGAGGCTTTGTAAGCCGTACCTTCAGCGTTTAACGCACCAACGGTTGCTTTATTCGTTTCTGATTGCCATTTTCCGGTATCTTCATTATTTGAAGAGACATCAAACATATCTCCCGTCTGAATTGTTCTATCACCAGAAGGTGCTAAAGTTGCGACGGGAAGTGAAACAGAAACGTCGATCTCTTGACTAAATTGCTTGATCTTAGTTCCGTTATTATCTTGCATAGTAACATTGCTTACACCAACAGGTTTTTTAACGCTGGTTGTACTACCAGCACTCAAGCCTGCTGGTAAAACAGCTGAAATCTTGCTAGACGTGGGATCCGCAGAGCCAACCGTTAATGATACAGAAGTACCTGTGACAGCATTACCATTTGCATCTCTTAGCTGCACGCCCGCAGGAATAGAAACATCAGAACTTGCATTACCTTTTGCAGCCACAGCAGTAACAGGAGATGCTGTTGTTGCGTTAGTAACACTTTCAGAAACACTTACTTCAACAACTTCATCACCACCTTTCGACACAAGCGCCAATTCAGCTTCAAGGGTAGCCTCTGAGTCTTCGTTACTTAAGTCAATATCAAAGCTCTTTGAAAAGTAACCGTCAGCAGTTACAACAGCCGTTACAACCCCGACATCAGCTCCTTCTTTTACGGTAAATGTGTAGCTACCGTCTTCTGTTGTAATTTGAGTTATTGCGTCACCGTCGACATTAACCAAACTCGAAGCTGGCTCTCCATCCTCAAAAAAGGCAATTGTCGCTGGTGCAACTATATCAACTGTATCAACGTCAACTACATTGCCACTTACAGCAAATGCTAAGGCCGCAGGGGTTTCTGGCGCCACTATCACCGGATCAGTTGGGTCGGGCGGTGTCACTACTACATTATTATCGTCATCGCTAAAACAGCCTGACAAAGCTAAAGCTGAAGCCACAGATAAAGCGAGTAAAGATTTTTTGTTCGAAATCATGATTGGTCCTTGTTCCCTTTTTTGAAAGCGCCAAGCAGCGCTAACGCGCGTTTTAGTACATCGAAATTTAAATATAGAAAAGGTTTAAGGATTGTCCAGTTTGGAAATAAAATTTTTTAACTGACTAAAGACTTAAAATTTTGAACGACTTTATAACACTCTAGATATTCGAAATACGCGCTCAAGTGACTGACCTTAACACAGCGCTTTCATGACTATAGCTCAGCCTAAATTCGGCTTCTAATCTAGCCCATCAACAAGCTTTTAAGTGTTACCAACTCGAAATAAGGCAGAGCGATATCGGTGTGTTGAATTTGAAGCTAGTGCTTTTTTGGTATTTGCATGAATGACTTTGGTTGTGATTCAACAACACTAAAATAGAGGGTGGCAAGATCGTTTAGACGTTCAGTAATTCACTAAATTAAATTGGGTTTAAGTGTGACTAAACAGCTCGAGTAGATTGTGAGGTACTTCAATAGAGTAAATAATACCCGCATAATTCTCAGTGGCAGAGCTACTGTAAAAAAATAAGCCCTGCTTACCAAAGCAGGGCTTATTATATCTAACTTGTAGTCAGCTTATAAGCTAAGGCTATTAAGAACCTGTAACTTCTTCACAAGCCATTTTTAGCTCTTGGTTAGCAACTTCAGTACCAGCTTCAAAAGTGAATGATGTCGCCTGATCTTCTGCAGTTTCTAGTGACAATACGTCAATGCTCACTGTGTACGTCTCACCAACAACTAGGTTATTTAATGAGTATGTACCTTCAGCATTTGCAGCAAGGTATGTTGCCTTGTCAGCACGGCGGTAAGTAACCACTGAGTTTTGTACTGGAACAGAAACCGACTCGTCATTAGAGCAAACGCCCGTCAAGTCGAAAGATGCTGTTGTGTACTCAACCGCTGGCGCTTCTAACGTTACTGCAACAGCTTCACCACATACTGCTACTTCATTTTCAGAATCAAACCACACTGTACCTTCTGCGTCACGAAGTACAATACGCGCAGTAGCGTCAGCGCTTACATTGTTTTTACCCGCGTTCTCTGCAGTGTAAATCACTTTAGACGTTGCGCCTGAAGCGATAAACTTAGTTGCATTGATATCAGATGACTGAACGTCAACAAATAAGCCGCCTGCTGGTACGTCACCAGTGATATTTACAGAAACATCATTGTTACATACGGCAACTTCATCAGTTGCGGTGAAGAATGTAAGGTGATCTGTCATAAATGAAGCTTTGTAAGCCGTGCCAGCGTCGTTTAAAGCACCAACAGTAACTTCATTATTAGTCTCTTTAGTCCAAACGCCTGTATCTTCGTTATGAGATGAAAGGCCTAAAACATCGCCAGTTTCAACAGCGCGGCCTTCAGATGCTAGTACAGTATCTTTTGGAATAGAGATTGAGATAGAGATTGGGTTGCTGAACTTTTTGATCTTAACGCCATTCTCATCAGTCATTGTTACGTTAGCAACACCGACTGGAGCTGCTAACGTCGCAGCGCTATCTGCATTCAGTCCTTCAGGAAGCACTGCACCGGCAGCTGAAGATGTAGGATCAGCAGAGCCAACGTTAAGTGTTACTTTTGTACCAGTGATAGCTTCACCGTTTGCGTCACGAAGTACAACACCTGCAGGAATTACTACGTCAGCACCAGCTTTACCTTTTGCAGCAGTTGCTGTGATTGCAGCATCTACAACACCGCCTTCAACTTCAGTTTCCACAACTTCTTCAACTGTTGAATCAGTATTTTTAGAAACAAGCGCTAATTGAACCGCCACTTCAGCAACATCTTCTTCCGTAGTAAGATCAATATTAAAGCTCTTTGAGAAGTAGCCATCAGCGGTTACAACAGCTGTAATTTGAGAAAGCTCTGCACCTTCTTTAACAGTAAATACAAAGTTACCTGCTGCACCAGTTTCAACTGTTGCCGTTACTTCGCCTTTGGTATTTACGATATTTTCAGAAGCTTCGCCGTTTTCTAGGAAAGCGATTTTAGCTGGAACAATGTTAGTGCTATCTTTATCAACAACGCTACCACTCACAACTAGAGAAAGTGCATCAGGTGCTTCTGGCGCTACTACTACTGGATCTGTAGGCTCTGGTGGCGGGATAGTTACGTTATTGTCATCGTCACTGAAACAGCCAGAAAGCGTCAACGCAGAAGCGACTGACAGCGCAAGAAGAGATTTTTTGTTTGCAATCATGATTAGTCCTTGTTTTCTTTTTCATTAACAACGCCACGTTAGCGCGTTAACACACAAAAAAGCTCCATTGCTAGGAACGGAAGCTTTAAATTAAAAATTTGTATGGTAGACAGGGACTAAGTCATTCCCTGACCCGATTCAACGTGAGCTTTGCAGTCAACTCTATGACCAAGATATAAACAGCCCACGATGACCCTGCTAATCTATCACAGTAAAGCGTTAGATCCAACCGCTTGATTTAGTTTAAAAGTAGGATACCGTTGGTACACTAAATACACAATGAATGAAGTGAAATTTATCGTAAATAATCGCAACATAATGGTTATTTATTAACGAGGCATAAATTGTAAATGTGTAGCTATCGTCACGAGATAAAATTAAAAAGAGAATCGCGACCCGTAACCACGGTTTACTCCGTAAAAACACACCAAAACACCACTCTCGTAGCGGCGGGTTTATCCCGCGATAAGCGCCCCGCGACACAAAGTCACCGCTACGAATAGGTAATTCCTAGTTATTGTAGACTTACCTGTGACCATCTCTTATTTATAGGTCAAATACACTTCTCTTAGTCGAGCCAAGTTACTATATACATAGCTGCTCGATAAACGCCCTTGGTTTAAGAATGTTTTATCAATATTAACCGGCGTGTTAACTAAATGACCTCGACCAATTGCAATGGCATTTGTTGATTCACCAATTCGCGTACTTGCAGCATGACGCCACGCCTCATTTCCTTTAATTTGACCATAACGTGTTGGTGCCATGTCTTTTCTAGGTGTAAGTGGAATGCTAAAAGATATACCTGCGATTTGCACATCGGTATCTTGCGCAAATATCGACACGTAGCTATCACCAAACCAGAAGCGCGTTTCTAATTTAACACCACTATCCTCATAAAAGAATCGACCTGCAGTTGCGTGAAAACTGACATCTTGCTCAACCCAGTTATAACGATAAGACAAGGTTTGATAATCCTTATCTAAGTCATAATCATCGTACTCAAAGTATCCAAGCTCTGCTGAAAATTGATGACGACCATTGCCACTCAACCAGGTTGTTTCGTTCTTAATACCTGTGTAATCATTAAACTCTTTAAAAAAGCCGATATGTGTTTGGTTATAAATACCATAAGGCAGTGCAAATGTTTGATAGATAGTCGCTTGTGTTAAGCCACTTTGTTTAGCCAAACGGCCAAATGCCTTACCATCATCGTAGTCACTCGTATTGGCAACTTCAGTTTCGGCACTTAAATTAATACCACCGCCATACCACATTGGTACATCAACATCAGCTTTTAAAGCGAGTGAGAAATCATAAACTCCCAGCTCCGTTGCCAACCTTGAGTCCAGTGCAGGACCAACGGTTAACCTTGGTTTAAAGTACGCGCTATTTGCCTTTGGCATACCAACCCAAGACACACTACCAATTGGGTCCATTTCGCCTCGACGAATATCCATATCAGGTGTAGTGCCAGTATTTACAAACTCTCTATAGTTATTAATGTGGCCTCTAAGTGCCAACATTGGAATACCACGGTTTAGCAATTGAACAGTAAACTGCGCGTTCGGCTCGTTCACATGTTCAGCAATACGACCTAATACTAAGCCAATTGCATCTATGTCGTTGCGATTAAAAACATAGTTTTCAAAACTCACGACAACATGAGGGTCTCGATTAAAGCCAACACTCACCGACTCAAAGCCATCTTCCAAGAGTGCCGCTTTTAAAGCGCGCGTTTGCATTGTTAGAGACTTTTTATATTCATCACGCTCTGTGACTTCTTTTTTCGCTTCAGGAAGAGGTTTACGGGCGAGACGGCGCTGCTCCTCATAATGAGCTTTAAATGCCGCTTCTCGCTCGGCGTCTGCATCAAGCGTTGGCGCTGGAGCTGCTTCTAAGGGGTCATTTAATGTTGCCTGCTCAAACAAAGGCATAGAGAAGTTTACACCCCAAAAAGTGTCTTTTTCAGCGTGATCGGTATTACTGTAAAACTTACTGGTAAGCGTTAAAGTACCTACATCATAAATCCATGCTTTTGGTACTGTTAAGCGCAAACCGGCATTAACTGCATCAGCATCATGTTCCACTTGTACAGCTAGCCAGTCTAGTGGCTGCCACTCAATACCCGCAAATGCACCATCCATTTGCCCTGTTGCGCGATCGCTTACCGCAAAACCTGCAGAGAATCTAAAGTCGTTCCATTCACGAGACCCTGCCAAATAATAGGTTTCATAATTGTTAGCCGCACCGCCGAGGTCTTTACCCCCTATTGCTAAGTTAAACCACTCTTTAGGCACAAAAGGGAGTTGGTATTTAAGATTAAAAGAAAGGTCACGGGTCTGCTTTTCGGCTTTTATCTCAGCGTTAAATAGATTGTCATGCATCGAACTTGCAGCTATTTGCCCACTTACTTCTAAGCCATCAAACAGTCCAGCAGCAAAAATATAATTATGCCCATCAACATACCTCTCACCACGAAGATCTAGGTTATTATTGTAACCAATATCTATACTTCCCTTTTTAAGTACCTCAGCAGTAGGGGTATTAAAAATACCAGTGTACCCCGCAAATGCAGTGTAGTTATTTATTTGGGTATCAGCTAAAACAGGTATGCTTGCAAGTGCAATGCTACCTGCAAGAATCGTATTTATTTTTGACATGTGCGCAGACCGATTTTTATTTTCAATTCTTGAATTAAGTGTGAAAGAGCAAATTAACAAACTCAGCCACCGTTATAAGTATTATGTAGATATCCTACAATGAAGTATAGAAAAACCCAACTTCGTAGCAGCGGGTTTAGCCCGAGAAAGATCGTCGCGACATAGAGTCGCCGCTACGAATGTATAACCCCGCGATAAGCATGTTACACGTTTCTAAAGTTAACCACTTTCAGCTCGGACTCACGCTCGACTTCAAGTACTTGGCGTTTTTCATTCCACACCAAATCACAAATACCATCTGTAGGATTAAAACCTGTAGGTGCTTCTAGCAACAATTTACGAATAAGTTCATGATCAAAATTATGACAAGCCGTGTCCATTGCACTCATAAAAGACTCTAGCTCTGCCATCGGTAGTTTTACCTCGTTGGCCGTCATGATCCGTGGATGAGAGGTTTCTTCTACATTGTCACCAATCAATAATTCTTCATATAACTTTTCACCTGGTCGCAATCCTGTACATTCAATTTCAATATCACCATGAGGGTTGGACTCTGATTTAACCTCTAAGCCAGAAAGGTGCACCATTTTGGTCGCTAAATCCTTGATCTTAACAGACTCTCCCATATCTAGCACAAATACGTCCCCCCCCTTACCCATGGCACCCGCCTGAATAACTAACTGCGCAGCTTCTGGTATGGTCATAAAAAACCGGGTGATATCTTTATGCGTTAAGGTAATTGGTCCACCTTCTTTAATCTGCTTACGGAATAGAGGCACAACTGAACCGCTAGAGCCAAGTACATTACCAAAACGTACCATGCAAAAGCGGGTATTTTTAGACGTTACTTTACTTTCAGCCAAGGCTTGTAACACTAACTCTGCCATACGCTTGGTTGCACCCATTACATTTGTGGGGCGCACCGCTTTATCTGTAGAGATTAATACAAAAGTCTCTACTCCCGCGTTAATAGCGGCTTTAGCTGTGTAATAAGTACCAAATACGTTATTACGAACACCCTCAACAACATTTTGCTCTACAAGCGGTACATGCTTATAAGCTGCGGCATGATAGACAGTTTGCACCCCGAAGGCTTTCATGCAAGTTTCAATACGGTTGATACGTTGCACCGACCCCATCACTGGTACTATTTCCAATGATACACCTTTATTTAATGCAAGCTGATTCAGCTCCTTTTCAATGCTATATAAACCATACTCGGACACCTCAAAAAGCACCAACTTTTTAGGTCCATTTAATATGATTTGCCTACACAGTTCAGAGCCTATAGAACCGCCTGCACCGGTTACCATAATGACTTTATCTTTTATATTTGCAGCCATCAGCTCTGTTTGTGGCGCTACAGGGTCTCTGCCCAGTAAGTCTTCGATTTCGACTTCTTTTATATCATTAAGCTGCGCTTTACCGTCAATAACGTCTGCCATACCTGGCACTGTCATCACCTCGAGCGGTAGTTTTTCTAACTTAGTGAGTATTTCTTTACGGCGAGAGCGCGATACGCTTGGTAAAGCAAGCAAAACCTTATTTACTCGCTTTTTATCTATCAAATTATAGATTTCGTCAAAGGCGACAACGGGGATCCCCTGGATAATCGCATTATGTTTGGTAGCGTCATCGTCTAGATACGCCGTAACATAATAGTCAGGACCTGTTGCTAGCGCAGTAGCTAACTGCCGGCCTGCATCTCCAGCGCCATAAATAACCACTGGGGTTTTAGTAAATGAGGTTAATCGCCAAATAAGTGCTCTTACTAAAATGCGCGAACCACCCACAGAAAGTATCATCAACCACGCATAAATAAAGGGCATAGTACGAGGAATGGCGGTTTGCGTAAAAAATGAAGACAACACTAAAATCACGGTACTAATAACTGTACCAAGCACAACAGCACCGACTGCATTAGCCCCAACGTAACGGAGTACAGCGCGATACAAACCAAGTTTTACAAATATCACCAAGCTAATGGGAAGTAATAACGCGAGGATTAACCAGTTATTTAAATTAGCCAATGGTGCAAAGCTATCGAGGCGAACAATAAGCGCTAACCAAAAGGCTGAGACTATAAAAACTGAATCTAATACGAGCGTGAGAAGTCGTTTTTGGCTACGAGAAGCGCCAAGTAAAGCGCGAAACCAACTATCCATTGTGTTCCCTTTTTATTCCAATCCGAATTAAAACCGCAGACGAACTAAAGCATAGTACATGTTGCAGTATACACAAAAGTAGCAAAAATGTATGAGGAAAATATGAAGAAGCTTAAGTTTAAGACAGAAAGTATCTTAAACTAGTGTTTACCAACTCGATCTCCTGACCCACTGCCAGTTACCGTCATTACTATATATTTAAAATAGTTAGCCACTGTCAAAGTATCAATCATTTTCCTGTCTGTTGTCGCAAGTAATTCAGGGGTTGACATATCGATTTCATTCACCTGCGCGAGACCAGTAATTCCAGGCCTAACCGAATATATGTCTTTAGCTTCTCTCGCATATGTGAGCTCTTCTTGATTGTAAAGACCAGGACGAGGACCTACCAAGCTCATTTCACCTTTAAGTACATTCCAAAGTTGTGGAAGCTCGTCTAGTTTTGTTTTGCGAAGAAAATGCCCAAATGGTGTAATAGAAGAGGTACTCGCAAGGTGACTTGCCACAGAAGCGGTATCTACTTTCATCGTTCTAAACTTAACTAAAGTAAATGGCTTTTTATTTCTACCAACTCGCTCTTGAGTAAAAATTGGAGAACCCGTATCAAAGAGGCCAATAATGTATAAAATAACCAAGAAAGGAAATGCGAATAAAAGGCCAAACAAGGCAAATAAAAAGTCGAGTAAACGTATCATTTATATATCCATTAGTTCATATTAAAAACAGCGTCGAATACCTTCATCAATAGTGACGGGTGGCTCCCAGCCTAATATTCTTTTCGTGTGTTCGATATCCACAATTAAAGAGCTCGAAAGCTTTTCTACTGTAGATTTTTTTCCAACGATAGCTGCTGCTAGATTCAAAAAGAAAGTTGGGATAGGCAAAAGTCTTGGCTTATTACCTGAACTTATGATTAACTTTTTCAACAGTTCAGATGTCGATATAACTTCGTCATCACTTATTAAAAAGCACTGGCCTTTTGCTTTTGGGTGACTTACACAAACTATCAGCAAGTCCACTACATTATCTAGCGCTGCATAACTTCTGTGATTGTTAATTGCTCCCAAAGGTAGGGGGTAATTATTTTTGGCGACCTTTAATAACGTACCAAAGTTTCCTGGAGCATCTTTTCCGTAAATTAATGGGCTTCTGATAATAACTATTTCCATTCCAGTTTCTACGCTAATCCTTCTAAGTTCAGACTCAACGCTAAGCCTAATTTTGGAATTATAGTCTAATGGGCGAAGTTCTGTATTAATATTAATGTGAGTTTGGCTACCATATACATTAATCGTATTTAAATAGATGAAGCGTTTTACCCCAGCTTTAGCTGCTTGTTCCGCTAAGCTCACTGTTGCAGCAAAATTCACACTATAGAGATAGTTTTCATCTAAGTTATATCTATGCGCTGCGGAAGCCAGATGAACGACTACAGAAATATTTTTTAGTACAGAAGAAAAGTCTCTATTGCGTGAGTCTGCAAAATCCCTTACTTTAAGCCAATTCTTTGCACCAGGCGCTATTTTTTGTTGCGTAAGAAAGGAAAAACCGCTTGTACGAGGATCTCTTGCCAAGGCTTTACCTACAAAACCATTCGCTCCCGTTACTAATACTTGCTCCATCCTAAACCTACTTAGTAAACTGGACTTTTGATATGACTACTTTCACTATAAAAACATATAGTTTGCTGTTCTTCTTTTTTAGTAAACTTAAAAGGGTAAATAATAATGTATTTAAAAAAGCCACAAAATAGTTAACACCCTCCAAATTATACAGTATATATAGATATGATTGGAAAGCATCTTTTTTATTCGACGATAAAGATGCGTTGTGAACTCTATAACTTGCCAACACTTCCCCCACATTGTACGCGAAATCAAACTTTTTAAGCATATTCAACCAAAGTGCAAAATCATGTCTCTTCTTAGTTTCTGGGAAAAAGAACTTTCCGAATTTATCCACATCATAAACAACTGTCAAACAACCAATAAAGTTCGACTTCAACATCTGCTTATAATTGACTTTTATAGGCGAAAAAATAGGTGTGTTATTTTTATCATTATAAAACTGTTTATAGTCCGAGTAAGTAAAGCCAACATTATTCTTTTCCATAAATTCAATATGGACGCTAAGTTTGTTCGAATACCAAAGATCGTCAGAATCAAGAAAGGCGATATACCGTCCTTTAGATTCTTTTATCGCAATATTCCGACTACCTGCACCGCCTAAATTAGTATCATTATTGATTAATTTTATACGTTGATCTATTAAATACGGAGCGACCACTTCCAAAGTTGAATCTGAAGAGTTATCGTTTACGATAATCAACTCCCAATTATCGTACGTTTGATTCAAAACCGAGTCTATTGACTCCCCAATAAATTCACCAACATTATATGCTGGCATAATAATACTAACTAGTTCTTTACTATTCACACTTCATCTCCACTACTTTTAAAAGACTCAACTTATTTTGAAAATACCTTTCCAACATCAATAAACTTACCGAGAACACAAACAGAGAAAAACAACATAAAGATAGGATCTAATACATAAAGTATGTTCAGTGGTGATTCAAACAAGTTAAGCAACAAATATGGAAAAACTACACAACACAATACGTTTAACTTTACATTCGGATTCATATGATAAGCAAGAGACCTGTATAGTAAAAAAATATATACCGGAATAATAATTAATGAAAATGGAAACAAAGGAGTGTAAAAAACCGATGATATTATTCCTGGAGACGCTCCTGCTCTTTCTGCATGATTTGTAAAAACTACCATATAGTTCAAACGATTTACTGTATTTATAAGTGAGGAATCAAAGTTATCCAAAGGAAGTATTAACGAAAATCTGTTATATAAAGTAGACGTAATTGCATCTATTATCTCACTTGAGTAGAAAACCCCATTTAATGACTTCTGCAATATAATTACAGCAGAGAAAAGTCCCGTTGACATTCTTGGAAATAGAATATCACCATAACTTTTTACAAACGCCAAACCTTCGTCTGTCATTAAGTAATCATACCCTACCTTATTACCTATACCGATAAAAAGTACAGAAACTACTACAACTGGTATAAGAATGATCGCAATTAAAATATATCGCCAATTGATATTACGAAAAGACAGTAGATAAAAATTTGGTTTTAATAACATACATAACAGAATTGGAATTGCCAGAACATGTAAAGATGAATTCACAGACAATACGGAAGCAGCGAATATTAGCAGTAAAGTGAATTTGCTCTTTCTCCCTAATTGATTACCATTAATTATATGAATCAACATTAAGGCTACAATGAAAAACATTAAAGGTTTAATAAAGAAAAGTAAAGAAACAAGAGGCCCAGCATTGGAAAGTCTATTTACATGCCTAAAGCTAGATGTAAAGTTCAACGAAAAATTCACACTTAAAGCAAGATATAAAAACGATAACAAAGTTATCAAGTAGAAAATAAAACTTGAGTTAAACCTTGGGAAATTTATAAAAGAAATTCTTCCAAAATAATAAAAACACAAAAACACCAACAATGTAAACAAAGGGAATACAATCAAGAATGAGGAGTACAGTCCACCATCGAAATTATAATAGTTCATATATCCTTTTTCAAACATAGGGTAAAAAATCAACCCAGGAAGATAAGTAATACATAAGAAAATAAAGAATGATTTAAAACAATTATAATTAAGTGACGTCATATTTTTACTGAAACCCTTAAAGCAGTTATGCTTTATAGTTTTTAATTACAACTGCAGGACAACCAGCAGCCACTGAATTACTAGGGATCGATTTAGACACAACGCTATTAGCCCCAATTAAAACGTTATCACCAATAGTTACACCAGGGCAAATAAACACATTGGCTCCAATCAATACATTATTTCCTATATTTACACTCGATTTTTTTTGTTTCTTAACTCCTTCCAAAATAAACGTAGAAGTATCTAATGTTGATGTATAAATTTTAACATTATGTCCAATCGAAACATCGTTACCAATAACAAGCTCTGTTTCTGCCTGAAGGTTTATATAAGAATAAAAGCTTATGTAGGTATTCGCTCCCACTTCCATACGACCATTTCCATTTATTCTTATTAGAAACCCATTGAACCTAAAGCCTTTAGGCAATTTATACTTTTTATAATAACCTCTATATACAAAAATTTTAAAAAAAAGCGTAAGAAATCGATAAAACATTACAACCCCTTCAACAACTGATTAGTGTATGTTATGCAAAAGAACAACTGAATAACCATACCGGTTAATATAGATAAAGCCATACCTACAACACCTTCAGTAAGCAAAAATGTAGAAAAAACACCTGCAACTCCAACTAAAGAGCTAAAGAAAACCGCCATATTCTTTTTCAAATAGTTCATATATCCCATGAAAAACTTACTCATCCCAAAAATTAAGTATGCCGAAGTCAATATTGCAACCGTAGAAAACAGGTTAGGGTTTTTCTCCAGATAAAATATGAAATATAAAATGTACTGTGCAAAAAGCATTGTAAGGCCAATTGGGATAACCAAAATCAGCTTTGGTAAGTTCTTTCTATAATATTTTAAAAGCTGTTCATCATTACCGCTACACTTTCGAACTAAAAAAGCTCCCCAAGAGGATGCAAAATTATTTACTATAAAAAGAGTTGTAGAAGATATTAATGCAGCTACGCCGTATGAAGTTAAAAGCTCGGGAGTCGTATTACCTAATATTAATTTATCTCCGACAACTAAAAATGACATTGTTAATGAACTTAATACTATCGGAGCTCCATAGCTCAAAGATAAAATTAGCTTTTTCTTGAAATCATTGAAAAATCTAGGCAGCCCTACATCTTTCACAAATGAGTAATAACAAATACTGGAAAAAAGCATACTAGATAATGAGATTATATAGAATGCACTCTTTAAGTCCCCAAAGTGAAAATAACTCAAAACTAAAACCAATGAATTTATAGATGTATATATTAAGAATAACGTACCATACTTCAGAAATAATTGCGTAACCCTATAGTAACCCATTATTATTAAAGAGACAGAATTAAAGAAACTTATCGTGAGAACACTAAACAAGATATCATAGTCAACATTTATGACATGGATGAATGACAAAAAAGTTGAAAAAGAAGCAGTTACAAGAAGAACCACTGGCATCAAGATAAATATTTTCTCATTCACCAATTTAAAGTATTCATTTTCGCTTAAGCTAAATCTAAAGATCACAACAGCCATCGTTGAACCAAATGGCATAATATTGACAAAAAGGAGCATTAAACTTTGATAATAGGTAAAACTACCAAAGTCAGTATTATGTGCATTTGCGGCCAAGTAAAAGTGACTCAAGTAAGTTATACACGAAGCCAATATACTAACTAGGGATGTTTTCCCAAGAATTGATATAAAGTTCATCTGTGACTTATTGCTTCAACGTTTCAAAGTGGTCTGGAATTTTGTCATTCCAAAAATAACAAAATAGCACATATCGACTTCCCATAGTTATTGGCTTACCTCTATGTATACCTTTGGTATCCGCGAAAGCGATAGTCCCCTGTTTAGCTGTAAATTCAGTTATACTCTTCCCTGTTTTATTTAGATAGTGATTCACTTCTGACTCACTAAAACGGTATTGACCAGGAGTAAAATAATTTGAAAAGTATGACTTCAATACATCTCTTTTTGAATGTGATTGCTTAATATATTGAAATGGTCCATTATTTTCATCTACATCACTTAGGTAGCAATAGCCTTGAACTGATGAGTTATTGGTGAATCTCTATGCCAGCCTCCACCCGAGCCTAAATTGCCGTCTTGAGCATCAATTCTAGCCGCGAGTAACATTCCCTCAGGTTCTCTTGTACCTGTGTACTTAGCTAGGATTTTTCGGATTTTAGGGTTTTCATAAAATCTATTGAACTCTTCGTCGATCTCATTGACAAAGTAAACTCGGTGGTCAGCCCCTTCGTCATCAATCCATACATTTGTAGAATTGCTTGCTATCAAGTCATCGATTTTATTACGTAAATTAAGGCATTCCTGAGCTGTAAAAAAGTCATGTTCAACCGCGATGCCTTCAGATTTGAGGCTATTGATAGCATTCAAGACCCCATCTGCTTCTTTGCCTGTTTTTAGGCTATTTATCAATAATCGATATCTTCGAATGATTATTTCTGCAAGCTCTTTTAGTAAAACAATTACGAATTTCATTATAAAACCCTATAGTATCAAACAAACTTAAATTAAGCTCAATTCTTTAATTCCAGCTCTATTAAAAACTTCATAAGAAAGCTTAATAGAATCACTAACCGTTTCATCCTTAACGTCTAAGTAATCAACACAGAAGTAAAAATCAGAATTCTTATGTGCACTAGAAATATTCAAAAGAGCAGTTGAGTAATAGCTAATAAAAACACCTTTACTAGCACGGCCTTTATAAAAGTACTGTTCAATACTACAATTCAACCGAAACACTCTATAACCTAGCAGTTTAATTTTTGACAATTTAACCTCTGACTCACTTCTATGTGCATAATAATTAAATTGTTTGTACTGTGGTTCAAAATTTTCTTTTATATTCTCTAATACTTTTAAATAATCTTCATTATTGATAAAGCCAAGCTCAACCAAGTGCTGACCAATAAAAGATACACTAGATTTTTCTTCATAATATTCAAACAGTTCTATTTCATTGTTTATTACAGAAAATACATCACCATCAAATGGTACAATGGGTAAAGAAGTATAGAGAAAGCATGGAACACTACGTAGCTTATTTACATATGATATCAAATACAACCCATCATCAACGAAGTAAACTTTTCTGTTAAGGTATTTTGAAACTTTAATTAATAGCCGACAAACAATAGAACGAGCATCGCCGAACACCATCTCCTTCTCTGTACATAATGAAAGAATATATCTTAAGTAAAAGTAGATTATTAATGGTATTTTCGTTATACCTCTAGCCGGTAAATAGAAAAATTTGGGTTTTAAACCATCTAAATGCGAATCGAATTGTTTTCGTTGCGTTTCGTTTCCATTATCCCTAATAAATACCACACATTCACTCTTATCGATATTCAGATGCTTAAATAAAGACAACGCATTTTGTAGCTGATAGGGTGACTCAATTATAGCCAGCAATTTCCTTCTCCCCCATGACAAGTTCTACCAACTTAAAATCAAGAGCAGTATCAATATCTAAAGACTTTTCAGGTGACATTATAAATGGATAATAGTCGTCCTCTTGGAATAATTTCTTTGTAGCTAAAAACGTACTCTTATCAACCAAGTAGATTGCGCCATTCAATTGATAAAACGCTTTTAAGTCTTGTGAACGAGTGTTCGATAAACCTTTTATAAACTCTTTAAAATCACTCTCACTTTCAAGAGGGGTCGCCCAAAGCGGCGAGTGCTCACATTTGGCCATTGATACCACTCCCTTTGCCTTTTTTTCGATATACAATGATATGGCATCGTCTATATCTTTTGCAGTTCTCAGAGGAGATGTTGGCTGTAAAAGACAAATGATATCAAATTCCCCTAATAAAACTTGGGCTTTCTCAACTGCGTGCAACAAAACATCTACAGAAGAAGCTGTATCAGATGCAAGCTCTTTAGGTCTATCTAACGGATATATATTCTTGTATTGTTGACTGATTTTAAGTACTTCTGGACAATCGGATGTGGCAATCGTGTCACTTATATATTTTGAGTTTTTAATTGCTTCGAAAGTATAGGTAATCAAAGGCAAGCCATTCAGAAGTTTTACATTTTTATTAGGTAAACGTTTGCTTCCGGCACGAGCCGGTACAACCGCTAACACTTTTGGTTTCATTTATAACCCCAATTCATAAATGTCTGTTTGCGCTTTAGCGAAATCATCATGACGACCTACATCCAACCAATATTCATATATTGGGAATTTTAAAGTCGTAAACCCTTCATTTTGTTTATTCTCAAACAATGTGGGCATATCAAGATGCTCATTAACCGATAAAGAGTCTATAATTTCGTGCGAAATAATATATATCCCCGCGTTGACAAAATAACGATAGGTAGGTTTTTCAACAATTTTAGAAATTGTATTTCCTTCACCTTCAATAACACCAAAAGGTACTTTCAATGCATAATCACGAACACACATTGTCGCATTACTGTTGTGTTTGATATGGAAATCTAATAGCTTACTAAAATCAACATTCGTTAAGATATCACCGTTAATCATGATTAACGGCTCTTTCGGGAGTGATTCAGGCAGTAACGATAGAGCGCCAGCAGTACCAAGGGGCTTTTCTTCATGCACATAAGTAATTTCTACACCGAAATCACTACCGTTACCAAAGTAATTTTCGATGATTTCTGGTAAATAATGTGTGGAAATATAAAACCTATAAAATCCATGGTTCTTAAAGTTATTTATTAAAATTTCTAACATCGGCTTGCCACCCACCTTAAGCATAGGTTTAGGACAATCGTCTGTTAAAGGACGTAAACGTGTACCAAAGCCGCCAGCCATGATGAAAACAGGGTTATTGCGTTTTTCAACTAAAAAGGTATCGTACAATGTTTTAAGTCCAACCACTCTGCCTTCATCGTCAACAATAGGTAACGATAGAATTTCATTTTCCTTCATCATTTTTTGTAGTTCATTACTGCTTAATGAGGCGCAGGCTGTAATAGGGTTACGGTTCATTATTTCTTCAACAATACATGACAGCTCAGTACCTTTTAGTATCGCTCGTCTTATATCCCCATCAGTTACCACACCTTTTAGAACCCCATTTTTCGCGACGATAGCCAGTCGTAATGCTTCTTTATCAATGACGGAAAGTGCTGTTTTGATCGAGTCATCAGGGCTGATTATGATGTTCTCCCAGTTTTTAATACTCACCATCTGCTCCTTTGCAAAAACTTTTTGCTCCATAAACCACTTTCCTAGATGGAATAGAATGCGTGACGTTTGCACCTACTCCGATGATAGTTTCGGCACCAATTGTGACGTTGTTAATAATACTAGCACCTGTCGCTATATGAACGCACTTTTCTAACACAACCTGACCACTTAATGTTGCGCCTGGAGCGATATGACAATGCTCACCAATATCACAATCATGCTCGACTGTTGCAGAGGTATTGACGATGCTATTTTCGCCAATTCTCGAGCCGATGTTAATAACTGCATTTTGCATCACTTGAGCTCCAGCTTCTAACACAGCATATTCTGATACGATGGCTGAGTCAGCAACGATAGTAGCAAATGAATACCCCAAATCTCGATAGCGATTATAGAGTAAACGCCTCAATGACTGCCTAGGCATCGCCCCGATACCATTGACTAGCAATACGTCTTTAGGATTAAAATCTAATACCGCATCGTCACTATCAAAGTGGCGAACACCTGTAAAAATACCATGTCCTACAACTACTTCTGGGGCAACGACACCAACTAACTCTTTTCCTTGTGAATACAGAATATCCGCAAGAACAGCTGCATGCCCCCCAGCCCCTAACATCAGGTAACTGATCTTACTCATCGATTAAATCACCAGCCTCGTACCCTTTACTACTTTCTTTGCCCAAGTAGCTCCAGTATTTTGACGGTTCAATGCCGTGACCAGGCCTTTTGATCGTTAAGTTGTTAGAGGTAAAGCTTTCCCCAACTGAAATTGCTTTTGCAGCAACAAGACTTTTTCTAGCGACCACTTTATTTTTTATTTCTGTTGGTCTGGGTCCTTTTATGCCATCACCTAATACTTTCTCAACAATACGAATACCATCCACCATTGACGCAAGCTCCTCTGGGTCTAACGATGCTTTATGATCGGGCCCTGGTAATGACTTGTCTAACGTAAAGTGCTTTTCTATTAACACTGCACCCTTTGCCACTGCAGATATCGGTACAACAATGCCTTCACTATGGTCAGAATATCCCACAGCAAGTTTAAAGCTATTTGCAATGGTATCCATTGCGTTCAAGTTTATATCCTCGAAAGGGGCTGGGTATTCCGTTGTACAATGAAGTACAATTACTTTTTCTTTCAAAAGCTTTTTTCCTTCATCTGAAAAATATGCCGCCTGCACTTTTTCATCTGTAGGGCTGTCCTCTTGATTCATGTAGCCAAACGCAATCATTCCTAAAGCAGCTTCAATTTCTGCCAATGTTGCCATCCCCGTTGACACAATTAAATCACAACCTGTACGGGCATGCTCAAGTACCAAAGGAGCGTTAGTTAACTCACCTGATGGTAACTTCAAACGTTTTAAGCCTAAATCATTCACTAAGAAGTCTAAACTTTCTGAATCAAACGCAGTAGATAAAAACTCAATACCAAGATTATTACAGTACTCCACCAATTGATGGTGTACCTCATAGCTTAGTTCTAACCGTTTAAGCATACTAAACTGTGACTCTTGGATACCGGTATTTGCTACCTGATACTCAGCTTGCTGTGCTGACTCCGTCACCAAATTTTTGGCTTTGAAAGTTTGAAACTTAACGATATCAGCACCCGCTTTATGCGCAGCATCAACTAATGCAAAGGCTAGCTCTTCATTGCCATTATGATTTACTCCAGCTTCAGCAATTATCAATGTCATTATATTATCTCCTTAATTAGCATAAACGCTTCAGCTGCTTCAGAGTTGCACTGAACTCCCCTAACTCTTGCAAGAGATTCAAGAGCCAAACGTGACCTAGGGAATGGGAATTCCCCAACTTCTGATTCAAATATTTCCAGTATATTGAGTTTTTCATCTAGGAATGCAGAAATATCCACATAAGTTGTGGCTTTAAAGCCTGAACTTTCAGGCTTTAGCCCAAAATCTGTTTCTGACATTGTTTCATATGCTAAAACTCTTTTTACGAATGGGTATCGAAATGACTTGGTCGCAGACATAACTGCATCATAGACGATCTCATGGTCACTATGTGCATCATTCCTATACGGCGTAAACACAATCTCAGGCTTCACCTGTGACACTACCTGCGCGATAGGTCCAATAACATCACCCTTAGCCAACACATCCAGCTTTGCTGGGGGTAACATAAGCTCATGTACACTGGTAAAGTTATAGCACTGAGCTACTTTAAGCATTTCTTCTTGTCTTTTAGCAATTTGAGCTTCTGAAAAGCCTGCTTCTTTAGTCATGCCCGTCACTACGAGCCAATGAACTTGATAACCTTGCTCACTTAACTTTAATATTGTGCCACCACAACCCAACGTTTCATCATCTGCATGGGGAGCCACAACTAAAACACTTTTCACAAATAATCTCCCACATCTATATCCTCTAAAACCGCGTCATGGAGCCAAATAGCTTGTGTTCCAGCGGCCTTAACCAAAATGCTATTCCCTCTTTTCTCCAGTACTTTTCCTGGTTCGATATTTGCGGGAACAGTCTGTTGTAGTATTTCTGAACGGCGTACTTGCACTAGATTTTCTTTGCATAAAAACTCAGCGCATGGATAAGGAGGTGCAAGAGCACGTACCAGATTATGGATCGACTCAGCCGACATTCTAAAATCAATCAGTCCATCTTTACGTGAGCGCTTCCGCCAATATGTTGCACTTTGCTGGTCTTGTTCAGCAAATACGGCAGAGCCTTCCAAAAGAGCCTTTGTAAAGTTTTTGATTTGCTGTTGTGCCGTATGGAGAATTTTATCGTATAAAGACTGCGCATTTTCATCCATATCAATATTTATTGGTTCCTGGCTAATAATCGGACCAGAATCAGCCCCGCTATCCATTTTAAAAAATGTCGATGCAGTCTCGCTCAGCCCTAATGCCAATGCCCATATGATTGGATGGCGACCTCTATTTTGCGGTAGCTTTGCAGGGTGGAAGCCAATAATGCCTTGTTTAGGCATTGCTAATAACTCTTCATCAAGCAAATAACTCCAACCAACACAATAAATAATATCCAAATCGAAGTCGCTTAAAAATGCTTTAGATGCAGTCTTATTTTTTGAATCTTCATAATGAAAGGGTATATTTCTGTCACAGCAAACAGGAGACAAGTCGCAAAAATCAGCATTCACAGCTGAGTTTTTTTTAGTCACTACGGCACATACTTCAATACCTTCAATACTTAGTAATGTCTCTAGTGCCATCCTGCTTGAGTGAACACATCCAATAAAGCCAACTCGCATGGTGCCTCTAATTATAAATCGTAGAATGTTTTGTAAACTAAATTTTCTATAGGAAAACTAAGTAGTTGCGAAAGTATTTTGTTTGAGCTATCACCATCACCATATGGATTAATAGCTGTTGCACATTGCTTTTTAAACTTCTTAGAAGTTGCTACTTCCAAACTGTGGAGAATTGCATTCTTATCATCAGTACAATGCAAAACTGTATCTCCCGATATACGCCCTTTTTGTCTGTCGCCAATATTTATTGTCGGAACATTGAACGTAGGAGCCTCAATTAAACCACTTGAAGAATTGCCTATAACTAAATCACAATGTTTCAACAAGCTTAAATAACGCAGCTGTCCTAAAGATTGAACCAACAACACTCTTGTAGAATGCTTTTCTTTGAACTCATTCAATAAAGAGATCAGAGCTCGGCCATGTGTATCTGCGTTGGGGTATGAAATAATTAACTTATAATCGTTGTATTCTTCAAGCGCACTAAGCAAGTTTTCCAAGCCTTGTGAAGCCCCACTTTTATCAAGAGTTACGGGGTGATATGTGACAACAATATAAGAACTAGAGGAGACATCAAAATCAATTGCCCGCGATAAAGCTTCTCTATCCAACAACTCAAGCGACTTGATGCTATCGATTCCAGGAGCACCATAGTTAAATACCTTGTTTGGATCCTCTCCTAGTTGGATGACCCGCTTTCTATATGTTTCTGTGGCTGTAAAATGAAGATGCGACATTTTGGTAAGTGAGTGCCTAACGGCTTCATCAATTAGCCCCTCGGTAGTTTCACCACCATGTATATGTGCGACCGGGATCTGTGCGACCATGGCTGCCTGAGTAATAGCCATTGACTCGAACCGGTCACCAAGCACTACTAACAAATCTGGCTGATTTCTTTCAAATGCTTCTGAAGCACTTATAAGTGCAAGCCCCATTGATTTAGAAATGCCCACAGGGCTGTCAGAAGATAATAAAAACTCAAGTCTTTCTGATACGTCAAAACCATCATTTTCTATTTGATTTATTGTCTTGCCAAACTCTGGAGATAAGTGCATCCCTCCAACAATTAGCTGAAGCTCTGCCCGTTCAGACTCATGAAGCCCTTTGATAATCCAATATAGAAGTCCATATTCAGCTCGAGTGCCGGTAAATACAGCTATTTTTCTCATATACTTCTCACTACAGGTGTACTTGGAATATTAATAAGGTGCGCCTCTAAATACTCTGAATTCGTCAAATCGCCTCTTAGAGCATTCTCAAACATAGGTAAACGATGCATCAATTGCCAAACAGGCCTAGTCATCACACCAGCCTTGTTTGCATACTTGAGTATCTCATTGCGCTTCTCTACATCAGGGCAAACAATTGCATTTAACCAGTAGTTCGACTTAGCGTACTCAGGCTCAGTAACAAACTTTACATCGCTACCTGCAAAAAATTCCTTATAGTGACAAGCAAGCTTGCGTTTTTGCTCCAAAAACGTATCAATCACTTCCATTTGCGCACACCCCAAGGCCGCGTTGATATTTGGCATGCGATAATTAAATCCCGGCTCATCATGGAAAAATTCGTAAGAGTGAGGAACCTTTGCGGTAGTCGTTATGTACTTAGTTCGCTGCCCACCTTCCTCGTTTGCACACAGCACCATTCCACCACCACCTGTTGTGATAATTTTGTTTCCATTGAAGCTTACTGCGCTATAATCACCAAAAGTGCCTGTATGCCTGCCTTTGTAGTAAGAGCCTAAACTCTCTGCAGCATCTTCGACTAACGTAATCCCCCATTTTCTGCATACAAGTATAAGCTCATCTAATTCAGCAGGGTGCCCAAAAGTATGCATTGGAACAATAGCCTTAATGCGCTGGCCCGTTAACTTATGATGACAACCATTTTCTGTTACTTCTGCATTTTCAGCTAAATAGTTTTCAACAGCAATAGGGCACAGGCTCAAACTTACATGAGACACATCAACAAATATTGGTTCTGCGCCCATATGGTAAAGAGCATTACAAGTTGCAACAAACGTTAGTGCTTGCGTAATAACCAAGTCACCTCGTTCTACCCCTGCCATATATAACGCAGTGTGTAATGCGGCAGTACCATTTACAGTAGCAACAGCTTTCACCGCACCAGTAAAAGCTTCTATTTTACGCTCAAAGTCATCAACAAACTTGCCAACACTAGAAACAAAAGTGCTATCAATTGTTTCCTTTACGTACTTATTTTCATTACCGCTAAAAGTAGGTGCATGAAGTGGAATAAATTCGTTGGTTGAGTATGTATCCCGTACAAAGTCAACAAAACTGTTGCAATCCATATATTTCACCTACATTTTACCGTCTAGGTATTTACCAGTCTCTTTGTGACCAAAATCAGGAATCATCTTGAAGAAAAGTTCAACAATTTGCTCTTTATTCCAGACTCGATCGGCCTTCATTTGTGCAATTTGCTCTTCAAATAAAGTCAACAGCTCTTCTTGGTAGAGTGGCTCATTTTTGATTATTCCTAAATTATCAAAGCGCGTCATGTCTAACACTTCTTTGTCAGTAAAAAACTCTTCAAAGTCTTTCTCACCTGTAGTATCACTATCAGTAAATAAACACGGCCATTTACCTTGCTCTGGTAATATCTTAGCTAATGCTCTAGCCTCATTTTCATCATTGCACAAATAAGGCTCATAGCCCTTATCAGCTAAGTATTTCTTCGCAACGTCTGAAAATGTCACCAAATGTAATAGCTCACTAAGTTTTGGAAAAAATATATCTCGATTTTCACCAAAAATACACGACATTAGACAAAGTTCGCCTGATTCTTGTGGAATTACGAAATACCTTTTAATATCATTAGGTGCGACTATTGGCTGCCTTTTTTCGATTCGCTGATTAAATCCATGCAGCAAAGAGCCGTCTGAAAATGCCACATTTGCAAAGCGAGCTGTCGAAATATCAATTTTCTCACTACGACGCATTAAAAACATTTCCATAATTCTCTTTGAGGCTCCCATCATATTCACTGGATTTGCAGCTTTATCAGTAGAAACGCAAAAGTATTTCTTTACACCTTTATCAATGGATTGCTGAATAGTTTTATCAGTGTTAAAAATATTAACATCTATCATTCGCATGAGCGTATATGGATCTTTTTCACTGCGCACGTGTTTTAAAGCTGATAGGTTAAGCACATAATCATATTCACCATCAGCGTCGATAAAGGCATCATATTCAATTGAGCCAATATCTAACGCAAAGGTCTGAAAATCACCGGCAATATAACCAAAGGTACTACGAATATCTCGAACAAGCTCAACCATATTGTTTTCGCTGATATCAACAACGTGCAATTTTTTCGGATTACGCTTAAAGATCTCTTTTGTAACCGCTTGACCTATAGAGCCCGCGCCTCCTATAACCAAAAATCGGGACTGCGATACAATTTCCGATAACAGCTCCTCTGCTCGTTCTATATCTTGATCAAACAAGAGCTTATTTCTACCTATTAAGTTTAATATATTGCTCATTGATAAATACCTTTAGTATCAATTAAATTCATCTCAATTCTTAGGTCTTTTGAATTGGTCTAAGCTCTTAATTAAGAGTAAAAATATATTTATTGAAGTAAGCTTAGAATTTTATCTAAAGAAGATAAGCTTGACCTATGTAAGCCCACCTATTTTTATAACACCCAATCGCTCGTATTCACGCTCAATTGATTCCCGAATTCAACATTCAGCCCCTATCAAAAAGCAATAATGGTGCAGCCTAACTATAAATATTTTTTTATAGCGGAAAAATCTCAACAACGGGGGCATTCTCGACTTTCGTAGACAAGCCAGATACTGCGGCAAAAAGCCGCAGTTAATTTATGCTTTATCTGATTTGTATTCGTAGTTGTAGTAGCCGTAGTAACCATAGGCGTTGGTTGATTTACGAACAACACCGTTGAATACCACCCCTTTTACATCAATACCATTTTGCTCAAAACGATTTCGTGTAATTTCTAGCTCTTTTGCATGATTTTGACCAAAACGGGTTACTAGTAATGTTGTACCTGCATGGGCACTCACAATTGCAGGGTCTGTTACCGCTAAGATTGGAGGAGTATCAACAATAACTAAGTCGTACATTTTGCTCACTTCCCCAATCAACTTGCTAAAGTTTTCATGCATTAGTAGCTCAGATGGATTCGGCGGTATTTGGCCTCGGGTCATTACTTGCAAACCTTCTACTTGGCTTGGCTTAATCACTTGCGCTAGGTTCAATCGGCCAGAGAGATAATCACTTAAACCGTCATCCCATTTCATGCCAAACTGAGTTTGTAGGTACCCTTTACGCATATCAGCGTCAATAACAAGAATGCGTTTGCCACTTTGCGCCAGCACGGTTGCAAGGTTTACGGTAATAAAGGATTTACCCACGCCAGGACTTGGACCTGAGATAGCAATAACATTGTTTTTTGCTTCTAGCATAGCAAAGTGCAAGCTAGTACGGAGGCTACGTAGCGCCTCAACAGAAAGGTCTGCAGGGTTATCCATGGCAAGTATCGATTTTGCCTTTGCCACTTTACCCTTGCGCGCCTTTGCAAAACCAGTGAGTTTTACTTGATACTCTGAAAAGGGCACGCTGGCGTATACAGGCAAACCCAATGCTTCTATTTCCGCTGGGTCTTCAATACCTTTATGCAGCGCTTTTTGCACAAGCACAATAGCAACAGCTAACATAGCGCCCAGCATGGTTGCCATCACAACGATTAGCGCTTTTTTAGGTTTGACTGGCTGGGTAGTATTTACCTCTGCGTAATCCACTATGCGAACGTTGCCTACCGTACCCGCACGCACAATATCTAACTCTTGCGTTTTACCTAAAAGCAGCGTGTAGATTTCATTATTTACTTCTACATCACGCTTTAAGCGTAGCAGCTCGCGCTGAGTCTCTGGTAAGCCTTGTACTTCACCAGCTAATTCGTTGCGTTGGCGCTTTACGGTATCAATTTGCTCTACCACACCGCGGTAAGAGGGGTGTTCACGCTTAAATTTACGGCCAAGCTCTAAACGCTTTAGCTCTAACTCTTGCAGTTTAGTTTCTAGTTTTACAATTTGTTCTAAAACGCCCTGTGTTTCTAGGCTAATATCAATAGACTCTTGGCGAATTTGATAGTCATTAAAGGCTTTTTCTGCGCGCTCTAGGTTACGCTTAACTTCAGGAAGCTGCACTTCTAAAAATTCAAGAGACTGCTGCGCTTCCGCGCTATTACGCTCCACATTACGACGCACATAAATACCAGCCACTTTATCTAGCACTTTTTCTGCATATTCAGGGCTAGCACTCTGAAGTGCCAAGTTAATAATGCCGGAGTCTTTCCCCTTCTCAGACGCGGATATTGCACTTTGTAGATCTAAAATCGTCTGAAGACGGTTACGTTTAACGATCGAAAACTCGGTCTCTGGACGTGCTATCAAAGTCTTAATAGTCAGCTCAAATTGGCCTTGTTTTACTTCTTCGCCTACTTTACCTGCGAGTACTTCGTCGCCGTCACTTGTTAATAATGCAAAAGACTCATCTGTTCTCGCTTGTAAAACAAACTCTTCGCCTACTGCACTACTTGGTACCTTAAATCGATGTATTTCAACTTGCTCACCACCCCACGCATAAGAGCTTGCGCCGAGGCTTGGCTCTGCAACTTCGCCTTCGCTTTGTGCAACAAATTTACGAAAGCTGCGGCTACCAAATAGTGGAAATAGTTTTGGTTCAACAACGGTATCTAAATTTAATGTGTCGACCGCTTCACCAATGACGCTTCTAGATTTTAGTAGCTCGATTTCAGTCACTGCCGCAGAGGTACTTTCAAACATACCAGACATATCGTCAAAACCAGGAACAGACCCGCCCTTTTCCTCTACCTGAACCATTGCAGTTGCTTGGTAGATTGGCGTGCTAAATATTGCGTAGGCTATACCTAACAGCATAAACAGTGCAGTAATGCCTGCGATAAAAAACTTAGCATCTAATAATGCGCCAACTAGCGCCATTAAATCGATTTCTTGCGTCTCTTCTTTTGATGACTTTTGATTAGAGATAAGATTTGGCTGAGCATTCATATACTCACGGATCCTTATAAATACTGTTGCCAAGCGCTACAGGCGCTATCGATAAGCTCATAAACATGCTCAAACGCTTCACGTGATTGGCGATATGGATCTGGAATTTCTTTATCGCCAATCCATTTACCAAGTAAAAAGGTTTTGCCACGGGCTTGAGGGTAACGGCTGCAAAGGTCAGTTAAATGCCTTTGCTCCATTACGAGGATGAGACTATTTTGTGCAACCAAGGTACCAGTTAACTGGCGACCTTGGTGCTCACTCATGTCGATTCCTTGTTCTTTCGCCAACTCCTGCGCTAATGCATCAGCGGCTTTTCCTTCTAGGGCGGTTAATCCAGCCGACGAAACAGCTACATTTTTGCCACTTAGTTTGTTTTTTAGCAGATACTCTGCCGTAGGACTGCGGCAGATATTACCAGCACAAACCATTAAAACACTATCAAACATGAGTACTCACAATTACTGATTTTCTATATCTTGAATCGCATCCACTGTAGACAATGAAGGCAATAATAAGCTGATAACTTTGTTCCAACGAGCAAGCGGCGCGCTAGTCACATAAACAATATCTTGCGGCTCAAGTTCAAACTGTTCTGCAAGTACTAGAGAGGCTACGTTTTTAGCATGTAGTTGATATACATCTGCTAGTACACCATCTTTTTGCAGGTCGCGCTTACGCAAGACAAAAACACCGTTTGCGTCTGCTGTACGCTCGTTAAAGCCACCGACATCCGTTAGTGCTTCAGCTAGGCTTAAGCCATATCGGTTTACGTCTACTTTGCCCGCCTTAATTACATCACCCAACACATACACGTTGCGTTTATCATTACGACTTACGTGAACAATATCACCGTGTTTAAGTAAGCGGTTTTGTGAAATGTCACCTTCGGCATAAAAGTCATCGAGTTGAATAACTTCTGTTTTGTCACCACGAGTAAAGGACACTGTTTCCCAATCGGCACTTTCTGTTAAACCGCCAGCTTGGTTGATAGCATCAATGAGTGTCACTGGAGTTTCTGTGATTGGATACACACCTGGTTTTGTAACTTCGCCGGTTACATACGCTTTTTGGCTTTTAAAACCGACCACTTTTACGTCGATTTGCGGCTCTTCAATAACACGACTTAGTCTTTTTGCAAGGTCAGTTCTAAGCTCGGTTACTGTGCGGCCAGCAGCAGGAACCTTTGGCGCATAAGCAAAGTTAATTGTACCATCGGCTTGAACACGGAAACCGTCAAACTCTGCTGTTCGTTGTACAGCTGCTGGAATAGTGAGTTCAGGGTGATCCCACACACCAATGGTGATTACATCACCTACGCCAAGACGATACTCGTAATTTGAAACATCAATACCCGCAAGCGACGAGTGATCAATTTGTTTCGCACGTTTGATTTTATGTTCTTGCACCAATTGCGAGTCGATAATATGAATATTTACTTTCTCAAGATCTCGCTCAAGGTTTGCAGTTTGTTCACCAGAACCTATTCCTTCGAAATGGCCACCTGGAACGAGTGTACAGCCACTCATTGCAAGTAATACAGTTGAAGCAATGATAGTTTTACAGCGTAGCGCCATTGTATCTTCCCAAAAGTGTTTATAGTCTTTTCTTTTAATTACTTTTATTGCCTTTTACTTAATAACGTAAAGACAACAGAAATTTCGTGGGCTAATTAAAGCATGCACGATTGTTAATCGCAAGTGAGTACTAGGTTTTGCAGCTGTTCTCACTCTTAGTTCCGTGTTTTATCTGCTATGTGATAAGAATTTGTGTTTTAGCCCCGTAAATTTTCACCAGAACCCTTTATTTAGCGCAAACCATTTTATTTATCATTTTGCAACTAACACACCAAATATAGAACGAAGAGCCAATTATTACAGTCTCTCTAAGATAGAACGTCTGTTCATCTACCAACTATGGACACAACTGCCTGGCTCACCCCTTCTCAATATTTTTAGGCACGCTTCCGCCCTTAGGTTGCAGCTCCTAAATGCTGTTCTAGTTTTTATTTGTTGTGCTTCGGGCCGCAAAGATATCTCAAGGTGATGTATCTACACTTAACTTAACGCACCCAAATAAAATGCTGTTCATTCATCAGCCATAGCTTTGATTAAACTTTTAAAGTAGCTTGTCGCTGTATTATCCAGCTAATTAATTATCTTTAGTAAAATCAAAGTTATTACAGAGCAAATCTAGCCTACAGGGGCCAAAACCACTCATCCTGAGCTGTTTTACTCTTTTGAGTAGAGAAGATTCAAATTTCAACTTAGATAACTTAACCGACAACACAGTACACCTTTAACGTTACAAATAAATAGGAATAAAGGATTAATTTTTCATTGTACCTTTTTAATTATGCCGTTATCAACAACTATTCTCGTATACTGATTAAGCAATTTAATTAATAAAATGCTTCGTAATTCTCCGTCAGGTTGTTGAAATATCGCGTGAATATCCTTATAGCAACCGTCTGTCAACTGAACCAGATCGCCTTCTTTCAAGTCGCATTGCACCTCAACATTGCAAGATTGCATGAGCTTATTAACTAGTTCATCTGGTACTATTTGTAGATCCATTCCATATCGAATGAAATTAGCAACACCTCGAGTGTTTTTTACCGCAGAAAAGTGAGAAGAATGTGGATCAAGACGAACAAATAAATACCGTGGAAAAAGAGGTTGTGTTATCGCTTTCGCACTTGAGTTTTTTTGTTTTATGAAAGTCGGAAAGCAAGATACGATCCCTTGACTTTGAAGATTTGACTGAACTCTGAATTCCTGTTTCGGTTTACAATAAAGTAGATACCAACGTTCCATGCAATAATCCATTATTAATTTTTTTGGTAGCCAAACTAATTATCGGAATTATACTTGAATAGATGCTTGTGTCTAGGGCGTTTCAATAATCATGTAATTACCATCACCAATTAAAAATAATTACACTTATGACAATAAAGCTCTAAACTTATATTATGCTTGAGCCTCATATACTGACATAGGATCAGTTTATCTTTCCTCTTTGTTTCGCAGCAGTTTGATTGCCATTCATACAAAGCAGGGCTTGCGTGGCATTGATATTCAATGTCTCAGGTGAACAGCTTTATGCTCTTGTAAAGACCCTTACCTCACATCCATGTGGGGTAACACAGAAAAATGCCAATAAAGCACTCTTCTTCGATTCAGCTGACTGCATTTTGTTCATTATGGCTCAGCGTTTGTTCAGATTACTATGTTGCGAGCTGGTCTCACTAAAAATATACTTATCGCTTACGATAATGTTTTCCTGAGAAAAGCGCTTTAAATAAAGGAGCTAAATCAAAGGTTGGCTGACCATTAAACAAACGTTTAGCCAAAGTATCGCTGCATACTTTGGTAAGTATTATCAATTGCTTAACTAATGGTGTGTAGTAACGCAGTGTAAGACCCAAATCATAACTTCGCTCAAGTCTTCTAAAAGCAATGACCTCAGCACTTTCTTTTTGATGTCGTGACAATGAATGTTCAAACCCAGGGATTATCACAATTGCTTCAGAGAGTTTCGCTAGGAATACCCGAAAACAGAATGTAGTATCTACCCCATATAAATAAAAGCGCTCATCAAACACACTTCCAAATAAAGCTTCTAACTTATTTGCAATGTCTTTTCCAACAATAAGACCACTTCCAATTGTAATCACTTTGTCTTGTTGCCCTATTTGAGCACTTGGATTTGCCGGCCGACCATTAATAACAGGGTTAACGATCTGCCCCGATGATTTAATCAATGGCATGGCTATCCGATCAGAGACTGCTTGCGCTGAAGCGTCAATGTAACCTTCATTAAGCTGCGAATCATCATCTAAAAAAATATATTTTTCACTCGTTGTTTCGCGAATAAACCGATTGTAAATCGCAGCCAATGAGTGATTTTCAATAGTTTCTTCAATTACAACTTCATAACCAACCTGTTGAAATTGAGACACATCTTTAAATTTCAATGCCTTAGGCCCATTATTCCAAATAACTAGTCTAGCATTTTTATATTTAATCTTAGATCGTAGCAGTGAGTTTAATGTGTCACTTTCGCTTATCTCTTTGTTATATAACAAGACCAAAATGGCAGTATCAAATTCTAGACTCACCTCACTTTTCCTTGATGATATCTAAGATTTTATTGTTATTTTCAATAATAGCTTGATTAATTCTGTCCCTATTTTCTTTTAGCTTCTCTAAACATTCGTTATCGACATGGTCAAGAATCTTTGCAGCATTCCTCATGTCTAAGCACTTATTGAATGGAGCTAGGCTCCAATCTTTAAGGAAACTATCTAATTTAGGGATTTGTGGATTTAAACCGACATGAGGCTTTGCATAAGCCATTGCAGTAATCACTCCGTGTAAGCTTGTCCCGATGAAGAGCGAGGACTGTTTAATCACATACATAATTTCCCATACATTCAGTGGGTAAAGTAATTCGTGTTGATAGTCCAAAATTGCACTGAGTTTTACTAAATACTCATTGTCGTCATGACCCGAAGCATAACCAATTGGTAATAAGATAATTTTTTTACTATTTTTTTGCGCTATGCTCTTGAGATTCTCAACTACACTTTCTATCGAGTTTCCAACTTTTGTAGGTGCGGCTTGAAATACAATATAGTCTTCACTACATGCTAGCCTTACTTTTTCTGATACGTGCTCGGCAAAGGTATCATCGTCAACTAAATCTGACATCAAAAATGCTGAGTCTGGCGCCAATCCTGTCTCAGAAGTTAGTTCCTGTACCTGAGCTTGTGTCCGGGTATCTCGTACCGATACATAAGATGCTTTATTGAGACGATCGACCACCGTTTTTTTATCTTTTGGTCTCAACCACTGAATACCACCACCAACAGTGTTATAAATAACCTTTACAGAAGCGTCAAAGCTTGCAGGATCGACGATAAATGGATATTCCCATTTAGCTGAATAAAACCAATCAGAATAGAGTGAAAAGTATCTTCTGGTCGCCTTTTTTACGAGCGTTAGAAACTTATTAAAGAGTGCGCTTTTTTGCATGTGAAGATACAAAGTTGCATTCGTTGCGCAAAGCACTTCACCACCTATTACGATTACCGCAGATCCATCGTTGAGAAGCGTCGTATAGTTATTAATTGATTCGCTAGGTAAGCATTTGTAGTTGGTTAAATCAGCTTTGCTAACTGCTGCATATTCAAGCTGGAACTCCTCAAGCACCTCTGGTCTATATTTTTTTATGAATCTTTCAAAGAGAATCGGCATAAGGTTATCGCCGTAGTTGTAACGATCAAATGCCCCAAGTAAAACTATTTTTTTCACACACAACCCTAACACGATTTGTATTTACTATGGCGCTTTGCTTTTAGTAAAACGCCACCAATGATAACTAATTGAGGTATGATACCTGCAATTGAGAAAAGTGCCACTGCGGTAACGTCACTACCCAATGCACCACCAAGATAAAAAGCGGATAAAACTAATCCTGTATTAAATATGCTGTTGACTAATAGTACCTTTTCAAACTTCAGCACTGCGACTGCTGCAACACAAGGTCGGTTGATAAAGTTGAAAAAGAGCCACACACTAAACCACTGAGCATATACTCCTGCCTGATGCCACTCTGAGCCAAAAACAGTACTAAATAACCAAGGGGCAAATAAAATTAAAACTATCATTGGAATGACTCCAATGAGTACAAGGACTAGCGTGGACTTTAAAAGAAGTCCGAAGATAGGGATACCAGAGGCAAAACGCTCACTAATATTTGGATACAAAACATCACTTACAGACTTAGCAATTAGGTTCAGTGGCATCGTCAAAATACTACGACACAAAGTAAAGAAGCCTGCAGCTGGTGCTCCAAATAGAGACGCTAGCAAAATAATTGGCAGAGACTGATTAAGCCCAGCTAACAGCCGTTGTGGGGTACGGTATTTAAAAAAGTCTTTAAACTTATATGCAAGAGCGCGACTGTAATGTGTATGACTCATTTTGAAGGGTGTTTCAATAATGCTTCTTCGAAAAACATAAAAATAAGTAATGACGCTGACAGCTGTTACAAACGTTGTAATTGCAATAAGGGTAATTGGGGAATTCAAAGTACTGCCAAGTCCCAGCTTTAACCCATTACTTAGCAAAGACTGAAACAGTAAAACCTTTGAATTTAAAGAAAAGTACTTTTTCCTGAGCGCCAAGTATGTGAACACTTCTAGTGCAGCTAGCAGCAGTACATATACAGAAATTATGACTTCTATTGCATTGAGTTCGCTTAACGAAAAGTACCCAAGTAAAATATCATTGCTACTATACAGAACAATAAAAATGACTAACGACCAACCTAGTGCAAAAACCAAAGACAATATCGCTAATCGTATCGCTGTACTTTCTTTTTTGGGCAGAATTACCGCCATTGAATAGCTAAAGGTCATTAACGGCAATAACATTGTCGCCAATGCAGTAAAACTTCCCAATAGTCCAAATAATTCAGGACCATATAAACGTGTGATAATTGGGGAACAAAGAATTGTTATTAGCTGAGCGCCAGCAGTACCAGTTGCAACAACGAATACACCTTTGACTAGCTTGTTCTCAAATAAGCTTGATATTTTCATATATGAGTTTTCTACACCGAGTGAGTGTACTTTTATTAAGTAGAGTGTGAATTTTTACACAGTAGTCAGCTTCCTAATACTCATTTAGCACGATTAGGTTGAATCCACTCCCAGCAACTAGACAGGGAGTAACTTCAACCAGACTTAAAACTAATTGATTAACTAATCCTCAGCTGATATTTAAAGTGAAATAGGCCTTGGTTTTAGTATTGAAACTCTTTGAGCGAGATCCCCTCTTTATCCTTTTCCGAAAGGAGAGGTTGACCTTTTAAAGGCCATTTAATCGCGAGCTCCTTATCATCCCAAGCAATAGTGACTTCTGACTGAGGGTGGTAATAATCGGTACACTTATAGACAAACTCTGCATGTTCACTTACAACATAAAAGCCATGCCCAAACCCTTCAGGTACCCATAATTGGCGCTTGTTATCAGCAGATAGATATTCTCCGACCCATTGGCCATATGTCGGTGAATCTTTGCGTAAATCAACCGCAACATCAAAGACTTCTCCAGATACAACTCTCACCAGTTTTCCTTGAGTATGTTCTTTTTGTAGATGAAGTCCACGTAAAATACCTTTGCTAGACTTGGAATGATTGTCTTGGACAAATTCAGTTTTTTGATGAGTCACCAGAGCTTCAAACCTCTGTTGATTCCATGTTTCCATGAAAAAACCTCTACTATCTTCAAAAACGCGAGGTTCTATAATTTTGACAGCGGGTATATTTGTATCAATTACGTTCATCTATTTATATCTGCCTATTGGTATTTTTCTATCTGTTGTAATTGCAGTCGCCAATCGCTTTGAGATATTGCAAATTGTTCAAATATTTTTTGACAATTTAATTTAGAATTAGCCGGTCTTGAGGCCAATGTTGGGTATTCTTCTGTTGTAAGCTGGGTAAGTGTGATCGGAGTGGATATGATTCCGCGCTCTAGCGCCCTTTGGAAAATCACGTGAGCAAACTCATGCCAGCTTACATAGGGAAAACCAGAAAAATGATAGACTCCAAACTTAGCTTTTCTATTATAAATAGAGTGAGCCACTGACAACAAAGCATGAGCTATGTCTCCTGCGTAAGTCGGACCACCAAATTGGTCAGCAACGATACCCAATGACTTTTTAGACTGTGCTAACCTCAGCATTGTCTTTACAAAGTTATTGCCATATTCACTAAAAACCCATGCAGTACGAAGAATTATATGGCGCTCGCAAGACTCTCTTACTTGCTGTTCTCCTGCTTGCTTGCTTCGCCCATAAACATTTTGCGGGCTCTCAGTATCGAGTTCAGTATATAACCCCGAACTGTCTCCAGCGAATACATAATCTGTTGATATATGCAGAATCGCCGCATCGTGCTCATCAGCTGCAATGGCCAAATTTCTAGCCCCGTCTCGATTAACCAAGAACGCAGCCTCAATCTCATTTTCAGCATTGTCCACTGCTGTATACGCAGCAGCATTAATAATAACATCTGGTTTAAAACTAGAAACACACTTTGAAACTTGACTTATATCTGTTATATCAAGCTCTTCTCTACCCAGCGCTAAAAAAGTAACTTCTTCTTGTTGTTCAAGTATTGATACAAGGCTTTGCCCTACCTGACCATTTTTCCCTGCGACGAGTATTTTCATTACTTACCCTTTAGATACCAACCGATTCAAATACTGGCCATACTCATTCTTGAGCATTGGCTTTGCTATTTCTAGAATTTCATCTGAACTTAGCCAACCATTTCGCCAAGCAATTTCCTCTAAGCATGCGACTTTCAAACCTTGCACGTTTTCAATTGTTTGGACAAAAGAAGAGGCTTCGTGCAAACTTTCATGGGTTCCAGTATCCAGCCAAGCGAACCCTCTTCCGAGCAGTTCAACATTTAAACTGCCATCTTGTAAGTACATATCATTAATTGATGTTATCTCAAGCTCACCACGCTCAGATGGCGTTACCTGTTTGGCAAACTCAACTACTCGATTATCATAGAAATATAAACCAGTTACGGCATAATTGGATTTTGGAGTAACTGGTTTTTCTTCAATCGAAATTGCTCTCATCTGCTCATCGAATTCAACCACTCCGAAGCGTTCAGGATCTTTTACTTGATAACCAAAAACTGTAGCTCCTTCGCGCTTAGTTGCTGCTTTCAAAGCATTGCTAAACGATTGGCCATAGAAAATATTATCTCCAAGCACTAAGCAAACACTTTCATCACCTATGAACTCTTCACCAATAACAAATGCCTGCGCAAGGCCATCTGGTGACTCCTGTACCGCATAACTTAAGTTAATGCCAAAGTCACTACCATTCCCTAGCAAACGTTTAAAACCTTCATTGTCCTCTGGAGTTGTAATTATCAAAATATCCCTAATTCCAGCCAACATAAGAGTTGATAAAGGGTAATAAATCATTGGCTTATCGTAAACTGGCAGCAATTGCTTTGAAACGCCTCGTGTTAGTGGATATAGTCGTGTACCCGACCCTCCGGCCAAAATTATTCCTCTCATTATATCCTCAACTTACAAATTCTAAATTTCGCCTAACCGCGATCTATTATATGAACCATCCTGAACATTCCGACACCACTTTTGATTAGCTAAATACCACTGAACGGTCTTTCTTAATCCAGATTCAAATGTCTCTTTTGGTGTCCAATTCAGTTCAATCTGCATTTTGGTAGAATCAATTGCATAGCGACGATCATGGCCTGGACGGTCATTTACAAAGGTGATTTGCTCCGCATACTTTGAGTCTTTTGGCACTAGTTCATCTAACAATTTACAGATACTTTCAACCACATCAATGTTCTGCTTCTCGTTGTGCCCGCCAATATTATAGGTTTCTCCAACTCTGCCCTCTGTAACAACGGTATACAAAGCTTCAGCGTGATCTTCAACATATAACCAATCTCTAATTTGGTCTCCTTTGCCATAAACTGGTAATGGCTGCCCTTCGAGCGCATTCAGAATAACAAGTGGGATTAACTTTTCAGGAAAGTGAAAAGGGCCGTAGTTGTTTGAGCAGTTTGTAACTATCGTTGGTAATCCATATGTGCGCAACCACGCCCTAACCAAATGGTCACTAGAAGCTTTACTTGCTGAGTATGGGCTGCTTGGAGCATAAGCCGTTTGCTCAGTAAATAGCGGCAATTTAGCAGCTTGTTCAAATTGGTCTGGGTGAGGTAGATCTCCATAAACTTCATCTGTTGAGATGTGATGAAACCTGAACTTAGCTTTTCGGTCTTCACCTAGCGAATTCCAATATACCCTTGAAGCCTCTAATAAATTATAAGTGCCTACAATATTAGTTTGAATAAACTCAGCAGGTCCGGTAATAGAGCGGTCCACATGACTTTCTGCCGCTAAATGCATTACTGCATCAGGTTGATGTTGTTTAAATACTCTATCTAGTTCAGCGCGATCACAAATATCCACCAACTCAAAGTCATAGCGCTCATCTTTCTCGACATTCTCAATTGACTCTAAGTTGCCCGCATAAGTTAATTTATCCAGATTTACAACCGAGTCACTGGTTTTATTAATAATATGGCGAACAACAGCAGAGCCGATAAATCCTGCACCACCTGTAACTAGAATCTTCAAAATATACCCTTATAAATTACTTTTTATATTCACAGTTCAGCAAAGCAATAGTTAATAACCTTAGCTTCAACTATTGCCCATTACTGTGAAAAACAAAAAAATATGGATTTTTAGACTGAGAAAGCCATAAGCTATTGATATTTAGCTAGCTACAATCAATTTTGATGCTTATAGCACTTAACAATTAAGCTTAATAGAACGGTGTTTATTTAATCGCAGCCAAATATATCTCTTGTATATACTTTACTTTTAACGTCTATAAGTTCTTCAACCATTCTATTTGAGACAATGATATCACTGCGTTCTTTTAGTTCAGAGATAGACTTTACAATTTCGGAGTTAAAAAAATGCTCTCCATCATAGCTAGGTTCATAAACTATCACCGTTACACCTTTAGCTTTGATGCGTTTCATCACCCCCTGAATAGCGGAAGCTCTAAAGTTATCAGAGCCTGCTTTCATAATAAGCCTATAAATCCCAACGACTTGAGGTTTTTTTGCCAAAATTGAATTAGCAATAAAGTCTTTCCTAGTGGTATTAGCTTCTACTATTGCACCTATCATATTGTTTGGAACATCTTGATAGTTAGCCAACAACTGCTTAGTGTCTTTAGGCAGACAATAACCTCCATAACCAAATGAAGGGTTGTTATAGTGATTTCCAATTCTAGGGTCCAGCCCCACTCCCTCTATTATCTGCCGACTACTCAGTCCATGCGCCTCTGCATAACTATCTAATTCGTTGAAGTAAGCGACGCGCATCGCTAAGTAAGTGTTAGAAAACAGCTTTATCGCTTCAGCTTCAGTTGAATCTGTAAAAAGTAGAGGAATATCTGCTTTTTTTGCCCCCTGCTGAAGAAGCTGTGCAAAGGTTTTCGCTATATCAGTGTAACCACCAACAATTATTCTCGATGGATACAAATTATCATGTAAAGCCTTTCCTTCGCGAAGAAATTCTGGAGAGAAAGTTAAATTTTCGAATTGAAACTGCGCCTTTATCTTCTCAGTATAGCCCACTGGCACAGTTGACTTGATAAATACAGAAGCTGATGGAGCATACCTTTTAATATCATGAAGAACTGCTTCAACAGACGATGTATTAAAGTAATTTGTCTCAGGATCATAGTCTGTCGGTGTTGCGATGATGATAATTTCAGCATTATCGTATGCTCGCTGTTTATCCACAGTTGCAGAGAAGCATAAGTCACTAGAAGATAAGTAGGATGAGATCTCTTTATCTTCAATTGGAGAAACACCACGATTTAGCAACTCAACTTTTTCTTGAACAACATCCAGTGCAATAACGTTATTGTGCTGGGCTAGTAACAGAGCGTTAGAAAGACCAACATAACCCGTTCCTACTACTGTGATATTGAACGATTTTCCTTTATTCATTACTACTTTACCTTATTGCTGTGCGCTTTCTGTACCACTTTAAGATTCGCCAAACATGTAATATTGCATAGTTATAACTAATGAATATCGCAATAAATAGCAAAAACATTAATCCCTCTGATACCTGATATACCTCGCCAACAAGTCCTACCATAGCAAATAGAATACCGATAACTGAAATAATGGCTAATGCTTGCTTTGAGGTAAAACCAGCTCGAAGAAAGATGTGATGCAGATGGTCACGGTCTGGACTGAAGGGAGATTTCCCTTTTCTAATTCGCCGAATAATAATCGCAGCCATATCCATAAGTGGAACAGCTACAATCCACAAGGCTGTAACGGGACGAAATGAACTAAATTCCCCCTGCGTATTAATTACAAGTAACCAAACTACCGTGAAGCCAATAAACATGCTGCCAGCATCACCCATAAATATTTTTTTATACTGCGTACCAAATACACCTAAATTGAATATTAGATATGGAACGAGAGCCGCAACCAATAAAATCGACAATAAGCTAGTTTGACCACCACTAAACAAGAGAAATGAAATAGAAATTAGCGTGATAATAGCCATTGAACCGAGTAGCCCATCTATCCCATCAACCATATTAAAGGCGTTGATAATTCCAATAACCGCCACATAAGTAAAGATAACACCAAACCAAGCGAGGTTTACATCACCAAAAAACAAGATATTACCCAAGTTCTCGATGTAGCCGTCCGTCGAAACTATCATCAATGTAGCTACGACAACTTGAAAAAACACCCTAATCCGAACACTTAAATCATGTCGATCATCCATAACTCCAAGCATGACCATTAGACCCGAAGCAAACAGATAACTGGCTAGTTCATTATTTAGGGGGAAAAAGAGGCTTGCGGTAACAGAAACGCTGCAAAAAACTGCAATTCCACCTATTAATGGAATATTTCCCTCGTGTTTCTTCCGTTCATTTGGTTTGTCGACGAGGTTGAAACGAATCGCAACAGGTCTCACTACCCCAATCGCTACAAGAGACATCACGAACGAAAAAAATAAGGCCAGCATGAGCTCCATTAAAAACACTCCAAAATCATATAACTCATTCGTCTACTCGTGCTCTTACACGGCAATCAACATTGATACAGACAAATTACAAATGGAAATAGCGCAACAATTGTAATTCAAAACCGACATAGTGTACTTGATTTAGATTACTTATGCACTATGAAAGGGGATTTCGTCGTCAATCATCATCTCCCGTTAAGCTGTAAATAAAAAGCCTCTTGCTGTTAATAATTGTTATCTCCAGTACAATATCTCTCAAGTGAACTCTCTTTCGCCGGAGCATCTGAATTCAGTTCTCATGAAGATTCAAGTTAATTATTAATAAAAATGGTTCTTTCTCAAAAAAGTACAGCTTTGAAACAAAAAGCTGACGATAAATAGATTCACAAGAAAGGACTCTTATGTAAAAATATGGGGTTCAATATTTATTCCAGAAGTTAACACAGTATTATTCGCACGCTCAGTTGGTGCAGCATGACTCACATCGACTATCGATACTGTTCACGTTGCTCCCTATACCTTACTATTGCTGGGTAGTATTGTGGCTAATTGAATACTTACGCCTACAGATTAAGAGAATTATGACCGTCAGTCTTAAGCACCCAAGCACTTCCCCATTAATCACCATATACATGCCTACCCATAATAGATTAGACAACCTGAAACGGGCGCTATTAAGTGTTCAAGCTCAGAGCTATGGTAATTGGGAATTAATAATTGTTAATGACGGTTCTAGTGATGGGACAAAAGCATTTTTAGATTCGATCCAAAGCGATCAGATCAGAGTATTTCATAATGATAAAGCCAAAGGTGCGTGCCATGCTAGGAATACTGCTATTCAGGCTGCCCAAGGTGAGTTTATTACGGGGCTCGATGATGATGACGAGTTTAGCCCTGATAGATTAGAAGTACTGCTAAGCTCATGGCAACCACAATATAGTTTTCTCTGTACGCCAGTCACAATATGCAAAGGCTCAACCCAAAAAGAGCATCCATTTTTCATCGGGCCTATCTCTATAGAAAGTATGCTGGTTATCAATAAAGTAGGTAATCAAATCTTCTGCAAAACAGAACATCTAAGAGAGATTGGCGGGTTTGATGAAGAATTTAAAGCTTGGCAGGATTACGACACATGGGTGCGGTTCATCGAACGCTTTGGTCCGGGGCTAAAACTACCTAAATCAACCTACCTTCAGCACGAAAGTAGCTCTGTGAGCATAACGCGCTCACCAAATAGGCTAAAAGGATTCTATCAGTTTTTAGCAAAGCATGAGCATTTAATGGATCAAAAACAACGTAATGCTATGAAGTGCTGGGAGCATATAATTAAAGGGCAATGGGTCCCTCTTAGAGTGCTAGCATCGGCTGATCATGCTATTTTCAAATACTCATTTTTCCATAATATAAAACGAATACTAGGTCGATAATGAAATTGCTATTTGTACTTGAGGACTTTACTTTAGGTGGAGTTGAGAGAGTAACTCTACAGTTAATAAAAGGGCTTTTATCAGAGTATGATGTTGAGATTGCAGCTACCTCAGTATGCAAAGAAGGCCCTTTATTAAAAGACTTCGAGAGTATCACCACTGTTTGTGATAGCGCATCAAAGTTGAATAATTTCAAAACGTTAATACAGCAATATAAACCGACCATCGTTATCTTTACAAAAGGTGGGCTGTCAAAATTGGCTGCCGTTTTACCAAAACACTGCAAAACAGTTGCAATACAACACGTTCCTATTCAACTTCCCGAAGAAAGTTGGGTTAAAAACGTTATTCGAAGAATCGGGGCTACACTGCTTTATCGTAAAATGGATAAAGTAGTATGTGTATCTGACGGAATATTCCAGAATCTCATAAAACTAGGCGTTTGCTCAAAAAACAACATAACTAGAATTTATAACCCAGTTTTGAGCGAAGATATTCTTACATTAGCCGATCAGGCGATGCCTGAATATGAAGACTATTACGTTTGTGTTGGGCGACTGCATTATCAAAAGGGCTACGATTTGCTGCTCGAAAGTTTGCTCAAATTAGGAAAGCCGACATGTAAAGTAGTCATCCTAGGTAATGGACCTGACAAAGCCAAGCTAGAAACCTTAATAAAGAAGTACAATTTAGAGTCTCAAGTAATTTTACACGGTGCAACAAGCAACCCTTATAAGTATATTAAACACGCTAAGGCAATCCTATTACCTTCTCGATGGGAAGGCCTCCCAACCGTTTTGGTGGAAGCTAGTTACCTAAAAACCCCCATCATTGCGTTTGATTGTCGATATGGTCCGAAAGAGCTTACGAGAAATGGATTATATGGCTACCTTGTGCCCTTTGGTGATACCACTCAATTTGCAAGTTATATTGATTTGATTGAGCAAGGTGTAATAAAGGAATCCGTGGATACTGAAGAGTTCACACTAAAATCATCGGTTCACAACTACTATAAGCTGTTCAAATCTCTATGAAACCAAGTTTAAATAGAAAGATCTACTCTGGGCATCAATTTTCAGAAATAAGAAATAATGCATTTCTACAGGAAAAAACTATCGCGATCTCGTTTGTAAACCCATTTTCTTACTACGAAGTGCAAAAAAGTGACTCATTAATTGATGGTATTGATTACTATTTCTCCGATGGTGCACTACTTTGCATGCTACACAATCTCTTCTCTCCCAAAATATCTAGGGCGAGCTTTGATTACAGCTCTATTGCAAAACCTTTCCTTGAATACGTTGAACAACATAACAAACGCTTGGCGGTCATTGGAGCAACAAGCTCTGAAAATGCTAAAGCTGTGGAAGTGTTAAAGAAGCAGTACCCCAATCTAAATATCGTGTTCAACAGAGATGGTTATATTGATGATATCGAGCCTGTAGTAAATCAGATTGAAGCTTTAGAGGTAGACGTAGTTTTGGTCGGTATGGGAACTCCCTATCAAGAGAAGTTTTGTGTGGAAGCTAAGAAAAAGCTAACCCGCCCAATGCTACTAATTACATGTGGCGGCTTTTTGACTCAAACCTCTATAAAACCAGACTACTATAATCCTATTATCAAAAAGCTAGGTCTCAGATGGCTGCAACGCATGATAATGCATAAACACGTTAGAGATCGTGTAATAAAACAGTACCCAGCTTTCGTCATCAACTACCTTACTCATATGATATTCAAAAAAAGGTAATCAAGTTGTACACCATAATACTATAGCTTTCTGTTCCGAGCTCTTACAACACAAGATAAGATGGGTTAAAGCTCGGAACAGGCATTTTTTATTTAATCACAATTGGGGCGCTATACAGTTCTGATATCGCTTCACCAAATTCGTCAACTTCTGATTCACTCTTGACTACTTTAGTCGTAATAAGCATCATCAACTCTGTACGCTGTAAGCTATCCACCTTAGCTTTGAACAGGTTTCCTAAAATAGGCAATTCACCTAACGCAGGAACGCCCTGAGTATAGTCACTTTTCTTCTCTTGGATCAGTCCACCTAAAGCTACTGTTTGACCATCCCCAGATAAAACTTCAGTACTAATTGAGCGGTTTGTAATAGTTGGAGAGGAGACCCCACCAAGTGTGTTAGGTTTACCATCACTCACAGACATTGAAACAGATAAAGTCACAACACCTTGAGAGTTAATGATTGGAGTAATAGATACATTAATACCTGTTGAACGATATTGCACTGAGTTTGATACAGAGCTATTGTTACCAAGGTTTTCAACTGTTTGAGTAATTATCGGGATCTGATCACCTGAACTCAACGTCGCAGATTCACCATCTCGAACAATAAAATAGGGTCGTGACAACACTCTTGCATCATCAAGAGAGTCTTTCCAATTGAACTCAGCCTTCCAATCGCCAGATATAGCTTGACCAAATAGCGTTCCGACTCCCGGATCTAACGTCAGCTTATCAGACCCACTTGCGCCAGCTTGGTTATATAGCCACTTAATACCTGATGACATTTCGTCATTCAGTGTGATCTCTAAAATCGTGATATCCAGTATTACTTGCCCTGGTAATACATCCATTTTTTTCAATAGTGATTCAACTAGCCGATACTCATCTTTAGTTGTGTAAAAAATCAACGCGTTCTGCTGTTTATCTAAGCTAAATTTAACATTTTCTGCGCTTTTATTTACAGCACCTTTCGATGCGGTATCCTCACTCCCACCTGATGTTCTGCCTCGTAACAATACATCCAAAGACTCTCGCATATCTTCGGCTTTCGCATACTTTGGCTTATAGATGAAGTATTGCCTTTCATCACCAGCTAATGGCACATCTATTTTTCTAGCCCAAAAGCTAATACGCTCAATTGTATCTTGGCTTGCAGCGTATGCCACGAATGAATTTATGCGTGGTAATGGCACAAAAGAGACATCACCTTCTTTCGATACACTTAAGCCATCTTCTTCCAACAACGCCTTTATTTGTTCAATACCCTCACTAGGGGAAATGTGTGCAAACTCAAATAAACGTATTTCACGACCAAAAGCACGAGGTACATCAAGCATATTGATAATTTTTATAGCCCGCACTAGTTCAGCTCTCTCTCCTTCGAGAATAATAAGCTTTTGTAACGAGTTAACGGTCACTTTGGCTGTCGATAATTTGCTAAGAATATTGGTAATATTTCTACTACTACTATAAACATACGGTACGATATGCGTGATAGCGCCAGCAACTTCAGGGATATCATTGACTTTATTACCTATTCCCACCGCAATTGAATTTTTTTGTTCCGCGCCACTTGATTTCGAAAGGTATAGAATTTCATCTTTTCTGAAGCTAGTCACGCCACTCTCTTCTAGCGCTTTCATTGCAACTCTGTAGAATTCAGTTCTCTCGATGGAAGAAGAAAGATTTAGTGTTACAGTATCTCTAGAAGCTGATAATTTAGGAGATATAACATAGTTAATTCCAAGCAACTCTTGAAATACCTTGTTTGCAAATTCTTTTACGGGCATTTCATCGGCCGAAAAAGTAATAGCAGGGCCTTCAAGCTTAGGAGCAGATTTAGCTTCTTCTTTTAGACGCGTAATTCCCCCCCAATCTTCAACGTTAACTTCTTTAAACTGTCGGTCTTGCTCCTCAACCTGTTGTTTTTCAGAGGCGGTAGCAACCTGTTCATTCCTTTTGTTTAGGAGGGACTTTTCCACTTGAAGCTCTTTGTCCCGTAAACCAGTTTTGCTTGCACAGCCCGAGACCAACAATATTGACATTATCGCCAAATACAGTTTCTTTGAAGGCATTGGTATCATTCTAAACTTCTCCATTAGCTTCACTTGCCATAACAGACACGGTGAGTGGCTTGAATATCTTTAACTCTATCGGTTGGGTGTCTTTAAGCGACAATGTAATGCTATTCACATCAATTTCTGTGATGAGATATTGATAAAACGAGTCACCCTTTTTTATATTCAAAAATTCATCACTATCACTAAGCTTTACCCTGACCCTTGCTACAGCTAACTCGCCAGATGTATAAACAGCAATAAGTGACAGTTGTGCATCTTGGTACAAGGGAGCATCGAGCTTTTTATCGTCGATCTTTTTAAACTCCACGCCTAGATTTCTTGATAGCGCTTCAACATCCAGAGGTGATTCCGTGTGAATATTGATCGTTGTCAGATTATTTTCCTTTTCACTAACATTAATATATGAAGCCATTATCATTTTCAGTGCCCACCAAATAGCAACAATGATGAAACTACACAGTATTAGAAGGTTTTTCATTTCTTTTTATACACCCTCACAAACTCAATGTTAGCAGTTACATGTCCTTTACGAGCCTTAGATTGGAACATGGAGGCTTGCCTAACTCTATTTCCTTTACTAATGTCTTCTAACTCGGATAAAAGATTTAGAATACGATTATAATCTCCAGACACATTTATCATCCCGGTAAAAGCAGAATAAGTGCTGTTAATAGCAACTTCTCGTTGTGGTGCTTTGTTATTAACTTGGACTTCTACTTTTTCAATCGCCACATCAACAACTTCAAGCCAGAGTAACGCTGGATCCTCCTTTTCACTTAACTGCGGAAGACCTGAGTAATTCTCTAGTTGAGAGTCTAATATTTTTAGTTGTGCATCAATCTCATCATACTGAGCAGCTACAACCGCTTGCTTAGATGCAAACACTCTAGCGGCGGCAATTTCATCCATTGATTTTGAAATCCAATCAATCCAAGGAAAGATTAAAAACTCCAAGGAGATCAGAAGACCTATAGCAGCCCCTCCCCATTTTTTTATCAATTGCTCACGTGAGTTCACAGCCAAACTACCTCTATTGTAAAAGCCTCTCCGCCTGCTTTTTGCTTTATAACTGGCCCTGAAAACTTTGCTTCTTTGACTCCGGGAGAGCTAACAACTTGCTTTAATAAATCAGTTGCAGATCCCACGGTGACACCTCGCAGCTCAACCCCTTTAGGTATTACTGTGACCCTTTCAAACAGAACATCCCTAACATTTAATTGCAAACCTGCAAGTTTATTCAGTACATTTGGATTATCGGCTAAAAATTGCTGTAATTCTTTAACTGAGTCAATCTGGTTATTATATTGACGTCGTTTATCAATACTTTCATTCACTTGAGCTTGGTTTAATTCTTTTGCTGAGTCTAACGTCATTTTATTCCAAAAGACGTAGCTAGTAAGGACGGTAGCAGTTATAACACCTGCAGCCAAAAGGCCATAAACTAAGTTTCTATTCGAGATCCGCTCACTTCTTTTTGGTTTACTTCGCTTTATTCGAAGTCCAATAAGATCAAACCATAATAGTTGTGATTCGGATAACGAGAGCTGGCTACTATTTTTATGGGCTAGACTGAGAGGCCAGTTATTCGAGTCTTCTACTTCGCAATAAAGTGGCAGGATGAATTCACATGAATCAGGGATCAGCTGATAAACATCTTTAGGGATGACAAAATATTCAATACTAAAATGACTTTTGCTTAAGTTTCTAGCACGCCAAAAAAACGTACCTTCAAATGGAGGCAAAGCTTTACTTTGTGCCTTGATAATATTAAAAATCTGATTTAAGGAAGACTTTGAATACTGCTTCGTAGTTGCCCAAAAAAGATTTCTATCTAGCACACAGGCTTCAGATAACTTGACTTTGACTGTGGGGCACTGCGTATCTACGAGCTCTTTTTGGCTGTTAAGAAAGTACTTTTTATGTACGACCAAAGCTGTCGCATCATTGATATTTTTATTCGACAACATCATGAGCTAGTTCACTACTTCTTCTTTACTTACAAAATATGGCCGTAACCCTGGGCCTCTCTCAAAACTAAAACGCTTTGAGTAATTTACAGACCCCTCAAATGTGATTTGAATAGAAAGCTTCCCACTGGCGATGCTATCAACACCCCCTTCCCCCTCATCTAGCGAAGGTGTTTGCCCCTCAAATCCAAACGCAGAGTATAAAGACTTAGGTGTAAATTGTCGAACAATATAGGGATTGACCCGAAGCACCAAAAAAGGCTGAATTTGTTCAAATAAATTATCATTTTGGAGAATGTAGCGTAGCTCTTCAACGGTCTGCAACGCTGTATTATTAGGTAAAAAAGGCTGTATATAATCTCCCTTTTCAGCTCCTTCTAGACGGCGAAAATTATCGATATCCTGCCAATCATCAAAGCGGTCCATAATTTGGTTTATGTCGCTAGAGTCTGTGCCGTAATGTAATAATAACTGCTTAAATGCTCCTTCGTTCAATGGCGCGAGCGATACCAGGCCACTTAGATCTTGAGCTCGTACATGAAGGTTACCCCGCTTTGTAGCCTCACCTCTAAAGTTTTTTAGTGAAGGATCTATTAACTCAATCCCAGGATAACGAGAGTTTGGCCCCAAAATACCTAGCGGTGTTGTCATTAACTCATAGATAATTTCAGATTGAGCATTGTCGACTGCAATTTTAGCCCTATTATGTTGCTTGATCATATTTGCCATATTAGCTGTATTGCTACCTTTTTCGGACATAAAGATCATCATACTGGCCATCGCTGCAGTGATCATCAATACTAATAGCAATGCTGCACCATTACTTTTACTTATTTTGCTATTCACTACTTGCACCTAATAAAGAAGGTGGAATTCTAGATATTCGATAGATCAGATGATTGACTTTACCGCGCGCATTATCATTTTTGACCTTAATACGAATAAAAAGAGGCATTATTTTACGCTGAGACGCATAGAATGTATCATTCCAAGTGGGCTTAGGCTTCACAACTATATCTAAGTATTCAGAGTAGTAATTGCTAAACTCAAGCCAGTCTTTCCAACCAAAGTATTGAAACTCAAAGCTTTGGCTGGACATAAATGAAATGCTCTTCTCACAGTTACTCTCATGAATTTTAAAGCTACTTAACGAAACAACACCAAGAGGGACTTCACAATACAACAAATCACGGTCTTTAATATACAGTGTGGATACTGCAATTGGCTCCGATATCAATACTGGAGAACGAGTAACAAACGCAAATCCCTCTTTTTTTCCAATAAAAAAAGGAACTGTTTTGCCAAGCTCGTCTACATACCCATAAGGGAATGCCTCTCTAATTTGTTGATTCACAAGTTTTACTCTAGAAAGCTTGTCAATATCATATCTGCTATTTGAGCTGGTTAAATTTTGTAGGGAGAATCGATAACTCATTACAGCAAGTGCAATTACTATCGAAAAGATAACCATTGAAATTAATACTTCAATCAGGGTAAACCCAGTTCTATTACTTTGCTTCACGCCAGAATACATTTTTGAACTCAGTAATTTTTTTGGGGGCTGGGAGTAATTGAGAAAAAACAGCGCATTTATATAAAATCATCGTTCCATTTGATGTTTCACCGCTTTCACTACCACCAACGCTTGTCAAGGCTGGTTTCTCTGATACCACTTCAACTCGCCAATAGTAACTTTCACCATCATATTTGTACTCACCTTCAACCTGAAGGTTATACTCATACTGATACCTTACTTCATCTTGAATATATTCAAGCATGTAGGATTGCTGTGCCGTTGTAACAAGCCTTCTCTCGTTCAACAACATAGCTTGAGTAACATAACTAATTGCGCTAATAGATATAAATAAAATAACAGAAGCAATTAGCACTTCAATTAGTGTCATCCCTGTCTGCTGCTTAGAACTCAATCGTTTCACTTTTCTCTGTGTCTTTGTAGGTAAATGATAATTTTTTCGCCACTAAATAATTGCTAGAAGACAATTGAACCGTTTCACGTTCAAAACTAAGCTGTGAGAACGTTATTGATTTAAGTGCTGATATATTAGCTTTCTCGGAGGATTCATACTCAACCTCTGGTTGGGGTATTTGTACTCTCCCAGCTTCCCACACCTCTATGTTAAATCCTTCAATACGCACTTCTAAATCACGCCCTCTATAAATTGAGTACTGTTTTGCATATTCAAGCAAAGATTTAAGTTGCTGCTTTTCAGAGTAACGCTTAACTTGTTCTAATTGGCCCCACATATTTGGCAGTACCACAGAACTTGTCAGGCCGACTAGTACCAAAACAATCAGCAATTCGACTAAAGTAAAGCCTTTTTGTTTAGAAAGAGACATCATTCATCGACACTATACTTAGAAGCATCACGATCACGACAGAGCCAACTATCCCCCCCATTATTAGTATCAATAGTGGCTCTAACAATGCGGTAAATTTAGTGAGCCAACTCTCAAAACGGTTTCGAGAGCGATTGGCTATCTCATTAAAAGAGCTTGCTAGGCTACCACTTTCTTCACCTACAGTAATTAGAGAAATAGCAACATCATCATACAGACTAACCCCCTTAAGTTCGTTACTTAAAACACCACCACTACTAACAACGCTCACCACTTTCGTAAGTTTTACGTGAAGTCTAGGGTTAGCCACCGTTTGCAAAGCTAACTGTAAACTATCAGATAAGCTAACACCACTTTCTAATGTCAACTGCAAAGCCGTTGAGAACTTTATACGATCTGAGTGGTTTACTATTTGCTTTACAATAGGAAACTGAATCACCATCGAAAATAGCTTTTTTCTTAGTAAATCTCTTTGCATTGCACTGTATAAAGCTAAGGCGCATAAAAGTAAGAAGATTAGTAAATGAAGCTGATAATTTTGAACCCAAGTCGAAAGGTCTAATAGCAGCCTAGTGTATTCGGGGATCTCTCCACCATTGTCAAACATAGATGACATACTAGGAATGACAAAATTAAAAATAGCCCAGATAGCAGAAATGCAAACGAACAATATGAAAATGGGATAAGTTGAAGCTTGAATAACCTTGCTTCTCAATGCACTTTGAAACTGCAAGTTTTGACTTAACCTTGCAAATACCTGAGGCAAGTTGCCTGTTGCCTCGCCAATTTTCACCATTTCAATATACAAAGTTGAAAAAATATCCGCTCTTTTCGCCAGCGCTTCGCTTAGCACAGCACCTTGCTTTATATCAGCCAGAACAGAGGCCCATACTTGTCCAAGAGCAGAATTCCGATTAGATTGGGCAAGCACATCCAGAGCTTTGTCCACGCGGAGGCCATTTTGAAGTAAAGTAGACAACTGGCTAGTTGACTGCTCTAAATCGTTAAGTGATACTTTTTTACGAATACTTCTCGTCTGTATCTCTTTTATTTCAAGAACTAATAAATCCTTCGACTGTAGCTGATTATATACCGAGCTTTCACTTTCGGCCGTGAGCTCACCTTTTTCTATCTCGCCCTCTGAATTACAGACTTTATATCTGAATACTTGACTCACCCAGCTACCCTCAATACTTCCTCTATAGTCGTCTGACCATTTACAGCTTTTAGAAAACCATCTTGCTTAAGCGTGCGAAGCTGCTTTTGCTCCATCATTTCATAAAGGCTATCGAGAAGGCGCTCATCTTTGGGGAGTTTCTTAACATCTATATCACAGGGCAAATACTCTAGAAATGCGACGCGACCAGAATAACCTGTATTCTCACAGTGTTCACACCCTTTAGCTTGATAAAGAGGCTTGTCTACTCCCTCTGCAACCTCAGATAATTTATATCGTTGATATAGTTCTCTTGTTTCTTGTTCACTTAGAGGTTGTTTACAATGATTACACAAGGTTCTGGCTAGTCGCTGCGCCATAATAGAAACTAGACCGGCGTTTAATAAATACTCTTGAATACCCAAATCCAGTAATCTCGTATAAGCCGAAGGCGCATCGTTTGTGTGGACCGTACTAAAAACTAAATGCCCAGTTAGTGCTGATTGTAAAGCTATCTTAGCAGTTTCATTATCACGGATCTCACCAACCATGATTACGTCGGGATCCTGACGCACAATACTTCTAAGCCCTGCTGAAAAATCATATCCAATCTCAGCATTCACTTGTACTTGGTTAATCCCCGGTAATTGATACTCGATAGGATCTTCTAGGGTAACTATTTTAATATCGGGACGATTTATTTGATTCAAAAAGGAATAAAGAGAGGTTGTTTTGCCTGAGCCCGTAGGTCCAGTCATTAAAATAACTCCGGATGTTTTTTTAAGGTCCTGGTTTATTTTATCGACAAGATCGGCTGAATAGCCTAACTTTTCCAAATCGAATTTAACAGCATTTTTTATTAGAAAACGCATTACGACACTTTCGCCAGTACCCAAGGGCAATGTTGAGCAGCGAATATCTAGGTCAGTAGCACCCGCCTTCATTTCTATTTTACCGTCTTGTGGGCGCCTCTTTTCGGCAATATCCATCCCTGATAGAATCTTAATTCTTGAGATAACTGCTAGCTGAAGGTTGTTGGGTATCGGATCTGCTTCTTTTAAAATGCCATCAATTCGATACCTAGCTCGATATTTACCATTAATAGGTTCGATGTGTAAATCTGAAGCTCCAAGCTTCACCCCTTTATTTATTAGGCTATTTACCAGATTTACAGTTGGCGCGCCTAACGCTAACTCTTTTAATGCACTTAGATTATCACTTGAGATAGAAAGCTCAGGCGTATCTGAAACTAACGCTCGACATTGTTCGGCTAGTAACTCAAAGTCTTTCTTTGTTACAGCGTAAAACTGCTTTTCCTGAGTAATAAAACGAAGGTAATCTAATGCATCACGGCTATGTGGGTTAGCGAATACTATGCCCACCTTCGTCTCACAGACAGAAACCGGAGCCATGTCATTTTCTAATAAAAGCTCTAAATTGATAGATTTTAAAAAGCTTATATAGTCCGCTGAAGTATCTAAGTTATCTTTCCATTTTTTGCAATTAAGCAATGTGCAATATAACTCACAGAGCTGGTCTTCATCAATCCAGCCAGAATTCAATAGTACTATCTCAAGTTGAGAAAGTGCACCTCTCTCAAACTCAGCAACTTGCTGCAGCCGCTCACTATTTAATATTTGCTGGCTGCCAATATACTCATGAACCTTAGAGTTCCACGTCTGCATCTTCACCTTCGCCACCAGGTTTGCCGTCTCGGCCAAAACTCTTCAACTCAAATTGTTCGCTACCGTTTTCACTGATAGCTTTATAACTATATGGATTACCCCAAGGGTCATTTGGTATTTGCTTCGGAAAGTAAGGACCATCCCACATTTCTTTGTTACTTGTCACAAGCTCATCAAGAGTTTTTGGGTAGTAGCCTATATCTAATCGATAAGAATCTAACGCGGTTGAAATAACCTGCATTTGCGCTTTTGCAGTACCCTCTCTAGCAGTACCCACCTTACTAAACATTCGAGGCGCAACAACAGAGGCTAAAAGCCCCAAAATTACCATAACAATTAACAACTCCACTAAAGTGAAACCCTTAATTTTTTTTAACTTTTTCATTTGAATACTCATTTAGTCAATGCTGTTTATATCAAGTAGAAAGCCGTGACCTGCGTAAGACACCAACAACCCAAATTAGTTCCAGCACAATGTAAACAAGGCCTTTGACACAATAAATGCATAATTCTAGAGTGAAAACCCATCACAAGTGGGCTCCATCTATACCGCTGAAATCTAACATACAACGGTATAATTTTGAACTAGTGTAGCTTTACTTTAATGCATTAATTGCAGCACTTAGTTTATCAATGCCACCACCTGTTACGATTTGATAATCAACTAATATTCCGTCTTTCTGCTTTCCAATCACAAATGAAGGAGTGCCATCTAAACCAAGTAGTTGAGCATCAGTAATTGAGCGAGAAACTTCTGCATGTACGGATTTATCCTCAAGACATGCATTAAACACAGTTTCATCTAAGTTAAAGTCAGTGGCAATTTCCTTTAGTGAATCCGTGACTATGTTATTTCCTAACTCAAAAAGCTTATCTTTAACCCCTTCATACTGACCTTGTTTATTTGCACAGCGCAGTACAACAGCGGCATAGCCAGATTTTGGGTGAAGCTTAGTTAATGGGAGTTCACGCGCTAGTACAGCAACCTCACCAGAATCAACAAACTTGCTTTTAAATTCAGGCCAAATTTCTTGTTGGAATTTTTTGCAATAAGGACAATGTAAATCAGTGTATTCAATCATCACAATACTAGCATTTTTATCTCCAATCCATTTACCTTCGTTGGACAGGGGTAATGTATCTGGCTTTACCAGCTCAGCAAGTCCAACTCTGACGGCTACTTGCTGTTGAATTTCTCTTAATTTTTCCACTTCTGCACGTAGCTCTTTAAGCTCAGTATTCTGAGTGGTACTACACCCTAGTAGTAAACTTGATAATGCTATTGGTAATAACCAGTTTTTCATTGAAACTCCTTAATTTAGGTTTTTTTATGACAGGTTGGTCCGGACAAACACAGGTTGTTGGTATACCTGATCAATCTTAGTTTTGGGTAACAAATAACTTTGTGATAACTAGCTTTGACTCTAAGTTCACCAGATACGCTTCACTAATATTGGCATCAGATTATAACGGCGTTTTGATACGCAGGCAGAGTTAATTATAAAACTCACTGTGTTGATAAAGATATAATTGCGGTGAACTTCAAAATTAAACGGTCAGTCCATGATTTACCCAAAACTCATTTTCACAACCACCTTCGAAAACCCATGTCACACTCATATATCAGAAAGCTAGTAGCAAAATATTTAGCCTCGGCTATTTTTGAGCTTTACTACCTCATCGATTTCTACACGAAACGGTAGTGCACGATAAAGCTTTCTTGTCTCGAAAGAGATCACTTAAGTAGGCAAATGAATATCTGTTCGCTTTGTCCCCCTATAAAAGCAGAATCTGTAGATCTATTTCCATTCCATTAGCTCATCTATACTTAAAGTGAATGATGTTTGACGCTAATAGAGTCAACGTTGACCAAAAAAATTGTGATAAGGCACAGAGCCAAACATTAGCCTATAATGATAAAAAAACCCTCGCAAAAGCGAGGGTTTTTAAACTATGGTAAGTAATTAAAAATTACTGAGACCATTCGTTTTGGTCTAGTACTGGCATTACGCGGTCAGTACCACCAATGATTTTCTGTACAGATACACCGTGTACTGAATCTTTAGGAGCAGTAACAGTGAATGTTACAGTATGACGATTGTCAGCTGATTTAGCGTTTGCAGCGTTTGTACCTAGAGATTCTGCAGCGTAACCGCCGTCAGCACCTGTGTAACCTTTCTGAGCAACAGCTTGCTCAATTAGCTTAGGTACGAAGTATACTACAGAAGACTTAGCAGGAACCTGACCAAGTTCTACAGCAGTCACTTTACGAGCGCCAGTGTTACCGTTAGCAGATTCACCAAACACGTCAACTGTTACTTCAGCCGCTTCATCGTGTTCGTTAGTAACACGTACAAAGTTACCTTCAGCATTTACTACGTAAGGAACTTTAAGAACTGCACCGTTAACGCCAACTTTGTGAGTTACTTTGTTATCTTCACAGTGATCAAGCTCACCTGCTGTACCGAAGTCTAGCGTGTAGTAAGTAGTAGCTTCGTAGTTGAAGTTCATGATACCGTCAGTCGGGTTATTCTCAACAACGTAGTACATTGTGTTGTAAGTTGCACCCTGAAGTGGAGCAGTTGTCTGAGTATTAGGCTCTGCATCACCTGTACCAGCATTCGGAGTAAATAGATCAACAGCTTCTGTGTTGTATACAGTAGCAGCAGCTTGAGTTAAACCAAATGAACCCGGTACTGTACCAGTTTGTACAGGAACAGATGTGTCTAACACGCCTGTAGCAGCAGTGCGGCCATTGTATAGGCGCATTTTAACGTTTGCGCCTGGCTCTGCAGTTGCAACGAAAGCTGTTTCTAGGTGGTCATCAGCGTCTAGAGTAATAGCTTGGTCTAGAAGTGCTGCACGGTTATAGAAACCGTTCTTGTAAATCGCTTGTGAGCTAGTAGCTACTAAACGGTTGTTAGCTGCTGCATTGTATACAAATTCAGTACGAGCAACGATCGCATTGCCTTCAGAATTTGAGCTTTCAGCATTAACCTGAACTTCAGCAGTTGTGCCGCCGTGTAGTGCGTAGAACTGAGGAGTGATATCAACAACTTTCTGAGCAGCTGAAACAGCACCTTGGATGTTATAACCATTACCACCATCTGTAATAGCAGAAGTAGACTTGATTGTTACAGACTGTGTTGTAGAAGCTGTAGTACAAGTTGTGTTAGCAATCTTGATACCTACTGGATCGATAGCTGTAGAGTCAGCACCCGTAGAAACACGAGAGAACGCAAGACGAGTACCTGCACCGATAGTGATACCAGCTTTAGTCAGGAAAGTGATAGAAGAAACACCATCAACTGTACCATCCGAAGATGCTACCGCTTCAAAGTTAGTGTTTGCACCAGAACCATCAGCATCTTTTACTAGGTGGATTTGGTTAGCGTTACCAGCGAAAGTTGCACCACTAAGCTCGATAGTGATTTTAGTACCACCAGGGATATCAGTAGTAGGGATGTAAACGATGTGTTGGTCAGTGTTTGTACCATCAACAGCGTCAAAATCTAATGTTAAATCACCAGTAAGCTCATAAGCAACTTTTGCTTCGTTAGTAGCTTCAAGGTTTGCAGCAGTTGCGCCTGTACGGTTAGCTTCTGCGATACAAGCCGCACCGCCGTAGATAGTGTCAAAGCCTGTAACAGCTAGAGCATCTGCGCCTTTGTAAACTTCGAAACAAGCTTCAGTACCTGCGTAAGCATTACCTGCTAGTACAGCAGCAACTGCAGCAGGGATTAAAGCGACTTTATTAAAACGCTTCATTTTTATCTCCATGTATCCGGTGGACACTTTATGTTTTCAGTTAATATTTACACACTCTGGACACCAGAGTATAGCAAAACGTTAAATAAGTTAAAGGGCCCGACCGATACTGCACAAACATGTAGCATCAAATCTAGGCTCGTCTATTATGATAATAAGCTAAATTAAATTCAAGAGCTAGCGCTAAATTAATATGGTTTTAAAAGTAACATAACAAGTCGTATTCGCAACCTTTTCATAAAGATTAATCACACAACACCACCACGACACTTTTTGCTTACATTTGAGGTCAACAAATAACCAGACAACACGTAACCAAATAGCAGGTAAAAGGTAGGCAGCGTTTTAAAGCGGTCGCTTATCGCTGAAGAAAAGCCAAACAGCAAGACTTCTGAGGCGACCAAACATGCTACAGCAAACGCTAGCGCCGTTTGAGTTTCATTCCTCTTGGAGCATAACCCCTTTTTATATACATAACAACAAACTAAGAAAAATACAAACTTAATTACTAGAGCTGCTGTTAACCCTAGAATCCCCCACTTAATAAGGTGAAAGCCATAGAAAGATTCTATTACCTCTATCCTAGTCTCAAGTTCTAATCGATTTGAGCCTTCAGACAACGGCGGTAACTGTGATAAATACTCGCCAGCCAACGCAAGCTCTTTTAGTCGGTGGCTAGTCGAGCCGTCAACATCTCCATCTTCGCCACCAAAAGTCTCAAGTATATAAGAGACTTGCTCAAACTCTTCACTAAAGGATAGAAAAATTGAGACGCTAGCCACAACCATAGCAAACAGCAGTAAGTACGAAGTTTTGCGCGTTCTTGCGCCAGTGAGCCAAAAAGCAAGGCCTAAAATTCCTACCGTCGAGAATAATCCACCTCTACTAAAACTCAAAAACATCGCACAAAACGCAACAAACACAATTGACCACTCACCAACCGACATTGATATTCGCCGAGCAAAAAAGCTGAAATAGTAAAAAATAAAAAATGACAGATAAAACGAGAAGTCTGAAGGATAACCATAGGTTCCTGACCAACGATAAAAATGTAACGGCATGTCATCACTAGGTCGTCCCTTAAATATATCAACGACAGGCCACAGTGCAGGAATGTAAATCAACATTGAAATGATCACCTGAAATACAAACATTTTTTTGAAGAAAACAAAAAATGTACGCAGTTCCTCCTCATCTAGTGGATAGATTAAAGGGATGAGAATATATATCAAGTATATAAGAGGACGTAAATAATCGGGCAGATCTTTAAAGGTTAAAAAGTTAGTAAAAGCCAATGATACAGCCATGTAATAGCTCATCATCACAGTGCAAATAGCCACAACAGCAGTGACGAAGCCTGGCTTAAAGTAAGTGCGTCTAATCACTAACGACAAAGCGACGAATACAAAAGCAAAAACGTGTAGTACTTTTTGTGCGGTGGGGGCCCCTAGAGTATGAGGCAAAACTGGGAATAAAAAAACAAAGAGCCAAACAAGTTTGTTTATAACAAGATTATTAAATATCACGATTAACCTTACATGCCCAGCAATAGCGCTGGGCATACCTATCAAGGAGCAAAGTGCTATGATTAATTATTCGTTGCCCTCAGGCCCGAGACTATTACGTATCCTGTGGCTAACACTCCTCCTAACAACGCAAAAATCACCACGATCAGCGCTCTGTTAGGGCCATACTTACGCTCAGGAATAATAGCGGGGTCGATAACTTTAAAGGCATATTCTTCTTTAACACTGGCCAGCATTTTGGTTCGGTGTTGCTGCTCGATCAACTGATAAAACATTTTTTTTGTTTCAAGCACTTTAGTCGCTTCTAGCGCAGCTTCTAAATAATCGATACTTTTATTAGCTTCAGAGATTTCTTCTTGACGGATCACTTGGTTAATATCTTTCACCAATAAATCGGTGATCTCTTTAGCTACAAAAGGAGATTGATGAAGCACTGATAGCGCGACTAGTCCAGTCTTAGTATCAATTTCCAGCTCAAAATTGTTTTCAATAAATTGCTCAAAAACCATATTTATCGAAATAGGTTCTTCTGCATTCACATCAAATTTCGCAAGCTTATCCGCATCATAGAGCAACTCTCCTTTCTGCCATTCATACGACTTCGCTGCATAGATTTTTTCCTTTAGCTTATGTTTTTTAATAAACTCAGTTAAAAAAACACGACTCTTGAAACGCTCTAAATGCAGCAATGACTTGTCTGCAGAGCCGCCTCCAAGCTGCACACCTGCAAGCGCCGCAAGACCTCCAAGTTGTCCAGATAAGCCCCCACTACTATTTGACGGATTACTTGCTGGGCTTAGAAGAACTTGAGACTGGTAGATATTCGCTTTAGAGAGTGCAAAAGCCACACCTAATCCGATAAACAAACCTGTGACAACAATAATAACTAATAATCGTTGCTTTACTAAGGTGAAAATATCTCCAATTGAAACATCTTCGTTATTTTGTTTAGACATCAGAAAGTTCCCTAAATTAAATATTGTTGATAGCTGCGGCTGCAACACCAAGTTGATAAATAATTTGGGTAGTAGTACTCCAAAGCGTTAGGTTGTCCATGTAATTAGAATTAAGTGGAACTACAATGGTATCCCCCGCAGAGAGTGTGTCTTCCCGATTTACTGCGAACCAGTTATTCTTTGGAATAATAACGGAACCATTGGCTTTGATGATATATATTCTCTCTTCATCAGCCAATTCTTTAATACCACCGCTACGCTCTAGATACTCAGAAAGACTCAAACCTTGTTCAAATAAATGAGAAGCTGGATAATTCACCTCCCCGATAACACTAATAGAATCTCTTTCTTGAGGAATATAAAGAGTATCCCCATCTTGTAACACTAAGGATTGCCTGCCATTCATAATACTAGGCAGATTGATTACCAGCCGACCTTGCGCTTTAATCGTACTTAAGTCTTTGAGTAACTGTTTAACTTCGGAGTAAGTAATATTTTCAGAGCTAGGCTGAAGACTCTTAGATGCAATCTCTCGCTTTAGATTTTCAGTTAAGCGTTTAAGTTGTTCCTGTTCTTGATTTTTTATCTCTTCTCTTGTAAATACAGCACTGTCTATTGAAGCGAACTCCGTCAATCCCCCTGCACGTGCAAGCACATCATTCAGTGTTTCGCCACGCTTGATTGTATATGTACCTGGGAACTTCACTTCCCCCTTAACTGTAACTTGGTTTTCATCCATCCATTTTGGAACTGACAGTATATTTATGGCATCTTTACTTTTGATGGTAATAGACGGCTGCTTCAACTCCATAGCCAAATCGAAAGATCTATGCTCTACATTCATCGATTCATCATTTTTGAACGTTGTCAACTCGGCTAAACCTAAATAGGCAGATTCGAGTAATCCACCTGCCGCCTCTATGGCATCTTTCACAGTATAATTACTGGCTATTGGATAATTACCAGGGTATTTTACGCGCCCCTGAATTGTTACGATTTCCAAAGGGTGCTGTGGTGTTGCTTGATGTTGTAGTTGCCTAATAACGGGCTCTAATAAAGATATTCTAGAAAACGGACTTGGCAGTTCAGTTTTAGTGTCCAACTCTGCATTCGTCTCTTCTGGTAACATGAAAGACCAGTTTTCGCTTTCAGGCTCACTTTTTTCTTCAAAATCTTCTGTGGCGACCTGGCTTTTTTGTCCCTGATTTAACGTTGCAATGGCTTCGGTGTCCACAAATGCCTTAAACAACTCATTTTCATATAAGTGCCATAGCTTTGTTTTTTCTTGCTGCTCTAGCTCATCAGCAGTTAAATCTAATGCTTTTAGCGCATCTTTCTCCTCGTTGAGATACTGAAAACGGCTAAAAACAAACACTTTATCGCCACTTTGTAGCTCTACAAGGTGTTTCTTATTAGTATTGGGTCTTAGTTGCTCAAGTAAGTTAAACTGTACAAGAGATACTTTTTCAAAACGTCCCCCTCGTAGGACCAATCCATAGCCCGTATCAGCTTGGGGAAGAACTGAATGCAGTGAGTTATTAAATAATTCACTGATAGTCAACCCTGGTTTCCAAGCATATTTACCTGGCCTTACAACGGCACCAATCAGCGTCACTTCATTATCGAAGTGAGTTCCCGTTTTATCAACCTTAACAGCATCACCATCTTTGAGCATCGTACTTGCAAACTCACTCCGCTCAACACCAATCACAGTTCGTGTACCGTTAGTATAGCGGCTAATCGTCACCGAATTTTTAAACGCTGTTGCACTCATACCACCAGACATTATCATCAGATCAGCTAGAGACTCCCCCTCTTTGACTTCGAATATAGCTTCTCGTCTAACCGCCCCCTCAAGTCGCACTTGACTTTTCAGACTTGGTACAAATACTGTATCTCCAGCTCTAAGCGGTGCATCATCTGCATTATCACCACTTAGTAATAAGTCATAAAGATCCAGCGTTTTTATGACTTTCCCCTTACGCTTCAACTGAATATTACGAAAAGAGCCAATATCAGTTAATCCACCGCTGGTATATATACTATGAGTGATATTTGACAAAGACGATAAAGTATAACTTCCAGGCTTTTTAACTTCTCCAACCACTAAAACCCGAATTTTTTTCAGCGTTGTAAGGGATACGTATACTGAGGTACCAATAAGCTCTCTTGATACCTTATCCTGCAATAACTTTTTAAATTCACTATATTGCATTCCAGTAACACTAACAGGTCCCAATTCTGAAAGTTTGACATGGCCCTCACCATCAACTTCGACTATTTCTTCAAAGCTTTGTTGGCCGAAAAAACTAACCTTAAGCTGATCGCCAGCACCCAAGATATAGTCCTGTGGAACAGAAACATTACTTACGTCAGTCTCTGAAAGTGTATTGCCACTAAACAACTCACTACCAAAAGGCTTTAAATCCTCTTGCTCAGGTTTGAAGCGTTTTTCTTCATTTGATAGGTAGTCTTTCTCAGGCTGTGGCTGTGGCATGTTGACTGCTTCTGGCTTTTGATTTTCTGTTGTGCCACCACTAGAAGAGTTTAGTGTACTAATATCAATACCGTACTGCTTAGCAAGCAACTGTTGTTGACTTTTCGGTAGTTTTTTAAACTGTTCTATTTGCTGCTTTGTTGGAGTAAAAGCGGCTGCGGAGCAGGCAAATAGCATTATTAGTAATAAAAGAAGACGGTTTACCAACATGCCTTACTTCATCCTGTGTAAGTGAAATTCATAAATAGACGCGTATTCTACACTAGTTATTCAAAAATCCAAATCGGGGAGAAGTATGCATTCTGTTATATTGTGTAACAGTATCAACTTGAGAAGCGGTTGGACTGAATTTGGGATAGCTACTTATTTTCTAGTAGTTGTTGTTCTCAGCTATGCCCTCCCTTATCAATCTTGAGTCAGAAAGTATCATCTGAATAGAATAACTGACATAAGTGAGCTCGTTATTTTCAATGAGTTAGCCCACAACTTATCGCTAGCTCAAATTAGTTAATTTGTTTAGCTAAACGGGAAGATTAAACTCTTCAAGCTAATAATGATGTTTAAACGGAAGACCTAGCAAGTTTAAACATCATTATTTAAATGAACAGGTTTACGACTTAAAAACTGTAAACCAAAGTAAGTGAAGTTTCTGTGTCTGTATTTTCTTTATCGTCTGCTACGTCAGAGTTGTGGATAATGTTGTACGCCACTTTCATCTGTAGAGAACCGTTGATTTTGGTCAGCAACGCCGTTTCAGACGTTGTTTTAGTGTTGGTATCACCATATTCAACCGCAACCAATTGTGTAAACCGTGCGTTTTCTGAGATCTGCCATTGGTAATCTAATTTACCAACACCGATAAATTCGCTTTCAGACGTACCAGCAAGTAGCTCACCGTCATCGTCAAGTTCAGTGCTATCGTCTTGGTGCTCAAAACGCTTTACACCGGGACCAATTTCAGCGTTAAGGTACATATCATCATTTTCGAATAAACGTTGACCATAACCCACTGAAATAACCGCTTCACTACGGTAGGCACCAAAGTAATCTGAAACATAAGAACCAAACACGAACAAATGACTGTTATCTTCATTTAGCTTGTAGTTACCCTGAACTGACGCTGAGTATTTTTCGTTGGTACGAGATGTAACATCTACGCCGGCATCGTTTTCACGCGTGTCTTCTTTGTAGAAACCATCTAACTTATACTCGTTGTTCCAATTAGTTAGGTTGTGCTTAGCTTTTATCCCACCTTTTAAGGTTGTTGTTTCTGTGTTACCACTGGTGATAATCGCACCCACTTCACTGGTTACATCCCAAACTTTCTTTGGCTTCTTAGCTTTGCCTTCTGCCGCTGCATTAGCGCTCGCAGCCATAAGAATACAACAGGTTAAAACCTTTAATTTCATTTCTAACTAACCTTTTACTGATCTTTATGTAGGTGAACATCCATTTGCGGGAATGGAATGGTGATATCGGCTTCGTCTAGCGCAATCTTAATATTTTCCACAAGTGTGAAATACGTCGGCCAGTACTCTTCTGTTTTAACCCAAGGACGAACAACAAAGTTAACACTTGAATCAGCAAGCTCTAGTACGGCAACATTATACGCAGGTTCTTTAAGAATTCTTGGCTCATTGTCTAATACAGACTTTAATACTGCTTTGGCTTCTCTTAGATCTGCGTCATAGCCAACACCAATAACAAGGTCAATACGACGTGTTTTTTCACGTGAGTAGTTAACAATTGCGCCTGACATTATAGAAGAATTTGGCATCACAATCACTTTGTTATCAGGGGTGCGAAGCTCTGTAGAGAAGATTTCTATTTTTTGTACGCTACCCGCTTTACCGCCTGCTTCAATATAGTCACCTGACTTGAATGGACGCAGCATGATGATCAATACGCCAGAGGCAAAATTAGACAGTGAACCTTGTAGTGCAAGACCAACTGCCAAACCTGCTGCACCTAGAATAGCGATGAATGAGGTGGTTTCGATACCGACTTGAGACAATGCCATAAGCAATGTCGCAGCAAACACAATCGCATAAGCAATATTGGCAACAAATGAGCCTACTGCTTTATCTACCTTGCGCTTACCAAATGCTTTTTCGGTAAGATTAGCACTGAGCTTGGCAAGTTTTAAGCCAACGAAGAAAATTATTAGTGCTATAACGCCTTGAAGCACATAGTGTAAGATTAAATCTGAGTTCTCATTAACCCACTTCCAAATAGCTTCCATACTCATCCCCCTTTTTATATTAAGCAGTTATTTATCATTAGATCGGCTGGATCATACATAGGATATATGAATATTTGCTGTATGTAGAAATAATCTCCAAAAAAATCTTTTATTAAGTTTTTTCTATATTTCCCTTTGCATTTGATAAAAACTTATGTATTATGCGCGCCACACCACACGAGGTGTTCAAGTCTTTAGTGGCGGCTGTAGCTCAGTTGGTAGAGCCCTGGATTGTGATTCCGGTTGTCGTGGGTTCAAGTCCCATCAGTCGCCCCATTCTTTCTATGTATTTATTTTCATTTTATCTTTTTGCGTATACAGAGCTCCTGCACGATAGAGATCTGCATAGCAACGATTTTATATCGTGACTTAAGAATGAAAACCTCGCTACATAAAGTAGCTCCTACACGACCAACATCAAATAATAAGCACCAAAGATCAGCATTGCTGAGATTTTATATCGCGACTTAAGAATGAAACCCTCGCTACATAAAGTAGCTCCCACACGACCAACATCAAACAATAAGCACCAAAGATCAGCATTGCTGAGATTTTATATCGCGACTTAAGAATAAAACCCTCGCTGCATAAAGCAGCTCCTACACGACCAACACCAAGCAACAAGCACCAGACATCTGCGTAGCGGCGATTTTATATCGCGAATAAGATCTCAGCATTAAGCCGGTTTTGCAGATAACGGAGTGATTTAGGCATAAAAAATGCCACCTTATTCAGGTGGCATCACACACGGGATTATTTCTACATACATAGAAATTCTGTATTACTTCCAGCTTCTCATTTTATGACCCTTCAATGCATAGAAGAGAATGAATAAGTAGCTAGGTAGCATTAAACTGTACGCACCTTGAGCACCTAGTCCAGCAACGTTGCCTAAACCGATAAGCAATGGTCCAAGTGCGCCACCGGCAATACCCATAATAAGTAGGCCTGATGCAGTGCCTGTTAAGCGCCCTAAGCCATCAAGTGCTAAAGGCCAAATTGCAGGCCATACCATGGCATTAGCAAAACCCAACAACGCAATACACAATAGCGGATCTGGTAAGTGAGGTCCACCAAAAGGTACCAATAGTATATTCGATAGGAAGTATGACTCATTACTGCCTAAAACAACAGCAAAAACGGTGATTATACCTGCAATAGCTGACATCACGAGCGCAGTTTGCTGTGACATAAAGCGTGGAATAGTCGCGATCCCGATCGCATAACCGATTAACATACAGCCCATGGTATATGACGTCATCACAGAGTAATCAGCGATCCCTAACTGTAATGCATATGAACCAATCGTATCGGCGGCAATAACTTCAACTGCAACATATAACGCAATACCAATAACGCCTAGCGCTAAGTGAGGATGACTAAGCGCTTCTTTTACTTCACCCTTACCTGTTGAAGCTTCTTCTTCAAATACGAGATCTGGAAGTGGTGATACTTTTGCAAATAAAGCAAATAAGAAGATTAAACCTGCGATACTCATATATGGGGCAATCAAGCTGTTTGCCATCGCGTCCTTTTGAACTTGTGACAGTGCTTCACCTTCATTTACTACACCGCTGACCACAACAGCTGCAAATACGATAGGTACGATTACACCCGCAGACTTATTGAGTAAACCCATAATACATACGCGTACAGCCGCTGATTCTTCAGAGCCCATTTTTACCACATATGGATTTACAGCAGTTTGCAACACAGTTTGACCAACACCTATCATTAACTGAGCAAATAGGAAGATTTCGATCATTTGCATTTTTGCAGCAGGAATATACATCAATGCAGATAAAGCCATAATCGCGCAACCGATAGCCATACCATTTTTGTAACCGACTTTTTTGATCAGCATCGCTGATGGGATACCAGCGATCGTCACTGCAATATAGAAAGAAGAAATGATAAATGAAGCTTGGAGCGGTGATAGCTCCAACATCTGTTGTAAGAATGGCGTAATAGCCCCATTTAACCAAGTAATGCAGCCCAATATGAAAAACATTGACCCTGCGAGTGTCATAGGTAGCCAGACGCTTTGTTTGGCGAGTTGTTCTTTATCCACTGTCGCTTCCATAAAACTCTTCTTGTTGCTAGGGGTACATTGCAGTTTTGAAGCAAACTCAGCAATGTACAAAGTTAATTTGGATTATTATTTTTGCGCTTTATGTGCTCAATTTGGCATAGACCCAGAAAAATGACAGCGCTGACATTTAACTTTACGTTAAAATCTATTTCATTACCAGTTAGAATTTGAGCAAAATTATCACCAAAAAAGGGCCATTGCCCTTTTTTGCGATAAACTGAATACGAGGGTTTATTTCAACCCTGTGACACGGCTCGTATTTTTTTCTCCGGCTCGCGTTCTCAACAATACCTTACTTTCATCTGAGACACTCATCTGATCAGTATAAGGCTGCCAAGATTCACCATTGTCTAAGCTCACTTCTATTGCCAGATAGGGAAACGTACTATTCGCTTCAAGTTTACCAAGCACCACTTTGGCACCAGGAACCGGAAGGTTTGGCTTAATGCCATCGTTTTGCAACTTTGCAATTTCTTTTAAAGACAAGGCTGCTGCGAAGGTTGAGAAGTCTTTGTTTAGCTCTTTTTGGTTAATACGACGCCCTTCCCAATCCGCTTTATGCCAAGCGCGCTCTGCAAGCGAAAGCAAACGAGGGAAAATCAATCGTAACACTTGGTCTTCCGAGCGAATGGTCTCACTCCATATTTGCCCTTGCATACCAAGAATATTTTGCGGTCTCTTAAGCGCCGGTAACTCTCGACCAACTAAGGCTTCTAGATTCACGATAGGCTCACGGTTTCGCGTGAAGTCCGCATTTGCATATATATTATCTGGCATATATGAAAATGCTTTTTTCGTATCTGTATAACGAGTTGCCCAATAATAGCCGCGCTCTTCAGGGTGCGCTTCGTAAGGGTGATCAAAGTACAAATGAGTACCGTGAGACAAAATAACTTGGTAATTGTTGTTTGCAAAACGGTGAGCTCTGTCTGCAACTCCCCACTCCCAAATGTTATCCCAAGTATTTACCAAAAACTGCGGATTTGGGAATTCATCACGTTTAAAGGTCGTCGTAGTGTTATACATTAAACCATCTTCCCAAGCGGCAGGGGTAATCCCACGCTTAGCAAGCAGTTTTGCTACTTTTTGAGTAAAGTATGGTTTTAAATCATTGGGTCCAGCGACCCCATTGTCGGCTACCGCAAATAACTCATTACATGCAGGTGACTCAGTCCATGAGCCCTTTCCAACCTCATCGCCACCAAAATGGACTGTCGTTAGCATAGTACCAGCATCGCGATACATTTCCTGCAGCTCATATACCACCTTTTCTATAAAGGCATAGCTTGAGTCCAAGCAAACATTAATAGAGTTATCTGTGTAGAGTTGTACGGTTAGATACTTTGAAGTGTCATCAATATCGTTCAGAAGATAGGCTTTGGCCTCTTGCGCTTTACCCGCTTCCATCAATTTGTGATAACGCGCTTCCATCGACTTAATCGCAGCACGAGCATGCCCGGGGCTTTCGATTTCTGGAATGATCTCAATATGACGCGCAGTAGCAAATTTAAGTAACTCGACAAAGTCCTCGCGAGAAAGGTAACCATTTCCACTTCCCGTTTTGAAAGGGCCTGTGCCCAACTGAGTCAGTAAGCACTCACGCTCTTGTAAGTCAAAACAACGGAAAGCGCCAACTTCCGTCAACTCAGGAAGCCCAGGGATCTCCAAGCGCCAACCTTCATCATCTGAAAAGTGCCAGTGGAACTTATTTAACTTATAGCGCGCCATCTGTTCAATTAACTTAAATAACGCATCTTTACCATGATAGTTACGGGCATTGTCGTAATGCATACCACGCCAGCTAAAACGCGGAGAGTCTTTGATCTCTACGTGAGACAAGGTAATTTCATTTTTACTATCGGCAGGAAATAGCGCAAGCAAACTTTGAATACCGTAAAACACACCTGCGTTATCAATACCCGTGATTTCAATCACATCATCATCAATATCTAATGTATATGACCCGGCTTGGTTGTAGTCATAATCGCGCCCTAGACTTTTCGCAACTTTAAGGCGGATCGTTGGGATATTCCCTTCAGGCACATGATTTGCTTCAGCTTTTAAATCCAACCCATATTCTGATAAGTCTTCCTGAAAAACAGCGACTTCTGACTTTAAGCGTCCCGCAAAGCGGATCTGCCAGTTGTTGTTAAGGGCAATTTCACCACGGTTAAAGTCGATATGCTCAGGCTTTGGAATGATACGCCTTAGCGCATCTTCTTTTGAGACCGAAACATTGCTTTGATTACGTTCAAAACGCAGCGCTGCGTTAGCTATCTGCGTGTAATCAGTAGGTGTATTGTATCTTTTCAGCTGGTTCTCACGCTCAAATGGCGCAACAAACTGCGTCATGTCTTCGGTATCAGTATTTGCAAAAATGACCGGCTTATTTTTACCTGAGACAATAAAAGCACGCGGCATAAAATCGCTGTATGCAGCAACCCAAGCTGAAGCATCAAAAGCTAATTTGAGCTTTTCACCCGCTTTTAAACCAGCGAACGAATCGGTAGGGGTTATACGATGGAGGTCGCCATTAATATGCTCAAAGCGCAGACCTTTAGCTGTTTCCGTTGAAATATGACGTACTGAGTGCAAGTAGATTTGCCAATCGCTTTGCCCTTTTGGTAGGTCAACTTTTGAATTATTTGTCAGTATAATAGCGCCGCTAAAGCCCTCTGCACCGTTGCTGAAGTTATTTTCTACCGCAAATTCAAAATGCGTGTCACTTGCAAACTGCGCTAACTGCTGCTGCGTGAAAGATGCTTGTGTATAGAACGAGCACCCAGCAATTACCGCCCCAAGCAAAGTCGTTTTTATTCTCATCTTTTGCTCCCAGTCTTCATGTTCAATTCAAAATGAACATCATTTAATCACTCATTGTTCCGAAACATCATATAAAAGTTAAAATGACAGCGCTATCATTATTTTTTCATATCCCTGTGTTAGACAAAATGAAACTACTCTGATTTAGCTGTAAATACCATCAAATAGCGATGAACTTAACCTTAGAAATAGCGAGTGCTTGCAGAAAGTGCTGGATTGAGTTTGATATCTTGTGAAAGCTTCAGAGGATCGTAATTGAGAGTCGTAAAAAAAGCGGCGGATTTACTGCATGAATGCAATAACGCCGCCACTGAATCAAAATGTGAAATTACCAGATTTTCACTCTGTCTTCTGGCTTAAGATACATCTTATCGCCCTCTTTCACATCAAATGCTTTATAAAATTCAGGCATATTTGGTAGCACACCGATCACTCGATAATGACTTGGTGAATGCGGATCTGTCATCAGACGATTACGCAGCTCTTCATCGCGATATTTGCGACGCCAAATTTGTGACCAACCCATAAAGAAGCGCTGCTCTCCAGTGTAACCATCTATAATCGGCGCTTTCTGATCGCCTAGTGAAATTTGGTACGCTTTATATGCAACGGTTAAGCCACCTAAATCACCGATATTTTCACCCAGTGTCAGTTCACCATTAACGCTAGCATCTTCAAATGGTTTAAAACTATTAAATTGCTCAACCAACTTTTGACTACGCGCTTCAAATTGCGCTAAATCAGACTCACTCCACCAATTACGCAGGTTACCATCTCCGTCATACTTGGCACCTTGATCGTCAAAGCCGTGACCCAACTCGTGACCGATAACCGCACCGATTGCACCGTAGTTTACTGCATCATCCGCTTCTAGGTTAAAGAATGGTGGCTGTAAAATCGCAGCAGGGAATACAATCTCGTTATTCACCGGGTTATAGTACGCGTTCACCGTTTGCGGTGTCATAAACCACTCACCACGGTCCACAGGTTTGCCTAATTTATCGATCATCTCCTGATTCGCAAATTGGCTATAACGCACATAGTTACCCACTAGATCATCAGGACTTATCTCAAGTGCTGAATAATCTTTCCATTTGTCAGGGTAGCCTATTTTAGGCGTGAACTTATTGAGCTTTTCTTTGGCGGCTACTTTCGTTTCAGCGCTCATCCACTCTAAGCCGTCAATTGCTTGATCAAACCCTTTAATGAGGTTGGCAACCAGTTCTTCCATGCGCGCCTTTGCTTCTGGTGGGAAATACGACTTCACGTAGATTTTGCCTAACATCTCCCCAAGAACAGAGTTACTTGCATCTACCGCTTTTTTCCATGTTGGTGCTTGCTCTTCTACACCCTTCAATGTTTTGCCAAAGAAGCCGAATTTAAGATCAACAATATCTTTGCTTAATAACTCTGCATAGTCATTGGTAAAGTGAAAAGTTAAATAGTCTTGCCAGACTTCTAGCTTTGAATCAGCAATGATTTTTGATAGCGATTCAAAGAAACTCGGTTGGCTTACAATAAGTGAATCCGTTTTAATACCAAGTGCGGTTAAAAACGCAGACGTATCAAAGTCAGGCATTAACGCATTAAACTCTTCTTGGCTGAGCTTGTTATAAGTTTTAGTCGCATCGCGGCTTTCAACACGTGTCCACTGTGCCTCAGCAATCTGCTTTTCTAACTCAATAATATTCAGTGCAGCTTGACCTGGATTTTTATGACCAGCCTTAGCTAACAATTGCTCGATATAGCGCTGATACTGTTCGCGAATTTTACTAAACTTTTCGTCCTCTTTCAGGTAGTAGTCGCGATCAGGTAGACCAAGCCCTGATTGGAACATATAAAGCGCGTTTTCACTCGAGTTTTTAGCATCATTATTAACGTACCAACCAAACGGTGTACTTGCCCCCGTTAAACGCATTTTAGCAAAGATAGTTGGTAGCTCTGATTTAGTCTTCAGCGCTTGAACGTCATCCAAGTACGGCTTAATGGGGTTTAAGCCTAGTTCGTTTCTCGCTCCTTCATCCATATAGCTTTGATAAAACGCACCTAATTTCTGCTCATCGCTGCCTGCTTTTGCAGACGCGTTATTTGCAGCATCTTCTAGCACTTTACGCAGTGCTTTTTGTGACTCATCATAGAGCTGCGAGAAAGAACCATAATTTGACTTATCTGCAGGGATTTTTGTTTTTTCTAACCAGTGACCATTCACGTGAAAATAGAAGTCATCTTGTGGGCGCACTGATTTATCAATATTTTCGAGTTCAATACCAGAGTTCAAAACCACCTTTTGTGCTTCGGCTTGCTCCGCTGGCTGTTGTTGTTGTGTTTGCGGTTGTTCACTACAACCAATCAATCCCAATGCAAGTGCAACACTTGCAGCGGTCAGTGAGAGTTTTTTCATTATATTCCCCTGATAGAATTTCGCGTATAAGTAGCCATTCAATAGTCTACCGCTGAGCCTAATGAATGACTACGTTCTGATCTTTGAATTTAGTAACAAAGTTTGTCACTTACTTTAGCGTGCTTGTAGTAACTCTACGATTGCTTTATTGGCCTCAGGAAACGCTAGCTCATGCAAATGCTCAACTGCAACCCATTTAGAAGGTTGCCCTTCTGCACCATGGGCTTCACCGGAAAAATCCTCAACATGATGAATATATAAACACACCGCCTTATCAGCATAGTCATGCTCAATACGCATTAGCTCTGATGAGTTATAGATCTCGATGCCAACCTCTTCTTGTAGCTCACGTTTCAATGCCGAAAACACATCTTCGCCCGCTTCCATTTTCCCGCCAGGAAATTCCCAAAGTCCACCTTGATGTTGCTCTTCACCTCTTAAACATACAAAGATTTGTTGATCTTTTTCGATCACTCCAACGGCAACTTCAACACGCTTTTTTTGCATAATTCACTCCATAAAAAAAGCGACTTAGCGTCGCTTTTTATACCAATTTAGATTTAGGGCTTGTTATTTTAGTTTTCCGCAACACTGCTTATACTTCTTGCCAGATTGACAAGGACAAGGATCGTTACGGCCTACTTTAGGCTCATTTCGATGAGCAACAGACACACCTTCTGGTGCATCACCACCTACGCGCTCAACCTCTTCATGTTGATATTCACGCGGTGCTTGCTCACTCTTGCGGTGCTGCTCTTCAACTTTTTCAACATCTTCTTCAGCACGAACCTGAACCTTACTAAGTACACCAACCACGTCAATCTTCAAGTTCTCAAGCATTTGTGAGAATAACTCAAATGACTCACGCTTATACTCTTGCTTCGGATTCTTCTGCGCATAACCACGTAAATGAATACCTTGACGAAGATGGTCCATTGCCGCTAAGTGATCTTTCCAATGCTGATCTAGGCTTTGTAGCATAACCGCTTTTTCGAAATGACGTAGTACATCTGAGCCTACCATCTCTTCTTTTTGCTTGTACGCCTTATCAACCTCTTCTACGATACGATCGCGTAGCACTTCTTCATATAGTTTGCTGTCTTCTTCAAGCCATTTTGCAATCGGAAGCTCAACATGGAAGTCATTTTTCAAGCGTTCTTCAAGTGCTGGAATGTCCCACATTTCAGCAAGACTTTGCGGTGGAATATACTGATCAACAGTCGCATTCAACACATCTTCACGAATAGCCGTAATAGTCTCTGAAATATCGCCTTCTTCAAGTAGTTCGTTACGTTGCTCGTAAACCACTTTACGTTGATCGTTCGCAACATCATCGTATTCAAGTAATTGTTTACGAATATCAAAGTTACGCGCTTCTACTTTGCGCTGGGCGTTTTCAATAGCGCGGTTAACCCATGGGTGCTCAATAGCTTCACCACGTTGCATACCGAGTTTGCGCATCATGTTAGTCATACGCTCACCAGCAAAGATACGCATCAATGCATCATCCATCGATAGGTAGAAGCGGCTTGAACCTGCATCACCTTGACGACCAGCACGACCACGCAACTGGTTATCAATACGACGAGATTCGTGACGTTCAGTACCAATAATGTGTAAACCACCAGAAGCCAGTACTGCATCGTGACGCGCTTTCCAAGCTTCTTTGATTTCTGCTACTTGCTCTTCTGATGGATTTTCTAGCTTTTCAACATCCGACTGCCAGCTGCCACCCAGTACGATATCCGTACCACGACCAGCCATATTCGTCGCAATCGTTACTTTGCCCGGTAGACCCGCGTCCGCGATAATATCCGCTTCTTGTGCGTGGAATTTAGCATTCAGTACGTTATGCTCAATTTTTTCTTTGCGAAGGAAGTGAGAAAGATACTCAGAACTTTCGATAGATACTGTACCCACCAACACAGGCTGACCACGTTCTTGGCAAGAACGAATGTCTTCAAGAATGGCTTCAAATTTCTCTTCTTGCGTCAAATATACAAGATCCGCTCGGTCATCACGAACCATAGGTTTATTGGTTGGGATAACTACCGTATCTAGACCATAAATTGATTGGAACTCGAATGCTTCAGTATCCGCCGTACCTGTCATACCAGCAAGTTTGTTGTATAGACGGAAGTAATTCTGGAAGGTGATGGAAGCCAAGGTTTGGTTTTCGTTTTGAATACGAACCCCTTCTTTAGCTTCAACGGCTTGGTGAAGGCCTTCAGACCAACGACGCCCTTCCATCGTACGGCCCGTGTGCTCATCAACAATAATAACTTCGTTATCTTTTACAACGTAATCAACGTCTTTTTGATATAGTTTGTGAGCGCGCAGTGCTGCGTAAACATGGCTAAGCAGTGAAATATTACCAGCTGAATAAAGAGAGTCACCCTCTTCAATCAACCCACGTTCCGTCAGTAATTCTTCAACTTTAACTTGGCCACGCTCAGTAAGGTGAACTTGTTTACCTTTTTCATCGATGGTGAAATCGCCGTCACCTTCAATGCCTTCTTCGTCCTCTTTTTCTTGTTGCACAAGATCAGGAACAATTTTATTGATTTCAGCATAAAGCTCAGAACTATCTTCGGCAGGACCAGAAATGATAAGTGGTGTACGTGCTTCATCAATTAGGATTGAATCCACCTCATCCACCACCGCATAGTTAAGTGGACGCTGTACACGCTCTTCAACACTAAACGCCATGTTATCGCGTAGGTAGTCAAAGCCGAACTCGTTGTTAGTACCATAAGTGATATCCGCTGCATAAGCTTGCTTTTTTTGCTGTGGCATCATGCCTGGTACGTTACATCCAACAGTAAGGCCTAGGAATTCAAATAGTGGACGGTTTGTCTCAGCATCACGCTTAGCTAGGTAGTCGTTGACGGTAATAACGTGAACACCCTTACCTGAAACTGCATTTAAATACGCAGGCAATGTTGCTGTTAGTGTTTTACCTTCACCCGTTCTCATTTCTGAAATGCGGCCTTGGTGTAGTACCATACCACCAATCATTTGCACATCGAAATGACGCATTCCAAATACGCGCTTAGATGCTTCACGCACCGTAGCGAACGCCTCTGGTAATAAATCATCTAGACTCGAACCTTGTTCAATACGCTGTTTGAATTCAGCGGTTTTTGCCTTTAGTTCTTCATCGCTTAATTTGTCGTATTGTTCTTCTAACGCATTGATTAAAGCGACTGTTTTTCTTAGGTTTTTGATGGTGCGATCATTACGACTACCAAAAATTTTGGTAAAAATATTTGCTAACATGTTTAAACCGTTTCACTCTGTGTATTGGCTGACCCATGTCTCTAAACCTATGTTATTAAGACTGGGGCGCGCTTGTCCTGTTGGCGACAAAAGCGTTCCTAAACTACGGTTTTCATTATGCCAATTTAGGAGTGAGCATTTTGTATCTTGCCGAATTAAAATTATGCCCTATCATACCAGACTCTTTGTTTCTGCAAACCTTATTGGGTAAATAATACCAAGTTCAATTGCAAGAAATCTTTACTGTTGAGCGTAAGTGTAGCGTTGCAAGTGATAAAGTTTAGTTGGCACCTAACTCGACTCATTTATTCGAGTACAAAACTAAGCGCTTTCGACAACAAATGTTGGTACTTTTGGATTTCTCAAAAATTTCTCTCTGATATACTTAGTAGACTGAGAAACCACCAGTGCGGAGTAATTTAACTCCGTATTATCCCGATATGGCGGTTATTTTTTATTTTTCAACCTATGGGAAGTAAGTCATTGGCTAAAAATCGCTACAATCCAAAACCGCTTGATGAAGTGATGGGGGGGTGGTCAGATAAACTCAATCAATATGGTCAAAAAAGCGCCCAAGCGGCACAGTTACAGAGCTGTTTGGAAGACACTCTAGGCCCTATTTTGAGTAAGAAGTGCCGTGTTGCTCACTACAAAGAGGGGACACTGACGATAGAAGCGGCTTCAGCAACGCTTGCTACTCGGTTAAACTTTTTAAAAATGGATATTCTCAGTGCATTTAGAAAAGTGGGATTACATGACTGTGCGTTAGTGAAAATTACCACCAATCCAGAAGCTCAACAGCGTCTCTCAAATAAGGTGGAATCCCAATCTTCGACCTATCAAGCCAATCGAAGTATGAGCCAAGCCACTGGCGAGCATTTGCTAGCGCTAGCGCAATCCGCGCCACCATCGCTTAAAGCAAAACTAGAAAGACTCGCTAAACACGCAAACACAACGCAAAAAAAATGACGCCTTAGCGTCACTTTTTATCAAACTATATTAGCCTAAGAGGCTTATGCCGTTGCGGTATTGATACCCGCTTCCATTCCTGGCGCTGGCATACTGACTGGCTCTTCGAATGTTGCCCACTCCCATGCTGACTCAGTTGCCATGATTTCACGAAGCAACATATTGTTTAGGCCGTGGCCTGATTTATAGCATGAGATCTTACCTAAAATGTTGTGACCTGCCATAAACATATCACCCACACAGTCTAAGATCTTGTGTTTAACAAACTCATCCGCATAGCGCAGGCCATCTGGATTTAATACTTTAAACTGATCTAAAACAACCGCATTGTCCATGCTACCACCTAAGGCTAGGTTGTTTGCATGCATGTATTCGATGTCACGCATAAAACCGAAAGTACGAGCACGACTGATCTCTTCAGTAAAGCTTTGCGCGGTAATGTCCAATCCAATACGTTGGCGGCTAGCATTGATCGCAGGGTGATTGAAGTCGATTTCAAAGTCGATGTGGAAGCCATCGTAAGGTTCAATTTCAGCCCACTTGTCGCCATCTTCAACACGCACTTTTTCTTTGATGCGAATAAAGCGCTTGGCAGCGTTTTGCTCTTCAATCCCGCCTTTTTGAATTAAGTAGATGAATGGCAATGCACTGCCATCCATAATAGGCACTTCGGCGCTGTCTAGCTCTACGATGAGATTATCAATCCCAAGCGCAGCGACCGCAGCAATCAAATGCTCGGTAGTAGACAAGCGAACGCCGTCTTTATTTGTTAAACACGTACACAGTTGCGTGTCGCCCACAGCTTCCGGTGTTGTTTCAAAATCAACAACAGGGTCTAGATCAACGCGGCGAAATACAACACCTGTATTCACACCAGCTGGTCGGAGAGTGATCGTGACCTTTTCACCTTTGTGTAAACCTACACCTGTGGCTTTAACGACTTGTGCAATCGTACGTTGTTTAATCATATATTCGCCCACTTAAATTCTAGATAGGCGGCGGAGTATAACATAGTTCCACCAAACTGCCAATCTTTGTTTATTTTTTATACCAACCTTAGTCTGACTGCTTACGTAAAAAAGCCGGAATATCGAAGTAGTCACCTTTTTCTTTACTGTCGCTGCCTTTTGCACTTGCTGAACTAGAAGCTTGTTGTGGCTTCTGCTCTTGTACTTGTGGTGCAGGCGCTTCAGCTGGTTGCTCAGGTTCTGCCGCTGACGTTTGTGGTTGCGTAAAGCTTGGCACATACATGCTCGTTTGTGAGCTAGTTTGTGTGCCACCTACTGCATCTGAGCCTGAGGCTTGTCTAAAGCCATTGTCTACAATACCAAATTGCGGACGACGGTCACCACCTAAGCCTGTAGCAACTACGGTCACTCTTAGCTCTTCGCTCATTTCAGGGTCAATAACAGCACCTACTACCACAGTCGCGTTTTCTGACGCTAATGCTTTAACATGGTTACCAACGACCTCAAACTCTTCGATAGTAATGTCCATGCCAGCGGTGATATTCACCAAAATACCTTTCGCGCCAGTTAGGTCAACATCTTCTAAAAGCGGGCTAGAAATCGCGGCTTCCGCAGCTTCTTGTGCACGATCAGGACCTGTTGCCGAAGCAGTCCCCATCATTGCAGTACCCATTGCTGACATCACGGTTCTCACATCCGCAAAGTCAACGTTGATTAGACCTGAACGTGTGATCAACTCTGCAATACCTTGTACCGCGCCATAAAGCACGTCATTTGCTTTAGCGAAGGCATCTAGCAGTGTAGTCCCTTTACCAAGAACTTTAAGCAATTTGTTGTTTGGAATTGTAATAAGTGAATCTACAATTTCTGACAACTCAGCAATACCTTGCTCAGCCGCAGCCATGCGCTTTTTACCCTCGAGATCGAAAGGACGCGTTACTACAGCCACAGTCAAAATACCTAGTTCTTTTGCTGCACGAGCAACAACAGGTGCGGCACCGGTACCTGTACCACCGCCCATACCGGCTGCGATAAATACCATGTCTGCGCCTTCAAGGCTGCTCTTGATGGTTTCTAGATCTTCTTCTGCTGCGCTGCGACCCACTTCTGGGTTTGCGCCAGCTCCAAGGCCTGAGGTAATCTGAGTACCTAGCTGTACGGTAATATCCGCAGACGAACGGCGTAACGCTTGTGCGTCAGTATTCGCTACGATAAAACGTACACCTTCAATTTCTTGGTTTACCATGTGTTCTACGGCGTTACCGCCGCCGCCACCGACACCGATGACTTTAATGACAGCTTCTTCGCTGTGCTGTTCCATAATATCAAACATCTTCACTCTCCGACTTGAGTATTAAAACTCGCCTTGGAACCATTTTGTAACACGGTTCCACCAACTCCCCTCTGCATCTACTTTCGATTTCTGTGCATTCATCGATTGTAGTGAACGGCCGTATTGTAACAAACCTACCGCCGTTGCATATGCAGGGTCATCAACATAATCTGTTAATCCTTTAATGCCAATTGGTTTACCTATTCTTACTGGCATTTGGAATATATCTTCTGCGACTTCTTGTGCACCTTGCATCTTGGCACTACCGCCAGTGATAACAAGACCCGCCGCAATTTGATCTTCAAAACCTGAGCGACGTAATTCTTCTTGTGCAAGCTCAAACAGTTCTCTAAATCTTGGCTCTACCACCTCAGATAAAGTATGGCGAGACATTACCCGAGCAGGGCGTCCACCAACACTTGGTACTTCGATGGTTTCTTCGCTTGATGCCATTTGGCTCGACGCGAAGGCATATTGTACTTTCAGAGACTCGGCATGCGAAATAGGTGTTCTAAATATTTTTGCTATATCGCCAGTGACCTGATTACCCGCGACCGGGATCACAGCAGTATGGCGCAGCGCACCATTTACATAAATCGCAATATCCATGGTGCCACCACCGATATCTAATACCGCAACACCAAGCTCTTTTTCATCATCAGTCAACACTGAGTAACATGATGCCAAGGCATTAAATGTTAATTGATCTACCTGTAAACCACAGCGTTCAACACACTTTTCAATATTCTTTGCCATGTCATTTGAACACGTAATGATATGTGCTTTCGCTTCCATCCTTACGCCACTCATACCCAGAGGGTTTTTGATCCCCTCTTGCATGTCGATGCTATATTCTTGCGGCAATGAGTGCAGCATTTTGCGTTCGGCAGACATAGGCACAGAGCGCGCGATATGAATAACATTGGCAATATCATCGTCAGTGACTTCAGCATTGTTTATTGCCACCACGCCACTTTCGTTTTGACACTGAATATGTTTGCCTGAAATCCCCAAATAAACCGAGCTTATTCTGCAATCAGCCATTAGCTCGGCTTCATCTACAGCGCGTTTAATAGACTCAGAAACGAGGTCTAAATCGTTTACCCCGCCCTTATCCATGCCGTGAGACTCTTGGCGTCCGACACCGACAATACTAAGTTGATTGTCCACAGTGATCTCCCCAACTGTGGCGACGACCTTTGATGTGCCAACATCTAATCCAATCACTAAGTTTCTTTCTGCCGACTTTGTCATGCTTCACTCTTGTTATTTTGTTGTTCTTGCTGCTCAGTAGGTTCTTTCCAACTCACTGCCAGTCCCGTGTCGTAGCGTAAATCAATGACATCGATTACTTTACCTTCAGGCCGCTCCATACGTGGATACACGTCAATAAAACGTTGTACTCGTTTGGCTTTGTCTTCACGCCCTAAATTTAATCGGATCCCATTGTCCAGCCATAGCTGCCAAGCAAATCGTTCTGAAAGCGCTAAACTTTCCAACGTAAACTGATTTACCGCCAACAAGGCTTTAAACTGCTTAAATGTTTGCCATGCTTCTTCAGCACTCCCTTCAGGGCCATATAATTCAGGCAGCCCCTGCGGCAACTTGTTACTGCTTGCTTGGAATACTTCACCATCATCATTGAGTAATGAATCGCTGTTCCAATGCGCAACCGGCTTATGTTCCACCACATAGACTTGCAGCGTATCCGGCCATTGTTTTCTGACTGACACTGTCGCAATCCAAGGCAAAGACTTTACCGCCTTGTGGACTGCTTTTACATCAAGTTCAAAAAAACTATTTAAATCTGCGGTTTTAATTGCCGCCACAATGTCATCTTCATTGGTGTAATGTGGTTTACCGAGTACTTTGAGTGTTTTTATTTGCGCATCATGATGTGCAACTAACCAATCACTTACCCAGTATGTTCCTCTCACCAATGTAAAAATCACCACAAAGAAGAAGCTAAGTCCCCAAAAAAGAGGCCAGTTCACTCTTGAACCGATCAGCTTCAACCCTGCCAAAAATGCTCGCATATTAAAGCGTTTGCTCCAAAATGCGAACAACTAATTGCTCAAAACTTACACCCACCGCTTTTGCTGCCATCGGCACCAACGACTTTTCGGTCATACCAGGTACGGTATTTACCTCGAGTAGATAGAAATGGCCCTGCTCATCTTGCATGGCGTCTACGCGTCCCCAACCAGTGGCACCAACCAATTCAAAAGCGTGCTTTGCCATCACTTGTAATTGCTCAGTATGTGCAGCGCTAATATCTGCCGGACAATAATACTCTGTACTATTAACTTGGTATTTCGCTTCATAGTCATAAAAACCACGAGGCGTACGCATTTCAATAACAGGCAATGCCTCTTTACCAAGCATAGACACGGTAAACTCCCGCCCAGTGATCCATTGCTCAACGAGAACTTGATCGTCAAACTTAAAGGCATTATTTAATGCCGCAGTCAGGGTCTCTTCGCTGTCTGCCTGCGCCATACCTATACTTGAGCCTTCGTGGCTTGGTTTTACCATGACTTTACCAAACTCAGCGATTAGCGCCTTAGCATCAAAACCCGTCTCTTTGCTCACTACAGCGTAAGGTGCCGTACTTAACTTGGCAGACTGAAATAGATGCTTACAGCGGACTTTATCCATTGCAAGCGCACTACCAAGTACACCGCTTCCTGTGTATGGTATCCCCATAAACTCAAGCGCACCTTGAATAGTACCATCCTCACCGCCACGGCCATGCAGTGCGATGAATACCCGATCCACACCTAGGTCTTTAAGTTGCCATAAATTACGTTCTGCTGGATCAAAAGCAATCGCGTCAACACCTTGGTTAACGAAAGCATTTAACACTGCATTACCAGACTTTAGCGACACCTCTCGCTCTGCTGAACTACCGCCAAGTAATACGGCTACTTTTCCAAACTGACTACTCATAATTCACTCTGTTTTAACTGCGCTATCGATAGCCCGGTTGCGGCTAACTGCTTCACGATTTGACCTATATTGCCAGCTCCTTGCGTCAACACTAAGTCGCCATCAGCCATAGTGCTTGCCAACACTTTCGCCAATTCACCATGGTCACTGATATGGATCGGCTCAACGCCACGTTGACGGAGACTACGACACAAACTTTTACTATCCGCACCAACGATGGGCGCTTCGCCGGCACTATATACATCTAACAGCAGTAGTTTATCAACATCGCAAAGCACTTTTACGAAATCTTCATATAAATCGCGTGTTCGGCTATAGCGATGTGGCTGATAAATCATAACCAAACGCTTATCAGGCCAACCAGACTTAGCGGCTTTTATCGTCATCGCAACCTCAGACGGGTGGTGACCATAATCATCAACCAGCATCACCTCACCCACTTCATTATTGAATGAGCCGTAATGCTGGAATCGACGTCCTACGCCTTCAAAATTGGCTAATGCCTGATAAATCGCTTCGTTTTCAATATTGTGATCTTTTGCAACCGCAATAGATGCCAGCGCATTCAATGCGTTGTGCTTACCTGGCATATTTAGCTTCACTTCAAGTAACTCACCGTCTTTGGTTCTGACTTTAAAGTGTGATTCACTTTGTGTTTGCTTGAAGTCCAGTAACTGATAATCCGCATCGTTAGCCTCACCATACGTGATGGTCGGCCTTGCAAAGCGTGGCAATAATTCTCTTACGACTGGCGAATCGATACACACCACTGCCAGACCATAAAATGGTAAGTTATGGATAAACTCGATGTAGGTGTCTTTCATTTTTTCGAAGTCACCCTCGTAAGTATCCATGTGGTCTTCTTCGATATTCGTGACCACCGACACCATCGGCTGCAAATGCAAAAACGATGCATCACTCTCGTCCGCTTCTGCGATAAGGTATTCACTGCTGCCCACTTTGGCATTACTGCCAGCACTATTGAGCAAGCCACCGATAATAAAGGTTGGATCCAGCTCAGCCCGCGCAAAAATACTCGCAATCAGGCTCGTCGTTGTGGTCTTACCATGTGTTCCTGCTACCGCAATCCCGTGACGAAAGCGCATCAACTCAGCGAGCATTTCGGCGCGGCGAACGATTGGCGTACGGTTTGCCTTCGCCGCTTGGATCTCTGGGTTTTGGTCGTTGATTGCACTCGATACCACAACCACATCAGCCATTTTTACATTTTCAGCTTGGTGGCCGATAAAGATCTCGGCGCCCATATTTGTTAATCGCTCTGTCATCGTACTTTGGGCGATATCTGAGCCTGTAATTCGGTAACCTTCAAAGGCCAGTACTTCTGCAATCCCACCCATACCAGCACCACCAATCCCGATAAAGTGGATGGTGTTGATACGTCGCATTGCTCTTCTGCTTGAAGCTTCCATTTAATATCCTAGTTCGATAATTCTGTACAAATTTGGGCAACTTTCGCTGTTGCCTCCGACTTACCGCATTGTCTCGCTTTTGCTGCCATGGTCGCAATTTTTTGCGGCTCAATAACAAGTGGCTGCAGTGTAGTTGCTAGTACTTCTGGCGTCAGTGCCGTTTGCTGCAGTATAAAAGCTGCCCCAGCCGACACTAAAAATTGCGCGTTAGCCGTCTGGTGATCGTCAACGGCATGTGGGAAAGGCACAAAAATCGCCGTTTTCCCAGCTGCGGCTATCTCACTCACAGTAAGCGCACCGGCACGGCAAATAACCAAGTCAGCCCAAGCGTATGCGGCATCCATATCATGAATGAACTCGCTGACCTCAGCATTAATGCCTGCACTTTCATATCGTTGTTGTGTATCGTCTTGGTTATGTTTACCGCTTTGATGACGAATATTTAATCCGATACTGGCCACCTGTTGCTTTAGTAACTTGAGCCCTTCTGGCACGGTTTCATTCAGTGCTTTTGCTCCCAATGAACCACCGACAATTAATAGATTTAACGGCTCTGAAACGGGTTTATCGCTAATCTCAGCCACACTTGCACGTACCGGATTCCCCACAACCTGAGCGAGCTTTTCACTGAATGCGCCGGGAAAACCCGCCAATACGCGACTTGCAATTTTCGCCAGCAACTTATTGCTCATACCCGCAACTGCATTTTGCTCATGGATCACCAAAGGGATCCCAAGCAGTTTCGCAGCAACGCCTACAGGACCAGTTACATAACCGCCCATAGCTAATACCACATCAGGTTTACGCCGTTGTAAAATACGCTTTGCTGCAAGTACCGCTTTTAAAACCATGAATGGTGCGGTTAGTAATCGTTTGACCCCGTTACCACGGACGCCTTTCATGGCAATAAAGTCAATTTCAAAGCCGTAACGTGGCACAACATCGGCTTCCATTCTGTCCGCAGTGCCAACCCAGCTCACTTGCCAAGCCTGCGCTTGTAAAAATTGTGCCACTGCAATACCCGGAAAAATATGTCCACCTGTACCGCCCGCGACCACTAGAAGACGCTTTGTCATCGCCTACCTCCACGGGATGTTGCTTGCCTTGTCGACATTTTTGTCTCAAAGTCTATGCGCTGTAAAATGCCTGCCGCAATTGTCATCACCCAAAGACTCGACCCACCGTAAGAAACAAACGGCAACGTTAAGCCCTTAGTGGGTAAAATGCCGGCGCTCGCACCAATATTAACGACTGCCTGAAAGGCAAACCAAATACCAATGCCCAAGGCAAAATATCCTTCGTATTCTTTGCCTGCTTTAAGGGCCTTTTGCCCGATAAAAAGCGCTCGAGTAACCAATACGCCGAGTACAATAATTATGCTAAATACACCAATAAAACCCAGCTCTTCAGCGATTACAGCAAAAATAAAGTCATTATGTGCTTCCGGTAAATACTGCAGTTTTTGTATGCTATTACCCAGGCCCTGACCAAACCAGCCCCCTTGACCGTATGCCATCAGCGATTGTACCAATTGATAACCAGCACCAAACGGATCCTCCCAAGGATTCAAAAAGCCAACAACGCGCTTCATTCGGTACGGCTCAATAATTATCAACAACACAACTAAGGAAACCCCAGTTAGCATTAAGGTAAAAAACTGCCAAAGCTTTGCGCCAGCTAAAAACAATAATCCCACAGTTGTCACAAACATCACGACAACGGTTCCTAGGTCAGGCTGCATCAAAATTAAAAATGCATAGGCCGCAAACACCACCATAGGTTTTGCAAACCCTTTGATATTTTCTTGTACTTCTTCGCGTTTTCGTACTAGATAGCCAGCTATGTAACTAAAGAAAAACAGTTTAGATGCTTCTGCAACCTGAAGACCAAAAGGTCCAAGCGGGATCCAGCGCCTAGCACCATTTACCTCCCGGCCAATAATAAGTACCGCGACTAACAGTACCAAACCAAAAAGCAGCAAATATGGATTACTGCGCTTCCACCAAGTCATTGGCACGCTAGTCGCAAACCAAAAGAGAATAAAGGAGCCCACTAAAAAAATTACGTGGCGAATAGTAAAATGAAAAGGATTATCAAATAGCCGCTCTGCAACAGGCATAGAAGCACTCGTCACCATCACAAATCCCACTCCAATAAGCATGAGCATGCAGTACATCAAAGGCACGTCAAATAAGCTCTCAGACTGGCGAGGCGTTAAAGCCTCTCTGATATCAGCGACGTTAATCAAGTGTGCTCCCCCACTAAACGGACGAACTCATCCCCACGCGCCATATAGTTTGGATACATGTCTATGCTGGCACAGGCTGGTGCTAGTAGCACAACATCACCCTTGGTCGCTATCGTTTTTGCCGCCAACACTGCTTCTTCCAAATTGTTGACCTGATGGCTATTGCGCAGCAGTGGCATAAACTGTGCGCCGTCTTGCCCAAAACAAAATAGCGCTTTGCAATGTGCATTGAGTGGCGCCTTGAGTGGTGAAAGGTCTGCGCCTTTCGCATCCCCACCTACGATCAAAATAATATTTTTTCGGCCTGAAGCCAAAGAATCAATAGCGGCGACCGTCGATCCAACATTCGTCGCCTTTGAATCATTGAAGTAACGAACCCCTGCAACATCGGCAACCAACTGACAACGATGAGGTAACCCCGTGAAACTCGCAAAGGCGCTGGCAAAGACCTGCATAGGCAGTTGCATCGGCGCTAATAACGCCAACACTGCCAAGGCGTTAAATTGGTTATGTCGCCCTACCATCGCCAGTGTTTTTACCGGTAACAGTGGTGTTTGTTTGTGTGCAAAATGCGGCTCACCGTCACAGGTCATTAAGTGATAATCTCCCTCAGTAAGGGACACACTGCTGCCTTGCCCATGCTGCGCAAAGGTATAATGATCTTCAGCATTATAAACAATATGCTCAACATGTTGGTAAATACGTTGCTTCGCTTCAATATAAGCTTGAAAATCAGGATAGCGATCCATGTGATCTTCAGTAATATTGAGGATCATTGCCGACAAACAAGCCAAGCTATGCGTGGTTTCAAGCTGAAAACTAGACAGCTCGAGCACATAAACATCATACGGCTGCTCTAACAACGACAACACGGACGTGCCAATATTGCCGCCAAGCCCAACTTTTAAGCCTGCGGCTTTCAATACTTCTGTCGCGAGCGTAACAACGGTGGACTTACCGTTAGAGCCCGTAACGGCAATCACTGGACGGGTATTGAGGCGTGCAAATAGCTCAATATCGCCGATGACTTCAACGCCTTCGGCAATGGCTGCGGCAACGCTTTGTTCAAATAATGGGATCCCCGGGCTGATGATAATTAGATCCGTTTGCGCCAAAGCGGCATCAGCAAGATTGCCAAATACCGCTTCACATTCAGGTGCGTTGTGACTTAGCCAATCCGAGCCTGGAGGCACTGGACGACTATCAACCACTTTTGGATTAATACCGTGCGACAGCAGAAAACGCACGATCCCCTGTCCTGTGACTCCAAGTCCCAGTACCGTGACATGCTTTTTCTGTAATTGCTCAATATACGTCATTATCTAATCTTCAACGTCGCAAGACCGGCCAAAACCAAGATAATCGAGATAATCCAAAAACGGACTATCACGCGAGGTTCAGGCCATCCTTTTAATTCATAATGATGGTGAATAGGGGCCATTCTAAAGATCCGCTGACCTCTGAGTTTGTAAGACCCCACCTGTAAAATGACGGATAATGCCTCCATCACAAATACACCACCCATAATAATCAGCACCAACTCTTGGCGTACTAAAATAGCGATGATCCCGAGTGCGCCACCCAACGCTAATGAACCAACATCGCCCATAAAAACTTGTGCCGGATAGGTGTTAAACCACAAGAAACCAAGACCTGCGCCGACAATCGCCGTGCACACCACAACCAACTCACTCGTGAGTGGTAAATGTGGAATATGAAGGTAGCTTGAGAAATTCGCGTTACCGGTAACGTAAGCAATAATAGCAAGTGCGGAGGCAACCAAAATGGTCGGTACAATGGCAAGACCATCCAAACCATCAGTGAGATTAACGGCGTTTGACGTACCCACAATCACGAAATAGCTCATAACCAAATAGAACAAACCAAGTTGTGGTAATACATCTTTCAAAAATGGTACAACTAACGTGGTTTCCGCAGCGCTGGTAGACGTAAAGTACAAAAATGCCGCCGTAGAGATCGCAATAACCGACTGCCAAAAGTATTTCCAACGCGCAATTAGGCCTTTACTGTCTTTTCTGATCACCTTGCGGTAATCGTCCACGAACCCAACAATACCTAAGCTGCCAATGACAAATAACGTCACCCAAACATATTTGTTGCTAAGGTCGCCCCACAGTAGCGTACTGGTAAAGATTGCAGCCAGAATTAACAGTCCACCCATAGTTGGGGTACCCGACTTGGATAAGTGCGATTCCGGACCATCATCACGTACAGTCTGACCGATTTGCATGCGCTGTAATGCAGCGATAAGTTTAGGGCCAAAATACAACGAAATCATCAAGGCTGTTAAAATGCCTAAAATCGCCCTTAGCGTAAGGTAAGAAAAGACGTTAAACCCAGAATAATACTGAGTAAGATACTCGGCTAGCCAAACTAACATGATACTTCTCCTGTCTCGCTATCCGACTGGCCAGCGTTTACTAATTCTTCAACGAGCAGTTCCATCCGCGCACTACGTGATCCTTTAACGATAACGGTGCATTGCCCTGATTGCTCGGCCAATACAACCCGTAACGCCTTCATTAAATTCTCGCGAGTCGAGAAATGACGATTTGGCTTTTCAAATACATTGCTTGCGCTGCTACTCAGCACCCCCAATGAAAACAATTCATCAATGCCTTGCTGCTTAGCATATTCGCCGACTTCACGGTGATATTCACGGGCATCTTCACCCAGTTCTGCCATATCACCCAACGCCAATACTTTATAGCCAGACATAGACGCCAGTAAATCAATCGCCGCGTTAACAGATTTTACATTTGCATTGTAGGTGTCATCGACAACACGCAGCGTGTCCGACACCTGGATCATGTTGACGCGGCCTTTTACTTCAGCCATTTGTCCAAGACCCGTAGCCACCTCACTCAAGCTTGCGCCCAGCTCAGTTGTCAATGCAGCCGCAATCAGCGCATTGCTAACATTATGCAATCCAGAAAGCGGTAAACTAATGATCGCGCACTCCTCACCTTGACATAGCGTAAAGGTCGGGCGAGCTAACTCATCCAGCTCAATCGCTTCTACCCAAATATCAAGCTGATCATTTAAGCTATAACGTTTTACTTTGGAAACAGCTAAGTTTTCCTGCCACATCTGGGCATAGTCACTATCTGCATTGATGACTGCGACACCGTCAGCTTTTAGCCCTGAGAAAATCTCGCCCTTTGCTTTTCCTACCCCATCAATTGAACCAAACCCTTCGATATGGGCTGGCGCGACATTACACACTGTCGCCACGTCTGGACTTACTAATGCAGTGGTATAAGCTATTTCACCCAAGTGGTTAGCGCCGAGTTCTATCACCGCGTATTCATCATCTTCACTTAAGCGCAATAGCGTCAACGGTACTCCGATGTCGTTATTAAAATTACCTTTTGTCGCAAGGACTTTGCCTTTTTGCGCCAAAATCGCCGCACACATTTCTTTCACTGTGGTTTTACCAACACTGCCAGTAATTGCAATGGTTTTAGGGGCAACAGTCTCAATCACTGCTCGGCCAATTTGGCCTAAAGCGATACGCGTGTCTGCAACCACAAACTGCGGCAAATCAATATCTTCATCAAGCTCAGAAACAATAGCTGCAATGGCACCTTGCGCTTTGGCCACATCCAAAAAGCGGTGGCCGTCAAAGTTAGGTCCTTTCAGTGCTAAAAATACCTCTCCAGACTGTATTGTTCTGGTATCAGTATTAATATTGGCGACTGCCAAATTCTCCCCGTCGTAAGGGGTTTTTAAGACTGCTGCAAGCCAAGAAAAATCCATCTTGATCATGCCTTTTCCCCTCGTAAAATCGCTGCAACGCATTGCCTATCACAAAAATCAATGCGCTCAGTACCTATAATTTGATAATCCTCATGCCCTTTCCCCGCGATTAGCACTACGCTGTTTTCATCAGCTAGGTCTATCGCGTGTTGAATGGCTAGCCCTCTATCAGGCTGGCAGACAGCATACTCAGGGTGGATGAGTCCAGCCTTAACGTCGTCAATGATTAAATTGGGATCTTCACTTCGTGGATTATCGCTGGTGATCACCAGTTTATCTGCATATTTCTCTGCAGCTCGTGCCATTTCAGGACGCTTACCTTTATCTCTGTCACCACCACAACCAAACACACAAATAAGATTGCCCGGTACATGTGCTCGCAAGGCTTGTAGTGCAAGTGCCAAAGCGTCTGGGGTATGGGCATAATCAACAATACACGTAGGCTTTTCAGGGGCACTAAATGGCTGCATGCGTCCTGCCACAGGCGCGAGTTGGCTGCATGCTTCGCTTAACGCTTCAAGACTTGCGCCTTGCAATAGTAAGGTCGCTACCGCGGCAGCCAAATTATAAAGATTAAACTCACCATACAGTGGCACGCTGACTTCACATTCACCCCAGCTGGTTTTTAACGTTGCCGTTAAGCCATTTGGGTGTGCCAATACGGCATCAAAGAATACATATTGTTGGTAGCTATGCGTTTCATCCCAGCGACCGTAGGCAACCAAAGTGCCGTCATTAAATTCAGCTGCCCAGTTTGCACCCACTTCATCGTCAATATTGATGACTTTATAGTTTGGCGCACAGCGAGTGAATAACAGTTTCTTGGCTTTTGCATAGCTTTGCATATCACCATGATAATCTAAGTGATCGCGCGTTAAATTGGTGAAAACAGCCACATCAAAGTCACATTCGTCAACCCGACCTTGCACCAAGCCATGGGAAGAGACCTCCATCGCGACTTGATCATATTGTTGCTGTAAAAGCGCCAAAATACGTTGTAAATCTACGTTTGACGGCGTGGTGTTTGCCAGCGGAATAAGACTGTCTGGTTGGCCATAACCAAGCGTACCTATCACAGCCCCTGCACTACCGGTTAGACTAGCTAAATTGGCAATCATCGCTGTCGTGGTAGATTTACCATTAGTGCCAGTAACGCCTATGAGTTTGAGTTTTTTACTCGGATATGCATAAAACTGCGCTGCAATTGCCGCCAACTTATCGGCAAGATTATCGATAAAAATGGCTTGCTCTGGTGCAACATTAAGCTCGCTTCCCGTTTCTGCAAGCACACATTTAGCGCCTTGCGCAACGGCACTGGCGGCATATTTCGCACCGTCTTGGGCATGGCCTTGCAGTGCAATAAAGCAATCACCCGGCCCAACCGCTCGACTGTCTATACGCAGATGCTCAACCTCAACAGGGGCAATATTGACACCATAATCACTGAGTACCTGAGCCAGATCACGCATCGTTATCTGCTCCCGAAATATAAGCAACGCGCTCTTTATCAGGCGCTACGTTTAAAATTCTCAGTGCATTAGACATAATTTCAGCAAACGCGGGCCCTGCTGTTTGGCCACCATAGTAAACATCTCCCGCCGGCTCATTGACCATCACTACAACTGCAAGCCTTGGGTCGCTTACTGGTGCAACGCCCGCAAAGTAACCAACGTACTCATCACCGTAGCCACCCGCCACGGCTTTTTCTGAAGTGCCTGTTTTACCAGCGGCACGATACCCATCAACTTTTACGTTGTGGGCTGTACCACCACGTTCAAATACTGACTCCATCATCTCTACCACTGCGTGTGTATCTTGCTCGCTAAAAATACGCTTACCTTCAGGAATTTCATCCTGCTTCACTATTGTAAGTGGTCGCAAGATACCACCGGCTCCAAACATAGCGTAAAGTCTCGCCATTTGAGCAGTGCTTACTGATACTGCGTAACCATAGGATAATGTTGCGATTTCAAAGTTAGACCAACGGCGGTTTGGATAAAATAAACCTGCGCTTTCACCAATCATGTTTGAGCCCGTTGGCTCACCAAAACCCACTTCTTGGTATAAATTGATAAAATATTCTTTTGGCAGCATTTGCGAGATCTTCGCAACCCCCATGTTACTGGAAATTTTAAGGATTTCTCTTAAGCTCAGCTCACCATTGTTGCGAGTGTCTTTCACTAAGCCACCGCTTAAGTTCATCCAGCCCGGATAAGTATCTATCGTGTCTGTTGCCTTGACTGCACCATAATTTAAACCTGCCAGTACCGCTAAAGGCTTTAAGGTTGAACCGGGCTCAAATAAATCGGTCATAGCACGATTACGTCGTTTGTATGGTGCTGCGGTACTTAGGTCATTAGGATTAAAACTTGGACTATTCACCAATGCCAAAATTTCGCCAGTGTGTACATCAACAACAATCGCCGAACCAGAGGTAGCTTTATAGCTCAGTACAGCTGACTTTAACGCGCGATAGGCAATAGCTTGGATCCGTAAATCAATACTCAAGTAAACATCTTCTGGCTCAACACGCTGCTCTTCTGATAGCACTTGCACTTCACGGCCTTGCGCATCTTTACGAATGGTGCGTTTACCTGCTGTACCGGTTAATGCAGAGTCGAACATACGCTCAACGCCTTCGATACCCTTACCATCGATATCCGTTACACCAATCATGTGCGCCGTTACTTCGCCACTTGGGTAAAAACGTTTGGACTCGTCCAGCAAGTGCACGCCCGGCAGGCGCATTTGACGAATATAGTTGGCAACAACCGCCGTCACTTGGCGCTTCAAATAGACAAAACGACGGCTTGGGTCTCCCCGAAGCCGTTCATCGACATTTTCTGGTTTAAGTCTGAGCACATCTGCAAGCTCTTTCCACCTGAGCTCATCATCGTACCAAGCTTGTTTCCGTATTTTCAGCTCCGCGTCATTTTGTTCCAACGCCTTATAATCTTCACCTTCTTTACGGGCTTTACGTAACACTTTTTTGGCAAGTGCCTTATCAATGGCAAGGGGATCAGCATAAACGCTCACAACCGGCACACTCACTGCCAGCTCTTTGCCATTGCGGTCGAAGATCATGCCTCGTTGTACATTGAGTTTTTCAACCCGAACTGTACGCTTTTCGTTTTCTGCAATTGCCTTATCGGGCTCAATTACTTGCAAAAATGCAGCGCGTGCGACAAGTGTCATAAAAACGGTGAGCATCACGCCGCAAACTAGCGCGAAGCGCCAAGTAATAATAGATTGAGTTTTTTGCTTTTGTTTATTCATGGCAGCACGATCACCTGTTCATCTTTACTGGTCGGGCGTTTCATCTCTAACTGCATCTTCGCTATCTCTTCTATCCTTGCATGCTGCGAGTAAAACTCTTCTTCTACAACGAGGTAGCGCCACTGCAGGTCTAGCTCATCGCGCTGTTGTAATAGTTCATCTTGCTGTATCAATTGCTGGCGAGTTAAGTGAGTAATTTGCACTACAGCGAGTGCAGAAATCAAAATCGTAAATAGCAAGAATGCAGTCAACTTATTGGCAATAATGTAATGGCCAATTTCTACAAACAGATTCGGTTGACGTTGCTTACTTGCATTCATTAGAGCTTCTCCGCCACTCGCAATACAGAGCTTCGCGAGCGCGGATTTTGTGCAATCTCCGCATCGCTAGGCTTAATGGCTTTACCCACTGCCTTTAAGGTGAGGTTTTGTTTAAGTTGTTCATCCGTTAAAGGCAGACCTCTGGGTATCGCCTCTCCCTTACTCTGCTTCTTGATAAACTGCTTTACAATGCGATCCTCTAGAGAATGAAAAGAGATCACCACTAACCGACCGCCCGGCTTTAACACCTCAAGTGATGATTGCAATGCAGTCTGAATTTCTTCTAACTCGCTGTTGATGTAAATACGAATAGCTTGGAAAGTACGAGTTGCTGGGTGCTTGTGTTTGTCTTTGACAGGCACGGCTTCATCAATTAATTGCGCTAATTGCGCGGTGGTTGTAATCGCGGTGTGCTCACGCACTTCAATAACTTTACGAGCAATGCGAGTAGCAAACTTCTCTTCGCCGTATTTTTTGATCACAAACACCATTTCTTCAAGTTCAGCCTCAGCTAGCCACTGTGCGGCGCTTCGACCTGAATCTGGATCCATTCGCATATCCAGTGGACCGTCTTTCATAAAACTAAAGCCACGATCTGCATCATCAAGCTGAGGTGAAGACACACCGATGTCTAACAAAATACCGTCAACTTGACCTAAAATACCGGCTTGTTCCGCTACGGATTTAATTTGCGAAAAACGACTTCGCGCTATAGAGAAACGTGTATCGTCGGCAAATTTTTCAGCCGCCTTAATTGCTTGAGGGTCTTGATCTATGGCTTGTAAACGCCCAGTAGACAACCTTTTGAGGATTTCACCTGAGTGCCCACCGCGACCAAACGTCCCGTCGATATATATACCTTCAGGGTTAATTGCTAGGGCATCTAGGGTTTCGGTCATTAATACCGAAATATGCTTAAACTCTTCGCTCATTAATTTGTTTACCCCTACAAGGAAAAATCATCCAGTTCAGGGCTTTCCTCAAAGTTTCCTGAGTGTTCAATTTCGGTATCAGCCTGCATTTGCTGATACCAGCGTTCTTCATCCCAAATTTCAAATTTATTGAGTAGCCCAACTAGCATGATCTTTTTGCCTAGCTGCGCATGGGAGCGCAACGAAGGCGCCAGTAAAATCCGGCCATTTTTGTCTAGTTGGTATTCTGTAGCATGACCTAACAACATCCGTTGCCAACGTCTCACTCTGGGATTGGTGTTCGAGATACGACTTAGTTTGTTCTCAATTTCTAGCCATTCGGAGAGTGGGTAGAGCCACAGGCACGGTTCGTTGATCGCAATAGTACAAATAACAGTTCCCTGATCTTCGGACAGCAGCGGTTGACGGTACTTAGTTGGCACCGCAAAACGCCCTTTGTCATCCAAAGCTAGCGAACTTGCACCTCGAAACATGCGTGATCCTATTTATAAGTTGGTTGATCCAGTTTGATCCACTAAAACCCACTTTTTACCACAGAAGAACAGTCTAGGGCTTGACAAGCACTTTTGTCAAGTTCAGTCGGTACCTTTAACACCTTTGAAAGCCAGAAAAATCGCGGGATTTGTGGAAGATCATGAATTTGGTGGAAAAAAGTGGAGAGAGGAAAAAATGCCATTTTTTTTGACCGAATAATCACGTCATACTTTCAAATGAGAAATTAAAAATTCGATTTGTTCAACCTTACTTTAGCGTACTTTTTCTACTGAATTATTTATGCAAATTTGCTTGGTTGTAACAACTTGATTCGGTATCATTCGCGCTCTCTGATCAGCTCCATAGGTGGGATTATTCTGAAATCTTCAATACAGTTTCGATTTTATCGCTTACTCGTTCTGCTTTGCTTGCCATGTCTGATCATTATTTTATTTCTTTTATACGAGCAACGTCAGCTAGCATTAACACAACAGTCACAACAGGCGCTGCATTACGCCAAGCAAGTTGCGGCCATTCAGCAGGTCGAGCTCGCAGATACAGAGCAAGTTCTTCAGCAACTGTCGACCCGTATTGATCATCTCACGGTAGAGCATGGTCAATGCCCTGCGCTGCTATATCACGCGATGCTTCTTAGTCCTAACCTTGCTAACCTGGGTATAGTCGACGCACAAGGAAACGTACTTTGTACTACGCATCAGCCAGATCAACGCAAAATCAACATTGCTGATCGCGGCTATTTTAAAGCCGCAATGCGCACTGCTCAGTTTAGTATTGGTGAATATCAAATTGATCGCAGTATGCAGCGCGCCACTGTTAACTTCGCATTGCCAATTTACAACGATCAACAACAGTTTTTGTTTATGCTAGTTGCAGTGAAAAGCTTAACCCATTGGAGCCAAACCTTAGCAAAGTTGCCCCTTCCGGTTGGCACTCGAGTAATGATTGCCGATGCCAAAAAGCAAATTATTGCACAGTACCCGACATCAAAAGCACAACTCGGTCTTGCTGTCAGCAGCTCGTGGCCAAGTGATTTAACCAAGCAAGCGACGCTGCTTACCACCCCTGAAGGCAACCGTTTGGTGTATGTTAAGCAATCTCTTAATAGCAGCAATCACGCTTTACAAATCTACTTCAGCTTTGATTTCGAATCGCAGTTAAGTAGCATAGACAAGCGGTTTACACTCTTTTTGGGAATATTTTTTGCGCTTGCGTGTATTTTGTTTTGGCAAACCCATTGGCAGTTAAAACAACAACTTTTAAAACCGCTAAGCGCACTAAAACATGCAATTGCTGCGCTTGAGTCAGGCAAACAAGATTCCAGTTTTGACGCCACCAAAGTTCCGAGTGAATTTGAGCATATTGCCGAACGCTTTGCCCATATGGCACGGACCCGTTTGGCCGCCGAAGACAATGCCAATCATAGACTTGCCGTTGTAAAGGCCCTAATTAATGCACTCCCCGATAGCTATGTGCGCCTAGATCAACAAGCTCAGATCTTATCCCGTTATGGCGATTATACAGACAAAGCACAAACGCTTAGGGAATTACTTCCAGAACATATCTATAAGCGGATCCGTGCAGAGCTTGCATTGTTAAATGACAAAACCTACGTACAACTAGAGTTTTCACCCACCAGTAGCCAAGTTGTTGAATGTCGTTTGTGTGCCATTGAATCACATCCTCAAGCGTTGCTTATTTTCCGTGATATTAGTCAGCGTAAGCATCAGGAAGAAGCGCTGAACCTTGCGGCATTAGTCTACAACAATAGTAGTGAGTGCATGATCATCACGGACGCCAATGGCTTTATCTTGGACGTTAACCTCGCCTTTACTCGAGTTACAGGTTACCAACGCTCCGAAGTCCTAGGTAAGTCCACCGCTATGTTGGGATCGGGTCAACATGACCGTAGCTTTTACGAACTTATGTGGCAGCAGCTTAACGAGCATGGTCGCTGGCAGGGAGAAATTGTCAATCGAAAGAAAAATGGAGAGCTTTATAACGAATGGCTAACCATAGATAGTGTTTACGATAATAATCGTGAAATCTATCGACGTGTCGCAATTTTCACCGATATTACCGAAGTTAAGCGCAAAGATGCGCTGATCTGGAAGCAAGCACATTTTGACGAATTAACCGACCTCCACAATCGTGTGGGACTTAAAAAGCACTTGAAAAAACAAGTTTCTGGTGGCCAACATCAAACGGCCGTACTGTTACTCGATCTCGACAACTTTAAAGATATTAACGACACATTGGGCCATTATTACGGCGACTTACTTCTCAAGTTGGTAGCACAACGCTTGAAAGCGCTTTCGCCAAACGCTTTTTTATCTCGTATCGGTGGAGACGAATTTGTCTTTGTGTTGGAAGATGACGAACATAAAACAGCGTGTAAAACACTGGCCTCTCAGATCCAGTCAGCATTCAAACAGCCTTTTGAGATCCAAGATGAACAATGCCATATCACCACAAGTATGGGCATTGCAATGTCACCAATGGATGGTAACGGAGCGGAGACCCTGCTGAAGGCCGCCGATCAAGCTATGTATCGAGCAAAACAGCAGGGTCGTAACGGCTATGTGATTTTTGACGATACCTTACGAAAAGTCGCAGAATCTAGAATGCAAATGCTCAAAGGCATTCGTACTGCACTTCATAAAAATCAATTTGAAATGCATTACCAACCCATAGTGTCACTTGCAGATAATCGCGTTGCTAAAGCAGAAGCCTTGATCCGCTGGCGACACCCTGAGCAAGGCATGGTCAGCCCGGCTGAGTTTATTCCCTTAGCCGAAGAAACCCAGCTTATTCACCATATTGGTGATTTAGCATTCTCACAGTCCATAGACACCTTGACGCAACTACAGCACTTAGGTCACAAAACACAAATTAGCATTAATGTCTCGCCAGTCCAATTTGCCGCTAAAAATTGCACCTTGGCAGGTTGGAGTGACAAACTCACGACGCTTGCAATTCCTGCGGAGCAAGTGGTACTAGAAGTTACTGAGGGCATGATGATGCACAATGATAGCCGCACAAAGCAACGTGTTGAACGATTAAAGCAGCAAGGTTTTCAATTTGCATTAGATGATTTTGGCACGGGTTACTCGTCACTTGCTTATCTAAAACAATTAGATTGTCACTTTGTGAAAATTGATAAGCGTTTCGTCGATGGTATCGCAACCAATGCAGACGATTTAACCCTATGTGAAACCATTGTTCTGATGGCGCACCGTCTAGGCTTAAAAGTCATTGCAGAGGGCGTTGAGACCGCGACTCAGCATCAACTATTAAAACAGGCTGGATGTGATTTTGGTCAGGGTTATTACTATTCTAAACCATTGCCACAAAATGAGTTCCTGACCTTAATGACAGAAAAAAGCCACATTGCTGTGGCTTAGATCTGAAGTTACTTAAAATCTAGGTGCTTGGTTTATTCAGTTAAACCAAGCGCAGTCATCATTTTGTTTGCAACATCCACATGGTGCTGCATGGTTGAGAACTGCTTAGTTACCCCTTGTGGGCCATAAGCATAAACAGGCACTGGGGCTGCGGTATGCGTACCTGTTCCCCAAACAACATTTTGCTCTGAGGCAAGCGCTCGTGCAATTTTACCTGTGTAGTCTTCTTTCGCGTATACATAGAAATCACTAAAGTCTTCAAACGCAGGGATCATATCAGCGCTATTTTCATCGTATACACTCTGACCGACTTTTGCAGCATTATCTAGCGTCACTGTGTAAGCCGTCATATCTTCAATGGTCGCTTTCCAAGTTGGGCCCGATACATTTTCATAGACTTCATCAGGCGCAGCTTCTGCAAGGATATCGAAGAAGGTGCCTGTTTGCGCGTAAAGCTTGTCTAGTTGCGCAAGCGGGCCAAAGTTAAACTTAGGGTGATATTCTTTAGCAACCCCATTTACATACATACCATCGCCAGACAGGGTCTGTGCTTCAGGACGCTCATGCTTAGAGTAACTAAAGCCAAAACTGCCCGTTTCATGGTCTGCAGTCACAACGACTAGTGTATCGTTACGGTCTTTTACCCATTCATGCACAGCTTCAACAGCTTCATCAAATTTAAGCAGCTCGTTTAACATCCAACCCGCATCGTTTGCGTGACCCGCCCAGTCAATTTGACCACCTTCAATCATTAAGAAAAAGCCATCTTCATCTTTAGATAAAATATCTAAAGCCTTAATTGTCATTTCTTTTAATGAAGGCTGCGAACAGCTGTCGTTTTGTTGACAAGCTTTATAAGCAATTGCGTCATTCATACCTGAATTTGCAAATAGGCCAAGTACTTTCTCACCTTCAAAACTATTTAGCTGTGCTTTATCAAAAGCAAGGCCATAACCGTGTTGCTCTTTTGCTTCAACAACTAGGTTAGTTTCATCTCCACGCTTTGATTTTTTGTATACGTTGCTTGGCATGCCAAGCGCGTCAAGCTGAGCTTTAACCTCTGCATTATCAGGTGTACTCTTTGGTACAAACACACGCGCACCACCAGATAACATCACATCGACATTACCTGAACGAACTAGTTGCTCAGCAATTTCTGCCTCATATGAGCGATGTGGCATATGTGCAGCGAAAGCCGCAGGTGTTGCATGAGTGATACGCGTATCTGAAACAAGACCCGTTGCTTTACCTGCGGCTTTGGCTTTTTCTAAGATAGTGGCGACTTTATTACCGTCGGCATCAAGACCTATCATTTCAGAGCCTGCCGCAATACCCGTTGCTAACTGTGTTGCCGAACAAGCAGAATCAGTCACAAGACTACCCGTTGCACCATGTGGCGCATTAAGCGATAAACCTAAATGACCACCCGCAGCAAGTTTAGAAAGCGCTGTTTGATTGCCTTTGTTTTTATAAGTTGAGTTTGGCGCGCGCTGAGCATACTCTTCAAGTAAGCCAACTTGCTGTGGTCCCATACCGTCACCGATCATAAGGATCACATTTTTTACTTGTGTCACTTCTTGCACTGGTACTTCTTTAATGACTTCAACTTCTTTGATCACCTCAACGGTTTTTGTATCGTCATCGCACGCGGTAAGTAGAATTGCAGAGATAGCAACTGTAAGTAACTTTTTATTCATTGTACTGTTCCTGAAACGTAATATTTGTCTGTAAGGCGGGCACAGTCTAGGCGCGTTACATGACTTTTTTATTTCAGCGAAGTGAAAAAAATTATTTTATTTCGCAACAAGTTACATTATAACAATACAATTTAAGTGCGAAGCTACCCTGTACAGCTATCATGATTTAGAGTAATCACTCTCTACCTGAAGTACTGGTAAATAATTTAGAAATGGGTCGACTAGATAATCCAAATACAAAAATGCTGAGCAGCACCGTTGCCATCGCCACTTGAGTAATTTGCAAACCATTTGGCAATTCTTCGCTGAGGAGCATTAAGGTTAGCACCACCGAAGCTAACCCCTTGGGGCCAAACCAAGCTAAAGTAAAGCGCTCTTTGGTTGTCAGGTCACCACCTAACAAACAGAGGAATACTGGGATCAATCTAAACAAGGCGGTTGCTAACACTGCGTACACCCAAACCTGCCATTCAGTGACTGCCAAAAGCACCATGCTGGCCGACAAACCAAACACAATCCAGATTATAAAAGCCGCAAATTCGGCGAGGTGTTCGCCTTCTTCTATAAGCTGATCTTTAAACTCATCACGATAATATTTATCAAACAGTAAACCGCTGACAAATGCAGCAATAAAGCCGCTGCCATGCAAAGCTTGGGTTACCGAGAAAACTAAAAAAGCGATGCCAACAAAGAGAAAAGGGCTAGTTTTAGACGCAAAGTAATGATGTTGATAGGCACGTTTAAGTAACCAAATGATCACCCCAGTCAGTAACCCCGCGACAACGAGTGCAATCCCCACTTCACGCATAAAAATCCAAGCAAATGATTCAGTCGTCGCTTGCATTCGCTCAGCTAATACTCCCAGTAAAAACAGAAATACCGGAATACAGAGGCCATCATTCAGGCCACTTTCTACATTAATTGCCTCACGTAATCTGGAGGGCACAGACTTATCCTGAATGAAGGTTTTGCATAAAGTGGCATCGGTTGGGGTAATGATCACCGCAATTAAAAAGCAAGCCAACCAAGATAACTGAAACAGCTCATGAGCCACCCAAGCGCCAAATACCATGGTTAATGGCAGCCCTAGTAATAATTTAACCGGTAACTGAAAGCTGTGAGATAACACTCGCAATCGCGTTTTTGCAGCATCGGAAAATAAATAAATCGCAAGCGTCAGCTCAATTACGGGCAGCAGTGTCTGTAGGCCATTAATATCTACCGCTAAAGCTTGTTGCCCTCCCTCAATATTACCAAGCACAAAGCCTATCGCCCCGCCCGTTAGCACAAACCACATAGGTGCAGTGAGCTCAGCCCTATCTAATTGTCGAGCTGTGATGCTATAGATAAAAAGAGAAAGTCCAATTGCCGCGATCAAAGCATAAATCACGTTGCCATTCCTTTACTGAAAACCTGTTGCTGATAAAGCCAGTATGACAAATCTTATTCAGTTAAGCCAAACATGTAACCACACCCTCCTATCTCATTTAAAGCGAATCAAACAACAAAGAGCAGTAGGCGCGAGTTAATTTTTCACCTTTGTGTCATCGGAATGTAAAAAACCGTCATTACTCTATCTGCAACAAACTGGACTAGACCAGAAATTTAACCCAAACTTTTGAGAAAAGAGCAATGAAAAAACTAACCCAAATCGCTGCTGTCGTGTTACTCGCCACCAGTCCCAGCTTATACGCTGCGACTGGTAAACTTGTTGGTGTTGTAAAAGACCCACAAAGTAATCTGTCTGGCGCTGTTATCTCGGTAAAGGGCCAAGATGTTTCCACTGTATCTGATTATCGTGGTCGCTTTGAACTGCCAAAACTAGAAGCAGGTCGCTACACCCTAGTTGTGAAATATATGGGTTATCAGGAAACTGAACTTCAGGTTGAGGTGATTGATGGTAAAGTTACTACGTTGTCTCCAATCTTATTAAACCAACAACAAACGATGGAAGAAGTGGTCACGGTTGGGCAAATCTTCCGTGGCGAAATGGCCGCAGCAAATAACCAAAAAAATGCCAGTAATATCAAAAGTATCATTTCTGCCGATGGGATTGGTAAGTTACCAGATAGAAATGCCGCAGAAGCGGTGCAACGTATTCCAGGTGTGTCGATAGAGCGTGACCAAGGTGAAGGCCGTTTTGTTGCAGTACGTGGTTTACCGTCACAATGGAGCTCGGCCAGCATCAACGGTAACCGTCTTCCAACCGCAGAAGAAGAAACCACCAGCCGCGCCACTGCGTTCGACTTTTTTCCAAGCGAATTGATTGAGTTTGTGGAAGTGTCTAAAGCTATCACTCCCGACATAGAAGGCGATGCGATTGGCGGTAATGTTAATTTCGTGACCAAAAAAGGCGCTGATGATTTTATCCTCAAAACCAACTTTGCTGTGGGCCAAAACGAACTGGCCGATGGTACAAATTATTCTGCCAATGTGGTGTACGGCGATCGTCTACTCGACGACAAGCTGGGTTTTATTATTAACGCCACAGCGTGGCAGCGTGATTGGGCAACCGATAACTATGAGCCGCGCCGGGGTAACGATGGCTTAGGCATTTACCGTTTAGAGCTGCGTGATTATACAGGAACCCGTGAAACTTATGGCTTAAATGGCTCGCTGGAATATCAACTTGAAAGCGGCACGCTAAGCGCCAGCGCGCTATATGGCACACTGATTGACGATGAAATTCACTATAAGCACAGGCTGCGTTTTGATAAAGACCGTGCTGAGCTACAGCATATTCGCAACGAACTCATCACCGAAATGCAAGGCTTTGAAATTGCAGGTGAACATGACTTTGGCTTTGATAAAACGCTCTCTTGGCAACTAGCGACCTACGAAAATGAGTTCCGCTATGGCGACAAACCCAACAGTGAAGACAACAGCTACTTTGTCGCCCGTTTTGATCAAAAAAATGTGGGATATGTTGGACTTGAAGACCGCGATACCGGTAAAAATTATGCCTACAACCAAGTAGACGGCGGCAGCGATCCTTGGAACGCCATAAGTAATCACTTCCCCTCGGGCTTTACACTCGATCCAAGCAAAATGGGCTTGTCTTGGGTTGAGCTATACAAGGTCTACGTCAACGAAAAAGACAGACTGGTAGCCAATGCCGACTTTGACTGGCAATACAATAACCAGCTAGCCGTTAAATTTGGGGCAAAATACCGCGATAAAGTCCGTAAAGCTGACTTTGCCGATGAATTTTACGCGTGGGACAGCGAACAATATGGCGCAGCGCCAACGCTTGCAGACTTTGCCTTAAGCGATCAACCCGGTCGCAGCGATTACTTAAGCGAAGCCAAGTTTGATTATCGCACGCAGTTGTCGCAGGTGGCTTCCACCGATGCTCTTGCTCAGTTTTGGACGCTAAATCGCAATAAGTTCAAGCTAGATGCGGGTGAATCAGCACTCATCAGCAACGGTGGAGCACTGGGCAGAAACTTTGATGTTGAAGAAACCCACACTTCGCTCTACGGTATGGCAACTTACCAAGCTAACGACAACTGGGAAGTATTAGGCGGCTTACGCGTTACCCGCACCGATACCGAAGTGTCTGGTTACACTTATTTAGCCGACGAAGACAAAGTTGTTGATACCACCAACAGCAATGATTATTGGTCAATATTACCCGCACTACATGTTACCTATCGCGCCAATGACGATACCAATTATCGCCTTGCACTAACTCGCACCTTTGCCCGCCCTGACTTTGGCTCATTAACACCAGGGGCAACTTACCTTGAGCAAGACAATCAGCTTAACTCAGGAAATCCAGCGCTCGACCCTACGTACTCAAATAATCTCGACTTGATGGTGGAACATTATTTTGACCGCGTTGGTTTGGTCTCTGCGGGGGTATTCTACAAAGATATCCAAGACCCAATCTTCCAAGCCACCAGCGTTGGCAATTACAACAACAAGCAAGGCGTGACCATCATCCGTCCTGAAAACGGCAATAGCGCTTGGCTTGCGGGCATTGAGCTGGCATTTAACCGCGACCTTGGTTTTATTTCTGACAGTTTGAGCAACTTTGGGGTAATGACCAATGCAACCTTTATGGATTCTGAAATGCAAATTCCAGAGCGCACAGAAAAAGTGGCGATTCCACGTCAGGCCAATGAGCTTTACAACTTTACGCTGTATTACGACGACACCCGTTTTGCAGCTCGAATAGCGCTGAATCATAAAGGTGCTTATATCGAAGAGCACGGCGGCGATAGCCAATCGGATAGCTACTATGGCGCCAATACCAGCGTCGACTTTACAACGTCATACCAGCTTAACGAACAAACGTTAGTTTACCTAGAGCTAAGTAACCTCACCAATGAAGCATTGCAGTACTACCAAGGTGAGCAAGGTCGTCCATTACAGGTGGAATACTATGGTATCCGCGGCATGGTCGGCATTAACTACCAATTTTAGTACCAATTTACTTGATTAAGCCGATTGGTATACACCGGTTGACGGGCAATCCACAAAGGATTGCCCTCGAATTACCGAGGATCCTATGATGTTGCAGATCTCGCTATTTAACACCCGCCCGCGCTGGCTAAAAGACGCCCAAGGTATCGGCTTTGTGCTATTTGCCGCGACCAGTGCGTTTATGACTTACTTTTGTATGTACGCCTTTCGTAAGCCATTTTCGGTCAATACCTATGAAGCCTTTGATGACCCGAGCTGGGTTGTTAGCTTTAAAATTGCCCTGATCCTTTCGCAAGTGTTTGGCTACCTATGCGCGAAATTTATCGGCGTTAAAGTGATTGCTGAAATGCAGCATCATTATCGCGGCCGTGCGATTTTGGCCATGATTTTAGCCGCCGAGCTCGCACTGGTGCTATTTGCCATCACTCCTACGGGCTGGAATCTGGTTTGGCTGTTTGCCAATGGCCTCTCCCTTGGCATGATCTGGGGTTTGGTTTTTAGCTTTTTAGAAGGTCGCAAAACCACCGAAATCTTAGGTGCGGTACTCAGCGTTACTTTTATTTTAGCCTCAGGATTGGTCAGAACTGTGGGCAAATGGCTGGTGAGTGAACTCAATGTGCCTGAACTATGGATGCCAGCGGCAACTGGAGCGATTTTTCTGCCGCTGCTTGTACTTAGCGTTGCTTGTCTCAATAGCATTCCTGAACCGACACAAGAAGATGAACAATTACGACAAAAGCGCGCACCAATGGATGGCAAAGCACGGCTGGCGTTTTTTAAACAGTATTGGTTTGGAATAACCGTGCTGGTGCTTAGCTTTTTACTCTTTACCGGCTTTCGTGACTTTAGAGATAACTTCTCAGCCGAGATCTGGCAGGCCTTAGGGTATGGGCAAGAACCCGCGATTTTTGCTTATGCCGGGATCCGCATCGCCTTTATCGTACTCATTGCGCTTGCCGCATTGGTGTTAATTAAAAATAACCGTATCGCATTTTTTGCCAACCATGGCTTTGTCTTACTCGGGGCTTTACTGCTGGCTGGTAGTACGTATTTATACCAAGCCCAAAGTCTCGATCCTAAAACGTGGATGGTACTGCTGGGAGCTGGTCTTTATATCAGTTATATCCCCTATAACTGCTTTTTGTTTGACCGCATGATCTCAGCAGTTGGCTCGACTGCGAACGCCGGGTTTTTGATTTATCTGGCGGATTCGGCGGGCTACATCGGCTCAGTGGGCATTTTGCTCTATAAAACTTTTGCCACACCTGAGCTCAGTTGGCTGCACTTTTTTACCATGGCTTGCTATTGGGTGGCGTTTATCGCAAGCGCCCTCGTAGTGAGTTCAATTATTTATTTTGCCGTGAAATTAAAGCGACCACGTAAGGCGTCAACGCAACTACGCGCCACGGCACTTTCATCACATATTTCCTAGCTAGGAGTCTTAGCAACATGAAACACATTGAAGCATTAATTTTGGATTGGGCTGGTACTGTGGTCGACTATGGTTCGATTGCCCCCACCAGCATTTTTGTTGAAGCATTTAAGCAAGCATATCAATTTGATATTTCCTTGGCTGAAGCGCGCGGCCCGATGGGAATGGGCAAATGGGATCACATTAATACCTTGCTACAAATGGACAGCGTCCGCACCCGCTGGATAACGCAATTTGGTCAGCCACCGAGTACGGCAGATGTTGACCATATTTATCAAACCTTTATGCCACTTCAACAAGCAAAAGTCGCCGACCGAGCTGCCCCCATTCCGGGCGTGCTTGCGGTGATCAAACGTTTGCAACAACAAGGCGTTAAGATTGGTAGCTGTTCTGGGTATCCCAAGCCCGTGATGGACGTACTAGTGCCTGCCGCTGCCGACTATGGTTATCAGCCAGATTGTGTGGTTGCCAGTGATGAATGTGCAGCTGGCTCTCGCCCAGGCCCTTGGATGGCGTTAGAAAACGTACAACGACTTGGCATTAATCGCGTGTCTGGGTGCGTAAAAGTCGATGACTCCGCGCCGGGAATAAGCGAGGGATTAAATGCCGGCATGTGGACCGTTGGACTTGCTTTAACGGGTAATGCGGTGGGGCTTAGCGAAGAAGAATGGACTGCGCTCGGTCACGAAGAGCAAAGTGCATGCTCACTGAGCGCTTATCAGCAGCTTGGCGAAGCCGGTGCGCACTATGTGATTGATTCACTAGTCGACATCGAAATGGTTTTGGTGGATATTTCTGCTCGAATTGCACGTGGAGAGCGCCCGTAATGCTTTTTCAGCCTTTTTGGTTTGATGAAGCAATCACTCAAGCCGATATTGAAGCCGCAGCAAGCGCGCCACCCCACGGCGCGTTGGATACCCAAGTTTGTATCATAGGTGGCGGCTTTACTGGCCTTTGGACAGCCATAACACTGAAAAAGCAAAAACCTGAGCTGAATATCGCCATTATTGAAAAGGATCTCTGTGGACAAGGTGCTTCGGGTCGTAATGGCGGAGCTATGCTGACATGGTCGACTAAATTTGCCAGCTTAATTAAAGAGTTTGGTTTAGAACAAGCCTGCTTTTTAGTGCGTCAGTCTGAGCAGGCCGTTCATGACATTAAAGCCTTTACCAATAAACACGGGATTGAATGTGACTGCCGCGTTGATGGTACTTACTATACGGCTTCAAATCTCAGCCAACGTGATGCCTTTGGTCCCATTACCACCCTACTCGAGCAACACCAGCTTAATGCGTGGCAAACACTAACTAAAGCGCAGTTACAAGCAACCGGCTCTAATGCCAACCTTGCTGGAATTTACTCCCCCCATGCCGGTAGTGTTCAACCCGCCAAGCTTGTGCGTGGACTGATGAAGGTGGCAAAAATCCTTGGGGTCAAAGTATTTGAACACACCCGCTACCTAAAGCACCAAGGCCAAGACACGCTAACCATCACCACAGACAAAGGCGAGATCAGAGCCAATCAGCTAGTATTTGCCGTTAACGCTTGGCTGCCAAGCTTATTGCCGCAGTTTTCTCGGAGCGTAGTGTTGGTTTCGAGCGATATGGCGATCACCACACCAGCACCTGAAAAGCTTGCGGCAATGGGGCTGAACCACGGTGCTCCGGTGATTGATGCACGCATTTTTGTGAATTACTACCGCACCACCTCAAGCGGTCGATTAATGCTTGGCAAAGGCGGAAATTATTTTAGTTTCAATAACCAAGTGAGAGATACCTTTCACCGTGCTAGCCGTTATCAAACGATTCTTGAACGCTCATTTAGCCATTTCTTTGCACATCACCAACTCGAGATTGAAAGAACTTGGACCGGCCCCTCAGACCGAAGTGTCTCTGGCATGCCTTTCTTTGGTCATTTAAATGGTCAAGCTAATGTGTTTTATGGCAGCGGTTACTCAGGCAATGGCGTGGTGCAATCCTATTTAGGTGGACAAATCTTAGCGAGTCTACTGCTTAATCAACATAACGACTGGCGTCACTGCGCTTTGGTCAACCAAACGCTTAAACAGTTTCCCGTCGAGCCATTTCGCACCGCGGGGGCCTTAATGGTGAGAAATGCCATTCGCCGTAAAGAAAGCGCTGAGGATAACAACACGCCACCGCATAAACTCGATGTTTGGCTAAGCAAGCTTAGTGGCAGCGCAGCAAAATTAGATCCGAACGTAAAGCAGGAGTATATAAAGTGAATGCCATTACACAAATAAAACAGCTATTCGAGCAATATGGTCACGCGACCTATGACGAGGCATGTAGCCAAATTTACCATGCCGAGCAATGCGCCACCCTCGCGAAAGAAAATGGTTATGATCAAGCGACCCAAATCGCTGCATTTTTACATGATATTGGCCATTTTGTTGCCCAGTCTCAGCATAACCCAGACTTTACCCCACAAGGGTATAGCAATCATGGCGATTTAGGGGCGGATCACTTAACTCAGCTTGGCTTTGACCAAGCAGTGACAATGCTAGTGCGCAAACACGTAGATGCGAAACGCTATCTGGTCAGTATTGATGAGGAGTATTACCAAACGCTCTCTCCAGCCAGCCAATTAACACTAACAAGACAAGGCGGAAAGATGAGCAGCGAAGAACTTGCGGCATTCTCCAAGCTGCCTGAATTGGACGCCATTATCGCGCTGCGTCGTTTTGATGATTTAGGAAAAGATCCGAGTTTAGCCGTTTTGCCTAGTCGTTATTGGTTTAGCCAAATAGAAGCCTATTTGGCGAGTTAGACTAATCTGAGTTTACAAGTCTCAAATTATAAATATTTATCCTGTCATAAAACGATAGTAAGCTTGTCACAAAAGGTTTTATCGACTCAATTATGCTGCTTTATCAACGTATTCGAAACCATATCCAAGCGCTGCTAGCCGCTGGCAGCATGACGCCCGGTGCCAAGTTGCCTTCAGAGCGTGCGCTGCAAGAAACATTTAGCTCAACACGGATCACTGTCCGTGAAGCCCTAGCACGACTAGAAGCCGAAGGACTTATCTTTAGCCAAAAGCGTCGCGGCTGGTTTGTCACACCGGAAAAACTCAAATGGCATCCAGCTAAAAAAGTGAACTTTAACCACCTTGCCATTGAACAAGGCTTTACACCAACAACTCAAGTAGTGGCAATTAATGCCCCTTCCACAGAGCCTGAGTTTAGCCACTCTCATTTTAACGGCCAACCGGTGTATGAATTAACTCGAGTACGTGCGTTAGATGGTCGCGCAATGATGATGGAACAGATCTATTGTGCAGCCGAACGTTTTGCCGACTTACACAACCAACCGCTGGATGGCTCAATCACAGAAGTGATGTCGACTCACTACCAAGTTGACGTCAGCTTTGAACATTGTGTAATAAGCGTTACCGTACTACCCGATGATGTTGCCGACAAACTAGAAAAGAACAACGGCGCTCCTTGCTTAAAGGTACTGCGCGCCCGCTATGACGCCGAGCAAGCATTGGTGGATTACAATATTGAATATTGGCTCCATGACGCCATAGAAATGATTGTTGAAGGCGTGTAACCCCCGTCCCCGTAGATCGTGCTCTAGCACGACAACTTTTCCATTACCTGCGACTGTCCTATTTTAGAAATAGCGCTAAGTTTAAATTTGGTACTCCGACATTTGACAACTGCAAGGAACATCAAGATGGCTAATTTTAATGAGCGACTTAAAGGCCTAGATCTAAGTCGAATAACACAGTTACACTTTCGCCGCAATGATGTTTAAATGTGGGGGTTTGATTGATAAAGTCAGTTGCGAATAACCCTCAATAGAAGACAAAATTGGAAATACGGAATTAGCTAATGAAAAAAGTGCATGAATGGATCATGGCTCCTCACATGATAGAAACGTCCTATGCATACCTCTTATCGTCCAAATTGATGTGGCAACACAATATAACTGTTTCAATTGTTCACGCAGCACTATCGTTAGAAATATTGTTTAAAAGCTTTCATGCTGAAGTATCCGGTAATGAAGGGCAAATAAACGAAAAATATAAATTAAAAACTGATGGCATCCTAAAAGGTAAAGACAAACATGATTTATTGAGCCTCTATGATTCACTACCAACAGATATCAAGCTCTTGTTTGAAAGTGACTTTACTAGAGATGTGCTTACAAAATACCGCAAAGTTTTTGTGGATAGTAGATATGTTTATGAGAGGGATGCTATTTCTGGGGGGTCAGATGCACTGGCATCAATTGCTGATATGTTGATCAGGAAAACTGTTGAAATATATAGACAGCGTGGGTGCGATGATATATGGATAACTCAATACCCTAATGTTTAATTTATATTGGAATACGTATCATTGCTTACGCAGTGTTTATTACATACACCAGAGACTTTCCAGCTTCTGTTAGTACAGCGATGATCTGTGATTTGGTATAACGTGATTTTTCTTAGTTAGCCTCCGGCTTTAATGAGTGCTGAAGACGCCAATTATGCATGCCTTATTTTATGGAAAGGTGACACTAAAGGGGTGTAACCCCCTTAACCCATCGCCGCGTAAAGCGTCTCCTACCCTAACGGTTTACCAGTATATTGCTTCAGTAATAGCAATCGCCGCGTAAAGCGGCTCCCACCATAACGGTTTACCAGTATATTGCTTCAGTAATAGCAATCGCCGCGTAAAGCGCCTCCCACTCTAACGGTTTATCAATACTTTGCTTCAGCAATACCCATCGCCGCGTAAAGCGGCTCCTACTCTGACGGTTTACCAGTATTTTGCTTGTGCGATAGCTTCGAGTAGTCCGCTAATATCTGCGGCATACACTTCGCCAATATTACCAATTCGAAAGCAATCTGCATTTGATACTTTGCCGGGGTAAATCACATACCCTTTTTGCTTCAATGCTTCATAAAAGCGCTTAAACTCATAGCTTTCGTCACTTGGTGAATAAAAAGAAGTGATAATAGGTGAGTGCATGGCTTCTGGTAACAAGGCTTCAAAACCAAGAGCTTTCATGCCGCTAACGAGTTGTTTTTGATTTTCGCTGTAACGCTTAAATCGCGCAGAAACGCCTCCCTCTTGCGCCAATTCTTCCAGTGCCTTGGCAAAAGCTCTGACAACATGCGTTGGCGAGGTAAAACGCCATTTACCATGATGACTTTCCATGGTTTTCCACTGGGCGTGAAGATCCAGCGAGAGTGAACGTGCTTGTCCTTCAGAGGCAACCAGCAGCGCCGTTTTTGCGATCACAAAGCCAAAACCAGGAACACCTTGAATACACTTATTTGCTGAGCTAATGAGGATATCAATTTGCCACTCATGCATATCCATCTCAATGCCGCCAAAACTGCTCATGGCATCAAGGATCATTACTTTATTGTGATGTTTCGCAAGCTCCGCTACGCGCTTAGCCGGGTTCAGCATCCCCGTTGTAGTTTCGCAGTGTACCATTGCTACGTGGGTGATCTCAGGGTGTTGCTCAAGCGCTTGTGAGATCTGCTCAAGTTGCGGCAATTCGGTTTCAACAAAGTTGAGCGCTATCACATTAATATTTAGATAATTGGCTATCTCAATAATACGCGCACCATAAGCACCGTTATTGATAACCAGTAAAGTGCCAGACTTAGGAGTAAAAGTCCCAATAGCCGCCTCTACACTTGCTGTACCACTGCCCTGCATTAAGGTTGCGCTGTAGTCACTGCGATACTGCGGATCTGCAACCGCAATTTCACAAAGCTGCTTGCGAATAACTTGCACCACACCTTGGTTATATTCATCATCCCAAGTGCACCAGTCTTTCAACATGGCTTCTTTCACGGTGTGAGAGGTACTAAGTGGGCCTGGCGTCAGGAGTAAATAATCGTTGTTCATAACTTGCCTCTAAACTGGTCTATACCAGATTATTTAACCGAGTTTAGGTGACAACGGCATGACAGTTTTATGAAACTAAAATTGATGTAGTAATGAAGTTCAGTGAAACCTCGCCTTTACCCTAAATGGCAAAGGCGAAGAGAAGCAACAGAGGCTCTGGTTGTTATCCCGAGTTTAGGTTATTTAACCTGAACTCAGGATAAGAAGTTAGTTAATATTTATAACCGTTTGGATTATTGCTTTGCCAGCGCCATGTATCTTGCATCATGGCATCCAATCCACGCTCTGCATGCCAGCCTAATTCGGATTTGGCTTTTTCAGGCGCAGCATAACAGGCGGCAATATCACCATCGCGACGCGGCTTAATATCATAGGGTATAGCTTTGCCTGCAGCCTTTTCAAACGCGGTAACCATCTCAAGTACCGAGTAGCCATTGCCGGTACCTAAGTTATAGATATGTGTGCCTGCTGCTACTGCGATTTTCTCAAGCGCTTTTAAATGGCCAATAGCTAGATCAACCACATGAATGTAATCTCTCACGCCCGTACCGTCTTTGGTGTCATAGTCGTTACCAAATACGCCTAAACTCGCCAGCTTACCAACAGCAACCTGTGAGATGTAGGGCAATAAGTTATTGGGAATACCATTGGGGTCTTCACCAATTAGTCCCGACTCGTGTGCGCCCACTGGATTAAAGTAACGCAAAATAGCAAAGGCCCAGCGCGGGTCTGATTTAGCGACATCCTGTAATACCATTTCAACCATCAACTTTGACGTACCATAAGGATTGGTTGTGCCACCAACTGGGAAATCTTCACGAATAGGAAGGCTGGCAGGATCTCCATATACCGTCGCTGACGAGCTAAAAACAAGCTTAAATACATTAGCGTCACGCATTGCATCAAGGAGCGTTAACGTACCTTGGACGTTGTTTTGATAATACTCGATTGGCTTTTGAACCGACTCTCCTACGGCTTTTAAACCTGCAAAGTGGATCACTTCATCAATATCATATTGCGCAAATACACTATCAAGAAATGCCTTATCAAGAATATCACCTTGATGGAATGCAGCTTCCTTTCCTACTATCTCAGCGACTCTATTTAATGAAGTCTGCTGAGAATTGCTTAGATTATCTACGACCACTACCTTTTTGCCTTGCTGTAGCAGCTCTAATACAGTGTGAGAGCCAATATAGCCTGCGCCACCTGTTACGAGAATCGTCATATCTATTCCTACGGTTGTTATCTATGTATTGCGTTTAACATGCAATTTAATGTATCGCTATCAGTCTTCGCTGTGGCATACAAATGCCAGCTTGTTATCAAAAAAGCTCAAGCGAGAAATTGAAGTCTGACAGTAACTTCTTAAGTTTCTTAATAAGTGGACTTTTTTAGGCGCATTTAAATCTCGGTAATAAATTTTATTATCTAGTGCATACGCCACTTTATTATCATCCAACCAGGTATAATCTTGCACTTGACTGGGAAGAGCAAAAAATCGCTGAATATGATCGCTCTCTCTGTGGTAGGTTGCGAACCACATCAAGCCATTGACTTGATAAGTAAAAGCAAATACGTCACGCGCACGGTTGTAAGACAAAGTTCGACCAATATCTTCGGCAAGTATTTGTGGTAAATGACCGTTAATATCTGTGTATTGTAAGGTATGCGGAGCACTTTCAGTCGCACCTAAAATAAACATAATCAGATCTTGGTTGCTCCCCCAAGCATGATATCCAACAGGTTCAATATGCTCAAAAACACGACTTGGTTTTGTAGCCTGATCAAACGGATAAAACCACAGTTTTTGCTTACCGGATCCCTCAACCACAATCGTCGTTAACCCTTTCCCATTCGGGTGTAATGTGGGCGAATATTCGGAGACAGGGGATTGCGTGAGGTTGGTTGTGTTTTGGCTTTGAAAATCGTAAAAAAACAGATCCGTTTGACTATTGCCATCAGCGCTAACTTCCGCGGTGTAGTAAACCCCAGAATCAGTCACTAGCGGCTGATTAAAATACGCGGTGTTTTCGGTAATTGGTTTAGCACTAAAATGTTCACCTAATTCAGCTAGCCAAATTTGGCTTTTGGGCATGGCTGAATAAGCCGGTAAACAGGACGCGAAAGCGAATAGACAAACTGCGAGCTTCACACGCATTGAAATGGGCATGGACGTTCCTTTGATTTTTCATTGTAGTTATATCACCCCGCTATGATACCCAACACTCGCCCTCAAGCAAAGCTTGCCAAAAACTTTGCTTCGCGTAACATCGAATTAACGGATGATGAAAGCTAAGGCAGATTTATGTCAGACAAACACCCTATTATCGCCATTACTGGTAGTTCAGGCGCAGGCACTACAACAACGACAAGCGCGATAAAACACATATTCCGCAGTCTTAATACCAAAGCCGCCTATGTCGAAGGCGATAGCTTTCATCGCTACACTCGCCCTGAAATGGATAAATTGCGTCGCGAAGCGCTGCAAGAAGGTAAGCACATTAGCTACTTTGGTGAAGAAGCCAATGACTTCGGCGCATTAGAAAGTCTGTTCAAAAGCTATGGCGAAACCGGCAATGGCAAAGTCCGTCGCTACCTTCATACGTTTGACGATGCCGTACCATTTAATCAGCTACCGGGCACTTTTACTCCTTATCAAGAGCTAGAACAAAACACCGATATGCTGTTTTATGAGGGGCTGCACGGCGGTGTCGTGACCCCCGAATATGATGTGGCCAGCAATGTTGATTTATTGATTGGCATGGTGCCTATCATCAACCTTGAATGGATCCAAAAGCTCATTCGCGATACCAATGAGCGCGGCCACTCCAAAGAAGCGGTCATGACGTCAATTGTGCGCTCAATGGATGACTACATTAATCACATCACCCCGCAGTTTTCTCGCACGCACATTAACTTTCAACGCGTGCCCACCGTAGATACTTCTAACCCATTCAGTGCTAAAGACATACCATCATTAGACGAAAGCTTTGTGGTTATTCGCTTTCGTGGCATCGAAGATGTTAACTTCCCTTACTACTTACAAATGATTGAGGGCAGCTTTATGTCTCGTGTAAACACGTTAGTTGTGCCGGGCGGAAAAATGGGATTGGCAATGGAGTTGGTGCTGACTCCACTTATCAAAGAATTATTAATAAAGAAACGCGCCCTTGAGAATATGGCACCAGTCGATTTACCGATTTAACCCAGCTTATGTTTTGATAAGGAATAATAGCTTCCTTGCATCGCTCCATATCACACTTTACACTGACGCCTTTTAGGGCATCACGAGTAGTTGTTATATGGACGTGCTTACCATTTTAGTGGGGTCTAAAAACCCAGTAAAAATCAATGCTGCAAAAACCATCTTTGCGCAGTACTTTCCCAATGCAAAAATTGACTGTCAGGGTATCTCAGCGCCGAGTCTCGTTGCGGATCAGCCTTTAGGTGAACAAGCCACCCGCGAAGGCGCAGAGAATCGTGTTACTTACTTACAGCAACATCATCAAGCGGATTTTTATTGTGCCATGGAAGGAGGCGCTGCCAAATTTGAATATGGTGCAGCTACTTTTGCTTATGTCGTCATTGCGGATAACCGTCGTAGGAGTGTCGGCCGTAGTTGTAATTTGCCTCTTCCGGCGTCGGTGTACACACGTCTTGAACAAGGTGAAGAGCTAGGACATGTAATGGACGACCTGTTCAACACCACCAATATCAAGCAGCAAGGCGGTGCGATCGGTTTATTAACCAACCATCTTGCCACCAGAGAAAGTAGCTACACGCAAGCCTTATTACTCGCGATGGCACCCTTTAATCACCCAGAGATGTATTTATAATGCCGAACTATACACATATTTTATTTGATGCGGATGAAACCTTATTTAGCTTTAATGCCAAACTTGGATTACAAACGCTGTTTACTCAATATGACGTTGTGTTCACTGACGAGGACTACGAAGAATATAACAGCTTGAATGCGCCACTTTGGGTGCAGTATCAAAATGGTGAAATTGACGCAAAAACACTTCAGGTAACGCGTTTTAGCCGCTGGGCTGAAAAACTTAATGTTGCGCCTGAATCGCTCAATGCGGGATTCTTGGCAGCGATGGCAGAAATTTGCCAACCGCTACCGGGTGCAAAAGCATTACTCGACAGCCTGAAAGGCCAATGTACTTTGGCTATTATTACCAACGGATTTGCCGCGCTTCAGCAAAAAAGATTGGAACATACCGGCCTTGTGGATCGTTTTTCTGAAGTGGTGATCTCTGAGTTGGTGGGTAAAGCCAAGCCAGATCCGAGTATTTTTGCGCATACGTTAGCGCTGTTGGGGAATCCCGATAAATCCAAAGTATTAATGGTTGGCGACACGCCAGCGAGTGACATTTTAGGCGCAAACCGCTTTGGGATTGATAGCTGTTGGTTAAAGCATGATGGCAAAGTCTGCCCCGAGCATATCAAGCCAACCTATACCGTAGAGTCTCTTAGAGAGTTGCAAGCGATTTTAATGGGGTAATGCCCTGTACAATTGTGTGGGGGTAAGGCGACCTTTCGGGGTTTAAAAAGCTCGCCGTGAAAATCGGCTCCTACCAAAGAAAGCTCGCCGAGACAATCGACTCCTACCAAAGGTAAACCTGAGTAGGAGCAAGTTTACCTTGCGAGCTCTTAAAGCTGCTGAAGATGCGCCGCGAAAATCAGCTCCTACCAAAGGTAGACCTGAGTAAGAGCAAGTTTACCTTACGGACTTAAAAGCTCGCCGAATAAATCGGCTCCTACCAAACGTAGAGCTGAGTAGGAGCAAGTTTACCTTGCGGATTATTAAAAGCTCGCCGAGTAAATCGACTCCTACCAAAGAAAGCTCGCCGATTAAATTGGCTCCTGCCAAAAGTAGAGCTGAGTAGGAGCAAGTTTACCTTGCGATCTCTTAAAGCTTTTGAAGATGCGCCGTGAAAGCCGGCGCTTATTAAGTGATTAAAGTGCTGAGCGCTGTCTTAACACTTCAAATAGACATACACCGGTCGCAACCGATACATTTAAGCTAGACACGCTACCTACCATCGGGATCTTAACCAGTTCATCGCAATGCTCTCGAGTTAAACGGCGCATGCCATCACCTTCAGCGCCCATTACAATGGCCATAGGCCCAGTCAGGTTTGCATCAAAAACAGCTGTATCGGTTTCACCTGCCGTACCCACAACCCACACGCCGGCTTCTTTAATATCACGCAATGTGCGAGCAAGGTTGGTTACTTGGATAAGCGGAACCGTTTCTGCAGCGCCACACGCTACTTTTCTTGCAGTGCCATTCAGCTTTGCAGACTTATCCTTTGGTACGATCACACCATGTACACCTGCTGCATCAGCACTGCGCAGACATGCACCTAAGTTATGAGGATCCGTTACCCCATCAAGTACCAAGAAAAATGGTGTGGTTTCTCTTTGAATGATCTCATCAAGATCTTTTTCATTGTATGCGCGCGCCGCTTTAACATTGGCAATAATGCCCTGATGTTGCTCACCATTCGCTTTGTTATCAAGCGCTTTACGCTGCATAAACTGCACTGAAATACCAAACTTTCGGGCATCGTTTACGACTTGATTCAAACGCTTATCTTCACGTCCCTTTAGTGCATAAATTTCTAAAAAGCGCTCCGGCGCGTTATTCAAAATGGCTTCGATTGAATGAAAGCCAAAAATTAATTCGTTACTCACGTTAAAGCTCCCGCTTTATAATCTATTGCGCTTTTTTGCTGCGATTTCTTTCATTTTTACCTGGGCGTTTTGCTTTGCCCTTTGCCGCTTTGGCTTTTTTACTCGCCGATTTCTTCTTCGACTTCAGCGTGCCTGCCTTTTTCGCCTGTTTGAGCTCCCCTTTAGGGGTCGTTCTTTTGCGCTTTTTGGCTTTGTCATCGCCTTTATTATCTTTATCGCGACCAGACGTTTCACCGTCACGGCGCTTAGCTCCTGGGATTTTACCCGTTTTTAGCTGCTCACGAACACTACTTGCTGTGCTTTTCGGCGATTTTCGACGCCTTGAATAGCGATCTGAAAGACCTTCTTCAGCCAAAGCTAAGTTGATGCGGCGATCGTCCAAGCTAACTGAAGCAACCACAACGGTAAGTTTATCGCCGAGTCTAAACACCGTACGACTATGCTCGCCAATCAAACATTGCTTTGCACCATCAAAGTGGAAGTACTCATGCCCTAAATTGCTAACATGGATCATCCCGTCAATCTGCAGGTCGTCCAACCTCACAAATAATCCAAAGTTGGTGACCGATGAGATCACACCGGTAAATTCATCGCCAACATGATCTTGCATAAATTCACATTTAAGCCAATCAGCAACTTCACGAGTGGCGTCATCAGCGCGGCGCTCTGTCATTGAGCACTGCTCACCCAGTTGTTTCACTTCATCTTCATTGTAGATGTAAGCGCCATTCACTGGCTGTTGCTGTTGTTGCAAAATACCTTTGACAGCACGGTGTACCACCAGATCCGGATAGCGGCGAATTGGTGAGGTAAAGTGTGCATACGCTTTTAAGGCCAAACCAAAGTGGCCAATATTTTCTGGCTGATATACCGCTTGCTTCATTGAGCGCAGTAGCATGGTTTGGATCAATTCTTTTTCAGGGCGGTCACCCAGTGACTCGATCGCTTGCGTCAACTCCTCAGGCGAAGGGTCATTGGGCAGTTGGCTTTCGATACCCAAGTCTTGCAAGAATTGTCTAAATTGGCTCAACCTTTCAGGATCTGGCTCATCATGAACACGGTACAAGCTATGGGCTTCGTGTTTTTCCAATAATTTTGCTGCTGACACGTTCGCCAAGATCATACACTCTTCAATCAGCTTGTGAGCGTCGTTACGAACCACAGGCACAATAGAGTCAATCTTCCGATGGGCATTAAATACAAAGCGCGTTTCTAAAGTTTCAAACTCAATCGCGCCACGCTCCTGCCTTGCAGCCTTCAGCGCCATATACATGTTATGGAGCTCACTAAGATGAGGCACAAGAGGCTGATAATCGGCTCTGAGCTTTTCGTCACCTTGTAAAATCGCATGGACTTTGGTGTAAGTAAGACGAGCGTGAGAGTTCATCACGGCTTCGTAAAAACGGTAGCCAGACAAACGACCCGCTTCGGACACGGTCATTTCCGCAACCATACACAAGCGATCTACCTTAGGATTCAATGAGCATAAACCGTTCGATAGCACTTTAGGCAGCATTGGCACAACTTGCTCAGGGAAGTACACCGAGTTACCACGTTCAATCGCTTCTTTGTCAAGCGCAGTGCCTTTGCCTACATAATGAGACACATCCGCAATAGCAACCCATAAACGCCAACCACCTGACTTTTTACGCTCACAATACACGGCGTCATCAAAGTCACGGGCGTCTTCACCATCTATGGTCACTAACGGTAAATCACGCAGGTCAACGCGGCCTTGTTTGGCAGACTCTTCAACAAACTCACCAAGGTTTGCAACTTGTGCTTCTACCTCACTTGGCCACTCATGAGGAATGTCATGATTGCGAAGTGCCACCTCAATTTCCATACCCGGTGCCATATGATCGCCAAGCACCTCAAGTACTTTACCCATTGCATTCATTTGTTTGCTAGGGCTTTGAGTGATCTCTACCTGCACCATTTGATTATGACGAGCACCATTTTCTTGGCCAGGTACGATGATGATATCTTGAGTAATGCGAGGATCTTCTGGCACCACAACTGCCATGCCAAACTCAACAAAATAACGACCGACGACTGGCGCACGCTCTTTTTCAAGTACCCGTACAATGCGCGCTTCCACCTTACCACCTGAGCCTCGACTGCCAGCCTTCGCTAACACCCAATCGCCATGCAGCACACGCTCCATTTGATACTTAGTGATAAACCAATCTTTGGGTTCGCCTTCGACTTCTAAAAAGCCAAAGCCGTCACGATGTCCAACAACGCGGCCTTTGACTAGACCATCATCACTTGGAATGGTGTAACACTTAAATTTATTGAAGTGCAGTTGACCGTCTCGCTCCATTGCGCGCAAACGGCGTTTAAGCGCAATTTGACGTTCTTCGTCTTGCACTTTTAAATCGTTACACAATTGAGAGAAAGAAGGTGGTTTGGCCGCGCTTTTAATGTGTTCTAAGATAAATTCGCGACTAGGTACTGGATTGTCGTATTTTTGCTGTTCTCTATCGAGATAGGGATCCTGTTTTGGCATTACTGTCTTGTTAAATAAGCTATGCTGTTATTTTAACCCAAAATAGCCTAATGACCTAGGCCAAGATCGATGAATCTTTTTATGCAGATAGATTAACCACTGGATTTGATACTGACTCCAATGTTGAAATTTGAGCGTGAAGCTCTAATAAACGCTCAACCGAGCGTCTAGCAAGCAGCGCAAGTGCGTCCCAATCGACTTGCTCTTCAGAGTAACTCAGCTGTACTGTTGCTGCTTGAACAAGCTCTGCAAAATTCACCATGCCAAGCTCCAGCGCTTCGTTTTCAATGTAGGCTAGTTTATCAACGGCTAAATCAGTTACATTTAACTCTGTGAGTCCTTTAATTTGCGCAATCTCATATTCAAACCTGTCTGCTAAATACATTAACTTCGTTGCCAACACACCTGAGCTTTCCCGGTTCGCAAGGTCCATAAATCTTGACTGATCAATTAACGTTTTACATTCTAAACGCGATGTTGTTTTTACAGTCGCACATTCAAGTGATGCATATAAACGGCTCGGCAAGACCGGCTTAGTTAAGCAGTCCTGCATGCCAGCCCGGAGGCATCGTCTTTTCAATTCAGGATCGCCATCACCCGTTAACGCTACAACCTTTACGCTTGAGGTAAAACCAATTTCGTTGAATCCCTCTTTAAACCACTCAAGGCCATTACCATCAGGTAAGCGCATATCCAGCAGAACAATATCGAAATTATGTTCTAATAGCGCAACTTCGGCTTCTGCTAAGCACTTAGCAATAGAGAACTCACTCACCATATCGTTTAAATAGGTACTGATCACATCAATATTCATGGCGTTATCTTCAACAACAAGCACATTGAGCGCCAGCTTCTCTGTATTAAACTCTGTGCTCTGTAACGGTGAATCACTACACTGACAATCTAGCTCAAAGCTAAACACAGTGCCGGTACCAAGCTTGCTGTCGACGTTAAGTTCAGAATCTAGCCCTTGCAATAGCTGCTTGCATAATGCCAACCCAAACCCAGCACTTTGCGAGATGGATTGCTCATTGTTTAACGTCACAAAAGGTTCGAAGATCTTTTCCATTTGTCCTTCAGTCAGCCCTTTACCTGTATCTTTGATAGCAAAGCGAATTGTTTGCTTATCCTCATCACGACTTGTTCCTTCTAGGATCAGTGTAATGACACCTTTATCTGTATACTTAATCGCGTTCGAAAGCAGATTTCTGAGTACTAAAGACAGTGTATCTTGCTCAATAACATGTACATCTTGCGGATACAGACCTTTAACCTCCACCCTTAAGTTCAATCCTTTAGCCAACGCCAGCGGCTGTAAGAGGCGGATTAACTCTTGCGAGAGACTATAAAGCGAAACAGGTACGCGATTTTGCGCAGCATACTCCCCTTTTGCTTGCAGCAATACCTGATTAGCTAAATCTGACATCGACATCGCAGCATGGACGATAACATCGCATAATTCAGCATGACGATTTGGCTCTCGCGGTACTTTTTTCAGCGATTCAGCATGACCCACAATGGCATTTAGTGGTGTTCTTAATTCGTGACTTAATAACGTTAAAAATTGTCCCTTGACTTGTGCTGAGTGCTCAGCAGCAGTTTTTAATAGGTATAGTTCTTTTTCACGTCGACCACTACATAGTAAGCATAAAGAGAAACACAGCAGCAGTGGCATCGTACTAACAGTAACAGCAAAGAACTGGTTAACCCAATTTGCTGAAACAAGACTATCTGTCACTGAATAGCCACCAAGCATGACCACTCTAAAAGTAAATACCGCCAGTAAGCTCAAGCACGATAGGCCAAACGCCCAATGTGCCACATTAAATTCCTTCGATAATAATTTTTGGCCTTTATTTAATGCCCGTAGACAGTAAATCATCGCCATCGCCCAAACTAAATAGTTAATCGCAACGCGAGCTATAAAATTAAAATCTACGTACAAAAAGTAAGTAAAACTTGGAATGCCTAGTGTGGCTAGTATATACCAGGGCATATAACTGCTTTTCACACTAAAAAACGCGTCAACACCACGAGCCAGATAAAAAAGCCCAAATGCAATGGTAAGGTTTGGAATAAAAATAGAGACCGTAATGGGAAGTGAATATGCAGCTAATAAACCACAGCCAATTGCAGTGAGCACAATGAAAATAAGCCAATCTCGCGTACCGGGAAGAGCTTTATTAATACACCAATTCACTGCCATAAAGACTGAGCAAATCACAGTCGTTATTGCGGTAACTTGAATAAGCACTTTTGGATCCATCATCACACTCAAAATAATACATTATCATTACTTTTGGAATAGCGCAGTATATTACTGCGTCCGATCATTTTGAAGTACTAAGTAAATATAAGCTATTACAGTTGGTTACAGCCATCCTTTTTGCTTAGCAATCCTAGCTGCATCTACTCGATTTGTCGCATGTAATTTCGCGATGGCGTCGGATAAATAGTTCCTTACCGTACCCTCACTCAAAAATAGCCGCCCTGCAATTTCGGCTGTTTTCAACCCTTCGCTCGCCAAACGTAGCGCCTTACGCTCTTTATCAGTAAGTGGGTCTGCGTCTTCAAGCGCATATAAAGCAAGCTCAGGGTCGATGACCTTTTGTCCTTTCATTACCTTTTTCAGCGTTGATAGCAAGTACTCACTTGGGGCTTCTTTTAATACAAAGCCATTTACTCCTAAGGCGATCGCACGACGAATATAGCCCGCCTTAGAAAAGGTCGTCATGATAACCACTTTTGTGTCTGGCATTTTTTGTTGTAAGTGCTGAGCAAGCTCAAGACCAGTAACTTGTGGCATTTCAATATCCGTTAGCACGATATCAGGCGTTAACTTAGCTAATTCTGCTTTTGCAATTTCACCATTCTCAGCTTCACCTACCACTTCAATGTCTCTATCTAGATTTAGTAATGCTGCTATTGCTCCCCTAACTAATGCTTGATCTTCAACAATAAACACTCTGATCATACGTTATCCCCTATTACCGCCTTAAAATATCCGCCTTGTTCCGTGCTATACAATAACTGACCACCGCATTCTTTCAATCGGGTACGAATACCCACTAAGCCATTCCCTTCTTTTATGGACTTTATAGAGCCATTATCTTTAATTTCCACAAAGACATTACTATCAGTTTGCCTTAGTGTGAAACTAACCTTATCGGCGTCGCTGTGGCGAATAATATTAGTGCATACTTCTTTAGCAAAAAAGCACAAGCAGGCTTCGCTTACTTTATCTAAAGTGACCGCCTGCAATTCAAGCGTTACTGCAATGCCCTTATCTTTTAGCCTCGATGCCAAAATGTGCAGCTGAGCATCAAGCGCTAGCTGATGGTAGCCGGTGACCGCTTGGCGCACTTCGCTTAGTGCTTCTCTCGCTAAGTCTGCAACCTGCTGCGCTTCTGATTGCGCTTGCTCTAGTGCATTTGCAGCGGCAAATTTGCTCGCCAACTCTGCTTTCAACGCTATTGAGCTAAGCGAATGGCCGAGTAAATCATGTAGGTCGCGCGCAATACGCTCTCGCTCAGCGACGGCCCCCAAACGTTTAATTTCCTCTTCGCTTTGACGCTGTAACTCACGGTGAACCCGTTCTCGGTGAGACATCCAACCAAAAATAAAGAGTCCGCATGCCACACATAAGGCAGGCATCAAAAAGTAAACCGTTTGCTGTGTGGCAACATATTTGGCAGTCAGTAACACCAGAACGACAATGATAAACATCGCAATGACTTTATAGCGAGGGAGCAAATTAAAACCGCAAAAAAAAGCAATAAAGCCAAATAATGAACTCGTCCCGGTCGTCACCCAACTACCTGCAACACAAAGCCCTGCCATCAGCACTAAATTCATCACCAACGCATTGCCCGTTTTTGTAATACTCTGCCAATAGAGCAGGACAAAACTAAGGTACACAACAACTTGCAACGCAATATTAACTGCGCTCAATTGCGCCCAATTAAATATCAATGGGAAAAAATAAAAGGTTGAAAATATAAGGGGTCCGGCATTCCAAAATGAGCGCCGTTTCTCAACTAGGGTAAATTCTGTGGTTATGGACACAAGCTTCTCTGATTCACTCTTTTTATTATTATTTACGTTTAAGCGCAGAATGTTGAGTGACAAGTGTCAACAATCTTGTCATCTCAAAGCGATTAAATGATAGACTGCTAAAAAACAGTTCTAATATTCAATATGCGCCCACAACAATCCGCTTTGCTCTCGCTCCATAGTGCCGTTTTATTATTTGGTGGAACAGCATTATTTTCAAAATTAATTTCACTCTCAGCACTGGATATCACCGTTTACCGTACCGCCGTAGCCTTTGTTGTGCTGCTACTGTTACTCAAAATACAACGGCAACCGATAAAATTAATACACAAAAAAGATTATCTAACGGCTTTAGTTCTTGGTGTCATCGTTGGGCTCCATTGGGTGACTTACTTTGCAGGCATGCAAATGGCGGGTATTGCGGTTGGGATCATTGCCTTTTTCACCTACCCAGTGATCACCGTTTTTTTAGAGCCGCTCTTCACTCGCAGCCGCGTGCAAATAAAGGACTTTATCAGTGCGAGTGCAGTGTTATTTGGTATCTATCTGTTAGTACCAGAAGCGAACCTTGGCAACCAAGTTACCTTGGGGATTATTACGGGCGTATTCTCGGGCGCACTCTTTGCGCTGCGAAACTTGCTCCAAAAGCGCTTCTTTTCTCACTATAGCGGCCCACACACAATGCTTTACCAAACGCTTGTTGCATGCCTCATGCTGTTAGCATTTGTGGAAGTGCCAATTCAGCAAGTTTCCACAGAAAACCTCTGGTTAATCTTACTTGCAGGAGCAATATTTACGGCAATTCCACACGCCTTGTTTGCCTCCAGTCTACGTTATTTATCTGCCACCACTGCAGGATTAATTTCTTGTTTACAGCCATTGTATGGAACACTATTAGCTTATATTCTGTTACACGAGACGTTGACACTTACAACATTACTAGGCGGGTTGTTGGTAGTTAGTGCAGCCTGTTTTGAAACTTGGTCTATTACAAGGAAAAAAGCATGATTCAAGTCTTAGCGCATCGTGGAGCCAGTGGCAGCTATCCAGAAAATACACTTGCTGCAATAGAAGCAGCTCTGCATATTGGCGTTGATGGTATTGAGTTGGATGTGCAAAGTTGCGCGGATGATTACGCCATTATCCATGACACTTGGCTGGACAGAACGACCAATGGCGTGGGCAGAGTCAATGAGCAAACTCAAGCCTACTTGGCCACACTTGATGCCGGTAAAGGGCAGTCAATTCCAACGCTACAACAGGTGTTTGCCACCATAGGTAAGCAGACAGATATCAATTTAGAGCTAAAACACACTTTTGGCTTAGATAAGTTTGTGACCTATATAGAAGACCATATTCAACAGGGGATGATCACAAGAGAGCAGTTACTCATCTCTTCTTTTGACCATCACCAACTATTGTGGCTGAAGCAAAAGTTACCTTGGGTGAGAATTGGCGCGTTAACGGCTTCTATTCCAGTTCATTATGCTCAATTTGCCGAATCGCTCCATGCCTACAGCATCCATATGGACAAAAACTTTATTAATCATGAATATGTACTAGACGCAAAATCTCGCGGACTAAAGGTATTTGCTTATACGGTCGATAAACAACAAGACATAGATATGATGCTAGATTTCGGGGTGGATGGTATTTTCACCAACTTTCCATGCCAAACCAAAATGTATTTACAGGGCATTGGTGCTTACGCCACCCCAACTGAGTAACTGCTTGATCGCTTTAGCATTGTTATTCCATTTAGCTCATCTATACTGAGACAAATAAAGTGGCACAATGATGAGCCCAATATGAGTTTATATATGCGCATTTATAATTTTTTAGAAGAGACATTTTTCTTTACCTTAACTCGAAAGATTGTTGGTAACTTAGGTTTTTTATTTCTCTTTCAAGCAATTAGTTTATTTTGGCTGTATTCAGAGCTATCTCAGTCTGGCGCGAATATGGGAGCATTTTGGTTGATCACTATTGTGATCCTTGCCGCTTTTGCGTTTACCGTCTTTTATATGCGCTTTTTAATTGTGCGGCCAGTGCAGGCAATGAAAGACTCATTGGAACGTGTTAACCGCCAAGATGGTAACTTAGATGCAAAACTACCGCAGTTCACTTATGACGAGTTTAGAGACTTAAGCGAGCAGTATAACGCTTTTACTACCCACCTTAGTGCTCTGTTGGAAAAAACATACGAAAGCGCCGCTGCAGCAACACAAAGCAACCGCGATATCACCAGCTCAATGCAAAGTACAGCCAAATATGGACAACAACAGCTGAGCCAAGGTGACACAATTATTGCCGCTTCCGATCAGGTCAGCCACAGTTTACAAAGTATTGTGCACAATACCGATCAGGTTTATCAGGCCAATACCGAAAGCTTGCACTTTGTTCGCGGCTCATCTCAGTCGTTAACTAAGCTCGTTGCTGAAGTAAAACAAATTACCACACTACTTGGTAATTTCTCATCGACGGTTTCAGGCCTGAAAGAAAATAGCGAGAACATTCGCAACATTCTAAAAATGGTTGAAGAGTTTTCCGACCAAACCAATTTGCTGGCGCTCAATGCAGCAATTGAAGCAGCTCGAGCAGGTGAAGCGGGGCGTGGCTTTGCAGTGGTTGCCGATGAAGTTCGTGCGCTGTCGGTCAAGGTCAATGCTGCTACTCGCCAGATCAGCGATTTTATCAACCAAATGAACGTGCTGGTCGGTGAAACCAATCAAGAATCAGAACAGTTGATTTCTCACTCAAGTTCAGCTGAGAAAGCTATTAGCGATACCTCTAAAGGTTTTATTTCGATGAGTGATGACTTTGAGCGCAATCAAGCACAATTAGAAGAGATTGTTAGTGCGGTGCACCAACTGGAAGAAACACAAAAACATACTCACCAAGCAGTGCAACAAATTGTCGAACTGGGTCAGCAATCTAAATCACAAATTGATGGCGCGTTAGCTGAATGCCAAAGTGCTCAAAAGCTCACAGAAACTACTCAAAAAGAACTTACTCGCTTTGTTTCGCGGCGTTAAGCCCGCGAAACATCAAATGTGAGTACTTCGCTGATGCTAGCTTTATTTAACGCCAGCATGACTAGCCTATCTATTCCAAGTGCAACACCAGCACAGTCGGGGACGCCTGCGTCGAGTGCAGCCAGTAAACGCTCATCAGCTGGCACCGGATGCAATCCCATCTCAGCTCTGAGCCGATTATCTTGCTCAAAACGCGCCCTTTGCTCTACCGCATCCGTCAGTTCATTAAATCCGTTAGCCAACTCCATATTGCGATAATAGAGCTCAAAACGCCCAGCAACACGATTGTCTTTCGGGTTAAGTTTTGCCAGTGCAGCTTGCGATGCAGGAAAATGATAAACAAAACAAGGCTTTTGCTGACCTATTTTAGGCTCAATTTCCATGCAAAATAGCAACTGCAGTAAAGTATCTGGATTACTCTCGATGGCTGCAATATCACCATAACCGTATTTGTTGGCATGCGCTTTTAATTCCGCTAGCGACACGCTCAAAGGGTCAAACCCAAGGTATGTCTCAAAGGCTTGCTGGTAAGTCATCGAGTCACTAGCTGGACAATCCAATAACATCCGCATCAGCTCATCGATTTCCGCCATTAAGTCAAACTCGTCAAAGCCCGGACGATACCACTCTAACATCGTAAATTCTGGATTGTGATGACGCCCTGACTCTTCGTTACGAAAAGCTTTACATAATTGGAAAATCGCACCACTGCCGGCGGCAAGTAGTCTTTTCATCGCATACTCGGGTGACGTTTGTAAAAATAAAGGCAAGCCTTGGCTGTGGTTTGGGCCAACAAATCGAGTATGGAAAGTATCTAAGTGAGGATCAGTCACCGAGGTTTGAGAAAGACTTGGCGTATCGACTTCCATCACATCACGAGCAGCAAAAAAATGCCGTATCTTCGCTAAAATCGCAGCCCTTTGCCTAAGCGTCTCTATTGTTGCACTTGGCTGCCAATTGTTCACCGTCATTGTTTACTCCAAAAAAATCCCAGCAACATGCTGGGATTTATTAAACATCGTAAATTGCTTTACGCTATTATTTTACGCGGCTTACGTATTCGCCACTACGCGTATCAACTTTGATCACTTCACCAATTTGAACAAACAAAGGAACACGAACAACAGCACCTGTGCTTAGCGTTGCAGGCTTACCACCAGTACCCGCGGTGTCGCCTTTCAGGCCTGGATCGGTTTCTGTGATCTCAAGTTCAACAAAGTTAGGTGGTGTTACTGCGATTGGATTACCATTCCACAGTGTGATAGTACAAACGTCATTTTCAACCAACCATTTTACGCTATCGCCTACTGCTTTTTCATCAGCTGCGATCTGCTCAAATGTTTCGTTGTTCATGAAATGCCAGAACTCACCGTCAGTGTATAAATACGCTAGATCAGTATCCATTACGTCTGCGCCTTCCACTGAGTCACCAGACTTAAATGTTTTCTCTAGTACTTTACCTGAGATAAGTTTACGGATTTTAACGCGGTTAAACGCTTGTCCTTTACCAGGCTTGACCATTTCATTTTCTAAGATAGAACAAGGCTCGCCATCCATCATAATTTTTAGGCCGCCCTTGAACTCGTTGGTGCTATAATTCGCCATCGTATCCTCTAATCTACGTATATTCGAGTAATTAACCTGCTAATGATACAAATAAATGAAGTAAATTTGCAGACTAACTGGCAAAAAGAATTAGCAAATGTTGTCACTGACCCACAAGAGCTGCTCAACATCTTGGGGTTGCATGACCAATTTGATGCACGAGACTTTGCAGCTAAGCGCTTGTTTCCTATGCGAGTACCTCGCCCATTTATCGCTAAAATGCGCCACGGAGATCGTCATGATCCCTTGCTATTACAAGTGTTACCTGTACATCAGGAATATTTAACTGAAGCGGGATTTAGTAAAGATCCACTAGAAGAACAAGACGCACCTGTACCTGGTTTGTTACATAAGTACCGATCTAGGGTATTACTCATGCTCAAAACTGGTTGTGCGGTCAACTGCCGCTACTGTTTTCGACGCCACTTCCCCTATCAGGATAATCAGGTCAACAAACGGACCTTAGAGCCAGTATTTGAGTATTTGCGCGCTCATCCTGAAATCAATGAGGTGATCTTAAGCGGCGGTGATCCGCTGATGGCCAAAGATAACATGATAGCTTGGGTGCTAGAACAATTAGAGGCTATACCACAAATCAAACGTTTACGTATTCACAGCCGCTTACCGGTAGTGATCCCAGCGAGAGTAACCGAGGAATTGTGCCAACGTTTAGCACAGAGTCATTTAAAGGTGATTTTGGTAAACCACATTAATCATGCAAATGAAATCGATGATACTTTTAAAGCCGCAATGCAAAGGCTTAAACAAGCCAATGTGACCTTGCTAAACCAAGCTGTGTTACTTAAAGGAATTAATAACGATGTTGCAACCCAAGCCCAATTGAGTGAAGCACTATTCGATGCAGATATACTGCCTTATTATTTGCATTTACTCGATAAGGTAGAAGGCGCTAGTCATTTTGATGTAGAAGAACGTGAAGCCAAGGCGATAATGGCTGAACTTTTGGAAGTACTACCGGGATTCTTGGTGCCCAAATTAGTGCGAGAGATTGGCGGTCAGCCAAGTAAAACGCCGATTGACCTAGGTTTACTCGGTTAAGAGCGCAAAAAATCGGTGCTAATGACCCTAGCACCGATTGCGTTGCACATATCTATCGGACATGCCGAAGACAACGTGCCATCAGACATAAGCTTACGCGTATGTATTGATGTTGTTGCCTAGCGTTGCTGTCACTGATTTAGCTGGCGTTTGTGCTGCTGCACTGCTGCCCGCAGATTCAATTAAAGCAAGCGCGGCTTGTCCATCTGCTTTCTGTTGCTTTTTTGCCAAAACGGCGCTGTATACTTCACCGCTTTGACCAGCTCCAGACATCGCAGGTAGGTTACTTCCGGAAATATTCATAAGTGATTACCTAACTTTTTGATGGATCAGATTAGTTATCGACTAACGAAGTCAGACCTTTAGTATTATTTTTAAAAATATTTAGAATAAAAAGAGGTGAATAACTGGCCTGTATAACGAAACATTTAGTCCTCCATTGGAGCTACTGTAACTTCTAAGCCATCCAATTCGCTAGTCATAATAATTTGGCATGAAAGTCTCGAATTGGCTTGCTGTGCTTCCAATCCAGACAATAACTCTGACTCTTCTTGGTGCTTATCTACAAGTTTATCTAACCATTTCTTATCTACATAAACATGGCAAGTTGCACACGAACGTATGCCTCCGCACACTCCCTCAATTTCTTCAAAGTCATTCTCGTTTAAGACTTCCATCAAGATCTCACCCTCTCTCACAGAAATTGATGAATGTTGACCCTCTACATCTGTAACAATAACGTTAGGCATTTTCACCCTCTAACTTTTAGTTAATAAAAATACAGCACAACATTAGCGCTTAAATAGCAAAGGAGATAGGTGTAACTTTTTGCAGTTTTCATTTCCTAAATAGAATGGCAACATGAAAAAAAATTTTCCCAGAGATTATTGATGAATAAAGCAAATCGCTTTCTTATTATTGGTGCCGGACAAGCAGCCTCGCAACTAGCTTTGAGTTTGAGGAAAGAGGGCTGGCAAGGGGATATCACAATGCTTGCAGTGGAGGCTACTAGTCTATATCAAAAGCCTTTTCTATCTAAGAGTTATCTTACAGGGGAAAAATCCAGCGACGCTATCAGAATAAAGCCCCTTACTGCTTATCAAAAAAAAGGTATCGAAATCATTGATAATGCGCATGTAAGAAAGCTTGATAGACATAAAAAGCAAATTGAGCTGAGTAATGAACAACAGCTAGATTATGAAAAGTTAGCAATTTGTAGCGGCGCAACTCCTCGCCAGCTTACTATTCCAGGCAGCGACAAGCAGAATATTTTTTATCTTAATACGTTAACCGATGCTAATTTATTAAAGCAGTTTATAGCTCAACATCGACCTCAATCTGCTGTCGTGGTTGGAGGAGGATTTATCGGGTTAGAAGCAGCAAGCAGCCTGACCAAACTTGGTTTGAATGTAACCTTATTAGAACACGAAGAGCGAGTTCTCAATCGTGTTTGTTCCAAAAGCGTAGGCAAGTATTTAAGTGAAATACAAAAAGAAAATGGAGTTAAGATACTTACTCATAGTAAAGCTACTGAGTTTACCGGAGGCAAAAAAGTCGAAGGTGTGGTTACCGCTGCAGGACTGAAAGTAGATTGTGATCTTGTCCTAATTGGAATTGGAGTACAACCAAATACTCACATTGCAGAACAGGCAGAACTGAAAGTAGATAATGGTATTGCTACCGATGATAATGGCTTAACCAACGATCCCTGTATTTATGCTGCGGGAGATTGTGCTAGTCAATTTTCCACTGATATCGGCCAGTATATGCGTATAGAGTCAGTACAAAACGCGATATCAACTGCTAAAAGGATAGCAGCTCATGCTTGCAACCAACCAGAACCTAAATCTGAACTCCCTTGGTTTTGGTCAGATCAATTCGACACTAAGTTACAAATTGCTGGATTAGCTAGTAATTACACTCATACGATTGAGAGAGTTGAAAGCAATAAGCTATCACTATGGTACTTTTCTCACGAGAAACTTGTTGCAACCGAATGTATCAATCACCCCAGCGCTTTTATATTTGCTAAACAAGCCATAGTGAAAGGTCTAAGGCTTGAACAAGAGAAATTACAAAATAGTGAATATGCCCTAGCTGATACAGTCATAAAGCAATCTGAAAAAGAAATAGTTTAACGAGAAATAATTTATATGCGGCCTTCTATTTTGGTATTTGATTCAGGTGTTGGTGGGTTATCCATTGTTGCTGAACTAATGAAGCAAAATCCTTCACTTAATATAGATTATGTATTTGATCGTGACTACTTCCCTTACGGTAGTAAATCCGAAAGCGAACTAGTGCCACGTGTGATACAGATCCTCAGAGCTGCCATCGGTAAACGCCCCCCAGAAGCTATTGTTATTGCTTGCAATACCATTAGTACTATTGCTTTAACGCAACTACGCCAAGAATTCAAATTGCCAATTATCGGTGTTGTGCCTGCAATTAAGCCGGCCTCGACTATTAGTCTAAATAAATCATTTGTCGTGCTTGGTACCGAGCTCACTATCAATTCGAAGTACGTCAATACACTAATTGATAACTATGCGGCAAATTGTAATGTACAGCTATTTCCTTCCCAGCGATTAGTGATTGCAGCAGAAGAAAAAATAATGGGTAAGGCATCATATTTAAATGGGGTTGCAAAAGAGCTATCAGCAATCGCTCACACCATAAGCATTAATGATTGTGACGTAGTCGTCTTAGCCTGTACCCACTATCCTTTGCTACTTGAGGAAATTAGCACCATACTGCCAGCTCATATCAAGATTATTGACTCTGGAGAAGCTGTTGCCAACCGTGTCCAAGAGATATTGAGCAATATCTCCGAATTCACAAATAATACTTCTTTTCCTGGGGCATTGAGTATAAATGTGGTTGATTCGCTCCGTAGGCATGACATAGACCCACAGAGAATTGCTAATTTTTTATCGTGCCAAAGCTCCTTGAGTTATTTAGACATCATTGTCTAATTGTCTGCATTGATTCTTTTAAAGTGCTCTTGAAAGAAATCTAAAAAATAACGCAGTGATGTCGGGACATGATGTCGAGCAGGATACATGGCGTATAATGTTAAACTAGCCTTATTATACTCGGAAAGTATAGACACTACTTCACCGGATTCTAGTAGAGGTTTACAAACACTCTCTGGAATAAAACCTACACCTAATCCGTCCTTGATAAGCTCCATCATAAAGATAGTGCTATTAACTTTGAGCGAACCAGACACTGCCACTCCAGATCCCAGCGGCCAAACGCTTTTTTTTCTAAAGTAGCTGTAGATAAAACAGTTGTGCTTTTCAAGATCTTTGGGAACAGTAATCGGTGAGTGGGAATCTAGATATTCTCTAGATGCGACAACATGGTAGCGAAACTGAGTTAAACGCTTACCTATATAATTTGAATCAAATGCTGTACTTGCTGCACGTAACCCTATGTCAAATCCTTGCTCAATTAGGTCTACCGACTCATCACTTAAATATATATTTAACTCAATATGAGGATATAATTTCATAAATTCGCTAAATAACGGCGCTAAATCAGTCAGGCCAAGTGCCATCGGTACACTCACCTTGAGCTTCCCTGCAGGTCTATCTTGTAACAACTGAATATCGGATTGTGCTTCTTCCACTTCCTTCAAAATACTCTTGCATCGCTTTAAGTAGGCTTCGCCCAATGAGGTTAACCGTATGTGTCTAGTTGAACGATGGAAGAGCCGTACCCCTATATACTCTTCAAGTTTACTCAGCTCTTTACTCACTTTAGATTTTGATGTGTTGGCTTCATCTGCAACTGCTGTAAAGCTCCCTAATTCAGCTAGCCTGACAAAAATCTCCATTGCCCCCAACCTATCCATTGCAACCCCTTCCAACACTTCAATACAATTCGATAAATGTTAACAAAACAGAAAAAAGAAATAAACAATAAAAGAAGTATTTACATTGTTTCTTTTCTGTCAACAGCATGTTTGAAATTAGCATATTTATCCCCTCCTAATACTTCATTAATCTTAATACGCAGCCAAGAAAAAGAATTGGCTAAAACTAGATTCAGAGTTTTTACACTCTGAACCCCTTAAATTTAAAAGGAAATAAAATGTACACACTTTATTATATGACTGGCGCATGCTCTTTAGCTACACAGATAATACTTCGTGAAATAAATGCAGATTTTGAACTGGTAAACAAAGACTCTGTTGCAGATTTCAAAAAATTAAACCCTGTTGGTACTGTACCTGTGTTAGTTCAGGGTAACGAGACATATACTGAGGGTGCAGCAATAATATTACATCTATTAGAGAATCACTCTAATAAGCTATTACCAGAATCAGGACCACAAAGAAAGCAAGCTATTGAAAACTTATTATTTGCAAATGCCACTATGCATCCAGCTTACAGCAAGCTTTTTTTCATCGCCCAATCAATGACTGATAGCGATGCTAAGTTAGCAGCATTAGAAAGTGCAGCCCAAACTATCAATCACTTATGGTCCGTAGTTGAACAAAAGCTTGGTGACAATACATTCCTTGGTGGCGAAAATTATTCAGCCGCAGATATTTTACTGTCTGTATATCATACTTGGGGCCAATATTTCCCAGTTGATATTATTACTGGACCAAAAACTACTCAGCTAATTGATAAAGTTAGTAACTTAGAAAACTTTAAACTTTCTCAAGAAGCAGAGAAACAAGCTTAAAATTTACTATTAAAGGGTGTAACACACCCTTTCTAACTGTCGGGTGAAGAAATGAATTTAATAATAGAATATGTCCATGATATCGACTGTTCCTGGTGTCCAATTAACTATGCAAACTTAACAACCGCGTTAACTAAATTATCAGGTAAAGTGATTCCAAGAATAGAGTTTTTACCATATGAAGTTAAACCTAATTTCAGTGCTAAGGGTGAGCTAATAAGCACCAGATTAATGGCTGTAAATGGCTGGAGTGAACAGCAGCATGATGAGTATAGAAAAGGGCTTTTAGCAACCGCCAAAGCTGCTGGTGTCCCGATCGACTTCAGTAAAAGAACGCATTACTACAACACTTCAAAAGCACATAAATTAATGCACTTTGCAAGCCTTAACAACCTCCATATAGAAATGAATAAGCTTTTGATTAAAGGTTATTTTAATGAAGGCCTAGACCTATTTAATTCAGAGCAATTGGTGACTCTTGCTGAGCAGCTAAAGCTCGATAGCGAAGAAGCGAGAGCCGCAATCGATGCAGCATTTTCTCCACCAGAATTAATCGCCAAGTATAGCCGAGCTCAAGAAATATCAAGTCACGGAGTACCTGCAGTTTGCTTCAACAAAAAGTATTACTCACAAGGCTCAAAGACTGCTGAGTTCTATGAAGAAGTCATACTTAAAATAACAAGTCTAGCTGCTTAAGCCGACATTTTTATATGGAAGTAATTTACAATGAACATAAAAGATTTTTATCAACTAATAGAACGAATAAAAAAGTCTGAATCAGAACATTGTTTAAAAGGGTTATGCCAAGAGTTTTGTGAAATGAGTGGAATGGAATATTTTATCCTCACCACAATTGAGAACAAATCACTTTACTCATCCACTTTAAAAAGTGAATCAAATTTAGAAAAGGAATTGATCAAAAAAATACTCTCAGACAGAGAAAAAACGAATAATTTTCTATCTTCTCAGATGAACCGAAATATCCCTCAATCATGGAGCAAAAAAAAACACAAAAAAACAAGAACAAACAACATAATGGAACTTATTGAAATACTATCTAAAAATGGTTTGAATTCGGGAATAAATATCCCTTTAAAAACCCACGATAGCGATTTAGTATATTTCAATATGATTTCTAAAAAAGAGCACAATTTTGACTTCTTAGATTCAATTTTATTATATGCCCACACATTCGCCACTCACCTCATATCTACTCTCCTAAAAATAAAAGAAAACAACCACCCTGTAAAACAACTTTCTCAGAGAGAAAGTGACTGCTTATTCTGGGCATGCGAAGGAAAAACAGCATGGGAAATTTCTAAAATAATAGGACTATCTCAAAGGACTGTCACATTCCATCTAATGAACATTATTGAGAAACTACGAGCCAATAATCGTCAACATGCTGTCGCTTTAGCAATAATGAAAGGAATCGTAAAACCTAACTTTGAAAAAATACAGTCAAATATATAATTAAAAAATAATATAAAAATGGAACTTCTCACTATGAAAAAATCATCAATGATATTAGCTTACCTATTGGTGAGCATGTTGGCATTAGTAGCTAATGCCAATGAATTGCAACCCCCTCACAATCAACCTTGGAATTCACAAAAACCTTGGTTGATCCCTCAAGATACCAATACGGCACTTAACCAACCTGATCACTATGCTTGGCAACTATTTGTGGCCTTGAACTGGCCTGCGAATACAGATAAGTGTAAAGCAGATAAAAATTCGCAACTTGGAGAGCCAGGCTCAACGGTATGGGAAGTGTGGCAATCAAGAGAAGAAACTTTCTTAGACGGTGCTGCACGTCCACTTTCATGGAAAAAAGGCTGTCTAGCCGGTGGCTTCGATACACTCCCAACTGGTGACTATACTGTTTTTGCTGATGAAAGCATTCGCTTTAACCGTATCGCTTATCGTTACATACGTCAGCACAAACTTTATAGCCTTGATGAGCAAGAACGTCTAGCGCGAAGCGGCATAACAGATCTCAAGTTTCCTTTAGGGTCGGTAACGGCTAAAGCACACTGGGTAAGAATCGATGAAATTGATAAACCTCGCTATCACTGGAGAGAAGTCACCAGAGATGGTGTAACTCACCTTTATGGTATGTCGGGATTTCATATTGTTTCAAAAGATTCTCCAACTTGGTTTTGGGCAACTTTCGAGCATATTGATAATGAACGTCGGTGGCCACAAATCTACCCTGAAGCATTTTCTGGTTGGTTGACTCCCTCAGTTGATCATGCAGCTTGCTCCGAAACGTCACCATCCTGTAATGAATATCCACGGGGCTATGGCCTCTCAGGTACTAAATGGGAAAATTATCGCCTTCGCGGAACTCAAACTCAGTGGACTAATAACCGCGGTGTTCCAACCACACTGGCAAACTCACAATTAGAGAGTTTTATGGATCTGGAAACTAGCTCTTGCATCACCTGTCACGCCTTGGCGGTTAAAGGTGAACAAGGCCCATCTAAGCCAATTAGCTTTTTGTTGGAGCAAACCAATATTCATGGTAAGAAACTAGGCTACGTTGGGCCACCTCAAACTGAGCTTTTCCTTGATGGTAATGGCGAAACCATTCCATACTTGGGACTTGATTATGTTTGGGCATTAAGAAAAGCTAAACGTGAACAGCAGTAATCACCTCGGTAATTAATGACTAGCTACTAGGCCTGATGTGAACGATCCGGGCCTAGTTTTTCTGTAATTCCAGCCGATTTGGTATAGCTCGTTAATAGAGTTATGCAACCTCAGGATAGTCCATTGCAATTTGATCTCCCATAGCATCGCACAACCCTATGTATTTATGACAATTATTTTAAGCAAATGCGCTATTTTGTTACCTTTCCATAAAGTGAGGCATGCGTAATTGGAGTTTTCTGTAATCATTAAAGCTGTAGACTAACTATAAAAGACCATATTTCACCGAATCACAGATCTTCGCTGCGCTAAAAGACGTTGACTCCGGTATGGAAGTCGAAGCATGGGGATATGGAAGCTGCTAATGTTAAGAAATTAAAGTGCCTAAAAAACGTATGCTGAAGTCAACCGAGAAAGTAATGTGATTAAGGAGCATTTTGCAAAAATGTTGGTAACAGCAGACAAGCGTAGTTGCGTAAGTACTTTGTCCAAAGCAGTCCTGAGCATTGTAAAACAACACAAACTGGCTTCTAGAAGTATGGGCAGAATCAAATTTAAAAAATTATCCGTTTAACCATAAACGTATTTATTGAGCGAAATTGGAAAACTCCAATTTAGACGTATCATTAAATGGGAAGTGAACATAGGTAGCATCGAGGCGAAAAAACAGTTTAGCAGCGAAGCTAAGAGAAGTGGCTTGAAAAGGTGACTTTAGAACGACGCTACCCTTTGGTTAACCTATGAACAAAGTGGAATCCCACCCTTACAAAACTATATCGATAGACTTCTCTTACCAAACAATTCACGCAAAAAAATATCGGTCTAAAATTTATTTTCACTTAGTATGCTTGCTGGTTCAGAAGTCTTTGTAAGCAGTTAACCAAAGCGAATAAACCTCAGATTAAAATAAGGAATGGCCTCACTTATTATTTTTTAAGTTTGTCTCACCTTATCACCTTGCCTAGCAGACAGCTTTGGTGCTAGAAAAGAATAGTTACCCAAAACTATGGTGAGATAACAAAAAAGCCCACCATGTTTGATAGCAAAGTACTTTATTCAAAGTGTTGCTCACTAGTAAACATCGTGGACTGCTTAAGTCTTATTTCTATTTAAAAATTCAGTAAAAGCTTCCCAATATTGGCAGTTAACATCGTTGCCAAAACCACACTTAACAATCTTTTAATAAACATAGATCCTTTTGACATAGCCATGTGCCACCAATCCACCCACCTAAAGCGTTTGCTATCAACATAGGTACAGCAGCCTCCCAAAGCACCTTATCAGCAAAGACAAATACAAGTGTCGCTGCAATATTTGTCATTAAATTAATCGGCTTTGCAATTGCAGTCGCGGTAAGTAAATTATATTTTAAGCTTCTATTTACTGCCAAAGCCATGAAAGAGCCGGTACCAGGGCCCGCCACACCATCGTAAACACCAATTGTTGTCAGCCAAGCCAAAAAAGCCGGTTGGTTTCTACTCTCTGTAGAGCCAGGTTCTTCAGCTTTAACAATTCGACTAAATATCAGTGCAATTAAGATGCTAGCAATAATGAGCACTTCTAACAGCCACTCAGGTGTGACGATCGCAATTTTACTCCCTATTATCGAACCAAGAAAACAAGGAATTCCGGCAAGCAGAACATAACGCCATCTAATTAGGCGGTTGAGCGCATACTTAAGCACAACGAAAGAGGTACCTACCATTGATACCACTTTATTGGTCGCAAGCGCCGCCACTGGACTAACACCACACAATAACAGCGCCGGTACTTGGATAACTCCCCCACCACCCGCGATCGCGTCTATATACCCAGCAAATAGCGCAATGAAAAACAGAAGTAATATGATCGAAGGCTCTAGACTTTCAAAGAATTCCATTACTACCTACTCTCGTCAACAACCTCAGCTTTCGGTTTATTTACTGTGGTAACTTTAGGTCCTGTTAAAAAATTAGATTTAGCAATTACCATCACAAATACTCCAGCAACTATACCCCAAAATGCAGATCCCACTCCCATAAAGGAAATACCAGAAGCTGTTACAAGAAAAGTCACTAATGCTGCCTGACGATTATTTTCGTCCGCCACCGCAGAGTTTAATGCATTACCGATAGTCCCCAACAATGCCAAGCCCGCGATCGCTAGAATCAATGCCTCAGGAAATACACTAAAAGCCTGCACAATCGTCGCCCCAAAAATCCCAGTCAGAATGTAAAATACCCCTGCGGCTATTGCCGCTACATACCGCTTTTTAGGATTTGGGTGAGCTTCCTTACCGACACAAATAGCAGATGTTATCGTGGCAAGGTTAATTGCATAAGCTCCAAAAGGGGCTAATAGTGTTGTAGACACACCAGTCCATGCAATAAGTGGCGATACTGGCGTATCTTTATAATCTGAAGCTCTTAACACGGTCAGCCCAGGTAAATTCTGTGAGGCCATAGTCACAATAAATAACGGCACCGTAATACCAATAAACCCCTGCCAACTAAATACTGGTGTCACAAACTCGGGTTTGGTAACTGAAAAGTCCATGGGCTGAGGGCTAATTAAGCCTTGTTGATAAGCAATACTACACCCAACAACTAACGCTAAAATGACGGAATACCGAGCACTAAATTTCTGACTGATAATAAACACAAGAAACATCACAAGCACAAGTATCAGTTCTGATTGCATTGCAGCAAATGCATTAATACCAAAGTCTAACAATACACCTGAGAGCATTGCAGCTGCGAGAGATAGTGGAATCTTTTTCATCAACCGCTCAAATAGCCCACTAAAACCACTAATTGCGATCAAGAGTCCAGTAATAATAAAAGCGCCGATGGCTTCATTTAAACTGACTCCAGAGGCTCCAGTCACCAACATAGCAGCACCTGATGTTGACCATGCAGTGGTGATCGGTGTTTTATAACGTATCGACAGTGCGATACCCGATAGCCCCATACCTAGCCCCAGAGCTAATATCCATGAACTTATTTGTTGCTCAGAGGCACCCAAAGCTTGGGCAGCTTGAAATACGATTACAACTGAACTGGTAAAGCCAACTAACACAGTTACAAAACCAGCGTTAATTGCAGATAATGACATATCTTTAAATATATCAATCAGCGGATTAAGAACTTTATTTTTCATTTTCTAATTTACCATTATAAAAATGAAAAATGGGCACATACCCATTTTTCATTCAATTTTAGAACAAAGCTTAGCGACGTAAACCGTAATATTTAACAGTTGAAACTTTGCCTAATCACAACTATGAGACCAGCTTAGTTACTTGTTTTCCACCAGACCCCCAATTCTCAATTGCGACTTCATCAATCACCACTGTTGTATAACTTTCTGGCTTACCTAACACATCCCTTAAGACGCCAGCAACACCTTCAATTAAATCTGATTTTTGCTGCTTGGTTACACCCGACTCTGTAGGTGTTATTTTAATATTTACGTAAGGCATAAATTTATTCCTGATTTTGCTACATTTATCATGCTTTTATTGTTAACTCACAGATTAAGATTCGGCGTTCACGGTTGGGTAATCATGTTCATCCCACCAGGTTAAACCGCCGCTTAGCTCGACCACTTTGAAACCTAATTTAGCTAACTTCAGCGCACCATTAGTGGCTGCATTGCAACCTAATCCATCACAATAAGTTACGTATAATGTCGCGCTATCAAAATCACCTCGGTTGTCCTCAATAATTTGGCTATGAGGGTAATGGATAGCACCTTTAATGTGCTTTTTTGAATAGGCAACTTCACCTCTAACATCCAATACCACAACCTGTTTAGTTGATTTCATTGCCTCGTGAAGATCCCACGAGTCAATTTCAAACGCTAATTTATTTTCATAATAGTTAACCTGGTCCATAAGTTACGCTGCCTTCGATTGTTTTACTTTTAAAGCACTGTAAAAACCTTCACTGGCTTTAAGAAAGCGTTTATCTCTATCAGCATCAAAATAAGCACTCTCAGTTATTAGTTCATTATCAACATCACAAACTTCTAGATGAAACTTAGTCGGCCCCTCATAACCATAATAGTCTCGTGGTATTTCAATCATCTCAGCACGTTTTTGATCGTAACGAGAGTCTGCTGCGATGAAACGTAAACTAAAGGCATCTCGAGCCTCTAGTGGGCCTTCCTCAAGCGGTGCACTGCGATGTAATACATACTTGTCAAAAAGAATGACATCGCCTAACTCATAATCATCTTCAACCGAGAAATACTCTAATAATCGAGCGATACCACCAGAATTTAAAGGGTCATCACGCAGCGATACATAATCATCAAAATCAATACCACCTGACTTAATATGCTCATCCATACAGCGGAATACAGCGGGATCAATAAAGTCATACATAAATTCACCAGAAATAATGTCTCTTGGAACATAGCACATACCACCACGCTGTTTTTTGCTGTCTATTTTATGCAAAGGAGCCCATAAAGTCGTACCGTTATCCTCTGCTCGGTTGAACCCGAAACTCTGTGACTCAATGTGCCAAGTAAAACCTTTATTGACCGCACCTGGTTTGCTTTGCTTCAAACTAAAGCCAACACCTTGGGTATAAAATAAGTCCTCCTGGCACAGCGACAACATGATATCCCTAAAGCTTTCATCGCCAATAAGCTCAAAAATCGTCTCATCACCGTTACATAGATCATATCTCAACTTATCAAACCCTTTTTGATAATGATCTGTCGGAGTTTCAAATTCGTCGTTCACTCTAGCACGTAAAAATTCAATCATTTCTTCAGAAAAGAATTGCTTTAAAACAACAAATCCTGTTCTTTGATAGTGCTCTATATGTTCTTGTGTTAGTTGGAAGTTGGGGTTTAATTTTTGCATTTTATATTCCTTTTAATAATGGTTTAGTTAAACAATTCACGCGATTTCTTTTAATAAATCAGATGGATAATCCGGATATTGAAAAATACGTTTGCGAGTAAACTGACCATAATGCAATTGATTAGGGTCCGACTTACATATCGCTTTGCGTTCAATAAGATGAGCAACAAACTGTTCAATCCAAGCCAACGTTGGCGGCTCAAATTGACAATCAATCAGGGAAAGCTTTCTAAGCGTCTCACTATGGTCATAAACCACATTTCTGGGACTGCGAGAGCTCCATAACTTACCTAATGCTAAATCTGAATCTGCGGTACCATCAAACGCCTCAAAGAGCTCACCGAAACTTTTACAAGTAGAGCGATTAAATTTAAATCCTTGCTTAACTAACGCTTGATACAACGACTTGATAGGGAAGTAATGTGGTGTGTCAACATGGAATACTCCCGACTTTTGGCGCTGCTGCAAAGACAACTTGATCACACATGAAGCTACAACATCAACAGGGCTGAGGTTTACCTGTTCATCAATATGAGTAGGCAATACACCAAGCTTTGCGGTTGCATTTAAGAACTGAATAAGTCTGTTAGCTGATGAGTTCCGTTGAAACTTTCCAGTTAAAGAATTCCCTGAAACATTACCGGTGCGATAAATGAAAGCAGGGTAGCCATCAATTATATGACTATTAACAATTTCCTCGGCTTCATATTTTGTTTTTTCATAGCCATTTTGAAATTCTTGACCAATGTTAAGCGAACTTTCTCTAAATCGCGTTTGCTCTTTACAAACTCCACAAACAGCTAGGGTTGACATATAATGAAGATCTTTCAACTTACCGTGCCGAGTAAAGTCAATAATCTGCTTTAATGGTACGATGTTAGCTTGCTGAAACTGCTGTAACGAGCCTACTAGACGAGTATCAGCAGCGAGGTGATATACTGCATCCACACTACTTTGTAACGCCTTGTAGCTATTTTCATCCAAACCAAAATTTGGCATCACAAGGTCACTTTCGATTACTTTTACTCTGTCCTGATACCTTTCCCATTGTTCTGCCTCAAAGTACCAACACCAGTTGTCATACAAACGTTGGTAAGCGCTTTCAGTGGCTGTTGCACGAACCAAACAGACCACTTCAGCATCACTCAATCGCATCAGCTGCTCAAGACAGTGAATGCCGATGAATCCGGTTGCTCCGGTTAAAATGACTTCTTTATAATCTCGGGGTTGCTCAGTTACCAATGATTCACTTAACTTTTCAGGGCAATAGTGAATAGCACCAGTACTTGTTCCCGACGTAGTTATTGATGGTTTGACGGTACTGCTATCAACAAGCAATCCTGTTAATAAAGCACGATAATTGTCTAAAAATGATGATATTTGTCGTTGCTGCTGTTGATTAGCGTTACCTGGATATGAAATATCGACAACGTATTGACCCAACATTTTCTGGATTGATACCTTGATCTCATGAAAGCGTAGATTGCTTGCCCCTCGACATGTGCCAATATCGATAGTACATGGTGTCAGCTTTAGTCGGTCATCATGTGGAAAATCAGTGTCTCCCAAGAAGTTAAAACAAATTGGTGACTGGTACAGAGCATCTGCATGTTGATGATGGTGAATTTGCCAACTTCGATGAACACCCAAATCAGCAACTGCATCAAAACTTGCTTTAGTATTCCTTAAGGTTTGCTCAAATAGCTGCTTGTTTACTGAAACATTTAATGGGAAGGTCGAAGTATGCCAACCAACTGTTCTCGATATATCTAATTGTGGATCAAATGACACTCGACCATGACTTTCAATGTCGATGCAAACTTGCTCGGTATCTTGTAAGCGGCCACACGTTTGAAACAATGCCCCTAAAAATAATAAATGTAAGGGTACATGCTGAGCAGCGGCTATAGATTCTAATTCGTCAGAGTGCTGTTTAGAAAAGACTAGCCAGTCTGTCTTTGCTTCACTTTCCGTATGTATTACTTTATCAATCAGTGGCGTTGAATGTGCGCTTGATGCTAACTTAGTTTCGATATTTTCTCGTGTAACCACTTCACCTTGTATGTGGTCAACCCAATCCCAAAATCCGCTTTGCACAGCGCTATCAGCGATTGCAACTCCGTCTTTCAAGTCACAATATATTTGCGTTACTTCATTGGTAATAATGCGCCATGAAATAACATCAACACAGATATGGTGGGCTACCAGCAACAAGTAACTTATACCTTCACCTGTAGAGAATAAATGCGCCTTAAAAACTGCTCCAGACTCTAAATGAATAGCACTTTGGATTAGTTTAGCCTGCTCAGTAATTGCTTCTTCATCATCGAGACTTATCATCGAGTGGGAAAATACGCTGTCGATCGCCAGAGGTAATGTTTTTGCGCTGTAGCCACCGTTTTCGTTTTGACTAAAAGCGGTTTTCAATAACTCATGCTGTTCACATATTTTAGTTATTGCGGTTTTCAGAAGCTCAGGTTCTAAGTCAGCTTCAACCTTAAAAATTACTGACTGATTATAAAGATCCGGATTAGCTAAATTTTCTTTAAAGAAAAAGTCTTGTGCTGCCGCGAAAACATCGCTAGAGGTCTTCTTAGTTGCGTTTTTACTCTTTTCTTGACGCTCTCTATTGCTAATAACACTACTAATAATGCCATCAATAGTCGGCATGTTGTTGAAATCGAAAGCTGTTATGGCAAAGCCCTTATACTGCAAATCGGCAACTAACTGCACAGAGTCAAGTGAATTTCCTCCAAGCTCAAAGAAATTTTCATGAACACCACAGCGTTGTGGCGCAATATGCTTGTAAAAAATGGGACTAATAGATTGAAATAATTTAAGATTTTCGCCGCTATACTGATTTTTTTCTGCACCGTGGCTGTCAATATTAGATGTTAAGTCTTCAACTAACTTGGCTTTTAATAACGCCTGAATGGCTTTGTTATCTGTTTTACCATTTTCATTACGCGGCATCTTATCTAATACATAAAATCGCTGAGGTATGGTATGTGCAGGCATAGCTTCACTGAGCATTGCTTTTATATCGTCACATGGCTTCGCAGGTGTGCTTATAGCTGCTAGCAACCAATTTTTGTTTTCATGTTGTAAATAAGCAACAGATGCGGCAGAAACTGACAGCTGCTCTTTTAATGTATTCTCGATACTCTCAAGCTCAACTCGATAGCCATTGATTTTTACTTGGCGGTCAATTCGGCCAATAAAACTGGCCATTCCGCTTTCATCTAATGAGACGTAATCCCCTGTTTTATAACAACGTACAGTGCCAGTTTGTGTCTCAATATTTATAAATCGTGCACTTGTTTCTTCCACTCTATTGCGGTAACCCTGTGCTACCGATGGACCAGCAATTAATAACTCACCTCTCACATTACTGGACTTGAATTTTCCATCATCACATTTGACAAAAAAGCAGGTATCACCAAATGGAGAACCAATAGGGATGACATCATCAGAGAAGCTATTAATATGCTCTATACTAGTTAACTCGATTGCAGAAACCCCAACTGTTGCTTCGGTTGGTCCATAGTGATTGAACACCCGTTTTGCTATTTGATTCTCCAATACATCCCGTGCAGTGCGCTTTTGCAGTGGCTCACCACCAAAAATAATGTACTCAAGACTTGGTAATATCTCAGTTTGATTCGTGAAGCTCTGAATAACAGCAGACCAATGCGAAGGCGTGATTTTAATAAAATCAATATCTTGCTCACGAAGGTAGGTTATTAATTTTCGCGGATCTTTACGCGTATATTGATCTATCAAATGTAAGCAGCCACCGTGATAAAGTGACAAGAACAAAGAAGTATTTCCCAGATCAGCAGCTAATGTGCTCAAATGTCCAAAGTTCAGTGGTGCTTTTACTTCTGTTAGCGCCGAAATACTTTGACTATAGTGATGAATATTACCGTGACTGACTTTCACTCCTTTGGGCTTACCTGTTGAACCCGAAGTAAATAGTACATAGGCAATATCATTCGATGATAGCTCAGGCAAGTCAACATGTTTACCTGTCGCATTCAACAGCTGCTCAACTGTGTAAGCTTCAATGGTTTCGCTCAGTGAAGAAGCTTCAGCATGTGCGATAATCGTATAATCCGGCTGAATATCTGATAAATGTTTTAGTAATTCGGCAGTACTTTGAGTTTGTTCAACAACTGTATAAGCAGCTCCCGCTAGCATAGTTGCCAACATACTTACTATCGTATTTACGCCTCTATCTGAGCATATTGCGATAACATCGCCACGCTTGATACCTAAGCGAATCAAATTGTCAGCTACAACCTTCGATTGCTGGTACAGTTGAGCATAAGAAAGCTGTTCTTCACCTGCAACCACAGCCACCCTATCCTGATGTTTTAGCGCATTATTAAAAAAGGCTTTTACTATCATGGTAGTTACCTCTCCCCTAAAGAGATGTTAATACCTCAATGCTCGGTCTATTTGGCTTTTATGAATAAAATGGCATGAGGTATTTTATTTACACGACTTCAATTAAATATCCTTATAAAGAGCCGGCTAAGGCCCTTTATTTTTACTTTGCAATTACACAGGCTCAGTCGACCTGATGACCATGAGCAATAAATGCTTGCTTAGTTGGCTCGTGATCAAACATCCGCATTTTCTCAACAGCTTCAACAAGCTGTAGCGTTGTCTTTTGGATATAGCTATTCATTCTGGCCATATACTCTTCATGAGTGTCATCCAAAATTGTTTGCGTTTCTTGCTCTGAAAAGCCTGCCGCTAGTAGCACTTTGCGATCAAAGTCGCGCGTTTCATCACCCTTGAGATATTCGTCAATATATGCAGGGAGGAACTGTCCGATTTCAACTTTCACTTCTTCTGGAAGCTTAGGCCAGTAGTTCGTTGTAGCTGTCATGAAGAAGCTAGCGTGGCGACCTTCATCCGCAACGTGATCACTCATAACCTGGTTAAACGTTTCTGTAGTATTTTTTTCGTCACCAATAGCCAATAAATCTTTGGTTAGCGTATGCTCGGCTAATGTCACAGAAATGAGTTGAAAATGATTATGAATTTCGGGGCGTAAAACTTTATAGGCATTTCTAACTGCATCAAGGTTGCCGTTAGAGTGCGGAACTTCAAGCGGCTCTATCTTATTTTGCTCTTTCATCTGCATAATAAAGTCAAGTGCAACATAAGCGTGATAACCCTCATCAATTACTACAGCAAGTGCTTCTCGCTTGGTTACATCACTAAAGCCTTCAATTACGTTATTTACAATATTTAAAGAACAATCAATTACGAAACGGGTCTCTAGTAAACCAATGTCATACATGTACTGATAAGCTGATTGTGCAAGAATATAGCCTATAGTCTCTTCACCTTTACTAATGACTAATGGGTGGCTAACTAGTGGCTGCCTTGAAGGGGGGAAAATATATTCATCGCTATCAAAGCTAGGCACAATAATACGGTCTGTGGTGCGAACTGTAGCTTTGCGATACCAATGCTTGATATTGTTAGTCTCTTTCTTGATATTCTCGACGTTCGGTAAAATCTTCGTTGCTAAATTACTCATTTATAGCTCCTTTAAACTTAAGTTAATTCCAGTAAATTAAAAATGTTTCTGTAGTTGTTCAGCGATAGTTTCAGCAAGCGCTTTGGCAAAGCCTTTAATATCTTCTTCGCTATGAGCATCGGTAAGAAAAATCGGCTCTTCTAGACTAGGAGCCATTAGATACCCCTTTTCGCGCATGACTAAATGGGTGTTCTTGAATACGTCATATTCTTGCTGTTTAACATCTGAGTAACTTTTCATATCAGCTTCAGAACGGCGAAATGCGATGCCGGAGAGCGCGCCAAAGCGGGTAAAGTGAAAAGGAATATCGAATTTCGCGAAGTGCGTTTTTATTTCTGACTCAAGCAATTTACCTTTAGCATCCATTTTTTCGTAAAAGCCTGGTTGAGCCATAATATCTAGTGCAGCATTACCTGCACTCATAGTAATAGGGTTTCCTGCAAACGTACCTGACTGAAAAACTTTGTTGCCGATCTCAACCAGCTTCATAAACTTCTCTTTGCCACCGTAAGCACCAACAGGAGCACCACCACCAATGATCTTTCCAAAAGTAGTGAGATCAGGATCCACATCAAGTAACTCAGAAACGCCACCAAAGCGGAAACGGAACCCTGTAACCACCTCATCAAAGATAAAAAGTGAACCATAATCGTTACAAAGTTGACGGATATTTTGGTGAAAGCCTTGTTGCGGTTTAACAAAGCCCATATTTGTAGCGAAAGGCTCAACGATCACAGCTGCAATTTGATCTCCGTGTGTCTCAAAGATCTCTCTGAGTTGCTCGGAGTTGTTGTACTCGCACAATAGAACGTTATGCTCAGCGACCCCATTAGTAGTTCCTTTAGTTGCAACTCCCTCATTTCCTTCAGGTTGAGCTAGCAACGCATCCGCGTGACCATGGTAAGAACCAACAAACTTAAGAAATAGCTTTCGATTGGTGTAAGCTCTTGCAATTCGTAGTGCAGTCATGACAGCCTCACTACCACTTACTACAAAGCGCAGCTTATCGATAGCACTAGTACTATCAACGATCTTTTTAGCTAACTGCTGTTCGATTTCGGTAGATAAACCAACTACCAGCCCCTTATCAAGTTGTTCAGATACTGCACTTGATATCTCTGTACGTGAATGACCGAGATAAATAGCACCAAAGCCACTTAAAAAGTCGGTATATTCTCTACCATCAACATCAATTATCTTGCTCCCCTTAGCTGACTCCAAAATGATTGGACTACCGCCAACTAATGAGAAAGTTCTCATTGGTGAGCTCACGCCATTAGGTATTACCTCATTTGCAGCTGCAAATATTCTCTCTGAGTTTTTCATGATATTTCTCGACTAATGTTAAAAATTATTCATCTACCAGCAATCCGCTTTGAGAATAAAATTGCCGTAAATAAGCTTCTGCGGTGATTATTCGTGTGTAGTCGATTTTAAACAACTGCAAAAAGTTACACTTTACTTACCTTTAGTGATTTTTATTTAATAAAGGAGCAACTGACTTAATTTATTTAATAAAGAAACAACATTTCCAGATAGGAAAATAGTGAATATGACGAACCTTCCTCTCACAACAGCCACTGTTTTATTTAGTAGCCTTTGGTCAGTCTCAACATCTGCGGAAGCCGCTAACCACTTATATGGGCTGATTAACATTGCATTGGAACAAAGCACACCTAGCTCAGCTTTAGAGCACAAAATTAGTAGCAAAGCATCAAGGTTTGGCATCAAGGGTGAGCGACAACTAGAACATAAAGTTATCATTAATTACAAAATTGAATATGGTGTTAACTTGAATGGAGAAAGAACCAGCTTAAGAGAACATATTGTGTTGCTCAACACTGAACATGGAAATATAAAGTTGGGCTATAGCAACACCCCATTTAAGCTATCACAAGGCAAAGTAGATATATTCAACGATGTGGTCGATATGAAATTATTGCTACCCGGAGATAATGTCACTGAGCTTTTGCACTATCAATCGCCCACTTTTGACAATTGGCGGCTAAACATAGCTTACATAGCTAATGGTAACGATCAGTATGAAACCCATGCCACCTCAAGTAGTTTACAATACCAAAATGATAACCTTTATTTTGCTATCGCTTATGAAAATGGTGTGACAGAGCAAGAATTAATCAGGGTATCAACATCATATAATTACGATGCGTGGCAACTTGGCTACTTATACCAAGCACAGTTAAACAACAATCTTGGTAATCGAAAAAATTCGGGCCATTTAATTAGCGCAAGCTACAAGCTCAACTCAGCTCTATTTAAAGGACAGTATATAAGCTCTAGTTATACTAGCGGCAATAAAGGATTTTATGGAATATCAGGCGTGCCAATGCACAGTATCACCTTAGGGCTGGACTATAGCTTGCAGCAGCATACAACATGGTATAGCTATTTCGCTTATGGGCGCTCCGACGACACAAACCAAGTAAGTGATAATGATAAAAGAACAATTATAGGTATGGGGCTAAAAACGCTGTTTTAGTCTCTACTGACGAAAGAGTAATGTCATTACTTCAAAACATTACTCGAACAAAAGTTGAACCTCTAGCCCAGCTTTTACTATTTACACGCTAAGTCTTTGCCTTACATACAGCAGCATTTTAAGGCAAAACCTAGTATCATTGTGACAAATTTTCACAAGATTGTAATTGGTAGGAAAATCATGCAAGCCGTTATCGAAAAGCTTAATGAAAACCTCAAGATCGTATACCGGCAAGCGCTGGATGCGGATAAAAAACTCGATGAATTGCAGCAGCAAGGTCACGGTAAGTTTAAGGCGCTATTTACGGAAGATGCCGGGTTTACGTTTGAAGCAAAACGCTTTAAACCTTATGTATTGGATGTTGCAGCCGACGTTGAAGGTCTATCGAAAACTGAAGAAATTGACGAGCAAAAACTCGCATTGGTTGTTAAAAAGTTACAATCATTACTACAGTTGCTAGCTACTTTTAAGTAGCCAACTCCTTAGTTAAGCACGCAGCAGGGTCGCTGCGTGCAGACTTTTCAGTGCAAACATCAACTGTTCAGCCTGTTTTCTTCATTAAGTCATCCTCAAACCAGTCAGTTAAAAGACGCTTTTCATAATAAAAAGGTTCATCTAAGCCCACTTTGACTCTGTCCATAAATGACATATCTTTTAGTTTGACGCCGCTCTCTTCTGCGATGCTGTTACCTGATTTATCCGTGAGCTTATAGCTAATTTCAAAACGAGGGAAATGAATTGGCTTAATCACACGAATGTCTGTCATGCCATAATGTACATCACCAGCTAAATCAATCTCATCAAAGTGAATAGCTAATTTATGCCCTGCAAGTAGCTTCTCTGCTAGCTTTTCTAAATGTTTGGTAAGTTGTTTTTCCACTCGCTTATGGAACGAGCCACGCGTCTCATTTCCCGGTCTAACATCGCGATACTCTTTAAAGTCCTTCCAAGTTACAGCAACTTCACCAGCATTCACAAATAGAGGGGTCATTAATAAAGCAAGTATTGCAATTAGTGTTTTCATATTTGGATCTCCTTCAAGCTCTGTGTTTACCTTACTCCTCAAAGATATGAAGTAAAGCAAGATCACACCCTTTTACGCAGTGTGACATTTGACTACATTTACATAACCTACCTAAAACTATACACAAAAGTTAGTTAGCTAGCCGAATGAAGAAACTAAGTTCACTAATACTATTCCACTCTAGATCAATGCTTCTCAAAACAGTGTAGATTTTTGGAGCTATTAAAAACAAAGTTAAAGCACGCTTAAGGAATCACAACTGCTAGCGCTCAAGTTGCCACTCTGCCAGCTTTCAAGTTAGCTATAGTTAGTAAGACCGAGGTTAAGGTAAATCGTTCTCAACCGGATGTAATCAAAGTAATGTCTTTACGACTACAAGCAATCGAGTAGCTCTATCTCTACGCTCTTTGATCTCCCCATCAAGCCACAGCTATTTACCCTGCATGATGCTCCCACTCAATAGAAGAAAGTAAATATTTTACATTGATTATCAAATACTCTTTTCAATTACCACCTTATGATTTTCTTTATATAAATCAGTTACTTATCTTGACTTTAATTTATAAAACCATGAAAAGTAACAATATTTACCATCAATGTATTTATAGTGAACCTCAACTTTTCTAATCCAGCTGCCTACTTCCTTTAACATGGGGCAGTAAAAGAAAGTAATACAAAACTTTGCAGCGCACTTTTTCCACTCTAAAAAATAACACATGGGCGTTAAATCGATACCCCACTTTATCCCCCTAAATTGATGGCGCTTTAGCAAATTTCAGACACAAAAAAACCCTAACATCAATCTGTTAGGGTTTTCTAAAGCGTGTAGTGCTTAGGAGGTGATGTTTATTACATCATGCCGCCCATTCCACCCATTCCGCCCATGCCACCCATATCTGGAGCAGCAGGTTCTTCTTTCGGAATTTCAGCAACCATCGCTTCTGTAGTGATCATAAGACCTGCTACTGATGCTGCGAACTGTAGTGCAGAACGCGTTACTTTAGTTGGGTCTAGGATACCCATTTCAATCATGTCGCTGTATTCGCCAGTTGCAGCGTTGTAACCGTAGTTACCTTCGCCAGCTTTAACTGCGTTAACCACAACTGATGCTTCGTCACCTGCGTTTGAAACGATTTGACGAAGTGGTGCTTCCATCGCACGAAGTGCCACTTTAATACCGTGGTTTTGGTCTTCGTTGTCACCAGTTAGCGACTCAATCTTGCTCGCTACACGAACTAGTGCAACACCACCACCTGGTACTACACCTTCTTCAACCGCTGCGCGAGTTGCGTGTAGTGCATCTTCAACGCGGTCTTTCTTCTCTTTCATTTCAACTTCAGTTGCTGCGCCAACTTTGATTACTGCAACACCGCCTGCAAGTTTTGCCATGCGCTCTTGTAGCTTCTCTTTGTCGTAGTCAGAAGTCGCTTCTTCGATTTGTGCTTTGATCTGTGATACGCGACCATCGATTGCTTCTTGCTCGCCTGCACCGTCGATGATTGTTGTGTCATCTTTAGTGATAACCACGCGCTTAGCTGTACCTAGGTCTTCAACTGTTGCTTTTTCAAGCTCAAGGCCAATCTCCTCAGAGATAACTGTACCACCAGTTAAGATTGCGATGTCTTGTAGCATCGCTTTACGGCGGTCACCAAAGCCAGGCGCTTTAACCGCTGCAACTTTCACAATACCACGCATGTTGTTTACAACCAGAGTTGCTAGCGCTTCACCTTCAAGGTCTTCTGCAATAATTAGTAGCGGCTTGCTTGTTTTAGCAACTGCTTCTAATGTAGGTAGAAGTTCACGAATGTTTGAGATCTTCTTGTCTACTAGAAGGATGTGTGGATTATCTAGCTCAACTTGGCCTTTTTCAGCGTTGTTGATGAAATATGGTGATAGGTAGCCACGGTCAAACTGCATACCTTCAACTACATCTAGTTCGTTCTGTAGTGACTGACCTTCTTCCACAGTGATAACACCAGACTCACGACCTACTTTTTCCATTGCTTCAGCAATGATGTCACCGATCTCTTTATCAGAGTTAGCTGAAATAGTACCAACCTGTGCAATCGCTTTTGCGTCTGAACAAGGTACTGAAAGCGTTTTTAACTCTTCAACTGCGGCGATAACTGCTTTGTCGATACCACGCTTAAGGTCCATTGGGTTCATACCCGCAGCAACTGACTTAAGGCCTTCGTTCACGATAGCTTGAGCAAGAACAGTTGCAGTGGTAGTACCGTCACCCGCCGCGTCATTTGCTTTAGACGCAACTTCTTTAACCATTTGTGCGCCCATGTTCTCGAACTTATCTTCAAGCTCGATCTCTTTCGCAACAGATACGCCGTCTTTAGTGATAGTTGGTGCACCGAATGACTTTTCTAAAACAACGTTACGGCCTTTAGGACCTAGTGTTACTTTTACTGCGTCTGCTAGGACGTTTACGCCTTTTAGCATTTTTGTACGAGCGTCACCTGCAAAACGAACTTCTTTAGCTGCCATGTTATAAATTCCTCTTAAATTCTGTTGTCGATTAAACTAAAAAGTATTAATTATTCTACGATGCCTAAGATGTTATCTTCGCGCATGATCAGGTACTCTTGACCTTCGATCTTCTCAGTTTTTTCGATGTAAGAGCCGAACAACACTGTGTCGCCAGCTTTTACTTGTAGTGCTTTAGTTTCACCATTGTCCAACACGCGGCCGTTGCCTACTGCAACCACTTCACCACGTGAAGACTTTTCAGCTGCAGAACCAGTTAACACAATGCCGCCAGCTGACTTTGTTTCTTCTTCAAGACGCTTAACAATGACGCGATCATGTAAAGGACGAATGTTCATTTATATAGTTCTCCTAACAGTTTCTGAACAATGACAGAAATAATGCTTTTTTAAGGCGGTGTTACATCCACAGGTTGTGGTTAACACACGCAATTTTAATTGCTTTCATTTATGGGGATGGGCAAATTAAAACCCAAGAGAAAAAACCAAAAAAATTTAGTCTTTTCTTTCGTATTCACCTTCAATCGTTGTTGAAGAATTTCTACCCGATTGATTTTTAAATGGATCTCTAATTTCTTCCTGCTGATCCGGACGTTCGTCGCGTGATTGGTTAGCAAACGGTGACTGACCTGAGTGCATGCCTGTTTGCACTCTTACGGTGGCATGAGCTAAAAGCGACTGCGCCAGCTTTTTTCTAACGGCTGGGGTTAACAGTAAAAAGCCTAATACATCGGTCATGATCCCAGGCGTCATCAATAGCACACCTGCAATGATCACACACAAACCGGTAAATAAATCTTGTGCAGGCAATTGCCCACGAGACATCTGTTGCTGTACGTTGACATAAGCGCCAAGACCCTGCTGTTTAACCAGTCTTGCCCCTAAAATGGCGGTACCAATTACAAGCGCAATGGTAGCAAAACCGCCTATCACCTCGCTGATTTGGATCAGCAAAGCAATTTCAATAATCGGAATAGCGATAAATAAAATAAATAAGAATCTAAACATACTTTCTCCAAATCTACGAAAGATAAATATGGGTGCTAAGGTCTTAATTCAAGCGATACAAGTAAGACGCTTTAGAAAAGAGGAGCTATCCGCTAAGATGCCATTACTAACCCTAAAATGGAAATGACAATGGGCGTAAGATATAAACTCGTCTTATCTACATGCGATTCAGTTGCAGAAGCGCGTAAAATTGCGACGCAACTTGTAGAGCAAAAACTTGCAGCTTGTGTGAACCTAATCCCAGCAGTGGAATCTATTTATGTTTGGGAAGGTCAGGTTGAACATGCACAAGAGACCAAGCTGTTAATCAAGACAAAATCCGAAAAACTAGAGCAAGTGATGACCACTATTCGTGAACTACACAGTTATGATGTCCCAGAAATTCAAGTTGTGGACGTCACCAGTGGCAACTTAGCTTATTTCAAATGGATGGACGAGGTATTATTGTAATGCGACTCTTAGTAGTTCTTTTCTCATTGCTGATGTGGTTTCCCGCACAAGCAAACAATGCGGTGTTAGACAGCTTACTGGCTCCTAAACAACAGACTTTTTTACCAGTAACAGAAGCATTCAAGTTCGATTTTGACCAGCAAGGCAACACCTTGTTTGTAGGTTGGGACATCGCCGACGGCTATTACTTATATAAGAAGAATCTTCAAATTATCGCTAAACAAGCCGACATCCAAGTGCCGGAGCTTGAACCAGGAAAGATGATTGAAGATGAGTTTTTTGGTCGCACTGAAGTCTACTTCAATAACTTATCTGTTATCTCTAAGCTCAGTAATATCGAGCAAGGTGCAATCGTAAAAATACGCTATCAAGGCTGCGCCGAAGCTGGACTTTGCTATCCGCCAGAAATTGTAGAAGTGCCGTTAAGCACGATTGCGGGAGAAAAGCCAAAGGCCACGTCCACCAAAGCTCCTGAAACAAAAGCAGAAGCTCAAAGCGAAAGCACCTCTGTGGATAACGATAATTTGTCTTTCACTGAGCAGCTAATGCAACGCAGCTTACTTGCGAATATTTTGACGTTCTTTGGCCTGGGTATTGGCCTTGCGTTTACCCCTTGTGTATTCCCGATGTTCCCTATTTTGTCGAGCCTCATCGCTGGTCAACAAGGCCTTTCGACTAAAAAAGCCTTCTGTCTATCTTTTGTTTATGTGCAAGGTATGGCGGTCACTTACGCGGCGCTTGGGTTAGTCGTTGCGTATTTCGGTGGCCAAATTCAAGGCTACTTGCAGCATCCTGCGGTACTTATCAGCTTTAGTATATTGTTCGTCGCACTCGCGCTATCTATGTTTGGGGTTTACGAAATTCGTTTACCTAGCGGCATGATGGATAAACTCACTCAGCTCAGTAACAAGCAAAAAGGCGGCAATTACTGGGGCGTATTCATAATGGGTGTGCTATCTGGACTTATTGCATCGCCCTGCACCACAGCTCCACTTTCTGGTGCGCTATTATTTGTCGCGCAAAGTGGTGACTATGTGGTGGGCGCGGTAACACTATACGCACTTAGCTTGGGCATGGGCTTACCGCTATTACTGCTAGGTACCTCAGGTGGAAAATTATTGCCAAAAGCAGGAGGCTGGATGGATCAGGTCAAAACGCTATTTGGTTTTGTGATGCTCTTCGTACCGCTTATCCTTCTAGAGCGTATACTCGATGCGACAGTGATTATCTCACTGGCCGGTGGCCTCGCCGTAGCGACAGCACTCTACTTGCATTATTGGCAAAGCCAATTACAGGCAGGCAAAGGTAAAACCACATTGTGGGGTTTTGCGATCACTCTGTTTATTGTTGGCTTATATGCATTAAAAACAAGCCTGTTTCCAGCACCTGCAGCTATTGTAAGTACGACATCGACTCAAGCCGAGGTCGTTACGGGAGAGCAGAAGTTTAGGTTACTACCTGACTTAGCTGCACTCAAAGTCGCCGTTGCTGAGGCCAATGCCAAAGGCAAAGTGCCTATCGTTGATTTATACGCAGAGTGGTGTGTCGCGTGTAAAGAGTTTGAGAAATACACTTTCCCAAAACCTGAAGTACAAGCACAGTTCAAAGATTACGAGCTATTAAAGCTCGACTTGACCAAAGCCAATGACAACACTCAAGAGATCATGGAGGCATTTACGGTGTTTGGTTTACCGACTATTTTAATCTTTGATAGCCAAGGTAATGAGATGCCAACACACCGCATCACTGGCTTCTTAGACGCAAAAGACTTTGCTGCCCACCTAGAAAAGGCCAAGCAGGACGCAAAGTAACCATTTTAGGGGCAAACTTATTTGCCCCTCTACCCTTCTCATTAGACCAGTATTTTGCTGCTATTTACCTCGAACTCTCTATAATACTCCACGAAATGGAGAAATATTTGCTATTTGCTGGAATTCGGCTTAAGTTAACAAGCCATACAGTCTAAATTTTTGGCTAATGCTTTAGTTAAAGGAAGTTCGCGTAATATGTCTGCAAAATTAAAGATTTTATTAGTAAACGGCCCTAATTTAAATATGCTAGGTCGCCGTGAGCCGCACAAGTACGGCACGCAGACTCTCAACGAAATTGTTGACGCATTAACTGAATATGCAGAAGCACAGCAAGTCAGCTTGTCACACATTCAAAGTAATAGTGAAGCGCAGCTAATCGAGGCTATTCACGCTCAATATGAACAATGTGATGCGATTATCATTAATCCCGCCGCATTTACCCATACAAGCATTGCCCTTCGAGACGCTTTACTCAGTGTGGACATCCCTTTTTATGAAGTACACATCACCAATGTGTACGCCAGAGAGCCATTTCGTCACAAATCTTATTTTTCTGATGTGGCGGAAGGCGTGATATGTGGATTAGGCGCGTTGGGCTATCGCGCTGCATTTGATGCAGCGTTAGCGCAATTGCGAAAACAAAATAACTCAAATTAACTAACAGGCGGGTCATTGTATGGATATTCGCAAGATCAAAAAACTTATCGAGCTAGTAGAAGAATCAGGTATTGCAGAGCTAGAAATCACTGAGGGTGAAGAGTCAGTACGTATCAATCGCCACAGCAGCGCACCAGTTTATGCACAACCTCAACAATACATGGCAGCTCCAGCGGCACCTGCACCAGCAGCACCAGCGGCGGCTCCTGCAGCAGTAGAAGCAGCACCAGCAGAAAGCAGCGCACCAGCAGGTCACCAAGTTAAGTCTCCTATGGTTGGTACTTTCTACACAGCTTCTTCTCCAACAGCAGCGGCATACGTTGAAGTAGGTTCAAAGGTAAATGTTGGCGACACACTTTGTATCGTTGAAGCCATGAAGATGATGAACCAGATCGAATCAGATAAAGCTGGTGTAGTTAAAGCAATCCTAGTTGAAAACGGTGAGCCAGTAGAATTCGACCAACCGCTATTCATCATCGAATAATTACGCAGAAGGTCAACGTTATGTTAGATAAAGTAGTCATTGCAAACCGAGGTGAAATTGCACTTCGTGTATTGCGTGCCTGCAAGGAGCTAGGTATTAAGACGGTTGCTGTGCACTCAACAGCTGACCGTGACCTAAAACATGTTCTTCTTGCGGATGAAACCATTTGTATCGGAAAACCTGCGGCAAGCGAAAGCTACCTTGATATTCCTCGTATTATCGCGGCGGCAGAAGTCACAGACGCGGTTGCTATTCACCCAGGTTACGGTTTCCTTTCTGAAAATGCCGACTTTGCTGACCAAGTTGAGCAAAGTGGCTTTATCTTTATCGGTCCAAAAGGCGACACTATTCGTCTAATGGGTGATAAAGTTTCTGCTATTGAAGCAATGAGAAAAGCTGGTGTTCCTTGTGTTCCTGGTTCTGATGGCCCGTTAACAGAAGATAACGATCGCAACATGCAGATCGCCAAGCGTATTGGTTACCCTGTTATCATCAAAGCCGCAGGTGGCGGTGGTGGTCGTGGTATGCGCGTCGTTCGTAGCGAAAAAGAGCTTGTTGACTCGATTGCGTTGACGCAACAAGAAGCCAAGCAGTTCTTTGGTAATGGCATGGTTTACATGGAGAAATTCCTAGAAAATCCACGCCATATCGAAGTACAAGTACTCGCTGACGGCCAAGGCAATGCAATCCATTTAGGTGAGCGCGACTGTTCAATGCAGCGTCGTCACCAAAAAGTAGTGGAAGAAGCACCTGCACCAGGGATCACAGCTGAAATGCGTAAATACATTGGTGATCGCTGTACTCGTGCATGTATCGAAATCGGCTATCGCGGTGCAGGTACGTTTGAATTCTTATACGAAAACGGCGAGTTCTACTTCATTGAAATGAACACCCGTATTCAGGTTGAGCACCCAGTAACAGAAATGGTCACTGGCGTAGACTTAATCAAAGAGCAACTTAAGATTGCTGCTGGTCAACCGCTTTCTATCACACAAGAAGACGTGGTGATCCGTGGTCACGCAATCGAGTGCCGTATTAACGCAGAAGACCCAGAGAGCTTTATCCCTTCACCGGGTAAAATCACACGCTTCCACCCAGCAGGTGGCCTTGGGATCCGTTGGGACAGCCATATTTACGCTGATTACACAGTACCGCCACATTACGACTCAATGATCGGTAAGTTAATCACTTATGGTGAGAACCGTGATGTTGCAATCGCTCGTGCTAAAAACGCACTAAATGAGCTAGTAATTGACGGGATTAAAACCAATACCCCGCTTCACAAGAAGATCTTGTCAGACGAGAACTTCCAAAACGGTGGCACGAATATCCACTACCTAGAGAAAAAACTAGGCATGCACCAATAACCTAATTCGTTCTCCTAAAAGAGGCCGGCTAATTACCGGCTTCTTTTATCTCTGCCCTACTACCAACGAACGTTACTGCTTGCTCATCTTGTATTTACAGCAAAAATCCAACCCGAATTCTAAGTGACTCTATTTTTTTTACACTGTAAAACCAGACCAATACCTACCTCGCCATTTTAATGATCCGAACAGCTCAACACCCTAACCGCTACAACATTGGCTTAATATTGAGCGATCAATCCATTAGTCCCGACTTTTTCACGTTTTAATAGTGACAAGCCTGTTAAAAATTTTTATACTGCCTGCGCTTTCAGTGATTTACCTTTAAATTACTACAGCAGATGGCCCTATAGCTCAGTTGGGTAAACTTTCAAAGAAAGTTTACGTCGAGGAAGCGAAGGGATATTAGCGCAGCGACCTTGAGCGTTGAATCCGAGACCGGAACCACGCTTCATGGACGAATATAACGCGCAAAAACACAAAATGGCCCTATAGCTCAGTTGGTTAGAGCGCACGACTCATAATCGTTAGGTCCCTGGTTCGAGTCCAGGTGGGGCCACCATTTGCTAAACTTCCAGTTAATCCTTCATTTAAAATTATTTATATAGACACTTAGTATTGAATTAGGTACATAATTAGTTGTTTATGAAAATAATAAAGTAAATGTAAGGATCTATATGTTTCGCCTAATCTTACTCTCAATAACTCTACTATACCTATCTGGATGCGCCACTTATGAACTTAAAACGGCAAACCTGAATAGTAACGCCCCTCTACCTCAGCAACATGGCATGGTGTCTGTTGAAGTAATTAACAATGTAGATAGACTAGCTCCTTTACACAAAGGTTGGTCCGAGCTCATAGTGCTTAGGCTAGACAATCGTGATGCATTAAAACAGGCCGCTATCGAAGAGGCAAAAGCAAAAGCCGTACAAAAAAACAAAGCGTTTGATGAAAGTAAAGTAGAGTGGGATCCGGACGTTTACACTTTAACACCTCACTCCCGAGGGCTCATAGAAAGTCAAGTATTCGTTGGATCATTGCCTGAAGGAGAGTATGTTGTTGCTTCACTTTATAGCTTCTTTAGTAATGGTGAAATCATGTCTTGGATTTCAATGCCTGTAAATTATTTAGCAGGTAAATTCGAGATAAAACAAAATACTACCACCAACCTTGGCTCTATCGCTTTTCAACCGTTAAAAAGCATAAAAGAAAAGTCCTTCTGGGATTCAACTTCTAGCAATAAAGCATTCGTTACTCGATTAGATCAAGCTATCAATATGAGTGATTTTATCAAACATCATTACCCAGTAGCCTCCCAACAATTACACGCGAACAAAGAATTACAATGGCAAAATGACGAGTTTGACTCCTTGCGCTCCTCCCTTGCACAACTTGTCCGCGAAAATGCCTTCCCTAGTAGTCATTTTGCCTTAAATAAATTTGGTAAAGCTATCATCACTTCAAGGTTTGGACAGGCCAGAATTCTAAATCACAAGGGTACATGGGATGCTGTAAATCTACCAACCAATATTCAATTGCTTAGCGCCATTGAATTGAACCAAGGGATCGCTTTGGCAGGTGAAAAAGGCGAGCTTTATTACTCAGATAGTAACTTAAAAAATTGGCGCCAGATCAAACCTGTTGAAACTGATCAGGCAATTGTATGGATGGCAAATAATGGGAACCAATCATTTGCGTTAACCGCATCAGCAAAGCAATATACTGTTTACCAATTCTTTGATATTAAAGATAAGTGGAATCAAATTGGTCAATACAAAAGAAAGAATAGCAATGATTGGTTGGTACAAAATGGTGGTATATTTCCATTCTTTAATAGTAATAACCAATTAAACATCCTAAACGACAATAAATTACATGTATATCAACAAGCAACTAATACATGGAGTATGGAAAAAGCACTCGAATTAAAGGAGTTGATACAACTTCCTGGTAGCGAATTGCTCGCAATCGAGGTAAGTCAATGGGACGGTGTAGGTGATACTGTCTATAAGCTAACACCTGAATCTGAATGGGTAGTAGTGAAGAAAAATGCTAACAACCTGTTCGGTAATGATAATGTAGAACTGAGCTTGCCGGTGGTGAGAAAAGACCATTCATTGATAAACATTGCTTACTACAAGGAACATAAAAACGCTAAGTCCGAACTGAGAGTCATGTATGCAAGTAGCGATAATCCTAAACAATGGATAGCAAAAGGTAAAGCAAGCAAAAGTTGCACTCAAACTCTGCCAAAAATCAGCTATGACAAAACATTATATGTTATGTGTGAGCGGGGGCAAATAAAGGCAACTGATGATTTAGGTTATACTTGGTACAGCGTCTTAGATGTAAATATCGACAAGATGCAAAACGAATTCGAAACCTTACTTAATGCATTAGAGAAGGTAGAGCAGAATAAAGAAAATTAATACTATCAATAGCCCTGTTTATTTTTAAACCGGGCTATTGGCAAAGGTATTTTCCTACTGAATTGTTGATAGTGCCATGTGAAAAGTTCAAAAAATAGGCGTTGGCAGCTCTACATTCTGCAAATCAAAAATAGTTTTTGCAAAAAAGCGAACGCTTACTCTGCAATTTAAAACGGTAAATTATGATTAGCCAGCAACAATATCCGGCATTTCAAGAACACCAAAATGAGGCTAGAAAATAGTAGATTCTTCCACGTCCCATAACTTACAACTGGAAAAGTCATAAGCGCATAAAGCTTTTTACCTAATGTTGGCGAATAGAAATGATTTTCCCATATCAACATGCTGTCCACTTCCTCTCTAATAACTAGAACCTCGACCCACTTGAACTCCATTCATCTAACGTTGGCAAAACTCTAAGCATTTATATTCACTTCACATACCAATCCTGATAGTAGTTGCAGTAATTAGATAGTTGCTAAAACCAGAAAAATCAAAAAGTTGCATTAAATTACACTTACCTTATATTGGAACTGAATGAAAAACAAACAAAACTGTAAAGGAAAAACTATGGTTATATTCAACACTCGACTACTTGCGATGGTATTGGCTTGTAGTTCCACTTCCGCTTTGGCTACTCAGGTATTTTATGATCAGGATGGTGCGGGAGATCATTCCCAGTATCAGGGCGCACCTGTTGAGTTTATCTCAGCTCGTGCAGGCACAACTGAGTACTTTAATGCGCTCACAGGCGGCTTAGCGGTGGATGAGTGCCATCAATTTGAAGTGGTTAATACACAAACTGGCGATTTGATTGCTCCTCTCACATTCAACGCGCCTTTTATTTCTGGTCCACTGCCTGCAGAACATAAGCTGACAGAAAAGTCGGTTAAACTCAGCTGCACCTTACCCTCAGGTGAAGAAGCAATTGTATATCACAAGATACCCAAGGCTCCCGCCGTTGTATGGCAAAGTGAAATCACGGTGGCTGACTGGCAAACACCGAGCAATGGCCCAGGATATTTTGCAGATGTTCAATATACTGGCTTGATTAATATTAATAACAACTCGCATCAAGGCCAGTGCCGTAAAACCAACTATGTCAGTGGTAACCCCGAATTTTTCAATAAAAGACATCAAGGTGGGTTTTATAGTGATGTCTTGAATGTTGCGGGCGAGGCTAAATACAGTGGTTTTTATAAAGTGCTGGTAACAGAACTAATTTGTAAAAACTCGGGCGGTACGACTCGTCTTGTCGAAACTTGGCATATAAATCAAAACTCGCAATCTCGTGAGCTTTCTTCCGAATTGTTCTAATAACAGCAGGGTGATATGCAGCGTTGCGTATCATCCTCCCCATCTTAAATTGATAGCACTGAGCGGCTAATTTCTATATTCTTACTGAATAAAGTTCCTATAAAAACAACAAATATGCTTTGTCGACTCATTTACTTTATTTTAGCCTTAACCGCTTGCGTCTCTTTGGCTGACGACAAGACTATTGAAGAAGCCCAAGACCATCAGTTACCAGTCGGTATTTGGGTTGGTTTAAGTAATGATATAAACAAAGAGATCACTGCGCTGAGAATAAGTAAACAGGGGTCCCACGGTTTTATTCATGCATCAATTTCATCGGCGCTAAGTAATGGTGTTTACTATAAGTTTACTGATAAGGACATAAAGTGTGACAAGTACTTTTGTCATATCACCATGGCAGGCGAACAGAATAATTCAAGAAGTCTCAGCACCTTTTTAGACCCCATATGGGATGAGCTACACGTTACTGAATTAGATCCCACAGGTTACAGCGACGCCCCCAAAGTTCAGAGCTATAAGCTCCACCGAGTGGAAGACCTTGCCGTACTCGATACCTATGTCAACAATGTACGTAAACGACAACCTCTCACCGGACAATCTGGGTTTGCAGGGGACTGGATTGGTTATACTAAAAATGAAAACCTTTCAGTGACGAATAATTACTTGGTCAACCTTTATATTCGTGAGGATGGTCATGCTGAATTGGAAAGCTACTTACTGCGCTCAATCACACCGATTAAACACTCTGAATTTAACACTGGGCATCTGCAACACGATGATAACTTTATTGATATCGAGGTAGAAGCACTGGCAGGGCTTTGTCTTGGAGCGGCCAAGCTAACTTTATCTAAAGTCACTAATAATTCGATGAGTGGCTATTACCGATGCCTACATCACCGCCATAAGAATATGCTCAATGAAGGGTTTATTGAGTTTGATCGAAAATAGCGCACAGAGTAAAACCACGCACTGCCAGAGTAGCGCAGCAGCTTGCTCACAACTGATGAGTGGTAAGCAAGCTGTGTAAACCTAGTTGCCGCTATTGAGGTTTTTTGCTGGCATTCGGCGTTTGCGGCTCTTGACTTTGTGGATCCGTAGTATTTAGATTGCCCGAGGCAGGTAGAGTCGGTGCGCCTCCCTCTGTATTTAAAATCAGCGGTAGGCCATCTTTACCACTGCCTATTACCACCACTTTTGCGTTATTAGATTTCGCCAACTCTATGGTTGCTTCTATGCCGCGCCATCTTAGGTAGGTTTCAGAGATCCCGCCACTCACCGTTTCTTGAAAATCGGCTATCCCCTGAGCCTCCACTTTCTTTCGCTCAGCCTCTTTTTCAGCAACATCTAAACGCATTTTATATTCTTGGTATAAGTGCATTTGATTCACCTTCGCAACAATCGCACTATGCACGCCTTCAGGAATATCAACCTGACGAATAAGCATATCGTCTAAATTCACCAAATTATGCCCTTGCATTTCGCTTTTTTCTTGTTTGAGTATCGACTTTTCTTGTAGCTGAACTTCTCTCAACACAGTGCTTAATAGCTGATCTTGGATCTTTAAGCGCTGATGAGCATAGACCTCTTCAGCAGTATAATCAGAAACGATCATGCGAACCGCTGATGCAACTTCAGGGAGCACAATTTCATCAAGATAGTCAGTCCCGACTAACTTATGTAAGTAAGGAATATGCTCCACAACAGGACGGTACCTCACTGTTATTTCCATTTTGATCCTAAGCCCCTCGGAAGTAATGGCGTGGATCTCTGTGGTCGCGGTTTGGAATCGACTCGAATAAATCGTCAATGTGTCCCAAGGGTAAACTAGTACCGTGCCCTCATAAAATGGGTGCTCTACGAACGTACCACCGCCAAGGCGCTTCCACAGTACCCCAACTTGTCCCGAATCAACCTTGATAAAAATGACTTTGACCAATGCAACGGCGATAAATAATAAAATAAGCAACGTCACACCAGCACGAAAACGCCAAGACAAAATACGCTTATGCCACTTGGGCTTGTAACGCTTTAACACCCGCATGAGCAAATTAGATAGGATCAGTGCCAGTATTAAGCCGCCGGCGACGAGTAATGCAAAATCCCCTGAAATATTAATGTTCATGATGGTACTCCATTACTTTCACTGTCGTGGTGTGCTAACAACTGACCTTCCTCCATTTTTAAGTGCACATCGGCCAAATGGAAATAGGCATCGTCATGAGTGATGGCAATAATGGTATTACCACGCGCTTTTAAACGAGGTAGCACTTGTTCATAGAATTTTCGCCTAAAGATAGGATCTTGATCTGCCGCCCACTCATCAAAGATGTAAATGGGACGATTTTCTAAAATGGTACTCAAAAGTGCTAAGCGCTTACGCTGGCCTGATGATAAATCTATGGTGCTAAACGCCCCATTTTGAATAGCCACTTTGGCGCGCATCTCTAAAAAGTCCAACCATTCATCGATTTCTTCAGTACTCAAATCACGAATACCATAGAGCTGCTGGAACAAATGAAAATCCGCAAAAACGGCTGTGAATAAGCTTCGATAAGCAAGGCGATTGTCTTCAGTAACCGCTTTACCATTCAAAAGGATTTGTCCGCTCTGTAATTCATAAAGGCCAGTCAACATCCGGATAAACGTTGTTTTACCGCTACCATTACCACCGGTAATAAAAGTGGTTTTTCCTTGCTCAAAGGTGATATCCACCGGCCCCACAGCAAACGGACGATCGCTCGATTTTTTCTGATGTTGATAAAACGCCCCCGCTAAGGTGATGGCATTGAATGCGGTTAGGCTTTCAGCTGGTTCAGGTCGTTTAACCTCTTGCTCATCTTGGACATTTTTTAAATCGCGCTCCAATGCTAAGACGTTTTGCGCCGCCTCTGTTGCGGTGGTGAAAACGGGGATCCCACCAACAATACTGGTAATAGGGCCGATTAAAAATAGCGATGCGGTGGTAACTTTAATGACCACATCGGTATACACGTCAGAGAGCATAGGGACGATAAACACCATCGCGCCTGTCGCTGCGAAAAAGGTGATTTGCGACAGAATAAAGTCGGTCGCAAACAAGGTTTGGGTTTTGGTTTTTGCACGCCTTGCACGATTCGAATCGCGACGATATTCATGTTCTAAATCTTCCGCTCTTGGCTCACTGAGCTTTACTTCTTTAAAGCCATCGAGCAAATCAGACAAGCGTTGAATAAGCTGGTTTTCGCTTTCAAAAGAAATGCGCATGTTGCGCTGGATTTCATTGGCACGTAAACGATGAATACTGGCGCCGACCAAAATCAGTGTCGAGATAACCATAAACGCCACAAAAGAGTGCCAGGCAATATAGAGAGATGTGAAAAACACCAAACTGATGGATTGACCAATGATCACAAACAGCTGCGCCGATTGAGATATGGTCTGTAGCTCTTTGCTGATGGTATTAAAGATCCGCTCTTTGCCGATTTTCTCTAGCGTTGACAGCTCGGTATGACGAATGCTTTCAAACAGATCGACTCTCAATTTGTCTATAGCACGCTCCACCATTTGCGCGGCTTTAGTCATCAGTCTTTGCTGAGTGAAACCATATATTGCAATCGTCAGTGTAAATAGCACCAAGTAGTAAAGAATATGATTTTCTTTATTAATATCAGAGATATTGGCTGCTACGTTGTTGATCAGCGCAAGCACCAACGCATTGGCCAAACCAGAAATGCACCCCAGTGCAATAAAGGTCCTTTTCTTTATCTGAATATGTCGGCGAATTAATTCGTACAATACCATTGTTATTATCTTTTATTGTTATTGGGCTACTGCCCGCGCATGCTACTTAGCATAGTCCCTAAAAATCAAAACTGCCTGTTGGATTTAAATAAATACTGCATTAAAACATTAAGTTATATTTATAAATCGTTCAGTTTTACCAGCAAGCTCTCATTCCTCGTCATTCACCTCTGTGGGCTTGCGCTTTTGCCCAACGAGTAAAATGATCAAGCCAACAATAGGCGTAAACATTAACGAAATTAAAAAGAAGCCCACGGGCCCTGCAAAGGTGTTTCGTCCCCAATAACCAGTTAAAATGCATAACACTAAATATAAAGCGATAAGCATAATTTTCTCCAAGTTGTTGATAAATTCGGTGCGAAGAATAAACCAGCAGTTGCCTGCCGGTTTATGTCAGCCAGTATCGGTTATACTGTGGCTTTTTCCGCTGTAGCTGTTGCGTCCGCATTCCCTTTATTTGCACGATACTTAGCTGCGATGTCTGCGATATCCCCTTTCATACTTGCTAGATTCAGGTCTATCAGCGTGCCGCCATTTTCAAAGTGTCGAACAAAAGTTGCGCCTACTGCGTGTGTTGATGCCGCAGACACAACTGGCATAAATGCGATTGCGCTTAACGTGCCAAGTACAGGAACCGCCTTCAAAAAGCTGCTTAGTCCCGCGCCCCCTAAGGTTTGTGGAAAAGAGCCGCCGATCAACGCGCTTACTGTGCCACGCAGCTTGTTGTCACCATATGATTGACCATAGACTTTTGCTACTTCGCCTATCATCTTCATTTGGATCCCTGTCAACGCCACTAAATCAACCGCAGGAACGGGAATAAACCCAGAGCCAAACGACCATTTTGTGTATTTGTCGACAATCAGCTGAGCAACGGCTGCTCTGTCTTCATCAGCAACAAGTTGTGATTCCTGTTGTTCTGGAGCATCGCTCGCCTTGTCATCCTTCGCTGTTTTTGTCACTGCCATAATTCATCCTCTATGATTTATTTAAACAGTTGTCGAACTCATCAAGCACCATGTTGGCACTTGCCCTAGTACCCAAAATCAAACAAGTTGCACTTATTCAACTCTGAGCTTTACCGCCTTCATCCATGATGAAGAAGTAAACCTAAGAACAACCAAGGATCTGCACAGTGTCACAAATACAACTGAGCGAAACGTTGCCACCTACTGCAGGCGTTCTATTAATTTGTTTAACCGAGCGCGAAAGCTCGGTATTTTTCCCTACCGCGTTATGCCTGATTCAAATCTTGCTGGCATTGCTCGGTACGGTGTTTGTCACTATAGAAGATAATGTTGCGGATCTCCTTGGCGATACAATCTGACTCAATCCCCTCTTTCACATAGTTGCTAAACACCATGATGCTTTGATCTCGTTCCAGTAAACGGGTGAAACTGGTCACCCATGAATAGGGGTAACTACCAGAGTACTGTAAGAATTTTTCATACATTCTGAGATTTGCATCGGCTGGGTTTTCGGGGCAATTTGCCACTTTGCCGTACTGGTTTGGGTCGACATAAGTCACAAACCAACCATAGCCATAGTATTCACACTCGTCGCTGCTACCAGTGTTAGAGTAGGGAGCAAAGGCCGCTAGTTTCTGGGTATCATTTAAGATTTGAGTGCCATACAAGCCTTGATCCCACTTATGCATGTCCTCCACTGTGGAATATAAATCTCCAGCGGAATACAGTACCAAAGGGTTGCTATATGGATTCACTAAAATATCTTCATAAGGTGCAGGGCCTCCTGTAGCTGGTGGACGGCCATTCGCAAGGGGTAAGTATTGGTTTTGATTATAAATATAACCTGTGGTCATATTTGAATAGACACCAATCGCACTGTAAGAGCCGCTGTCCGTCATGCTAAGCGGATTTAGAATTTGCTCTTGAACGATATTGGCAAACCAATACTCACGACCAATATTGCCTTGTTTGCCAGCCGCTAACTGCTCGATGATATTACCGATGAGATAGTAGTTACAGTTGCTGTATTCATACTTGCTGCCGGGCGTAAATGACGGTGTACCATTTTGCCCCGCTTCAGCACTACAGGTGCAAAAACGATTACTAAAATCTTCCGGACCGTTAAGATCTAGACTCGAGTTGTATAAATAAGGCCGCCAACCGTAGTTATCGTATACGGCTTCATTATCGCTGTAGTTATTGATCCCTGATGACATGGTAAGCAAATGATGCAGCGAAACATCCGCACATTGGTTATCTGGGTACCAAGGCAAGTGAGCGCCAATGGTTTCCTGCCGCAAGTCCTTACCATCTAACATCTTCATTAAAATAGCAGCCGAAAATGCTTTGGTATTGGAACCGATGCGATACTTAGACTTAACACTGTTATCAACATCATATTGCATGTTCTGTGGTCCGCAGTTGGACTGGTACACCACCTTATCAACCGAGGTGATATAAACCGTGCCAAAGAATAGGTTGGCATCGCAGTATTCATTCACCACCGTCGCTATCATCTCTAATTGATTCGGCATAATGGTGTGATTATCTGCGACGCTCTTTTTCTGCAAACAAGAAGCCAGTGCTAAGGTGATGCAAAATAGCATCATCATTCTTAGCCGTAGTTGTATTAGCCATTTCATTGTTCAAATTCCTTACATTGCCAACCACGTAACCACTAACAAATGTTGTTGCCCGACTTTCATCGGAATGAGTACCAACTAGTTATGCTGACGCGATATTTGCCATGCCAACTAGTACTTTACGAGTGCCTGTGTAGGCCTCTCTACCATGAGTAAACAGCATATTATCCAGCAGCAAAATATCGTTTCTTTGCCATGGGTAAGCAAAACTGAGGTCTTGATAAACCTGATTGATGAGCTTGATGTCTTGGTCACTTATTTCGCTACCATCACCAAAAAAGGCGTTACGAGGTAAAAATTCACTGCCGATACTGTCACGCATTTGTGCACTGAGTTGATTATCTAGGCTCGAGCAGTGGAACAAGTGAGCTTGATTAAACCATACCTTTTCACCACTTTTTGGATGGCGCATGACCGCCGGACGCCATTGCTTGGTTTGTAGCCTTTTATCATCAAGCCAAGTAAATTCGATTTCATTTTGTCGGCAATATTGCTCAACCTCGGCTTTACTCTCGGTCTGAAAAACCTCTTGCCAAGGTAGGTCAATATCACCGTAGTTACGCACGTACTGCACACCTAAACGCTCAAACTTATCTCTTAATTCACCGGGAATACGACGATATACTTCACGGCTGTCGGCAAGTGGTGTGCACCCACCCGTAGTTGCTGGGATCACACAAAAAAAGCCCATTCGCATCGGCCAAACATTGGAGTAAGCATTTTCGTTATGCTGCAGGATCACTTGATCGGCATGATATTCTGTGGTGGTGTAAATATTGTTGTTCAGTGCCGTTCGTGGTGAAGAGCGATAAACATACTGGCTTAAACGCTCACCAAACAAGGTCTCAAGTATGGCGCTAAACTGATTCGTGCTCACAATATTTAAGCCACGAAGCAACGCAAAACCATCTCGCTCAACCCAGTTATTCACCTCTTGAACGTGGTTTTTCACCCATGCCATGCCGCTTTGTTTAACCTCAGATAAGTCATGTATCCGAGAGTCTGCTGCAATCGTTGTCGGATCCAATTCCAAAGAAAGTGCGTGATCCATTGTTTTCCCATCCTTAAAAGTAAGTACTTTTGCTAGTGCAACACATAGTTGCGCTCAATTATGTTAACCAACTGCCCCACTTGCTCGGCTTGCAGGCAGGACAAATGATCTCCTTTGACTTCATAACAAGAGAGAGAGTGACTAAATGGTTTCCATCCCATGTCTTTATTCACAGGACGGCCTTCAAATTCTTGTGTTTGCTGTGTTTTTACAACGCAGATTGGGGTGTCGCTAAGCATAGACGGCATCTCAATGTTTGCTCGCAGTTGGGCACTAAAAACTTGCTGAAAGTGGCGTAGATGCGCATCACTAAAATTAAATCCAGCTTGGTGTATCCAACGATTGAGATAAGCAATGCGTGCTGAAGCATCACCTTGCTTATAGGCATTGATTTCAGCATCAGAGACATTAAGGCGAAAAAACGCTATTAGATTATCCAGCATCATTTGTGCGATTTGTGCTTCATCCAAGTTAAGCGCTGGGCTGCTTGGTACAGGCGTATCAATCACAGTTACCGAGCAGCCAATTCGACTTTGTTGCTCAAGTAAAGTGGCAAGTTGATAGGCAATAAAGCTACCAAAAGAATGTCCGACCAAATGTACTTGTTCACCAAGTTCAGCGCCTGCTAACACATTCAAGTAATACTCTGCGGTGCGGCCAATAGAAGTTAGCGTCTCCGGTTCCTCGGCGAGCGCCTCTGGCTGCAAGCCATAAACGGGTATACGGCTATCAAGCCCATTCACTAACGCATGAAATGCCATAAGCCAACCTCCCGCACCCGCAATCAACACCACTGGTGTAAAACCAAGCTCCCCCTCTTGCAAACACACTAAGGTTTCAAGCGATTGGGGTTTGCCATCGCGTTCGCTAAGACCATCTCTCAATGCTTGAACATACTGACTGAGCCTACGCACGGTTGGATGCTCAAACAGTGCCGACAGCGGCAAATTGAGTTGTAGGTGCTGATTAATATCACCCACTAAACGCATCGCTAATAGCGAATGACCACCTAAATTAAAGAAGTTATCGTCAAGGCACACGCCATCCACTTGCAAACGACAGGAAAACTGCTGCGCTAATTGAGTTTGTAGTGGTGTGAGCCTTTCCTGCTTAGCCTCTTGCCGCAAGGATTGAGGCGAAGTGTATGATCTGGCCAGCGCAATGAGCTGTTTGCGATCGACTTTGCCGTTCGTTGTCAGCGGAAGCTGGCTAATTGATTGGAACAACTCAGGGACCATGTAAGCGGGTAGTACTGCGCGTAACTGCGCTCGCAGAGCTGCATCACTCACTTCCGTATGCTGCGCTGGCTGCACAAATGCCACCAATTGCGCGTTGTTACTGCTATCTTCACGCACCACCACAGCACAAGCAGCAACCTCGTCTAGCAGCTGAAGTTGCCGTTCAATCTCACCCAATTCGATGCGGTAACCGCGCACTTTAACTTGGTCATCACCACGGCCTAGATACAGCAATTCATTTGAGGCTAAGCAGCAAGCGCGATCGCCAGTTTTATAAAGTCGCTGGCCGCTATTTGGCTCAATAATAAAGGCCTGCTGCGTCTTTTCTTCGTCATTGAGGTAACCTCTGGCAAGGCCAATACCCGCAATGTATAAATCGCCTTCCACACCGGTGACCACCGCTCGGAGCTGTTCATCAAGTAAATATAAAGACAAACCCTCGACGGGCTGACCGATTGGCACGCGTGCACCGCTGAAGTGCGTGACATCATTAAGCGTTGCCGAAATAGTCGCTTCGGTCGGGCCATAGGCATTCATAATTCGAATACGGTCGCCGTAGCGCTGCTGCCATTCGGTGAGCGCGGCAATCTGCATTTGCTCGCCTCCTATGGTGATGATCCTCAGCGAGCTTGGCAAGGTGACTGAAGTCGCTGCAAGTTGATGCCAATACGCCGTTGGTAAACTCATCAGTGTTAACTCGGCATCTTGGCTTAATTGTGCCAGCTTGTTGGGATCCAATATGTCGTCTGTCGGTGCCATCACCAAGGTTGCACCACGAAGTAAAGTACAAAAAACTTCTTCGGCAAACACATCAAAGCTCATGCTAGCAAATTGCAGATAATTGTCGCTGGGTGTAATCGCATATTGCGAGGCTAATGCCTGCACATAATTAACGACACTGGCATGCTCCACCATCACCCCTTTTGGCATGCCCGTGGTGCCCGAGGTGTAAATTACATAACAGAGGTCGTCAATCTGGCATGGCGCAGTAAAGCAACGACTAGGCTGCTCGGCCAAAGCGCCCTGAATACTATCTAAATCGACTTGAGGCACCACCAGCTCCGAGCTACCCTGCCAATATTCTGTTTTAGTAATCAGCATGGCTGCATTGGCATTTTGCAACAGCAAACGACGTCGAGACTCGGGTAGTGTTGGTGCAATTGGTAGATAAGCCGCACCCAATTTAAGCACCGCAAGCATAGCCACAATAAGCTGGTAATCCGCCTCTAGACACAGGCCAATAATAACGGGGGCTGTACTTAGCTCTAATCGTGATGCAAGGTAATGGGCGAGCTGATTGGCGTCTTTATCCAGCTGTGAATATTGATAACAGCGAGCCTCCCCAGAGGCGGTACTATATTCACGAATAGCAATATGCTCAGGAAATTCAGCAGCAACTTGAGCAAATAAATGCTGAATAGGTAAATTTGGCGTTTGATATTTCGCCGCTTGCGTCAGTGAAAAAGTAGGCAGAGGTAATGCCTTGCTGTACTGCGCGTGTTGAGGCTGCCAAGACAATTTTCCGAGTGTTTGCTCAGGCTGTTGTGTCGCAGCTAACATCAGCTGCTGCATCGCCGCAAGGCTTTGCTCGATAAACACTTCATCAAAGCATTGCTGCTGATAGCTCAACGTGAGCGATAAACCCGCCCCTACGCCGACCACAAAGGTCAATGGATAGTGTGTTTCGTCAACTTCACTTAAGGTTGTTGCGATAAATGGCAGCGCAGCGCTATTTTGTAACGGATCTTGCGGATAATTTTCAAAAACATACAAGCAATCAAACAATGGACTGTCGTTTTCAATACCCGACCATTGATGAACTTGTGTCAGTGGTGTATGCGGGTGCTGCGTTAATGCCGTAAGCTGCGACTTCACTGCTTGCAGGTAATCTTTCACACGCGCATTTTGATCTATCGTTACATGGACCGCTTGCGTATTGATATACAAGCCAACGCGCTGCGCCATTCTACTAAGCGCTGTAGGTCTGCCCGCGATGGTTTGACCAAATAAGGCATACGGTTCGTTGCAGCAATTTGCCACCCAATACGCCCAGAGCCCTTGGATAAACTGATTGACGGTAAGTCCTTGCTCGCTCGTAAAGCGAGTCACGGCATCTTGCAGCGATTGCGGTAAAGTCACACTAATTTCTTTAACACCAGCCGCTTTATTTTCAGTGCGATTTTCAGTGTGAAGTACCTTTTCGCTGAGTAATGTGGGCGTGGTAACTCCACCCAAATACTCCCGCCAAAACGCTTCGTCGCGGTCAACATGCGTATGCAAATATTCGATATGATCGCGGAAATTATCTACCACAATGGGGCGTAACTCACCTTGGCAACGAGCTTGATAAAATGCCACTAATTCAGCAAATAATATCGGTAATGACCAGCCATCCATGATGAGATGATGATAAGTCCAAACCACCCCAACATTGCCATCCTCAAAAGCAATTAACCTCAATCGCATACAAGGCGCTTGTGAAAGCCTAAGCGGCTCGGCAAGCTCCACCGCGGCCTGTGAATTCACCATGTACGATTGTTCTTCTGCAATAGCATCACTGTGCACCAGCGTCAGAGGTACATCGGCATGTTTACAGACCACTTGCAGCGGCTCGCCAGCAACGTCTATAAATGCCGAGCGTAATATGCTGTGCTGCTTAATCAATTGCTGCCAAGCGTAACTCAACGCCTCAATATCCACACAACCTTGTAGCAATAAGCTGGTTTGCTCGACGTAAGGTAGCGTGCTTTGAGTGTGCGTCTCACGTGCCGTTTGACTGTGGAACCACATGCCTTGTTGCAAACCAGTTAGAGGGTAAATATCCTCAACTTCCTCGTCAAATTGCCCAAGTATGCGCTGTAACTGCCGTTCAGAAATGCCGCTGAGAAGTGCAAAGTCACTGACTGTGTAATGACGTTGAGGCTGGGATTGGCAATGCTCGATGACCTGAATTAGACTTTCGAGTATCTCTTTACTTAATCGTTCCGCTGCTTCAGATGCCAAGCGCTGGCTGTCAAACTCTAACGTTAACGCCAGTTTACCATCCACGACCGCCGCTGTTAGCTGCGCTCCAAAGTAACTGAGATTTGACTCTGCAACCAAAGTGCCTGTCGACTCACTAGCATCTCCCAGCAAACCTTGCTGCTCAATAACTGTATCTAGCTGGCCTAAATAGTTGAAAAACAGTAAGTCTCGGGTATCAATCTCAAGCGATGAGCGAACGTTTGGCTCTGGGTGTAAATACCGCGCTGCACCATAACTACTGGCGACTTTAGCGCTCCTTTCAAGCTTTGCCTTGATACTACAAATCACATCATGCAAGCGGCTGCCATTACTAAATAACGGCATTGGATAGAGCGCCGTTAACCAGCCAATGGTTCGGCTGCTATCCAGTGCCTCGGTCAGCAACTCGCGACCATGCCCTTCTAGCATGATCACTTCACTGCCTGCACCACACTTTTGCGCACACCAGGCAAGTGCACTGAGCAGCAGTGCTTGCGCCGTCGTACCATAACTGGTGTTGGCAGATCCCAATAATGCACGGGTGTGCGATGCTGATAACGTGTGGCGAGCTTTGGCTATGGTTGGAGTCGCGCTTGTATCTTTTAGGCCCAATAAGTGTGAGCTTTCAGCCAGCGCAGCCACCTTCTGCCATTTACGCAAATCACGCTCATTAGATGCAAGTTCACGATAAAAGTCTGCAAGTTCTGCTAAGTTTGCACTTGTGGCTGGAAGCTCCAGCGGTACATTGTTTGTTTGCTGCTGTAATAGCTGGCTCACATCTTCAAGTAACACACGCCAAGAGACACCATCCACTAGCAAGTGATGTGCGCTAAACAGCAAGCGATTGTTGGCTTCGCCGTCAGGCGTAACAAATAACACCGCTTTAAACAGTGGTGTGCCAGTAAACGCAAAACCTTGCTGCACTTGTTCACTGAACTCGCTCAGCTCAGCTTGCCATGCGTCACGCTCAAGCGTATGCGCCGTAAATACCTTTTGAATATCAATACCATCACGTACAAATAGGGTATTTTCATCCGCAACCACCAAACGTAGCGCGTCATGCTGGGTGAACAGATATTTTACAACTTCCATAAGCTGCACTGGTGTAACGAATTTATCTACACTCACCAACACGCTTTGATCCCAGTGACTGGGTTTGGCAAATTGCTGAGCAAAAAACCAATGCTGAATTGGTAATTTATCGAGTTGACCAACCAATGGCTGCCTTTCTTTACCTATCGGCACCAGAATATCTTGCTGGACAAGTCTTGCAGCAAGCGACGAAACACTGGGGTAAGTAAACACGTCGGTAGCACTCACTGGTAACTTGAGTGCTTTGGCTTTACTGGCGATTTGAATACTCAAAATAGAGTCGCCGCCTAAAGCAAAATAGTCGTCTTCAGCGGTCATGGATGGCGTATTTAATACCTGCCGATAAATCGCCAGTAACTGAGCTACGACGCTGTTAGCCTGTGGTGTGACCGCGCTCTGCTCGGTTACCGTGATAATCTGTTGAGTTTTACCAAGTGTTGCCAAGGCACGATGGTCAACCTTGCCATGCGGTGTCAAAGGTAGCCTTGCGAGCATGACAAAATGCTCTGGCACCATATAACTTGGTAGTCTTTCCTTTAGCTGGGCTTGAAGCACTTGAGGCTCAGTTGTTGTTACCACAAATGCCTGCAACTGTGGCTGCCCTGACGCGCTTGTGGTTATCTGAACCGCACATTCTTGTACGCTCGATAGCAGCCCAATTTGCTGTTCAATTTCGGCCAGTTCAATACGATACCCTCGCAGTTTTACTTGTCCATCGTTACGACCCATATAGGCGATACGGCCGCTGCTAAGCAGGCGAACCAAATCTCCCGTTTTATAGGCTCGCACCGTGTGCGAGGGAGAGACTTGTAGCTCAATAAAACGCTCAGCACTAAGCTGTGGTTGATGTAAATACCCTCTAGCAAGTCCCGCTCCGGTTATATATAACTCCCCAATCATCCCCGGTGGCACAGCTCGCAGCTGTGGGTCTAAAATAAATAGCTGGCTATTGTCGACGGGCAAGCCGATATCTGGCACCTTTCCGTCAAACTCAACCACACCTGAAGTCGCGACCACCGAGGCTTCGGTGGGTCCATAGTTATTGACTAGGGTAAATCCGTACTCTTTTGCTTGCAGTGCACCAAGTTTATCGCCGCCAACCAATAAATAACGCAAGCTTTGTGGATTAAACAAAGACTCAGTGAGCAGCGCTTGAGCGATTGGCGTTGCAATAAAACTATGCGTGACTTGGTGTGTATTGAAACAGGCTGTTAATTCGGCCGGTGACTGTAGCACCGCTTTTGTCACACACACGAGGCTCGCGCCAGCACATAAATAAGGCCAAATTTCCCATGTTGCCGCGTCAAAGGCCGGGTTGGCGGTTTGACTCGCTACGCTATGATCATCCACCGCAAAGGCTCGCTGATGCCAACCACATAAATTCGCCAACCCTTGATGGGCTATCATCACGCCTTTAGGATTACCTGTTGTGCCTGAGGTATAAATCACATAGGCCAGCTGCTCCGCTTTAACTTTTGGAAACTGCTGAGGTAGTGATATTGTCGCAAGGCGCGCTTGCACGTTGGCGTTATCAACACACATAACATGTGGGGAGCGATATTCAGCCTCAATGTCGTTATCATCTAACTCTGCTACCTCAAAGCGAGCGGCAAACTCACACTTTGTTAAAACCAGCGCAGCGCTGCTGTCTTTAGCGATGTAATTGACTCGCGCTTGAGGGTAATGAGGGTCAACAGGTACATAACATCCACCCGCTTTTAACACAGCCAACATCGCCACAATGAGATCTGCGCTACCCGTCATCGCAACAAGCACAGACTGCTCTGGTTGCAGCCCTTCGCTTAATAACAGCGCCGCCAATGCCTTGGCTCTTTCATTAAGCTCACCATAACTCAAGGTTTGATTTGAGTTTGTGTCAATTACTGCGAGCCGCTCAGCTTGTGCAGGCTCTGCCATATGTCGCTCAATTTGCTCAAGCACTGACTGCTCGAAATGTTCCGGCGCTGATTTGCCTGAAATCGCATGATTCTCTAGCGGCTGCTCCTTGCAAAGTTTTATATCCGCAAGCGGGCACTCAGGTTGCGCGAGTAATTGCACTATCACGGCATTAAAACACTCTGCAATGCTAGCTACGCTTTCTCTTTCAAATAATCCACTGTTGTATAGCCAGTGCAATCTCAACCCTTGCCCATTTACTGTTGCGCTGAGCTCTAGATCAAACTTGGCACGCGCGTTTTCCGACGCTAAAACTTCCGTGCTGAGCCCCACAAACTCTGGTGTGTGCTGTGGCTCGGGATTAAACGCAAAACTCAACTGGAAAACACTTTGGTGACTTAGCTCTCGGCTAACACCAAGATGGTCAATGAGCTGCTCAAAGGGGAGTGATTGATGTTGATGTACTTGCTCAATCTGCTCTTTTTGTATATCGAGTAGTTGGCTGAAACTCTGCTGCCAATCGACCTTCACGCGAATTGGCAAGGCATTGACGAAAAAGCCAATCAACTGCTCCACTTGTGGGTGATGCCGCCCTGAAAATGGCGCACCAATCACAATATCATCCACTTGGCTAAACTTAGCAAGCATCACCGCATACGCGCTATGCAACCAAATAAACGGGGTTATTCCCAAACGCTGACAAAACTGTTGTAGCCGTTGCCATGTTTCAACGCTTAGCTGCTCAGTAAATGCTTGCGCGCTATTGTTCACGGCCTGCCCACGCGGCGTATCGAGCGGTAATTGATGTAGTGGCGGCGCACCATCAAGGTGCGCAGACCAAAATGCCATGTCTGCACTTTGCTGCGCGCCTTGGCACTGTGCTCGATGCCAATGGGCATAATCCGCGTATTGCACCTCAGGTGGCGCAATCAAGTCATGGGCAAGTTCACAGCCTTGGGTGTAATGGGCATAAAACTGTGTGAGCTCTCGCATTAATACTTCAATAGACTGAGCATCACTAGCAATATGGTGCATATTGACGATAAGACGATGATAGCCTGATGAGAATCGAACCAGAGTTGCACGGATCATTAGATCTTTACTAAGATCAAAACCCTGCGCTTGGTCGTCTCGTACCGCACGCTGCCAAAGCAAGTTTTGCCACAGCGGCGATTGTGTGGAGACGTCAATAAGCGTAACAAAATGCTCAGGCAAAGCCACAAGGTACTGTTTAGGCTGACCGTTGGTGTTGGTAATAGCCGAGTGCAAAACCTGATGCCGTGACAGCACCTTTTGCCAACTTTGCTCGAATGCGCTCAGATCAAGCTTTCCTGAAAACGCCAATAACGCTTGAATTTGATATTGCTGGCTGCCCTGCTGCATTTGATCTAATGTCCATAAACGCTGCTGAGCAAAAGACAACGCTACACCATTGGTTTTATCCACCACAGCAATAGTACTTAGCTGCGTGTCTTGCTTTTCAAGTGCAGCCGCTAAACCTTGTACTGTAGGGTGCGTAAAAATCGCTTGCAGCGGTAACTCAATTTGCAGCGTTTTGCGAATATGATTTGCCAGTTTTGCAGCAAGTAGCGAGTGTCCGCCGAGTCTAAAAAAGTCGTCATAGCGACCAACTGACTCGCGCTGCAGTATCTCGGAAAAATAGCTTGCAAGTTGGGTTTCAAGCTCGCCAATCGGTGCTTCATAAGTGTTTTCGTTAACGCTTGTATCAAGTTGCTGCAATAGTGCTTTTTTATCTACTTTGCCATTGCTGGTCAGTGGCATGGCTGCCACCGCTTGCACTTTGGCAGGCAACATATGGTCGGGTAAATTTTGTTTTAAAAACTGCTGCATGACTAAAGTGATGTCGTCGAACTCGACCTGTTTGTGTAACACCACAAAGGCGCAAATCCAGACATTTTCTGGGTCTTGCCGATTTAACAGCACAGTGACCTCAGCCACTTCGGGATGATGGCGCAACTGGTTTTCAATTTCGCCTAATTCAATACGATAACCCCGAACCTTTACTTGGTCGTCAATTCGGCCAACGTAGCTCAGCTCACCGCTGGCCATTAGCCGCACGAGATCGCCCGAGCGATATAGCCGCTGATCAGGTGCTGCACTAAATGGGTTTTGAATAAAGCGAGTTGCGTTTAATTCGTCACGTTGCCAATACCCCCGACAAACCCCCTCGCCCCCTACGTACAACTCGCCCACGGCACCTTGCGGCAAGAGCCTTTGCTTGTCATCAAGTACATAGCAGCTGGTGGTCGGAATAGCACGACCTATATTACTGGTGCCGAGCGTCAGATCCGCAGGCTCCAGCGCTTTAAACGTAACATGTACCGTGGTTTCAGTAATGCCATACATATTGATTAACTGGCAATTTGGTAACTGCTGTGCCCAAGGTTGTAGCTTACTCGGCTGTAGCGCTTCACCACCAAAAATTACGTACCGCACTGCACATTCACTCGCCAAGTGACTGTCATTGAGTAGCGTGGCTTGTAGCGCGTAAAACGCACTTGGTGTTTGATTTAAGACCGTAACCTGGGCATCAACCAACAGCTGAGCAAAAGCTTGGGTGTCTTGCGCAGTGGCTTTATCCACAACCACAAGACGACCACCAAAGAGTAACGCGCCATACATTTCCCACACAGAGAAATCAAAGCAGAAGGAATGAAACAAGGTCCAAACATCTTGCTCATTAAAATCGAATAAGTTGGGCTCAACATGGAGTAACCGCACCACATGACGGTGCTCAATTTGTACGCCTTTTGGTCGCCCTGTAGTGCCAGAGGTATAGATAATATAAGCCAAATCTTGCGGCTCAATCTGAATAGCATCAAGCTGCTTGAGAGCTTCGCGGCTGACCTGACGTTCTGCCTGTGACACATTAATTAGCTGGTATGAGAGCTGACTAAACTGTGCCTGCGTGGCGTTATCACAAAGCAGCCATGGGCTTTGCACGTCTTCCAAAATATATTCAATGCGTTCTTGCGGGTAGTCGGGATCTACTGGCACGTAGGCGGCACCCACTCTAAGCACTGCCAGCAAGGTCACTATCATCTCAATGCTACGTGATACACTCACCACCAACATGGTTCGTGGCGTGACCCCTTTCTGTAACAGCATTATCGCCAGCGCATCGACTCGGGTATTGAGCTCACGATAACTCAGCACAGTCGTGCTATCTTGCACGGCGGTATGTGTGGCAAAGCGCTCGACATAGCGCGTGAATAAGCTGGTGATAGTGTCTTGCTTAGGCCAAGTTGCCCCATGGCATTGCGCACCCGTTATTAAAGCTTGCTGCTGTTTTTGACTCAGTAACGCAAGTTCACCAACGGCGGTATGAGGCGCTGTAACACACGCCTGAAGCAGCGTATAAAAGCAATCCGCCCAATGTTTGATGGTCTCTTCAGTGTAAAGATGACCATCAAACTTCCAATGTAAATAAAGTGCCTGCTCATCAATCACCGCATTGAGTTCTAAGTCGCACTTTACTGGAGTGCTGTCCGCCTGCTTTTTTTGCACTTCTTGAACCGATAACCCCGGAAGTGTAAAAGCGCGCTCATTACGGGTTTCCAGTGTAAATAATATTTGTACTAGCGGGTGGTGACTTAAATCTCTTGGAGCGCCAATCGCTTCAACCACTTTATCAAAAGGAATATCGCGATATTCAAACGCCGCTAGGTTGAGGGCTTTTTGTTGCTGCAACCATTGGCTAAATGGCATATCACTTTCGAGCTTTGCTTGCATCACGAGGGTATTAACGAACAAGCCAATTAACGGCGTTAATTCAGGGTGATGACGGCCAAGCTCTGGCGTGCCAACAACTACCTGCTGCGATTGCATAAGCCTTGCGATAAACAACATAAAGGTATTGAGCAGCCACATAAAGGGGGTCAGTTGGAGCGACTTCGCTTGTGTCGAAATCGCCGCAAATAACGACGTATCAAGCGCTTGGCGATATACTTTCCCTGTTAATGACTGAATCGCAGGACGAACAAAATCACAAGGCAATGACTGCAACGGCGCTAATTCGCTAAATTGCTGTTTTAGTTGCGCCAGTGGTGCTTCGATGCGCTCTGGCGTTAGCTGTGCTCGCTGCCACTGGCTAAAATCACTATATTGCACCTGCATAGTTACAAGCGGCGTATAAGGTGCGCCTATGTGTTTGCGATAGCCAGCTTCTATCTCTTGTGCAAGTAGCGCCATTGAAGCCCCATCAGAGACAATATGATGCATATTAAATGCAAGGTGATGTTCATCGCCATCACTCACCACCAGCACGCGAAGCAAACAATCATGAGCCAAGTCAAAAGGCTTGTTTTGATGTGCTGCGATGCGCGAAGCAATGTAGGCTTGCCTTGTCTCCTCAGCTGCTACACTGGCATCAAGCCACTCGAACGGCGCACTAATATCATCCGTTATTTGCAGCTGGGGTTGGCCATCTTGTTCATTTTTTACAAACCTAGCGCGCAGTATGTCGTGGCGTAGCACCACATCTTGCACAGCGCTACGCATTGCGGGAATACTAAGCTCGCCGCGTAACAAAAACTCGGCGGGCATATAATACTGTTTGCTGCCTTGCAACTGCTCTATAAACCAAAGTCCCTCTTGTGCAAAGCTCAGCGGTAAGTCCTTCCCCGCATTTGGCTGCGCGATAATATGCGGTGAAGATTTCGCCATATCACGGCTTTGCTGCTGAAAGTAAGCAATGATCTCTGATTTATATTCAACTACTTGCTGTTTTAACTGTGGAGGAAATCCAGCGGTTTGCTTAAATGCCAAGCCACCGTTTTTTTCATACAAGGTCACGCCAGCTGCTAATGCTTCTGCGATCAATGCCTCTATCTGTCTTTGCTGTTCATTCATCACAAAAACATCTCCTCAGACTGACCGTTTACGTCCGCCGCTTTGGCTGCACGATGGATCTCACACCAAGTTGCAAGTGCGCTTACGCTTGGCCGCTCGAACAATATTTTCAAGGTGATGGGCACCTCAAGCGCCTGTTCAATTAAGGCAACCGCTTGGCTTGCTGATAAAGAGTGCCCCCCTAATTCAAAAAAGTTACTGTTAATATCTCGAACTTGGGTATTGAGCACTTGAGCAAAAACTTCTGCCAGTAGCGTTTGTAGTTCAGTCATGGGAGCTAAAGGTGCTGTAAGCGCTTGCGTCTGTTGCGACTGCACCAGTTGTGCAAGTGCTCCTGCGTCTACTTTGCCGTTATTGGTAAGCGGCATAGCGGCTAGAGCATACAGTTTGTAAGGCAACATATAACTTGGCAGGACCTCTGCTAACGAGGTTAAAACCTGAGTGTGTAGCGCTTGTTCAAGCTCACAGATGGCATCACTGTGCGATGGCGTAGTTAGCACCATACAGGCCAGTAAGTTATCTTTACTTTCGTTGAGTAACACATGTGCTTGTTGCACTGCATCTAGTTGCTCAAGCTGGGCTGCGATCTCATCAAGCTCAATGCGATAACCACGCAGCTTAATTTGATTGTCTCGACGACCAATAAATTGCAGCATGCAAGGGCAACCCTCTTCATCTAGCAGCCAGCGCACTTGGTCGCCCGTCTGATAATAACGCTGTGAGTCATTGTTCAAAGACAATGACACAAATCTACTGGCGCTGAGTTCAGGCAACCCAAAATACGCCTGAGCCACATTATCGCCTGCGATGTATAGCTCACCGGGCATGCCCATAGGCACAGGCTGTTGATGCTGATCCAATACCACCAAATCAGTGCCTTGAATGGCGTTACCAATTGGCACAAAGCGCTGTGATTGCTGTGCAAGCGCAACCGCATCTTGGCCGCTACAGCGATACACACAGCACCCAACCGTTGCTTCTGTTGGGCCATATTCATTGTAAAAATGAGCCTGAGGCACCAGTGCCCCAACTTGAGCTACCACGCTGCTAGATAGGGCTTCTCCCCCCACCACAATATGGTGCGCAGCATTGCTCGGTTGTAATCGCGCCAGCACGCCTTGCAAGTGGGCTGGAGTTACCTTGAACAGCAGCGCCTCATCGCGCGCTAAACATTCACTTAGCTCTGTGATTAACTGCCCGCCATCGCTTAACAATACAACGCCAAGACCATTAACCAGCGCGCCCCATAAGCTCGTTACTGTCGCATCAAATGCTAAAGGTGTGCTGACAATACTCTCATGTAAATCGCTTTTGACATAACTGCGGCTCACGTGCTCAAGATAAAGGTGCAAGTTGCGATGGCTTATCATCACGCCTTTGGGTTGCCCCGTGGTGCCTGAGGTATAAATCATATAAGCTGGCGCATCAATATCGCTTAATGGCGCAAGCGCCTCTACAGGCATGTTCTGCCAATCCTGCTCGATGTCTATTAGCATCACACGGCAGCTGAGAACTGTGCTGTTTGGAAGCAGCGCTGAGGTGGTGATAAGGCAAGTCGCTTTACTGTCACGCAATATATAGTGCTGACGCTGACTCGGTGCATTGGGGTCAAGCGGCACATACATAGCCCCAACTTTTAAGATTGCCAACAGTGCCACAACTTGCTCACAGCTTGGCGCTAAGCTCATTGCTACCTGCGACTTTGCTGTTACGCCTTGCTCAATCAAGTAACGCGCTAGCTTGTTACTTTGTAGCTCCAATTCGCCAAAACTTAACCGCTTGCCAGTCATATCTCGTACAGCATTATGGTGCGCCCGGTGCTGAGCAAAGTCTCGTATTTTATCGCTGATAAACCAAGGAGATTGCGGCTGTGCTTGCGTGGCAGACGTTAGCTCGCTGAGTGTTTTGCTATCGACTAATGGTAAGGTATTTACGCTTTGCTCAGGGCTTGTGAGCGCAGCATCAATTAAGGTTACAAAAGCATCAACCATCTCCTGCACGCTAGTGTGTTTAAACAAGGCTTTGGCATAATTCCACTGCACTGCAATCTCACTGCCAAATTCTTGTGCATTGACTTCTAAGTCGAACTTCATTGCAGGCTTAAGATCAAGCTGTTGCTCGATTTTAAGATGAGGTAGCTCGAAGTCACTTTGTTCGTTATTTTGTAGTGCAAAGAGTATTTGTAACACGGGTGAATGCGCTAAGCTGCGCGGAGGATTAATGGCATCAACAAGTTGTTCAAAGGGTAAACTCTGATGGGCAAACGCCGCTAAAATCACCTGCTTTTGCTCACTTAGCCAATCGTTAAATGAAGGCGACCCCACTTTGCGAGTGCGAATAGCTAAGGTATTCACAAAGCAACCCAGTAATCCCTCTAACTCTTTTACCTCACGTCCGGCAATGGGCGAGCCAATGACAATATCCTGCGTTTGACTAAGACGAAGCATCAACAGCGAAAAGGCACTTTGCAGCCACATATACAAGGTTACCCCTTGTGCTTGGCAATGCGCTTTTATCGCCTCAACTTGCGACGTCGTAAGGGTATGGCGAATACACTCACCATCAAGGGACTGAACTTGTGGTCGCTCAAAGTCCAGCGGTAATTCATGAACAACAGGACACTGCTGCAACTGAGTTTGCCAATAGGCAAGATCAGCCTGATAGCTATCTTGCTGTTTTTGCTGCCAGTAGGCAAAGTCTGCATACTGCACCGCTAGTGGTTTAGCGTATTGCTCTGGCACGGGATACGCTGGCGTTTCACTAAAGTGCCGATAAAACGCCACAAATTCTTTCGCCAGCAGCGCCATTGACCAACCATCGCTGGCAATGTGGTGCATGTTAAACAAAAGTCCAAATTGGTTGTGACTAAACTGTACACAGATAACGCGCAGCATAGTGTCTTGGCATAAATCAAAAGGCTTGCTGAGCGATTGCTGCTGTAATGCTTGCCAACGCAGCTGTTGCTCTGCGTTATTCAGCCCAGACAAATCCACTAATTCCACAGGACAGGCTACTTGATCACGAACCTGCTGCACAGCACCGTGCTCACCACTTGCAGGAACGATGACCGTACGGAGCACTTCATGACGTGCAACAATCGCGCTTAACGCTTGCGTTAAAGCGTCAATATCTAAGGCACCTTCACACCAATAGCTCGCTGGCATATGGTATTGCAGACTTTGCTCATGTAACTGGTCGATTAACCATAAACGCTGCTGAGCAAAAGAAAGGGGTAACGCTTGGGCTCTTGATACCGGCTCAATGGTATTACTGTGCGCAATCATCGAACTTGCGGTTATCACTTCAGCAAACGCTGCAATACTTGGCGCATCAAAGAGTTGTGGCAAGGTGATATCTCGCTGCTGCTCACTGCGCACTCGGCTGATCACTTTTATGGCAAGCAGTGAATGCCCGCCTAAGTCAAAGAAGCTGTCGTTAATACTCTCTACTTGACTCGGCAGTAGCTCACGATATAACTCAAGTAAATAACGCTGTGTACCTGTGAGCTTAGACCCATCAATTATCTCAGCGGCCTCTTGGCTTTTCGCCTGTGCCTGATAGGCTAACTGTAATGCTTGCTTGTCTACTTTTGCGTTTGCAGTCAGCGGAATATCAGCAACGACATCCAGCGCGGCAGGTAACATGTAACTAGGCAGCGACTGCGATAAAGCTTGGCGCAACTGCACAAGTGTGAGCTTAGCCTCGTCATGTAAGACCACATGAGCCACTAGGCTTTCTTGCGCTTCATCAACACTCACAGCGCAGCTTTTTACTTGCGTCAACGCGTCGATTTGATGGGCGATTGCCACAAGAGAAATACGGTAGCCGCGCAGTTTGACTTGCTCATCTAACCGCCCCAAATAACAAAGGTAGTCAGCCTCTGCGCGCGCATTCGCCTGCCACTTTGCCTTGTCGCCACTGCGATACCAACGCATGCTTGAAGTACCAGACGCAGGCACCGCTTGATCAACAAAGCGTGCTTGCGTCACACTCGCGAGATTAATATAACCTTCACACACCCCTTCTCCCGCAAGCCAAAGCTCTCCGGGCATATTAGGTAAAGCCAGCTGACCAAACTCATCGACTACCGCAAGGGTCATATTATCGATAGCATGGCCAATAGGCACTTCTTCGTGGCCCGCTAACAAGTGGCGCGACTCACGGCTTACAGCATAGATACTACAGCCGACTGTTGTCTCAGTTGGGCCATATTCGTTTATCCACTGAGCATTAGGGAGCTTATCCATCAGCTTATTGACCAAAGCTGCGCTCAGCCCTTCACCGCCAACCACAAATCGGTGAGCAATATTGCTATAAGTTTGTGCGTCACTTAATGCCAATACCGCGCGTAAGTGAGCCGGTGTTAACTTGAATAATTTAGCTTCCGTCGCGGCAAAAATCTGTTCATGTAATGCAGGCAACAATTCGGCGCCTGTGGGGAGCAGCTCAAGCTCTCCGCCTCGCATTAAAATAGGCACTAAGGCGGTTACCGTCGCATCAAACGCCAGCGGTGTACTAAGTACTGCTTTGGTTATATCGCCGGATTGTGGTAGGTAACGCTGAGACGCAAAACGTAGATAATTATTGAGGTTGCTATGACTAATGGGCACCCCTTTTGGCTGCCCAGTTGAACCTGAGGTATAAATAACATAGGCAAGCTCGGCCTCTTTAAATGCAGCAGCGTCTTCATCTACCAACAAACTGGTATCGTAAAACGCAAAATTCCCCTCGGCTTCAAACAAATCATCAAGCAACAAAAAGTCACTACTGGCTTCAATCAAACGCTCGGCATCTTTACTTAGCGCCAGCGTCAATACGATATCTGCATCATTCATGATGTAGGCTAAGGTATCGGTTGGCGTGTCATGATGAATAGGCACATAGGTATGGCGCGCTTTTAATATTGCCAGCACCGCGGCCACCATGTAACTCGAAGACGGCAGTAAAATAGCAATGCGACTTTGCTCGGCAAATGCCATTTCTAATAAGCTATTAGCAAGTTGGTTCGCGCATTTTTCTAAAGTGAGATAACTACAAGTGAACTCTCCCATGCGCACCGCAGTCTGTAGAGGGGTCTGAAGAGCCACCTGACTAAACTGAGTCACCCATGGCTGTTGCTCTGTCACTTCTACCGCAACACTTTGCTGCTGTTTTAATAGCGCTAACTGCTGCTCAGCGGGCCACAATGACAATGCTGACAACGGGATATTTGGCTCAGCAAGACACTGCGATAACACATAACAAAACTGCTGATGGAAACTAACCACACTCGCTTCGTGCCACAAATTGCTGTCATAAAGCCATTCAACGGTGAGTACATCGCCCTCGTCTATCACTGCGACTTCCAAATCTAATTTGGCACCGCGTACTTTACTTTGGCACGGCGTCACTTCCAATTGTTCTAGTGTAAGGTTTTCATTTACCTGGTTATTTACCCGAAACACGATTTGATGCAGTGGATGCTGGGCGCTTGAGCGTTCAACGTCTAGCTCATCCACTAACACATCGAAGGGAATATGTTGGTGTTGCAACGCGTCGTTGAGTAAGCCTTGGGTTTGCTGTAGCGCTTGAGTAAAGCTGGTGTCTTCGCTCCACTTGCTCCTAAGCACTAAGGTATTGATAAAGTTACCAATCATACTTTCAAATGCTTTAAGGTGACGCCCTGATACCGGCGTCCCGACAACCACGTCGCGCTGTTGAGAAAAGCGGCTTAACCATAAGGAAAATAGCGTTTGTAGTAACACGAATAAGGTTTGCCCTGAACGAGTTTGATACGCTCGAAGCGCACTGACCAGCGCTGCAGGTATGGGCTCAATCACTAACGCGCCGCGCGCAGAGGTTGTTGCTTCTCTGCGGTAATCAAGCGGTAATTCATGCACCTTGGGCAGACCTTGTAATTGCTTACGCCAATAGTCGAGCTCCTGTTGCCATAGCGAACTCTGCTCCAACTGCTGTTGCCACATTACATAATCAACATAATGCACCTCTTGCAATGCTAAGATTTTGCCGCTGAGCGCGGCTTTGTAAGCCAGTCCTAAAGCCTCACTCAAACAGGCAATAGACCAACCATCGGCTGCGATATGATGTAAGGTGATAACAAGGGTAGCCTGCATCCCCTCTTGTTGATAAAGAATGGCGCGCAGCATTAAATCACGACTTAAATCGAAGCTAGTTGCGTAATCTTCTGCGATGGCCTGCTCTAACGCATGTGCTTGTTGCTCAGCGGATTTACCTGTCCAGTCGTGCTTAACCAGGGTAAATCTAGCATCAAGGTTAATGCTTTGCTGCGGTTCTCCTTGCGCATTTTGATGGTAATTAAACGCCAAGACTGGATGTTGCCTAACCACAGCAATAAAGGCTTGCTCCAAGGCCTCAGCATTCAGCTTGCCTTGTAATTGGAATATGCCCTGTAGATTATATTGGTTGCTGTGTCCTTGCAGTTGGTCAACAAACCATAAGCGCCGCTGTGCAAATGACAAAGGATAACTAGGCTGTGATGGTGCAGGTTGTAGACTTGGTAAAGAGGACTGTGACTGAGAGTTAGCCTGTATCTCGCTTAGTTCAAATACGCTAGGATTGGCAAACAGTTGCTTTAAGCTCACCTCCACCGAGAGCTGGGCTCTTAGTTCATTGAGTAATTGCATTGCCAATAAAGAGTGACCACCGATGCTGAAAAAGCTATCGTGCAGCCCCACTTCTGGTGCGCCTGTTAAGGTTTGATAGAGTGTGATTAACTGTCGCTGCAACGCACTTGTCACCTCACTACTTTGGCTTTGAGAAGTTAATGCCAAAGACTGTAATTGTTGGCGGTCTATCTTGCCATTACTCAAGGTGGGTAAGTGCTGGCAAAGCTCTATCCAGCTTGGGATCATCGGCTCAGGCAAGCGACGCTTCAAGCCTTGGCGGATCACCTCGCGCAGATTGGTTGCGGCGCACTGGCTGCCATCAACACTTACCACAAAAGCAACCAAGGCATCTTGTTTGCCGAGCTTGCGCACCACGACTGCAGCCTGCGATACCTCATCAAGCGCTACCAGTGCAGCTTCTATTTCATTAAGGTCAACGCGGTAACCGCGAATTTTCGCTTGTTTGTCAATTCGACCGAGAAATTCAAGCTCGCCGCTCGCATTCAGCCTAACGCTATCACCACTGCGGTAAAAACGGGCGCATTGGGCACTATGTTGCAAGCTACTTGTAAACTGAGCTGCGGTCTCTGAAGGCGCATTTATATACCCCTTGGCGAGGCTCGGCCCGCCAATATAGAGCTCACCGGGCATGCCAGCGGGTGTTGGCTTCCCCTGTTTGTTGAGTACGCAGGTAGTAACATGTGCCAACGGCGCACCGATTGGATAACTGTGGCCGGTTAGTCTGCTGTCTGTGACTTCATGACAAACCACTCCAACACAAGCCTCCGTCGGACCATAATGGTTGAAAATACGCGCCGTGGGCGTCAGCGCACGAATGCTATCAACAAGTTGCTCACCCAATGCTTCTCCACCTAACACCCACTGCGAAATAGCGGGCTTTTGCTCAGCAAACTGAGGCAAAAGCACCGCGGCAAAAGAAGGGGTTAATTTTATCAAGTTAACTTGCTCAGCCACTAACTTGGCTGCAATTTCAGCGGGTTCTGGGGCTTGGTTTGCAAGGGTGAGTACCACAGTGCCGCCATGAGTAAGCACCGGATACACAGCCGTTAAGCATAAATCCGTGGCAAGTCCTGTGACTACGCCCGCTCGCGTATCTTGGTTGTAACTCAATCTCGCCGCGATGCTGCTGCAATAGTGGCTCAGCGCGCCATGGCTGATCTCAACCCCTTTGGGCACACCAGTAGAACCAGAAGTAAACAACACATACGCGCTATCATCAAAACTTGGTGAATAAGTTTGCTGCGGCGCTTCTTTGTTTTGGCTCAGCTCACTATATGTAAGCACCCAGATGTCAGCTTCTCGTAGCGCTTGGCAAAGTGGCGTTTCGACACTTACCACCACCGTATTACAATTAGCTTGCGCTAGCATTTGTAGCGCTCTGGCAGTGGGCATATTGCCATCAATAGGTAGATACGCGCGACCACTTTGCATTACGCCAAGCATAGTGACAATGTCACTCATATCACCCGTAGTTATCAGCGCAATGATTGACGCTGGAACATCTAAGTTGTTGGCAATTTGCAAACTTTGGGCATACAACTGCTGATACGTCAGGGTGCGTGATGCTTCGCCATTGGTACTTGGCACAACCACTGCAATCGCATCACCTTGAGTTTGCGCTATATTTCTGATTGCTTGTAGCACCAGCGCCGGCTGGCTGATGTTGTGATTAATATCCGCCGCCTTTGTCGGTACGTTCGTTGATTTGAGCACCAAGTCGTCAATCGGCAGCGTTTCTTTAGCACAGTAGCACTGGACGAGTGCCAAATAATCATCGGCAAATTGCTGAATAAGCACATGCTTATAAAGCCCTGTTGCATAAACAAAGTCACACACAAAGGCATCATCTGTATCATCAACAGATAGGGTTAAGTCAAATTTCGCAGTGTCATTATCTAGGGCAATTAACTCGGCTTCTAATTGGTTATTTACCGACACCTTATTACTCGCCACACCATTGTAGTTAAATAACACTTGGAACAAGGCGGAATGCGCTGCGGATTTGGGTAGCTCTAACGCTTCAATGATGTCTTCCACGGCAGCATTTTGATTACTAAGCCCTTGCAATACTTGACCTTGTAGTGCCTTAATCGCCTCACTCATGGAGTGTTCACCGTTTATCTGCATTCGCAATGGCAAGGTATTAATAAAGCAGCCAAGCATAGTTTCAAACTCGCTTTGCTGACGATTTGCAACCGGCACCCCTAAGGTAATATCGGCTAGCTCACTGTAACGATAAAGCAAGATGTAGAACACGCCCAGCAAGGCGGTAAAATGTGTTACGCCATCGTTGTGGCAAGCTTTATCTAATCGTTGTATTTGTTCTGCGTTAAACGAACAACGAACTGTGCCACCTTGGTACTGCTTTTCTTTTTTTCTTGGATAGCTGGTGGGTAATTCAAACGGTGTAAATGCCTCTAACTGCTCAGTCCAATAGGCCAATTGCTGTTGATAGTCTGGGGATTGTCTTAATTGCTGCTCCCAGTGCACATAGTCAACATACTGTAAATCGGGAAGCTCAACACACATCTCTGTTAGCTCATACAGCAGTGCGTTGATAAATACAGTCACGCTCCAGCCATCACTAATAATATGATGCATGTTAACGAGTAACCAGCGGCAATCAGTATGAGAGTTACTCACTAAAGCCGTCACTTGCAGCAGCGATTCGTTGGCAAGATCAAACTGATACCGTACAGCCTGTTTAATCGACTCTGGTAGCTGATTGGGTAGCGCTTCTTCATCCACGGTAATCACAGCAATTTTCATCGCCTCAGCAGGTTCAATTTGCTGCACTACCTTCCCTTCAACCGTGGTAAACCTTGCTCTTAAAATATCGTGCTTAGCTACCACGCGGTTCAAGGCTTGTTCAATGTCCGTGACTAAAAATGGCTGCGATAATTTAACGAGCCCAGCCATATTGTATGCCGCGGTGCCTCCTTCATACTTATCAATAAACCACATTCTTTGCTGCGCAGCAGATAGCGCGGTAGATTGCTTTTGTTGCCCCTGAAGGTAGGTGATAAGCGTAGTTTTGTGCGTCTTTATCTTATCCAGAATACCCTCAGGCACCTGCCCAAGCGGTGTTCTAAGTTTTAATTTATCCTGCTGTAAATAAACATAAATCTGTTGACGATCAAGCTCATCTAACCACTGTTTTATTGCAAAGTTATCCATCATTACAAGTCCATCTCCGTCATGGATTTATCACTCAGTGCAGCGCTCAAATCACGATCGCTCACAATATCACTGACTTTTTCTACATTTGGAGTTTGCGCTTCCAGCGCCATGGCATCATGGGCTTGTTTCAGCGCTTCTATACATTCGGCAAGCTCTGCAATACAGGCATGCTCAAAGATGTCGCCAATGGTCAATTTAATATTGAAAGCTTGGTTGAGTCTCGATACCAACTGCATACCAATCACCGAATTGCCACCGCTATCCACAAAACGTGCTGTGACGCCCAACTGCTCAACAGGGAGTAGCGAGATATAGTGCTGGTGCAGCTGTTTTTCTGTTTCAGTGCGGGGAGTCAAGGTGCATATTTCTGAGGCTTTTTCTGCCACTGGCTTTGGCAGTGCTTTGCGGTCGCGCTTACCATTTGGTGTCATCGGCCATTGACTTAACCAAACAAAATGCTCAGGCACCATGTAACTTGGTAACCACTCACCAAGCACTTGGCGCAGCCGAGGCGAAGACCACTCGGTAGATAACTCACCATCATCAACAATATACCCACATAGACAAGAGCCTGTTGCTAGTGTTTGCACACAAACATCGACTTCACTGCTATTGAGTATCCGCCCCAAATGATGGCTAATATCACCAAGCTCTATGCGGTGACCATGAAGCTTAATTTGGTTATCTAAGCGCCCTTTTACTTCAAAGCGGCCATCAGCTAACCGTCTCGCTTTGTCTCCCGTTTTGTATAAACGGCGACTAATGGAAGCTGTAAATTGATGATTGATAAAGCGCTGCTGGGTCAGCTCCGCTTGATGTAAATAGCCCATAGCAACGCCACTGCCACCAATGTATAACTCGCCCCATACGCCATCGGGTAAAGGCAACCCTTCACCATGACACTCGGTTGGGAGCACAAATAAGCTGGTATTTTGTATCGCTTTACCAATGGTTACCTCTGCGGCATTGTCGATATGTGCCACCGCCGACCAAATCGTGGTTTCGGTTGGCCCGTATAAGTTATAAACCGCTTTGCTGTGACTAAGTAACTGCGCGGCCAGTGCCTGAGGTAAAGGCTCGCCGCCACTCCACACTTTGATGCCAGAGGTACATGCTGGCGCCGCATTTAGCAGTAATTGCCATAACGTTGGCGTTGCCTGCATCACAGTTACCTGTTGCTGCTCGATAAGCGCGCCAAGCACAGCAGGATCGCTAATACTTTCATCACTTGCCAGCACCACAGACGCACCAACCAGTAACGGTCCAAACAATTCTAGCAAGGCAATATCAAACGCCACCGTGGTGATAGCCAATAAGCGGTCATCTGCCACCAGCCCCGGCTCGCGACACATAGATGCAAGCAAATTAGCAAATGCCCCGTGATTGACTTCAACGCCTTTGGGTTGGCCCGTTGAGCCAGAGGTATAAATCACGTACGCTCGCTGCTGAGCTTGAATTAGCAAGCTTGGGCTGCGAGTCGAACTTTTGGCAATTTCTTCCGCATCGCTATCCATGCAGACTCGCTTTAAACCACCATGATTGAATAACGCAGACTCCGCACCAGTGGCATCACACAGCACAACTCTCACTTTGGCATCATGCAAAATATGCGCGATGCGCTCGTCAGGAAAGGTAAGATCAAGTGGTAAAAATGCCGCCCCTACTTTCATCACCGCCATAAGTGCTATCAACAGCTCCGCCCGGCGTGGTAATGCCACTGCCACGATACTATTGGGTGTTACCTGCTGCTTCATCAAGTAGTGAGCGAGCTGGTTAACACGCGCATCTAGCGCCTCATAACTGAGACTCACATCATCCGTTACCAGTGCCGTACGTGCACTGCAACGCGACACATTGTGCTGCCACGTTTCAATGAAACTCGTCGCGGCCTTGACCGATTTCTCGTGCTGTAGCGGTAACTCAACCAATCGATACACATCATCACTACTTTGTATCAACTCATTTTGAGCCCCTATCGGTGTGCTGCCTTGAACCTGCGATAGCAAATGGACAAACTTAGCCACGTACTGGGTCATTAATTCAGTATCAAATTGCGCAGTGTGATATTCCACTAACAGTGACCACTGTCCCGCAACACAGGTCATATTTGTCGTCAGTTCAAATTGGCCAAATTTAGCGACACTTGGCTGTACCTCAACTTCTAACCCGTTAAAGCTCGGCAAAGTAGTAACTTTATCTAGATTAAACAAAGTACTAGGTAGAATTAGCTGTTCATCGGCAAGGCTTGCATACGGGTGGGTTTGGTGATCAAAAGCATCAAGTAAGGTATTTTGCACCCGCTGTACCAGCTCACCGATAGTACTAAGACCTGCCATATCCACCACAATGGGTAAGATATTGGTGCAATAGCCCAGTAAGGCTTGGTCGAGCAACTCAGGCTCAAACTGCGATGCCAGTCGTTGCCTATCTGATACCGGCACACCGACACTTATCACCGTCTGACTACTTAACTTATGTAGCCACAAGCAATAAAGTGCAAGCATGGTTGCAAATTGCCCACAGCGTAAAGACTGGGCAAGGGTCTCTGTGTTTCGGATTGCACTCGACGAAATGGGTAATGTGAGCTGATTGACTTGGTATGAAGCCGCACTCACCATCGTTGATTTTGGTAGCTCAAGTGGTATTGAACTGGCTAAGCATTGATGCCAAAAAGCTTGGTTTTTTGCAGCTGCTGGTGAATGCGAATATGCCTGTAAGCTATCAACGTAGTGATTAAAGGAGACCGCTCGGCTTGACGTCTCATTTTGTTTTACATCTTGATTGTAGCGCTCAGCGATTGCTTCCAGCACCATTTGTAGTGAAAGGCCATCGCAGATCACATGATGGGCCACCACACTTAAATAGTGTTGCGCTTTGCCATCACTCAACAGCGTCACTCTACAAAGTGGGTCTTTTGCAAAGTCAAACGGTTGATAACGCAGTGCGGATAGCCGCGTTTGCAATGTTCCTTGGTCGTCCTCACTCCATGGCTCAACATGCAGCTCGGCTTTTTCCACTCGGCAATATTGCATTAAACGCTCACTATCGACACCAAAACGCAAGACTGGGAAGTCGCGGCAGACCGTGGTAACGGCTTGTTGCAGCCGCGCTAACTCGAGCTTACCAGAGAGTTTTACCGTCGCTTGTAATTGATATGCACTCGCCCCTTCGCTTGAGGTCAACGCCATCGCTAATAGTTGTTGCTGGCTAAGGCTAAGTGGAAATGCAGCATCGTCATCACTTTGGCTCGCTTCACCAAAATAACCCGCACGTTTTAAGCTAAGTACACTGGCTTCAACTGCGTTTATCACTGCTGCAATGTCTTCATCTGTATGGGCGGCGCTGAAAAAGCAGTTTCGTCCTTCCCAGATAAACACACCGCGCTCTAGCATTTCATAAAAGAACACATCAAGATTTTGTGAAAAGCGAAAACGGAATAATGAGGCAAACGCCTCTATTCGAATGGGTACGTCATGGGTTTCAAAAAACGCATTGAGATGTGCTTTAAATGCCGCGGTTTTGTCGTTGATCCCTTGTTGTAACGCTGGACCTTGCGACTTAATCGCTTGCAACACCGCTTTGGCGCTTGCCATGGTCATTGGGTGTTTACAAAAAGTTCCGGCGAAGAAGGTGGTATCGGTCAAAGGGTAAGAATCATCTCCGTATTGCCAATTGCCGCCGTCAATGGCATCAAGATAGGTGGCTGCCCCCGCGACCACACCGATAGGCATACCTCCACCGACGATTTTGCCGTAGGTTGCCATATCGGCCTTAATACCAAGCAAACCTTGAACGCCACCGGGATGTGCTCTAAAGCCAGTGATCATTTCATCAAAAATAAGGGCAATACCATGTGCTTCAGTGAGCGTACGAAGTTTACGTAAAAACGCCCAAGGCTGATTTTCAGGATGACGGCTTTGTACCGGTTCAACAATCACCGCGGCAATATGTTGTGCCTCTCGGGTAATGATCTCAAGCGCTTCATCATCACCATAAGGTAAAACAAGATTATCGGCGATTGCGCCGTAGCGCACTCCAGCACACATTGCCTCTACGCCGTGCTCTGGCGATTCAGTTGCTAAAGTACCATCATAGTGCCCATGGTACGCACCTGAGAACTGAACAATTTTATCGCGTTTGGTCACTGTTCTTGCTAGGCGTAGCGCTGTCATTACCGCCTCTGTACCAGAGTTACAAAACGATGCCCGCTCAAGCCCAGTCAGCTCACAGATAAGTGCAGCAACCTCAGGTGCATCAGGACTTGCAAGCCCCAGTTGCATACCCGCTTCAAGCTGTTGCGCCAGTGCTGCTTTGATAAAGTCAGGATTATGACCAAATAAGTTAGTACCAAAGTCCATGGTGATATCAATATAGCGATTATCATCAATATCCCAGATATATGCGCCCTCACAGCGCTTAGAGAACACCGGATAAAGTAGCTCTTTGCTCGACAGTCTAAAACCCGCCGAAGCACGGCAATCCGCAAGGCGTGCGCGATATTCGCTCACTAGCGCTTTTGAACTGTGTGTTTTCGCAATGTAAGCATCACTCAATGCAGCAAGATGTTGGCGTATAGCTGGGCTGCTATTGGCACGCTGTACTTGTTTTTGCTGTGCGCCTGGTAATACTGATTGAGCGCTGCTCAGCTGGGGTTTTGATACCACAGTTGCTGTCGAGGTGACTGCACTGTTTTCAACTTTCGCGCCCTGAATATGGCGTAACTGCTGTCCCACCACAGCTTCTAACGCAGCTCTCGCTTCAGCGTTGGTCACTGTGCTTGCCGCCTGCAATTGCGCCTGATAGATAGCGACAAGCGTGTGGTTGTCAGCCTCTACTGCACTACCTTTTGGCGTATCATTCGTTATCGATACAGGTGATGGCAAACTGCCAGCTTGTTGTGAACCTTGCGGCACTTTGAGATAGTCACTATGGCGTTGAATATAGGCCACTAACTTATCGACATCGCTGAGCTCTTGATAAAATTGGCGAACACTAAACTCTAAACCGAATTCCCGCTCGTACACTCTAACGGCCTGCATGATCATCAACGAATCAACCCCCATTTCTAGCAACGGGAGGTTGGTTTGGATAGCATCAGCGGGCATCGACAAGAGTCCCGCTAAGGTATTGAGCACAAAGCTGCGGATCTGAGCATCACGGTCACTTGTATCCACCACAGTCAGAGCTTCGGGCTGTGATTGTTCAGTACCAAAAACCCAGTATGAGCTGCAATCAAATGGATATTGCGGCAAACTCACTCTAGCGCTCGGGCGATTGCCATACACCTGTTGCCATTCGAGCGCCCCGCCTAAATCAAGGTATGTGCCTAAACACTCGGCGAACCTCATGCAGTCATCGCCTTTGGGGTGCAATACATGGGCATAATTGAGCGCTTTGTTATTACTGTTTTCTTGTAGTAAGCCACTCAAAATAGGTTTGGGACCAAGCTCAATCGCTAAGCCATGCTCTAGTGACTCAATCGCAGTTACACAGTCAACAAAGCGAACCGGTGCCATAATTTGCTCAACCCAATACTCGGCCGTAGCGATAAGTGTAGACTCCACTTGCCCCGTCATGGATGAAACAAAAGGCAGCCGAGGCTGTTGGAATCTAACCTGTTCAGCGACTTTCCTAAAGGCGTGTAGCATGGGGTTCATCAGTGGAGAATGGAAAGCGTTTGCCGTATGCAGCGCTTTTACTTTAATTTGCTGTGCTGCAAGCACATCACTGAGGGCTATGATTGCTTCATCAGCACCGGAGAATACGACCCCAGCCTCACCATGGAAGGCTGAGATAACCACTTGCCCCTGAGTCTCGCTCAAGCAATTACGTGCGGCTCTTTCATCACATCTTGCGGCGATCATGCTGCCTTTTATCGGTAATTCATGCATTAGTTGACCACGCGCTGCAATCAACTCAACGCCATCACGAAGCGAGAACACACCCGCAATACAAGCCGCTGCATACTCACCAACGCTATGACTGAGCAGCTGAGATGGCTTTACTCCATAATGCATCAATAAGTTTGCCAAACTGTATTCGACGGCAAACAAGCTCACTTGCGTCCAACGGGTTTGTGCCAGTAGTTCACTATGCTTTTCATCGAATAACACATCCAACAGGCGTGCTCCAAAGCGCTCGCCAATCAGGCTGTCAATTTCATCTAAGTGACTGCGAAACACTGCGTGGTGTTGATATAAAGAGTGAGCCATCAAGGGGTATTGCGAACCTTGTCCGGTGAACAAAAACGCAACTTCTGGAGCAGCATTTGCCGAAGACTGTTCGGCAATAATCGGAACATTAAGTTGCGAAATAAGTGTTTCTCTACTCACACCACTAAACGTTTTATGCATACCTTTAAGCGGTACTTGCTCAGCACTTTGTGCGCAGAAGTCATCAAATGCTTGAGGAGTCAAACTCGACAATCGTTCACTATAGTGACCAGCAAGTTTCTGCAATGCCGCTTTTGATTTAGCAGCCAGAGGCAATAGATAAAACGAAGGCGGTGTTACTTCAGCTTGCATGTCGGGTTTAGGCACAGGCGCTTGTGCGCAGACCACATGGGCATTAGTACCACCAAAACCAAAAGAGCTTAATCCAGCGGCTCTGATTCCCCCCTGTTGTACGGGCCATGTCTGCATGTTTTGCGGCACCATAAATGGGAGCTTTTGCCATGGAATATGCGGATTGAGCGCCTCACTATAGCGCTGTGCAGGAATTTGCCCATGCTGTAAACACAGTAGCGTTTTGATAAGCCCAGCAATACCCGCACCGGACTCTAGGTGACCAATATTCGCTTTTACCGCACCGAGAATAACCGGATCATGACGACTATGGTGTTCTCCATACGTGCGGTTTAATGCTGTGATCTCGATAGGATCGCCAAGCTCCGTACCCGTGCCATGGGTTTCCACATAGTGGATATCTCCCGCCTGCATCTTAGCATTATCAAGGGCGGCATTGATCACAGCCTGTTGCGCGGCACTATTTGGCGCGGTAATGCCATTGCTGCGGCCGTCTTGATTAATTGCACTGCCTTTGAGTACACCAACAATCGGGTCGTTGTCTGCCATGGCTTGTTGTAGCGGCTTTAGCATCACCACCCCAACTCCTTCACTTCGCACATAGCCATCCGCTGCCTGTGAAAAGGTTTTACAATGGCCGTCTGCTGCTAACATCTGAGCGTTTTCACAGGCCTTAGTCACATCATCGCTCAGAATAAGGTTAACGCCCGCCACCAACGCCGCATGCGTTTCTCCATTTCTTAGTGCTTGAATTGCATGATGAAGCGCCACCAGCGATGACGAGCACGCAGTATCAATTGCCACACTTGGGCCGGTAAAATTAAAACTATAAGAAATGCGGTTTGCAGCAATACTCAGTGCTGTGCCTGTGCCTAAATACGCGGTACTTTTTTGCTGTTGTTGCGACAATAAAAAGTAGTCATTTTGCGATATACCAACATACACGCCAATATCGCTGCCTGCGAGCGTGGCGGGTTGGTAACCGGCATGTTGTATGGCGTGATAAGTCGTTTGGAGCAGTAATCTATGTTGTGGGTCGATATGCTTAGCTTCGAGTGGCGAGATCCCGAATAATGCAGCATCAAACTCATCGACATTCTCTAAATAGCCACCGAGTCGGTCGGCTTCAAGATTCGGGCAAAGCTGCTGGCGCTTAGGATCTGGCGTGGTGATCCCATCGCCCTGCTGGCTTAACAGCTGCCATAATGCATCTAATCCATTTGCTGAAGGATAACGACAGGCCATGCCAATCACGGCAATATCTGTATCCGCAATATCTTCAGCTCGGCGAGAAGCTTGCGTCTTATTCGCTTGCTCAGTGGCACCTTTCGACTCGTTAAGCTCTGCCTCTCCTAGGGCTTGAGTAAGCGTACTAAACTGACTCAAATACTGGGCTAGTTCGCGAATTGAGGGATATTCGTAAAGTACCGTAGGCTCAAGGTCTAGCTCGTGTACTTCCATTAACTCCCCAGAGATCCGCACCGCTTTCATCGAATCCACACCTAACGCCAAGAATGGCGCGTCGATATCCAAACTACGCGCGGGCTTATCTATTTCTTGTGCGACTAACTCTTGTAATAACCGCTGAATTTGCTGTAGTGACGACGAAGATGATGGCGCCTCAGCTTGTTGTGGCGTAGCTTCTTCACGGGCACGCGCAATTACTTCAAAATTATTGGCTAAATAACTGCGCTTATTCTCTTGGCGCTGAATTTTACCGCTCGAGGTTTTATGAATGCGACCGGGTTTTATCAATACGATGTCATAAGGCGTAATGCCGTGGTGCTCAACGATCGCAGCAGTGATCTGCTGCAATATCTGCTCTGCATTTAACTTTCTTAGTGCAGTACGCTTTACCTGTTGTACTATCACCAAACGTTCTTCATCGCCATTGGAAGCTACCGAAAACGCCGCACCGCCATTTTGTTCTAAGCTATCGCTTGCTTGTGTAACCGTAAGTTCTATATCTTGCGGGTAGTAGTTTTTACCGCGGAAGATAAGTACGTCTTTGGCGCGTCCTGTAACGAATAATTCCCCACGCTGGATAAAGCCTAAATCACCAGTACGAAGGTAATCTCGCTGGTCAGCACCTTTAATTCTGGCATGAAACGTAGCCTCGGTTGCCGCTGGGTTATTCCAATACCCCTTTGCTACACTTGGGCCAGTTACCCAAATTTCTCCGGTTTCACCATCATTGCAGGCTTCAAAAGACTCTGGATTAACTATCGCAATGCGATGCTCGCCCCAACTCACGCCAGAAGATACGGCGTAATAAGGCTGCTGGTCATCAGCCACATCGAATGCATAAAATACATCTACTACGTCTTCATCTGCGACTAGTTCGGCTTTACCCTGCTGTAGCTTGGTCGCATCTATACGTAATATCCTTGGTTTTTCTAGAAGCCGCCCTCCGGTTGCAAATAAGGTGGTTTCTGCCATGCCGTAACAAGGTGCAATACTCTCTCTTTGTAAACCACATACTTTAAACTTTTGATAAAAGCGCTCTAACGTGCTGGCACGCACAGGTTCTGCGCCATTTAATGCCGAACGCCAATGGGACAAATCTAAGTCTTTAAGGTCTTCATCTTTGACGGTGTCCACACACAGGTCATAGGCAAAGTTTGGCGCGCTTGACGTTAAAGCTTTGGTTTGGGAAAGCAGCTTTAACCAACGCAGTGGTTTTTGCAGAAAATAAGCCGGATTCATCAGCGCAGCTGTCGCACCGATGTAAATTGGGTGCATAATGCCAAAAATCAGTCCCATATCATGGAAATGAGGCAACCAGCTTACAATCGAAGAGTTGCTATCATGACCAAACGCTTCTTTCATGAGCGCCTGATTATCAAGAATATTGTCGTGGGTTACCATTACGCCCTTAGGTGTGCCCGTCGAGCCTGAGGTATATTGTAAAAATGCCAGTTGCCCACCATGAATGTCCGCTCGAGGCCACTGTTGAGTGGTCGATTTAAGTGCAATGTTATCGGTAGTAAATAGTGCTAACTGCGCTAGGCTTGGCTCAGAATCAAGCAATGGCTTGGCGATTTCATTAATCTTTTCACTGGTAAGCGCACCTTTGGCACCTGCGTCTTCAATGATAGCGCGCAGACGATCAACGTTTTGATTCTTCTTGGGTGGATAAACCGGTACCGCAATGATCCCTGCGTATAAACAAGCAAAAAAGGCTTCAATAAATTCAAATCCAGAGTTGTACAGTAACAAAGCTCTGTCACCCGATTCAAAATATTCACTCAATGTCTCAGCAATGGATGCTGCACGTTCATGTAGTTCTTGGTAGGAAATGGTTTTACTTGGTAATGCCTCATCGTAAAAATACTGATAGGCAATATCTTGAGATCGAGTACGCGCTAAACCCGCGAGTATAGTAACAATATTTGTATTCATGCCATCCCCATAACTTGGTTGGGATTCCTTTGGCAACAGCGCGAGCAGTATCTATTTGGCTTGCGGCAGTTAACCATCAGTAACGTTGTAAAAAACCAATCAATTACTTAACCACAACAAACACAGTACCTATTTAAGTAGGTGAACGTTTGTGGGTATATCTATAAAGGTTAACTAACCGCTAAAACCGCGAGCCACGTTAATCAACAGCACCTTTTGCTATTTGCTTGCAGCATATACAACATTGCTGTAATCACTCACTGTCACTTTAACGCATGAATATGGCAACTTTTTTACCATCTTTGTACGTAGAGGTGACGACTTCAAAGTCTCAAATAGAGTTAAAAAAGATCATACTGAAGCTAGTAAAACAAACACAATTTATGTGGCTTCACATCAACGACTCATGATCTGTACTGAAAAAGGCTAGCACAAGAAACTGATAAATAAACCGTTCATTAACAAAAAAGTAAATTTATCCATTACACAAGATTACACTGAGTCGTTTTTAGGAATTGCGTGTTGAGGCATTATCAGAGCAAGCCTTGAATTTTTGCACTGATAATACCGTTCGTAATATTAGGAATTTCATTCTCTTCGAGTAGATGGGCGTATACGTACCAAAACCCAGAGTTCAAGATTCAACCTTTTCCATCGTGGCTTATACATCATATTGCAAAGGATGAAGTGTTTTGGAAATTATAATTCGCATTAATTTCATCACCCAGTGAGGCTTTTAATAACCCGCAGCTTGGCCATCTTTTCTTGTTTCGGATGCTCCGTAGTAAACTCCAGTTTTGCCATCTCGCATAATCGCCTGATAACCGCCATAAGGACCAACTGCTTGTTGTAACTTATGACCTTTTTTTATCAGCTCTCTACGGGTTTCCATCGAAAAGCCAGACTCGAGACTGACATACCCTCCATCAGTCATGATTTCACCGGTTGGTTGCGATGAACCACTATGCAAAATTCGAGGCGCATCGCCCGCTTCTTGTAGATTCATACCAAAGTCAATCATGTTAATCAGGATCTGCGCATGCATTTGCGGTTGAGTCGCGCCTCCCATCACGCCATAGCTCATCCATGGTTTACCATCTTTTGTGACAAAGGCAGGAATAATGGTATGAAATGGTCTTTTACCGGGCGCATAACCGTTGTAGTGGTTTTTATCTAACGCAAATAGCTCGCCTCTATTTTGCAAGACAAAGCCAAGCTTAGCTGGAGTCATACCCGATCCCATACCACGGAAATTACTCTGGATCAGCGACACCATATTCCCTTCCTTATCAGCAGTCGTGAGATAAATGGTATCCCCTTCTATAGGACCTGCATGATCGCGTTTAGCTGCTTTATTTGGATCAATCAATGCACGCCTTTCGTCAGCATATGCTTGCGAAATAAGCGTCGCGACTGGTATCTCATTAAAGTCTGGATCGGCGTAGTATTTTGCCCTATCCGCGAAGGCAAGTTTTTTTGCTTCAACAAAGGTATGAATATACTCTGGGCTGTCGAACCCCATTGCCTTGATATCATAGCCCTCTAAAATATTGAGAATTTGCTGGGCGGCAATGCCCTGACCATTGGGAGGTAGCTCCCATAAGGTGTAGCCGCGATAATCAGCACTTACAGGGTCAACCCACTCACTGTGGTGCTCAGCTAAGTCTTGGTAACTTAAGTATCCACCATTGGCCTTCATGTAACGGTCGATTTCTTTAGCAATTTCGCCTTTATAAAAGGCATCGCGGCCTTTTTCTGCAAGTAACTCATAGGTATTAGCGAGTGCCGGATTCTTAAATATCTCTCCCTTTTTAGGCATTTCCCCCTCAGGCATAAATACTTCTTTAAATCCGGAATATTGCTCACGAGCCGACACCGAGCGCTGCATGTAATAAGCAATCAACTCAGAAACTGGAAAGCCGCTTCTAGCGTAGTCGATACTGGGTTGAAGTAACTGTTTCATTGGCAGTTTGCCAAATTTGTTGTGCAGTTCAAACCAACCATCGACCGCACCGGGCACAGAAACAGGAAGCGGCCCATAGCTTGGAATTGTATCGCCTTGCTGCTGTAACTTTGCAAGCGAAAGGCTTTTTGGTGAACGCCCTGAAGCATTGAGACCAAATAACTTTTGTTGCTTCGCGTCCCACACAATAGCAAATAAGTCACCACCGATACCGCAACCTGTAGGCTCCACTAGGCCAAGCATGGCATTGGCTGCAATTGCAGCATCTATGGCGTTTCCGCCTTGCTTCAATACCTCTATTGCGACTTGGGTTGCCAGTGGTTGAGAAGTTGCAGCCATACCTTGGGTTGCAATAACCTCAGAGCGGCTAGCAAAAGCTTTTCCGGTGATCCTGTCATATGCGAGAGCCGCTGAGCTTACCGAAGCACATAGCATACTAACCAGTGTGCACTTCACGACCTTATTCATTTTTTTTCTCTTCTGTTTTCTTTTTAACCAATATAAAAAGCCAATCCGCTTACAGCAATTCATTTGCGGTCAAAGCGAAAGAAAACGAGATTGGACCTAATGCGAAAACTCAGCACTCCGTCACTATAGCGCTTGATCTACCACAATAATATTCGCTCAAATTTGATACAGTTTTTTATAGCTGGACTACACTAATGATTAGTGATTTTGCGGAAAACTAAACGTGCGCAAGAGCGAAATCTAGTGTCGATGTAATCGCAATGAAAGACCTAACCGAAACCAAGGCTATTGAATTGGTTATTTATGAGTAATCGAGTTATTTCTATCAATTTAAAACAAACACTGACTTGGGGCACGTTACTCTGTGGCTTGTTGCTCTCTTCTCTTATTATCTACATTTCATATGTTAGCCAGCGAGACATGCTGCTCGAAAACTATGAGACAAAACTGAGACAAAATTTAACCCATTTAGGTAAACATCTTTTTACTGAGTTTGTGGAGGACAACGACAATAAGATTAGCCTGACCCTCGAGGATTATTATTCTGACAGTAAATATAAAGCGCTCTTCCTTATTCAAGGAGAAACGCTCGTCAACGAAACTCAACACTCAGTGATTGGACTACAAGTATTTAATCAAGTTATCAGCCAAGCGCAAGCCACAGCAACACTACGCACACTTGATCTCACTGTGGCATTTGACCCTAATCAGCAGCACTTTCTCGCAGCCATTCCCATTTCACCTAAAGTACCCGTTGTTGAGTCCGCGAATTTAGTTAGGCTGATTGCTATTTATGACGTAAGCACCGTTTTTCTTTCGTTACGGCAACAATTGATAACTAAGGCGAGTATTTTGGCGGCATTTTTAATACTCATCACTATTGCGCTACTAAGCTTTACCCATCACTTCATTCATAAACCAATCAAAAGGCTGATCCAAGTAGGTGATGCATTATCCACTAACTCTTTAAGCTGTAGAGCTAAAATCATAGGATATGGGGAGTTTGCAGTACTTGCCAAACAGTTCAACGTGATGGCACAAACGTTAGAGAAAAACTGGCAGCAACAATTACAAATCACTCAAGAATTACAGTGTCACCACGCACTTATTACTAGTGTCTTTGAAGCATTGCCGGATATTTTCTTTATAATCAATACGAGCGGCATCATCTTAGAGTGCCATACCGGAAAATCAGACGACTTATATATATCGCCTGAGCATTTTATAAACAAAAAAATGACGGAGGTGTTGCCTTCTCATGCAGCAAAACAATTTAGCCAAGCCATCAAATCTGCCAATCAGTGCCATCAACTAACCCAAATAGAATATCCGCTGACCATTGCAGAGCAAGCGAAGCTGTTCGAAGCTAGGCTCTCTCCGATCCCAGGGACCGAGCAGCTGGTTATCGCAGTGCGTGATATCACAGAGAAAAAGCGCCAAGAGGAAGTCATCTTACATCACGCTTTTTACGATACATTGACTGATTTACCAAATCGTTTTTTAGCGATGGAGCGGCTATCGCAACAACTGCTTGATGCCGAACGCAACGATGAACTTGCGGTAGTATTTTTTATTGATTTAGATGATTTTAAAAGAATTAATGATTCACTCGGACACGAAATGGGCGATCAAATTCTCCTTGCTTCAGGAGAAAGGCTCAAGCAATCGCTACGTGAGCAAGACACCGTGTCACGCCTCAGTGGCGACGAGTTTATTGTTTTAATGGGCGGATTTAAACATACTGAAGACATTACCTCTGTTGCCAATATGCTGATCAAGCTTTTTCACCATCCCATTATTGTCGGCGATAAAGATTTTAATATTTCCGTCAGTATAGGCGTTGCTATCTATCCTTTAGATGCAAACTCCCCTCAAGCACTACTCAGCTGCGCTGATACCGCAATGTACAATGCCAAAAGTAATGGTCGCAACAATTACTGTCTATTTAATCAAAAGATGAGTCAACAGTTGTCTCGACGCATTGAAATTGAGGAAGCACTGCGTGTAGCAATGAATGAAAACGAGTTAGAAGTGTTTTACCAGCCTCAATTTTATATTGAAGACAGTGATGTATTTGGCGCGGAAGCTTTACTCCGCTGGCACAGTAAAACACTGGGTAATGTCTCTCCTGCGGAGTTTATTCCCGTTGCGGAACAAAGCGGATTGATCATCGATATCGGATTGTTTGTGCTCTCAACGGCTATTAAACAAGCACGCCAGTGGCAGCAACACTTAGACTCCGACATCCGTATCGCAATCAATTTATCACCAAGGCAGTTTAAAGACCCAAGCCTTTTGAAACAGATTGAGCTATTAGTAAAAGACATCCCGATTGCCAATCGCTTTATCGAGTTGGAAATCACAGAAGGCGTACTGATCTCAGGACAGGCACAGGTAAAACAGACCCTAACCCAATTACATCAGTTAGGGTTTAAATTATCTTTGGATGATTTTGGTACGGGCTATTCGTCACTGAACTATCTCCGTCATTACCCCTTCGATTTACTCAAAATAGACCGCAGTTTTATCAGCGATATGCTCACCACTCACGAGTCTAAAGCGTTAGTTAAAACTATTATTGCCATGGCGCATAATTTATCGATGAAAGTAGTCGCCGAAGGCGTGGAGACACTGGAGCAATTGCGTTTATTGCAGCAACTGGAGTGTGATTTTGGTCAAGGATACTTGATCAGCAAGCCGCTTTCTGCAGCACAATTTGAAACCTTTTACCATACTAAGATCGAACCAGTTAAGCGCTCTTCTTAGCAAGAAAAACAAACTTTCAAAGCAACATCGCTCCCGAATATCCACTTGAGATAATAAATCAGGGTAAACACAAGACTAATAAAAATAATATGTTAGTATTGCAAGGCAGTGTAAGGATTTTTAATCATGAATATAGAGTTACTAGTTAGCAAAGCCAAGCAAGTATGTGACAACCGTGGCGCGCGTTTTACCCCTATTAGAGAAAAAGTATTCAGACTACTCGCCTCGAAACAAGGTGGTGTTGGTGCGTACGACTTACTTGAAGAGCTTAAGTTGACGGAAGCGGCTGCAAAACCAGCTACCGTATATCGTGCCTTAGACTTTCTTTCTGAGTTGGGCTTTATCCACAAAATTGAAAGTACTAATGCGTTTATGCTTTGCCACCACTTCGATCACACACATCCAGTGCAGTTACTGATCTGTGATAGCTGCGGTAACGTTCAAGAGTTACACTCAAACACGATTTCGCATGAACTAAACAGCCTCGCTGCAGAAACTGGATTTGTGGTTACAGAGCAAACCATTGAGGCTCATGGCCGTTGCGAAAAATGTAAAGATTAAGTGCAGTGAGCAAAAAAGCCCACTACACTTATCACTAAGAGCGACACTAATTTATTAAAAATACATAAGGGAAAGTCCATATGAATGTAGAGTTCATCAACCCCTTTTTATCATCTCTAATCAATGTATTGGCTACTATGGCGCAAACTGAATTGACGCCGGGTAAGCCAAAAATGAAGAAAGACGAAGTCGCACAAGGTGATGTATCGGGTCTGATTGGTATGGTTGGTCCACAGACAAAAGGGTCATTTTCGATCACCTTTGAAGAGGGCCTAGCGTTAACCATAATGGAGCGTATGCTTGGTGAACGCCCTGATTCAATTAATGAAGATGTCACTGATATGGTTGGTGAAATCACCAACATGGTCACTGGCGGCGCTAAAAACCTACTCGGCGAAAAAGGCTACGAGTTTGATATGGCGACACCAGTTGTCGTTTCAGGTCCTGGCCATACTATCACTCATAAATGTGATGGGCCTAAGCTTATTATGCCATTCACCTCACCCGACGGTAATGCCAACATTGAAGTCAGCTTCGATAAACTCGCCTAACAGTTAAAAACACACGTTACTTTATGAGTTGGACTCAAAAACAAATTACCTTGAAGCCTCGAAAACGAGGCTTTCACTTAATAGACGATGAGATTATCTCGCAGCTTCCTGACCTACATGACTATCGTATAGGGCTGCTGCACCTGTTTATACAACACACCTCCGCCAGCCTAACAATAAACGAAAATGCCGACCCAACGGTACGTATGGATATGGAAAGCCACTTTAATCATTTTGTACCACAGAGGCAAAGCTACTACCGCCATGACTATGAGGGTGATGATGATATGCCAGCACATATCAAATCTAGCACCTTAGGATGTGAAGTAACCATTCCCATTTCTGAGGGCCGCCTACGTTTAGGTACTTGGCAAGGTATTTATCTCGGTGAGCATCGTGATCACGGTGGTGTAAGACGTGTTATCGCAACGCTTCAAGGTGACAAAAAAGGCTAGGCGCTCAGCGTTTAGCCTTCAATGTATTCGTAGCTTACTCTTGGAGTGACGTTACACAACAGCTCATATGGAATAGTACCTGCACATTGCGCTATTTCTTCTACTGGTAGGTTTGGTCCCCACATTTCTACTTCGTCACCAACTTGAATGCCATGGGGATTATCACCAATATTCACACTGATCATATCCATCGACACAGTGCCAACTATGCCGTAACGCTGGTTACCAATAACCACTGGTGTGCCAATTTTAGCGTGTCTGGGATAACCATCTCCATAGCCAACACCAATGACGGCAAGATAGGTATCCTGTTCACATTGCCAACGTCCGCCATATCCCACCGCTTGATGCGCCCTCACCCGCTTGATGGCAATAACTTTAGTGGTCAAGCGCATGACTGGTCTTAAACCATGTTGCTGTCCAACGCGAGCGAGCATAGGCGAAACACCATAAAGCATTAGACCGGGACGGATCCAGTCGCCATGAGATTCAGGCCAGCCTATGATCCCCGCAGAGTTTGCCAAACACAATGGTGCGTGACTTTGGCCAACTAAAGACTTAAATAGCACTTGTTGTACTTCGGTTTTATTGTCTTTGATATCATCAGCACAAGCAAAGTGTGTCATTAAGTGGATTTTATCAGCAACATTTTTTGAGCGCTTGAGGCGGGCATAAAACGCTTCAAACTCTTCAGGCTCAACGCCGAGACGGTGCATACCGGTATCTACTTTTAGCCACACTGTGAGCGGCGCATCTAAATCAGCACGCTCAATGGCTTCAAGCTGAGAAATGTCATGCACTATGGTTTGCAAATTATTGGCAAGTAGAATAGGTAAATCAGAAGGATGAAAAAAACCTTCCAACAGGACAATTGGTTTAGTGATGCCACCTGTTCTCAGCGCGAGCGCTTCATCAACTCTCGCCACAGCGAATGCATCTGCATCTTGCAAATGCTGCGCTATTTTAACCAAACCATGGCCGTAAGCATTGGCCTTAAGTACAGCCATAATCTTACTTTTTGGCGCCAGTTTTTGCGTTAGCTGTAGGTTTTCTCTCAGCGCGGTTAAATCTATTTCAGCACTCGCTAGTCGCATTTCATTACTCAATTGACAGTTAATATTCGTCGTCCATTGCTGGACCCGCATAGTTATCGAATCGAGAGTATTGACCTTGGAAGGTTAACCTAACCTTACCGATAGGACCGTTACGCTGCTTACCTATGATGATTTCAGCCGTGCCTTTGTCGGGGCTATCGTCGTTATAAACTTCATCACGATAAATAAACATGATTAAGTCGGCATCCTGCTCGATAGAGCCTGATTCACGTAAGTCGGAGTTAACTGGGCGTTTATCTGCACGTTGTTCTAGCGTACGGTTAAGCTGAGAAAGCGCGATAACTGGGCATTGCAGCTCTTTTGCGAGCGCCTTTAATGAGCGAGAAATTTCAGCAATCTCAAGCGTACGGTTGTCTGAAAGGCTCGGTACGCGCATGAGCTGCAAGTAGTCCACCATGATCATGCTGATCCCACCGTGATCGCGTGCAATTCTTCTAGCGCGTGAACGCACATCTGTTGGCGTAAGGCCGGACGCATCATCAATGTACATCTTGCCTTTTTCCATCAGTAAGCCCATGGTAGATGACAGGCGTGCCCAATCATCATCGTCTAATTGACCGGTACGTACTTTAGTTTGGTTGATACGACCAAGTGAAGCGAGCATCCTCATCATGATCTGTTCTGAAGGCATCTCTAGCGAGTAGATCAGAACCGGCTTATCTTGCGTCATCGCGGCATGCTCAGCCAAGTTCATCGCAAAAGTGGTTTTACCCATCGACGGACGCGCTGCGACAATGATCAAATCAGAAGGCTGTAGTCCTGCCGTCATCTTGTCTAAGTCGCCATAGCCTGTACTTACCCCGGTAACACCATCTTGTGGAGATTGGTAAAGTTCTTCAATTTTATCAACTGTTTTCTCTAGAATGCTATGAATGCTTTGCGGGCCTTCAGTACTTTTAGTGCGCTGCTCAGCAATCTTAAATACCTTGCTCTCAGCTAAGTCTAACAGTTCATGGCTATCTCGTCCCTCAGGATTAAAGCCTGCCTCAGCTATTTCATTCGCCACACCAATCATTTCGCGAACAACCGCGCGCTCACGGACGATACTCGCGTATGCATCAATGTTTGCAGCACTTGGCGTGTTTTTAGCAATCTCAGCAAGATATGAGAAACCACCTATGGTTTCTAACTGATTATTCTTTTCTAGATTCTCAGAAATTGTGATTAAATCGATAGGTTGACTAAGCTCTACCAGCTTTTCCATTGCTTCAAAAATCAGCTTATGGGTTCTGGTATAAAAGTCATGAGACACCACCAATTCCGCAACACGGTCAAAGGCTTCATTATCTAACATCAAGCCACCGAGCACAGATTGCTCAGCTTCAATTGAGTGCGGTGGAACTTTTAAGGTATCGACTTGTATATCTGGTTTAGCCATATCACAACATAGAGAAATTGAAGGCCCTCTATTGTATCTGGTCTACTCATAAGTGCAAATAACAAAAGGCCAGAGTTTGGGGAAACTCTGGCCTTTTGTTGTCCTTATTGCTCTATTGCTTCACTAGTTACGCTTTAGCTCAATATTGCCGCTAACAGTATCGATTTCTACATCAGCATTACCACCGTTAAGCACAAACTCAAGTGAACGAGCTGGGCCATATTTGGCTTTTTTAACTTGCTCTGAACTTAGCTCATTGGTGATATGGCCGCCAGAATGTGCGTTGATTTCAAACCTTGCTGATACATCCGTAGGGAAATAAAGTTCAATATCGCCGCTAACGCTGTCCATATTTATATTGGCGTTATCCAGTAACTTTGCTGCATATACTGCTATTTCGCCGTTAACGGTAGATAAGCGTAGATCTTTTAACTCTGCCATCTTTAACTCGACTTCGCCATTGACGTTTTCTAAGCGCAGCTCGGTCGCGGTGGTTTGCGTTTTAATTTCGCCATTAACGGCGTTAAATCTTAGCTTACCGTTCGAAGCGATATCCTCAATGTCCCCATTGACGGTTTCAAACTGAATATTGCCATCCAAGTCACGACTATCAATATCACCATTTACGGTTTCTAACGCAATTTTACCGCTGATTTTACTCGCTTTAATATTGCCGTTGACCGTTTTGATACGGGCGCCCGCCGTTAAATCAGCCGCTTCAACATCAACCACCACCCCTTCAAAATTTAACTCACTAGTACGAGGCATATAAATGGTAAGTGTAGAGCCATCACCACCGCCCCAACTTTTATAGCGTCTTGGCATCTTCACGATAAACTCGGTTACCTCGCCAGAGGTCTCTAATTTATAACCCTCAGCTTTATCGTCTAACTCGCCTGTCACTTTAAAAACGTTTTTATCCCATGTCTTTATCGTTACGTCACCGCGCTGATTCTCGATGACAACTTTACCATTTGCAGGAACCGACAGTTCTTTATCGATAGACTCTCCTGCGAACACCATCGCAGGTAGTGCCGTTAGGCCAATAATTAATGCTTTCATCCTAATTCTCCTAAATTTGTTGCCAACGAGGTTGGTGAACCTTATTGATTAAGTCGAGTTGCTGCTGATAAACCTGAGCTAACATTTTTAACAGCGCTGCGTTCTCAGGATCTTGCTTTAAAGACAGCTTGATCGCTTGTTCCGCCTGCTCGAGCTCTTGCAATTGTGCCTGCCAATCAGAAGTCAGCGCTGGCTGCGTTTCATATTGAACCAGTAAAGACTGCTTTTGCTGCTCAAAAAAAGCGCTAATATTAGCCAATGAGTCTTGCTTGGGCTGATTCATAATCACTTGCCAAGCGAGTAAACCCGCAATAGTACACGCCGCAATACCTGATAACTTTTGCCAATTACTTTGTTTTGGCGGCTGCATCGGTTGTGCTTGATTGATTGCACGCTCAACGCCTTGCCATAAGTCACGTTGTGGCTTTGGCTGCGACTGTTCGTCATTCAGTGCGGTATGCATAAATTCATCAAAAGATGGTTTAGTCATTGTTGTACCACTCCTGTAATAAGTTACGTGCTCGGTGATATTGCGATTTACTCGACCCTACGGCCATGTTTAACATATTGGCAATTTCCTCGTGGCGATACCCTTCAACAGCATGTAATACGAAGACCAACCTAGCGCGTTCAGGCAATCTGACAATGAGTTTATCTAAGCCATTTAGCTCTCCTAGCTGCTCAGCACCTTGCTCATCCAGCCCGGATTGTTCAAAGCTTACGACCTTTTGTAACCAGTTCTTTTGCTTTCTAAGATAGCTGATAGCAATATTACTGGTCACACTATGAAGCCAAGTCGTAAATTGTGATTGCCCTCTAAATTGGTCTATCTTTTGCCACAGTTGCACAAAAACTTCCTGGCATGCATCTTCTGCATGAGCGGGCTCAGCGAGCAACCTAAGACACAACGCATATACGCGACGATGGTGTTGCTCAAATAGTTCCCGAAATGCACCTTGATCCCCTTGCTGGCATCTAGCCACTAGCGCATCGGTTTGTTCTTGTGTAAATGCCTCTTTGGCATTAATTATCATGCGTCTGTTCCTTTGGGTTGATTCCTTCATCTTCGCATATCGAATGGAACAAACAAAGTCACCAACGCTCAATTGCCAATTTCTACTTTTTTATAAAGTACTTATTTAGACGCAGGTGAAACCAGAAATGGTTTAAAGGGGTTGGAAAAAATTTTACTCTTTTATTTAGCAGCAAAAAGTGGAGCCTAAGCTCCACTTAGGAAAGTTACTCAGCGCTTTTAGCTTCACTCTCATCTGCTACTTGATATGGTTTATAGTGCCAGCCCTTAAAAACCAATGTTGGCTTTTGCCCTGGCGGCTGCACACCAATACCCGAATTTTTTAATGCTTGATCAAAGTGGATCCCTGTACCACCGGTACCAGTGATAGAAGCCCCTCGAACTGTACCATACAATTGCCCACTGCCATTCAACAGAATAGAAGTTAACGGTGAATAAATGGCAGCATATAAAGAAGACGCGCCGCTGAATACAAAACCATTCGGGCCATCAAATGAAGAATACACACTAAATACCGGCAGTTTGCTCTTCTTGGTTAAGCCTTCTTGCTCAGCAATGACCTTAGCACTTGCGCCAATAGAAACTTTGCCAGTGGTGAACACCGTCAAAGAGCTTTCTTTTTCTATCCAAATATGAGTGTCGCCGGTTAATTTCAGATCCCCATCAATCAACCAAATCACATCGCCACCAGAGATTTTAATCTTTCCGTCAGATCCTAGCTTCAACCCTTTAAATGGAAACGCGAGCTGCGTTTTTTCTGTCGCTGTGCCGAGGTTTTGCTCCACCCCTTGGAATAAATAAATGGTGTGCTCTTTTGCAACATACACGCTTGAGCCATTACGCTCGTAAACTGCCTGTTTAGGTTTAAAGTGTAAGATTTGTTGCGCACCTACATTTAAGGAGGAAAAGTCGTTATTTGGATCAATGATGCTATCCATATTAAAAGGCAACGCCAAAGGATCACATTCTTTATTTGGCCTTGCTGGGTCGTAGTCGGGAGAATCTGGATCGTACACTTTTACCGGCTCAACCACTAAATCTGCGACTCTAAATTTAGCATCGGAGTAATGCACTCCATCTTGAACTTGTAAGCCAGTATCTTTAAATTGACCATTACCAGTATATTGAATATCAAACGCATCACCATTTTGGTTGAGGATCTCAGCACCCCACTCCATTTTGGCATCCCCCATGGTACGCACATAACCTTGGATCTTGCCGCCTCTATGTGTGAAAAATCCTCGGCTATAGACATTACCTTCCACTCGAATACCACTCGATGACGGCGAAATATCTACCCCGGTATTTGACCTAACGTCACCCAAAACCGGTGAAGAACCTTTTAAGTAAATCACACCAGATGCTTCTACATCACCTTTAATCGGAGAGTGGCCTGATAGCACCACGTCTGCATCGCCCACCACAGTGTGTACATCACCATCATGGCTTTTTGTTTCTTCGTAAGTGCCTTTCGATGAATCATAGCTGTCGACAGAGCCACTACCAGAAAGATTCACACCTTTACAACCAGTAACCGCATTTTGGAATATGGACTCTTTTGCTGCTGGCCGCAGCTCGAAGCGCGCAACCAGTCGATGATTTGCATGCTCACCATGGCGTTGACCTAAGCTTTCGATTTCAAATTCATTGCCATTGGCATTAACCGAAATCTGATATTGCGAATCAGCGACAGCTCCGTTACCGGTTTTACTGATACTACCAATAAGTGTCGCCACATCTTGCGGGTTATTTTTGGCAACCTCTGCATCCAGCTTTTGACGATATTCTCTGATCCCTTGTTCAGCCACTAACCTTGCATTAATGTCCTTTTGGAAGTTACCACTTAATCTTTCTTGTACCACACCTTCCTTGAGGGAAGCGAATACCACAACGCTAGCCATGCCGCCGAGCAGCATCACTTTAACCAGTGTAAAACCTTGTTGTTGTTTCATTGTATTAGCTACCTAATCCAGCGTAAAAATTCATCTGTATGCCTGCACCGTATTGTGTCGGAAAACTACTACCTTGTATTGTCACTGTAATTAACTGACCACTGGCATCGGTTGCAAACACAAGTCCAGTTACCCCTTTCAAAAGATTGATATCACCAGTGCCGCGATCGCACACTAAATACTCACCTTGTAAAAAATAACGCTCAGTGTAGTCAGCAGTGGGTACACTGCCATCACAAGCGGGTACCCCAGCCAATTGGCGGATCGTAATATCGGTGGCCGTCACAGTAGGGATTGCTTGTGTCTGCTTAATGCTGCGCATCATTACTCGATTGGTATATCGAACAATCTCTTGCGATGTTGCAAGCTGCTGGCTTGTCGTCACAGTTTCTTTTATCGACGTATATGACGTTGCAATCCCTATCACCAATACTAACCCCACAACCATGGCAACCATGAGTTCCAGTAAGGTATAGCCCTTCATCTGTTTCATGAGCCCCCTCCAGGTGGTGAAGAGCAAGTATCCACAACATCTGGATAACTGGTAGTCAAAGAAACTTGGTTTTCAGCAGGATTTTCTACCCGCTTATCTTCCCAACTCACTGTAAGCTGCATATTATTGCTATATGTCGCGGGCAGCACTAATGTAAAGCGACTATCAGCAGGATGCAGTTGCTGAATCAGCGGGTTATCAAGCGTCATATCATTGTTGTTATGCTGCAACTCACATAACAAAGGCCATATCCTCTCAATTGCATTTTGGCCATGAATTAACGCCATCGTATATTGAAAGCTATTGGAGGCGAACTGTAATGACTTAAGCTGCGTAGCTGCAAGACCTAGTAACATTAATCCAGCCACCAACATCGACACCACAACTTCAATGAGGGAAAACCCCTTACTTAACTGCAATTTTGTTCCGCCTCAGCTAACCAGCTTTGACCACTGACCAACACACATAAACGGTAATCCTGGGTATCGGCAATGTTGTCGGTGATCAATATATTGTTTGTCGCTAGCACTTCACCACTTTCACGCACCATTTGATCGGCAAGTGCCACTTCTATCGAGCTATGTTTAATAGAAAACCGTCCCACCTCGGTCAATTGGCCATTCTCATTGGTTTTAACAACCCAGTCGCTGCCCTCCACAACCAGTGATACTTGCTGCTCACGTCGTACCGCTTCACTTCGGGCCAAGCGATATACCGCCTGCAGTTGATTAGCATGCGTTGCCAATCGGTCTTGCTGAATTTGCTTTATAAAACTGGGCGCAGCTACAGAAGCTAAAATTGCGAGAATTGCCATCGCAATAAGTAGCTCAAGCAAGGTAAATCCTATGTTTCTATTGCCAGCAATCATTGTTTTTCGGTCCCTGTTCACCAAGATGATTAATACTTAGTACACCACACCTGTCCATCGCTTGTGCTTTTCCTGTTATTGGCGTGGCAGTTAATTGGTATCCCAAATTGCGATATTGCCCCACAGCGCCATTCGGTTTATTTGTTGGCGTATATTTAAATGTATAAAAATCTGACTGCGGTAAGTTAGGAAGCAAATTTGCGTCTGGATAACCACTATTACGGCTATAGATACGCTCAATAACTCCTGCCATTTCCAACATGTTCTGCTGTGCTTGTGAACGGCGGGCATCTTGTACATATTCTACATAAGACGGATATGCTACGCTGGCAGTGATCGCCACGATTGCAACGGCAATTAATAACTCTGTTAGCGTAAAACCTTTATTTACAGACATTTAATTATTCCACCACTATATTGATAGCGCTGTCATTTTATTCCACTTTATGACAGACAAAAGACAAAGAAAAGGGTTAACCTATAATATGTAAACATAACATGGAGCGAAAGTTTCTAAAAAGGAAACTTATTACATCACATTACATCAGTACTACCTTTTGATTTAAGGCAAACTTTGAGCGAGAGGATCATCCATGTCACACCTTAAATTGGTATGAATAAGATTATTATTATGATTTTCTTTGAAGGGTTACTTAATCCAGCCTAAGATTTGGACAACAACAAAACCAATATTCGTGAATTCAATGCACTTGGCATATCTATTAACTGGTTTTTACTTTCCGAACTTCGAGCTAATATAGGTAAATTAAGTGAATAAAAAGCCGTGTATAAAAATACACGGCTTTTTTAAGCTCAATTAAAAATTAAGCTTCAGCAATTACGATTACTTTGATCGTAGCTGTAACGTCAGAGTGTACTTGGATAGCTACATCGAACTCGCCAGTCTCACGGATAGTACCAAGAGGTAGACGAACTTCTGACTTAGATACCTCAACACCTACTGCAGAGATAGCATCAGCAATATCGCGAGTACCGATAGAACCGAATAGCTTACCTTCGTCACCCGCTTTAGAAACTAGAGTTACTTCAGCTAGTGCTTCTAGTTTTTCAGCGCGTGCCTGTGCAGCAACTAGCTCTTCAGCGATTTTCGCTTCAAGCTCAGCGCGACGTGCTTCGAAAGTTTCAATGTTAGATTTAGTTGCAGGAACTGCTTTACCCTTAGGGAATAAGAAGTTACGTGCGAAGCCAGATTTAACATTAACCTGATCACCTAGGCTACCTAGGTTTGCAATTTTGTCTAGTAGAATAACTTGCATGTCTCTACACCTTTTAAAAACTAGTAATCAGCTGCTTACTTGTGTAAGTCAGTGTATGGAAGAAGGGCTAGGTAGCGAGCACGCTTAATAGCAGTTGCTAGCTGACGCTGGTATTTAGCGCTAGTACCTGTGATACGGCTAGGTACGATTTTGCCACTTTCTGTTACGTAGTTTCTAAGAGTAGCCAGATCTTTGTAATCAATTTGTTGTACGCCTTCCGCTTTAAAACGGCAGAACTTACGACGTCTGAAATAACGTGCCATGAGTAATTTCCTCAATTAATTCTTTCAATATGTTGTGCGTGCAATACCAGCTGACTCAAGCCATTTCGGCTCTCGTGGCGATTTATAAAACCGCGAACTTGTAATGCTTGCCCAACGTATAAATGCTCAGTTTGGTTTCGGAACTGTTCTCCACTGGCAACCACTTGAATACGCACGTAGGCATTTCGAGTAAGGTCAGCCTCTAGCTGCATTGATTTGTGCTCAAGTACAAATATACAGTGTGGGATCCCAGCTGGGCTTTGACTAAATTTAGGTGTTTTACATATCACGCCCGAGAGCAGATATTGATTGGTATACAGGTCAACCTGAGTACTCACCATTACCTCGAAAGGTTAGTCAAATCCGAAATCAACAACGATTAAGCAGAAGCTGCTTCTTTTTTCTCTTCTTTTGCAAGAGGAGATGCTTCAGTTACTGCATTTTTAGTACGCATAACTAGGTTACGAAGCACTGCATCGTTGTAGCGGAAAGAAGTTTCAAGCTCGTTGATTACTTCAGTTGGTGCTTCAACGTTCAATAGAACATAGTGTGCTTTGTGAAGCTTTTCGATTGGGTAAGCCAGTTGACGACGACCCCAGTCTTCTAGACGGTGAATAGTACCGCCAGCTTCAGTGATAGCACCAGTATAACGCTCGATCATACCAGGTACTTGCTCACTTTGATCTGGGTGAACCATGAATACGATTTCGTAATGACGCATGGATATTCCTTACGGTTAGTATAGCCTTGTCCCGTTTCGGCCAGTCGGGGTAAGGCAAGGAACGATAATAGTAGGGCCGAAAGAGCGCGTATTTTACGCGTAGCATTAAAATTAAGCAATCAGTTTGTTGTGAAAAATTGGTGGAATAAGACTATATTTGCAAGGTTTTTTTAGAATGATTGAAAAACAAGGATATTTAGGAGAGTTGGAGCGGCACACGAGGTTCGAACTCGTGACCTCGACCTTGGCAAGGTCGCGCTCTACCAGCTGAGCTAGTGCCGCATTCCATTATTAGCTCGTTATGTTGTTGGTAATTACGCAAGGTCGCGTTGATTACCTACTGCAGCTGAGCTAGTGCCGCATTCCGATGTAGCTCTTAATTTTCCGCTGGGCGCAACCTTGAGGTCGCGTCTAACGTTTTAGCAGCTGAGCTAGCGCCGCGCTTGGGCTAAAAACCCCGCAGGGCTTGTCGTCTCAAGCGGGGCAGGATTCTACAAGATAAAATTTGCTTTGCAAGTATTTTTTTAAACTTTGAAGAATTTTTCTTGGTAAACTTTCAGCTCCATGATGGAGTCTTTGATATCATCCAGTGCTAAGTGAGAGCTTTTTTTCTTTATCTCTCCCAATAGTTCAGGCTTCCAGCGTCTCGCAAGTTCTTTTATCGTACTGACGTCCAAATTGCGATAGTGGAAATAAGCTTCTAGCTCTGGCATGTATTTGTTGAGGAATCGACGGTCTTGACCAATAGAATTACCACACATTGGAGAAGCTCCTGGCGGCACCCACTCTTTAAGGAAATCTAGTGTTTGCTTAACTGCATCTGCTTCCGTGAACTTACTCGCTTTACAGCGAGCAGTCAGACCTGAGCGACCATGTTGATTGGTGCACCACTCATCCATATTGTCCAACAGCTCATCACTTTGATGAATTGCCACTACTGGACCTTCAGCTAAAACATTGAGATCACCATCTGTGATCACCGTCGCGATTTCTAAGATTTTATCTGTTTTCGGTTCTAGCCCCGTCATCTCTAGATCGAGCCAGATCAAGTTTGATTCATGAAAAGTCATACTTTACCTTAGCGGTACTTTCCTTTAGATCCAATGCAATTAGATATATCATATTAGTTTAAACACTCGACCTAAAGCTTTTTTTACCATGCGCGGCGTTTTATTGATTTATAGCCTAAATTTGAACGCTCTGCACGCCAAAGCTTAAACAGATTATAAACATGGCAAAGAAAAAGAAACTCAGTAAGGGCCAATCCCGTCGGATTAGAGCCAATCATCAGAAGCGAATCGATAAAGCGAAGGAGACAGAAGTATCTGATGTTTCATGGCAAAACGACAACTTGGGGCCAACAGAAGCCGCAGTGGTGATCAGCCGCTTCGGCCAACATGCGGATATAGAAACCACAGACCAAGAAGTTTTGCGTTGCAATATCCGTCGTACCGTAACAAGCTTAGTTTGCGGTGATGAAGTCATTTTTCGTCGTGCCAAGGTCAGTGATGGTGACTTAGCCGGCGTAATTGAGGCTGTGCATGAAAGGCGCACGCAACTCACTCGTCCAGATTTTTATGACGGTGTGAAAGTTGTCGCTGCGAATATTGACCAAATATTGATGGTGTCGGCCGTTGTGCCCGAATTTACCCCTCAAATCATCGATCGCTATTTAGTCGCTTGTGAGGATATGGGGATAGAGCCGATTTTATTACTCAATAAGATTGATTTGCTTGACCAAGAAAGCCTCGAATATATTGATGAAGTCTTAGATATATATCGTGAGCTTGGCTATCGCGTACTGTTAGTCAGTACAAAGTCAGGCGAAGGCATTGACGAGTTAAAACACATGCTTGAGGACAAAAATAACATTTTTGTTGGTCAATCAGGGGTTGGCAAATCAACGTTGGTTAATACGGTACTGCCCAATGCAGATATTCTCACCAAAGAAGTCTCCGAAAATAGTGGCTTAGGGCAACATACAACCACAGTATCGCGCTTACACCACTTGCCGTCCGGTGGAAACCTGATCGACAGCCCCGGGATCCGTGAGTTCGGCCTATGGCACTTAGACGTGGAACGCGTCACTTGGTGCTTTAAAGAATTTAGGGAGTTTATTGGCGGCTGCCGCTTTAGAGACTGTAAACACCTGAACGATCCGGGATGCTTACTTCGTGAAGCCGTAGATGAAGGTAAAATCAGTGAATTACGTTTTGAAAGTTACCATCGTATTTTAGAATCTATGGCTGATGGCCGCGCAGGTGCGCGCGCGCCGAGAGTCTGATAATATTTGCTAAATTGGCTCAATGACTTGAGCCCGATAGCCACTTCGCAATACAAAAAAGCGAAAGTGACAAGACTAATAATTAGGAACTGTTAAAAGTGAATTTGGATAAACTAAAAATTGCCATGCAATATGCATTACCTAAACATGCGGTTTCTCGTTTGGTTGGTAAGCTTGCCGCAGCAGAAGCTGGCGCCTTAACCACAAAGCTAATTAAGCTGTTTATCAAACAATATAAAATCGACATGAGCGAGGCATTGCACGAAGATCCAGCTCACTATAAAACCTTTAACGAGTTTTTTACCCGTCCACTGAAACCGGGGATCCGCCCTTTGGCAGAAGAGAGCGATATCCTTGCCCACCCAGTTGATGGTGCAATCAGCCAACTTGGTGATGTCGTCGATGGTCAAATTATCCAAGCTAAGGGTCACAACTACAGCTTACAGACGCTGCTAGGCGGTAAAGAAGAAGATGTTGCGCCTTATGTTGGTGGTAAGTTTGCAACGATTTATCTAGCACCGAAGGATTATCACCGTATCCACATGCCGGTTGATGGCACACTTCGTAAGATGATTTATGTACCGGGCGATTTGTTCTCAGTAAATCCACTTACCGCGCAAAATGTGCCTAATTTATTTGCTCGTAACGAGCGAGTTGTTGCTATTTTTGACACTGAGATTGGTCCGCTTTCTATGGTATTGGTTGGTGCAACTATCGTTGCGAGCATTGAGACGATTTGGGCAGGTACAGTGACACCACCCGCTGGAAGAGACGTCTTTACTTGGACATATCCAGCAGAAGGTGACAACGCGATAACGCTGAAAAAAGGCGAAGAGATGGGTCGCTTTAAACTTGGCTCTACCGTGATCTTAGCGTGGGGGGCAAATAAGGCTGAGTTCTTAGATGGTCAAAACCCAGAGACCGTCACACGCATGGGTACCCCTTTCGCAAAAATAGCAGAGTAGACCACTGTATTAGTGGCTTGAAACTACTTCAAGCCACAACATTCACACTCGGGGTTTTTACTGAGCCCATACTGCTTTTGCTGCAAACTCATAGCATCTAGCGTACAAAATACACTTCCTTGATGATGTCCAAGTAGCACATTTGTGGTCAATAAAGCTTGCTGCGCACCGATCACACCCAGTAATGGACTAATGACGCCAAAGTTGTCACAATTCTCCACAGGAGTTTGCGACCTCTCAGGGAAAACGCAAGCATAACAAGGTGACTCAGCCCTAAAATCAAAGCACATGAGTTGGCCTTGTGTGGCAATCGCAGCTCCTGCTATCAACACCTTTCTCGCTCGATAACAATACCTATTGAGTAAATAACGGGTGGTAAAGTTATCGCTGCAGTCTAGGACAATATCTGCATCATGGAGCAACTCAGCGACGTTTTTATCAGTCAATCTCGCATTAATTGGTGCTAACGTGATCTCGTTATTGAGACTTGCCAGCACCTTTCCTGCCGCTTTGGCTTTTTGCTGACCAAGGTGGTTCACCTTATACAGAATTTGCCTTTGTAAGTTAGACAATTCCACGTCGTCGTCATCAACAAAAGTAAGCTTACCAATGCCACTCGCCGCTAAGTAAAACAACGCGGGACTTCCCAGCCCACCGCAGCCAATCACAGCCACATGCGCCTGTTTCAATGCGAGTTGGCCTTGCTCACCAACCTCTTTTAACAGCAAATGGCGACTATACCTTAGCCGCTCTTTGTCATTGAGTTCAGTCATGCCGCGCCATAGCTTGCTTTAATTCAAGTACAGCTTGCTCTGGGTCTTGGGCCTCAGTGATAGCTCTTACAACCGCAATACTAGATACGCCAGTTGCAGCCACTTCTGGCACGCGACTTAGATCAATGCCTCCAATAGCGACGGTTGGATAGCTACTCTGCATCAAAGGTACAAAGTGCATCAGCTTTTCCAACCCCTGGATTTGGCCGGTCATGTCTTTGGTCGTGGTTGGGTAGATAGCACCAAAAGCCAAATAACTTGGGCGATAGTTATGTGCCCTGAGCATTTCATAAAAACCATGGGTCGAAATACCCAAGCGCAGCCCTGCCTCTTGAATGGCAACAAGATTAGCCTTATCAATATCCTCTTGGCCTAAATGAATTCCATAGGCGCCGTGTTTAATCGCTAACTGCCAGTAATCGTTAATAAACACCTTCGCATCGTATTTTTGTCCAAGTGCAATGGCAGTTTGTATTTCAGCTTCAAGATTAGCTTGCTCTGAATCTTTAATTCTCAGCTGCACCGTATCGACACCTAAAGCAAGACATTTTTCCACCCAATCAGCGCTGTTTACTACTGCATAAAGCCCAATAGGGTCGTCAATGCTGGCAAAGCCCGCGGCAAAATTAAACTCCTCAGGTAATGCAAACTCTAGTTCATCAGCAAGCCAAGAGCCCGCTTCTATCACTTGCGGATAATCATTAAGATCAACAGGGAAACTCGTGTGCGCAACAGGGCCCACACCTTCGCCATAACGTATCGCCGCTTTTAACCCAGCGTTGATATACGCTTTTGCAAGAATAAAGGCATCTTTAAATGGGTACTCCTTGGCCATACATGCCGCGATCACTGACGATAAACTACACCCAGTACCGTGGCTATGCGGTGTTTGAATTTTCTCATTGCCAAGCCAATACTCAGTATCTCCCGCTAAGCCATAATCAATGCAGTAGCCTTTTGGATAATCCCAATGACCGCCTTTAATGATCACCGACTTTGCACCGAATTCACGCAATTTGGCAGCAGCCTCTTTTACCGCTTCAGGACCTATCAAATACACGCCTGTCAGCAGCTGAGTTTCGTGTGTATTGGGTGTAATGATATCCACCAGCGGTAATAAATGGGTTTTTAACGCATCTACCGTGTCTTCTTCGGTTAATGAATCCCCGCTGGTCGCGATAGCCACAGGGTCATAAACCACGAGCGGCGGCTTTTCCCATGTTGCTTTATAATGCACGAGGTGCTCAGCAATCAGTTGGATCTGCTGAACATTGGCGAGCATGCCAATCTTTATCACCGTTGCAGGCATATCTTGCGAAAGCGCCGTTAGCTGAGAGTCGATAACCGTGGTCGATACCGGGTTTAACGCTTCCACCCCTAAACTATTTTGCGCCGTCAACGCAGTTACTACAGTACAACAATGAACATTAAAGCTCTGCGTTGCTTTGATATCCGCTTGAATACCAGCGCCGCCGCCAGAATCAGAACCCGCAATACTCCAAACGATATGTGACAAAGAGAACTCCTTATATAGTTATCCGCAATTCAAGTTAGTTTGCGTGCCAAAAAGGCATGCCTAAGGTTGGCGTAGAAGGTGATGCCACCTCTTTTTGTGACATTGCTTTTGCTAAATAAGACAGGCGCCCTGCAACCGTGCTGGCTTCAAACGCTTTTGCCATGGTGATAGGACAGCCCGCCCCTGCCACTGCCGAATTTAATAATACGGCATCATAACCTAGCTCAAGTGCTTGGCAAGCATGAGACGGCAAGCCGAGTCCCGCATCGACAATCAAGGTTTGATGAGGTAAACGCGTGCGGATGGTTTGCAGGTTATATGGATTTAGCAGCCCTTTTCCCGTACCAATTGGCGCGCCCCAAGGCATTAAAACTTCACACCCCAGCGCATCCAACCGCTGACATAGCACCAAATCATCAGTGCAATAAGGCAATACTTTAAACCCATCTTTTATCAAGATTTCGGTGGCTTCGAGCAATGCAATTGGGTCTGGCTGCAAGTTATATTCATCGCCAATAAGTTCAAGCTTAATCCAATCCGTGGCAAACACTTCCCGGCACATCTGCGCCAAGGTCACCGCTTCTTTTACGCTATGACAACCTGCTGTGTTTGGTAAGACTCGTAGTCCCATCTCTTTGATAAGCGACCAAAAGTCATCACCTGCCTGCTTAGTTTGCTGGCGTCTCAGCGACACAGTAACAATCTCAGCACCCGAGGTGGCGATAGCTGCCTGCATTACCTCTGGAGAGGGATAAAGTGCCGAGCCAATTAACATGCGGCTAGTAAATTGTTCACCATAAATAGTGAGCTTAGTATCAGTCAAAGACTGCATGTTTATCCCCCTTGAATTGGTGATAAAAGCTCAATCTTATCACCGTCGCTCAATGTCACGCTTGGCAGCTCCGTGCGGGAAACAAAAGTACCATTAAGCGCGACGGCAAAAGGCGGTTTGGCACCTCTGGCTTCAATAAATTCCTGAATATTTTGCTCGCGGTTGATATTAATCGTTTCGCCATTAAATTCGACTTTCATAATAACTCCTTAGATAGTGCTTGTTTCACGATAAGCGGTGCTAGCAAATAACCGTGTCTATATAGGCCATTGATACTGATCACATTACCTTGCTGTTCAATTTTGGGGTGATTATCTTTAAAGGCAGGTCTAAGTCCTGCTAATAAAGACAATACTCGCGCTTCGGCAAACCCACGATGAACCGAATAAGCAGCAGAGAGTAATTCGAGTGTAGAACGTACCGTTATCTCATCATTATCTTGCGACTCAATTTCCGTCGCACCAATAACAAACTGATGATCTGGTTTTGGCGCAATGTAAATGGGGTATCTTGGGTGCATCAAGCGCACAGGTCGAGTCAGGGTCACTTCTGGGGCATAAATTCTCGCCACTTCGCCGCGCACACCACGAAGCCCACTACACGTGGCTTTCGCGCCAAGACCGCGACAGTCAATCACCCAATCATACGCTTGACTAAGCTGCGCCTTTTGCGCTTCGTCACAATGAACACCGTAGTTAATCTCTACCCCTTGCTTAGTCAATGTTGCCGCACTACTTTGATAGAACGCCTGGTTATCAAGCTGCCCTTCGCAAGGTAAATACAAACCTTGATGGAACACACCGCCAAGTTCTGGTTCCAATTGCGCGATCCGAGCACCATTCACCACTTCCGCGCTATGATCTTTTAACGGCTTTAAGCGCTGCTGAAAACTCACTAAATCACCACGGTCTTGGCCATGCGCCACAATAAGGGAGCCTTGCTGCTGGAAAAATACCGAGCTTTCCAGTTTAGCCAGTAATTGTGGCCAGAGTTTCATGGACTCCAGCCCCTGCAGCACCAACGCCTCATCGCATATCACAGACTCAGCCAACGGCGCTAACATGGCCGCCGCCACACTACCTGCTGAGGTCTCAGTACCTTGCTTTGCTTGTTCAAATACGCTGATTTGATAACGCTCAGCGAGCATCAATGCAGCGATACGCCCTGTTAAGCCAAAACCCAAGATAGCAACACGTGCTCGAGTAGACATAGCTACACTCCTAAAGTTAGCCACCCGACAGGCATCAAGGTGGCTATGATGGGTTAGGTTATATCGCTTTGTGGTAAAGCTCAGAGCCCGACTGCTTAAACTCTTCTGATTTTGCTTTCATCTCGGCTTCAACATCCACCATTTTAATGCTGATCTCTTCACCTACATTATTAGGATCAATACCTCGCGCTTCTAATTCTTTTGCATAGTCACGCACATCCTGAGTGATCTTCATTGAGCAGAATTTTGGACCACACATAGAGCAGAAGTGAGCGACTTTGCCCGACTCTTGCGGCAAGGTCTCATCGTGATATTCTCGAGCACGCTCTGGATCTAGACCGAGATTAAATTGGTCGTGCCAGCGAAACTCAAAGCGCGCTTTAGACAGCGCATTGTCACGAACTTGAGCGCCCGGGTGGCCTTTCGCCAGATCCGCTGCATGCGCCGCTATTTTGTAGGTGATCAGGCCTTCTTTTACATCTTCTTTATTCGGTAAGCCTAAGTGTTCTTTTGGTGTCACATAGCACAGCATCGCACAGCCATACCAAGCAATTTGCGCCGCACCAATCCCTGAAGTAAAGTGATCATAGCCCGGAGCGATATCGGTAGTGAGTGGGCCAAGCGTGTAAAACGGTGCTTCATCGCAGTGCTTTAGCTGCTCTTCCATATTCTCTTTGATCATATGCATCGGCACATGTCCTGGGCCTTCAATAAAGACCTGAACATCGTGTTTCCACGCAAGCTTGGTTAACTCACCAAGGGTACGCAGTTCACTAAATTGCGCTTCATCATTGGCATCGGCAATAGAACCCGGACGCAAACCATCACCCAATGAGAAACAAACATCATACTGTTTTAAGATTTCACAGATTTCTTCAAAGTGCGTATAGAGGAAGTTTTCTTTGTGATGCGCTAAACACCACTTCGCCATAATTGAACCACCGCGAGACACAATACCGGTCACGCGTTTTGCCGTCATCGGCACGTAACGCAGTAGTACTCCCGCGTGGATAGTAAAGTAATCCACGCCTTGCTCAGCTTGCTCAATCAAGGTATCGCGGAAGATCTCCCACGTAAGGTCTTCGGCAACGCCATTGACTTTTTCTAGTGCCTGATAGATTGGAACCGTACCGATTGGCACGGGAGAGTTACGTACTACCCACTCGCGAGTTTCATGAATGTAGCGCCCTGTCGACAGATCCATTACGGTATCTGCACCCCAACGGGTCGACCATACCATTTTTTCTACTTCTTCTTCGATAGAGGAGGTCACTGATGAGTTACCAATATTGGCGTTAACTTTTACTAAGAAGTTACGTCCAATGATCATCGGCTCAGTCTCAGGGTGATTGATATTGTTTGGCAGTACAGCACGACCACGAGCAATTTCATCACGGACAAATTCAGGCGTAATAAACTCAGGAATACTGGCTCCAAACGATTGGCCTTTGTGTTGCTGCGCCAGCAATTCTTCACGCAACTTAGCGCGTCCCATATTTTCACGGATCGCCACATATTCCATTTCAGGTGTCACTATGCCTTGGCGGGCGTAGTGCATTTGTGTGACATTTTTACCCGCCTTGGCACGGCGAATTTTAGGTAAATGTTCAAAGCGAATATGATCAAGTCCTTCATCCGCCATACGCTGCTGGGAAAACTGTGACGTCACCGACTCTAGCATTTCGGTATCATCGCGCTCAACTATCCACTGCGCTCTAAATTTAGGAAGACCAGCACGAACGTCAACCGGTACTTCAGGGTCTGTGTATGGACCTGAAGTATCATAAACACGAATAGGGTCGTTTGATTCAAATACCGGATTTTCTTCGGTGCCACCAACAAACGAATCACTTAGCGTGATTTCACGCATACCAACGCGTACGCCTGTTTGTTCGCCCTCCACATAAACTTTATGTGAGTTTGGAAAAGGTTGGCCTTTAAGATTATGGATAAATTCTGCCGCGGCTGCTCGCGCTTCACGACGACTTAGCTTGCTACTATTGTTTGACATGACGTCCCTCTTATTTTCATACAAAGGTGTCTTGTCAGATCTCCAAAAGGAGAGAGACGAGGATAGTCCTCGGGTAAGGTGGATAGCAATAAACCACTATTGCTACAGACAAACGCAGCACGTTTGCTGTCTTGTTCCCTACGCAGGCATTAACCTGATCAGGTCCACGGATCCCGCAAAATGCGATCTCAGCCCGACTATCTGCAACAAATTTGTTGCAAAAACTCAAGGCACTCCGACAAGTAACGAATTAGCGCCAGTCTACTTGCTAACACGAAAGCTCGCAAGCACTGACACTGGAATTCTTATTTTCAGCTTATTGTTTAATAAAACTAAACTGAGGTTTTCCTTTCAAGGTCAACTTATTAGCATTCACTTCAAGCAAGACACCAATTTGTAATTGGTTAATAAGCTGCGACTCAACCTGAGCGATTTCTTCACCACAGTACTTACGCGTCATGCCTAAGTTTTTAACTTTTAGCTGCCCTTCGACAATTTCGCCTTCACCAAAAAAGCGATTACAACCCGCAAAACCATTGACTTGCAGCGCATCAATAAAGCGAATATCAATAGGCTTTTCACCAAGTCTGACGTCTGATTGTAACTGCGCAATATTTTGGCCGTTGATACTCTGTAACTGCCAAGCGGAATACTTAAGCGCTTCCGTGTCTACCTTCCCTGTCGATATACATCCACTGAGCGCCATTATTGCGCCGATTATGCTGATGAATTTCATGGTAAACCATCTATTTTATGCCCTGACTTTATTATAACGTTTCAAGACGCAAAAATTGCAGTAAAATTCTGTAAAATTGTCTTACCTGAATGTTTTAACACCAACTATTTCACAAATTGCTGCTCTTCAAATAAGTGAGTAATAGCCTCAGGTAAAAACGGCCTACCACGCTCGTTGAGTGACGTGCCGGTGACAATAGCATCTAACATCAGTTTATTGTCATACGCTCTGATTACTTTTTGTTTAAAGGCAAATTTAACTTTGCTCTCGCGCTCAAGCGCAACTTCTACGTAAAATTCATCGCCTGGTCGTAGTGAGCCTCGATAATTCATTTCACTACGAATAACGACTAAGTTTATTTTTTGCTCTGCAAGTGCAGCAAAGTCAACGTTATTCGCTAATAAAAACTCATGTCTTGCATGCTCTAAATAATTAAAATATACACTGTTATTCACGATACCTTGTAAGTCACACTCGTAGTCTCGGACTTTAAAATCAACTTTAAAACTCATTTCTGACCTGTTTGTTTAGTATTAACGGGCTAACATATAACACAATTTCACTGTTAACTGGTCTGGCTTTTGCTAAACTGTGCCCAATTAAAAATGGGACAAAGATTAAGCATGAAGTTAAAACTCTCTACGATCACCTTGGCATTGCTGCCATTTTTATCTCATCAGGCGCTTGCCGACGATAACTTGGAAACCATAGTCGTCACAGGTGACTTCCAAAGTGAAACGATCCAGACATTAAGCGCAAGCGCGTCAGTAGTTGACGAGCTCACGATTAATAAACGCGGCGCGCAATATTTAGATGAAATATTGGGGGCCACTGCCAATGTTAACTTTACAGCTGGTGCGGCTCGTGGTCGCTTTATGCAGATCCGTGGCGTTGGTTTACGTTCACAATTTGTTGATCCCATTTATCCCAGCGTTGGATTATTAATTGACGGTATTAATTACTCAGGATTAGGCGCCAGTGCGTTGCTATTTGATACTGAATCTGTAGTCGTGTATCGCGGCCCTCAGGGTACTAAGTTCGGCTCAGATGCTTTAGCAGGAATCGTTGAAGTAAACACCCAAGCCGCTACCATAGCGCCATCATTAAAAGTGAAATTAGGTGCGGGCAATTACGGTAGCTATGAAGCTGGACTGGCTGCGGGCACAGGGTTAAGTGACAACACAGCAGCCCGTGTCAGCCTTTATCAACGAGAGTCAGACGGCTACGTAGATAATCTTTATCTAAATAAACCCACTCAGCAACAAGACGAACAAATAGCGAGAGTTAAACTTAACTCTCAAGTGAGCGACAACCTTGCGCTAGAGTTCGCTTATCACCATATTGACACTGAAAATGGTTACGACGGTTTTACCTTGGATAATTCACGTAACAGCGTCGCTGATACCCCGGGCCAAGACAACCTCAGCTCAGATGCGTTTTCACTACGCGGAATTTATACGCGCGCAGACTTATTCAATGTAGAATTTAAAGTATCTGGGCTAGATGCTGACACTTTATATAGCTACGACGAAGATTGGGTATGTAATGACGCAACTAAACCTGCGCTGTGTGCAGCAGGTTTGCACCCAGAAGGATATAGCTCAACCGACGCCTATGAGCGTAACCACGAAAAAGGCAACATAGAGTTTTTACTCAAAGACAAACAAAATGATTGGGTTGTGGGTGTTTTTGCAAAACGTAACGATGTTGATTTAACCCGTCACTATACTTGGCTTGATAACCCATTTACGTCTGCTTACACCGTAGAAAGCAACGCAATTTTTGGTCAATACGTACACCATCTATCTGACAAAACCCGTCTTATCGGTGGCCTTCGCGCAGAGCAATATGATGCTGACTACCTAGACAGTAACGGCTTTAGCATTGAAACCGATGATGTAATGTGGGGTGGAAAAATTGCACTTGAATATCAAGCAGTGCCTCGCACTATGATCTACACAAGCCTTACTCGTGGTTACAAAGTGGGCGGTGTAAACGGTGAGGCTCTGGCAAAAGCCAAAGATGAAGGTTTAAACATTCCAGCCGAACACCATTACTTTGACCCTGAATACGTTTGGAACGCAGAGTTTGGTGTAAAAGGTGAATCTGAAGACAAACGTCACCTCGTGCGGGTTACCGCTTTTTATATGCAACGTGACGACATCCAACTAAAGCAATGGCAAGTTTCTAACCAGCAGTTTGCAGGCTACATCGATAACGCCAGTAAAGGCAGTAACTACGGCCTAGAAGTTGAAGGTAACCTACAATACACTGACCGCCTTGGCTTTAGCTATAGCGCAGGTTACTTAGAAACAGAAATTGAAGACTTTGTGGCTGCAAGCGGTCAAAACTTGGATGGTCGCGACCAAGCGCAAGCACCAAATTACCAATACTCATTTGCCATCAATTACGAGTTAATGAATAACCTAGTGGTTGAAGTAGGCGTTGAAGGCAAAGATAATTATTACCTATCAGATAGTCACAACGAACAAGCACGCAATCATAACCTGATAAACGCAAGCCTTAGCTACTATGGCGACAACTGGTCATTAACGGCTTGGGGTAGAAACCTAGCAGACGAAGACATTGTGGTACGTGGCTTTAGATTTGGTAATAACCCATTAGATGGCTGGCAAAATAATACCTATGTACAGTACGGCGAGCCTCGCGTTTATGGCTTAAGTTTTACCTACGAGCTGTAGTACGACTCGTTTATCATCTGCACACTAGGCGATAAACGAGCACACAAAGAAAAAAGGGGAACGTAAAACTAGCGTAAAACGTTCCCCTTCACCGCAAAACTCAAAAGCAATTACTTTTTATTCCATGCTTGGGGCACTGGAATACACCAACTCAACCAGATTATTCATCGTCTTTGATTTTTGCATGTAGGCCTTTTCCATATGGGCAAGCTCTTGCAGTTCAAACAAGGTTGTTTCCACCAGAGCTAACCATTTAGTTGTGGTATCTGGCACCTCGTCACCCTGCCTTGCCGCCTTCTTGAGGGCATCGTAATAAATCGTTAAGTCATGATATTGGCGTAGATAATCCATATTGCTCTCCAACATGTCACTTTATTTCACACTAAAGTAACAAAAGCTTCGTGCAAAAATCTGCGCGAAAAAAGTTTTTTTTGAATTGACTGTTAAATTTATCAGTAGATACACAAACTAAATAACAACACATCGGTACTTAATCCAAATAATTTTGGTGTGCTTCGCACAAAAAATTATGCGAAGAAAATAACAGTGAAACAAAATATACATTTTTGATCTGACTTCGAAATAGCTAAATTAGTCGGTGTAATGAAAGCTATGAAAAGGGAGTCAGTAAATTCCCATATGCGTATTTTGAAGTGTAGTGTGTCGCTTGTGGTATTAACCTAAACCCATTAAGGGAGCAAATTTTAGCGCTCAGAGATAAAATTGATGATGCTAAACTTTGGCGTAAACCCCCAAACCAAAGCAACAAATCAAGTAAAGAGGGTAGCCGCAAATGAATGCCTAACCTTTTCTCCTTGCAATCACACATGCAAAACAATCAAGATACGTATAACGCATATTTACTACATGATGTTTTCAAATTATTTATTAAGGAGTAAAGTGGAATCAGAGCACATTAAAACTTAACCTAGGAAGGACATCGTTATGCGCTTTTTGCTAAAAAAGACCACTAATAAACTTTCAGATATTTATCAGCTCCACATCAAAGAAATAAAAATGATTTCTGGTGGCAGCGGTCCAAATAAAGATAAAGACCCAAGAGGAGAGAAAGGGTCTTCAACGAAAACTGTGATTTATTGACCATTACTAGTGGGTAGCCACTCTCTTAAGAAGGTGGCTTTTTACTCCCCTAGAGGAGGGCGTTATAATCTCTTCATCTATCCCTACAATATCAACGGAACATCCTCTTTGCCAAAAGTAATTTTCCTATAACTCTAGGCTCAAAATTAAAAAAGTGCCTTTTACTCTTACTTAACCTAACATCACGGACTAGTACACTTCAGGTAAATTACGACTCTAGAGCACTTCTTGAATTTCGCAGCTTAGCTTTTGACGAATTTCTTCTTAGTCTTAATCATCAATGCTTAATCCAAATAACTCTAATGTGCTTCGCACAAAAAATTACGCGAAGAAAATAACAGTGAAACAAAATATACATTTTTAGACTGAATACACTTGAAAAAGAAATTTTCTACGATAGACTCGCGTTTACGGTTTAGATACAAAAATGCAACTTAGTTAAGCAAACAATAGAGACAAACAAATAGCGTACATCCAGCTACATAGGGACTGATGCTGTTTGTGATGCAAGTGCGACAGGCAAAAAGGATTGAGTTGGTGGGGAAATTTGATAAGCGCTTTACAGGAGACGACCTGCGCCGCATGCGCAAAGTCGCCGGCAAAACCACGCAAGAAATGGCTAACTTGGTCGGCGTGGAGCGTGGCACTTATGAAAACTACGAAAAAGGTGTAAGCAAATTTCCCTACGAGTATTTTGAAGTATGGTGCGACACCTGCGGCATCAACCTCAACCCACTCAGAGAACAAATTCTTGCCTTGAGAGACAAAATTGACGACGCCAAATTATGGCGCAAGTCTCCAACACCGCGAAATAACAAACCAAGCAATGAGGATAACGGCTAATGAAAGATGCGCACTTCCATAGCCCCTCACCACAATGGCAGACAATAAAGTTACGAATAAGGTCGATTTGCAACACGATGTTTTCAACTTTGTTGTTAAAGAGTAAAGTGGAGTGGAAACTAAACACCGCAAAACTTAACTTAGAAAGGACGTCATTATGCGCTTTTTTATAAAAACTATAGCTAACCGACTCGTAACTTTAACAGCACTTACCCAAAAACAAGCTAACAGGGTATTTGGTGAAACGCTTGGGCCAAAAGCAAAAGACCCTAGAGGCGAACGCGACTCCATAGCACCAAGTAAACAATCAGCACTTAGTGCTGATTCAGTTAATCTGGTGATTGGTGGAAGCCACGCAGATAAAGGTGACGATCCAAGAGTGAAAAACGAAACAGTTCGATCAAATAAAAAGTCACCTTTAGAGACTAGTTCATTCAATAAAGTGGTTGGAGGGAGTACTGGTGGCCAGGCTGAGGATCCTAGAGTTAGAAAATCACGTAATAAATGCACAACTTCCGACCGAGTCTATTTAACTGACAGTAATATTGAACAAGTGTTTGGCGGAACTGGGGGAGCTAAAGGTGATGATCCCAGAGTACTATTCGTAAATGCAGAAGCTCGTACCTCCAACCATAGAGTGTTAGGCATTGCTGAAGTTAGGAAAACTCTTGGTGGAAGCAGCGGTACCAAAGGAGATGATCCTAGAGTGAAAATGCTTGATTCCGATGGCTCAAATTAGCTCTATACATTTTAAGGAATAGTGATGAAATTATCGTGGCTCTTTTTGCTGCTTTGCATTATAGGTAGTACATTACTTACGTATATTCATATTGAAGTTAACAACTATGTTAATATTGTATTTTTGGCCAGTATATTTACGCTTAGTTTGTTCGCCAAAAGGCAAGAAAATATAAAGCACCTATCAACAATCCTTCTATTACTGACAGCTGCAGAGTACTATTTTAATAGTTGGATGCTTTCTATGCGCGCTCAAGGTTTGGAAGCACATTTAACAAATGCGTACATTTTTGGGCTCCATCTCATCTTTGACACTCTGATGATCGTTATATTAAAGCGGAGGGTTTACTGGTCATTAAAATATATTAGAAAAATAGCCCCTGATAATTGGCGTTCCATTTATATGACTCACGCAGATCCTATTCTATATGCTATTTTCTTTGGGTTTGTATTGGTCGATTTAGCCGCTTTTGGTGAAAACTTGATTCGCTATATGGATCTCTTTTTTGGTGTGTCCGAGGAAGCGTCTAAACCCTATTGGAGTTGGAGCTGGGTATATAAAAACTACGAAATCTTAAAATCGATTTTACTTTCCTGTGTAGTCACCACTCTACTGGCCACTATCTTTGTCGAACGACAACGTTCTGATACGCCAGATGAGGAATTAGAAAGTGAATCTTAGTACTTTGTAACCGTCACTCTATAAGCGGTACTGTCGTGCTCTATGCGCTTATATGATGACTTAACAAGGAACTTCAAACATTAAAAAAGGCGCTTGCGCGCCTTTTTTAATACCTTAATTTACCGCTGATTATTCAGTCTCTGGTAAATTGCGACCGTAGAACACTTCCTGAATTTCACGATTCAGCTTAAGACGAATTTCTTCCTCTTCTTCTGCATCCAAGTCTTCAGTGCTAATTCCAAATAGATACGCATTTAGGTCAGTTTCCTTAAGCATCATCTTAGTATGGAATAGGTTCTCTTGATACACGTTTACGTCTACCATGTGGTATGCGTCTTTAGTATCTTCCGTCATGTAATTCTGGATAGAGTGAATTGCGTGGTCGATATAGTGTTTTACACCATTAACGTCACGAGTAAATCCACGAACACGATAGTCAATCGTCACCACATCTGACTCTAAAGAGTGAATTAAGAAGTTAAGCGCTTTAAGTGGCGAAATAATACCACACGTTGAAACTTCGATATCCGCTCTAAAAGTACAGATACCATCATCAGGGTGTGCTTCTGGGTAAGTATGAACACAAATGTGACTCTTATCCAAATGCGCGACCACGGAATCAGGTAGTGGCCCTGGTGCTTCGTTGCTATCAAAAGTCTGTTGTTCAACAGGCTCTTCTGATACTAAGATCGTCACACTTGCCCCTTGTGGTTCATAATCTTGACGTGCGATATTCAGTACATTCGCACCGATAATATCCGTTACGTCTTTTAGAATATCTGTCAAACGATCAGCACTGTACTGTTCATCGATGTATTCTAGATATTCTTTACGTTGCTGCTCGGTCTTGGCGTAGCAAATATCGTAAATGCTAAAGCTTAAACTCTTAGTTAAGTTGTTAAAGCCATGGAGTTTAATTTTATCAAAGGGCTTGTTCACGATAGACCCACCTTAATACAAAAAATCTGCGCTGCAGAAACAAAAGTTCGCGGATTTTATACGAAAATAGCGCTATGAAAAAGCGTTATTTTTCGTCAATTTCAACCACTTCATGGCTATGCGTAATTTCTACTGCTTTTTCAAGCATTAATGCCACTGAACAATACTTTTCAGCGGATAAACTTACGGCTCTTTCTAGGTGTTTTTCAGAGACATTACGCCCTTTCACCACAAAGTGTAAATTGATCTTGGTAAAAACCCGAGGTGCGCTTTCTGCTCGCTCTGCGGTTAATTTTACTTCCACGTCGGTCACATCCTGACGTGCCTTTTGTAGAATGCTGACGACATCGACTGACGAACAACATCCCGCTGACATTAATACCATCTCCATTGGACTTGGCGCTGCACTATCTGAACCGGCATCAAATACCACATTATGTCCCGACGCAGAGCGACCAATAAAGGTATCTCCTTCAACCCATTTTACGCTAGCTAACATAGTTATCCTCTATAAAGCATAACACCGCCAAATGGCGGTGTATCTTAAACCTAGAATTGCCTCTAAGTGTGTTTGTGTAAACTGTCGATAGTGATTGTGCCGAGCTATACAGCAGAATCAAACAGGTTTTTAACCAAACCTGCGAACTCTTCTATAAACTCTTTTTGTTCTACGGTGACACGTCTATCCACGACGCTTGATAGCACTTCTTGTAAGTCGTACACAATGCCATCCACCTCACGCACAATCATACTGCGCTGCTCTGTAGACAACTCAGAGTGTTGCTCGCATATACGAATAACGTTTTCGGCGATCACATCTTCGATTAATTCCATGACTGTTGGAGCCCCTGGTTCTACCGTCCCAGACTTCTCAAACAAGGCTAAGTTTTGCGTCAAATACATGACTAAATCATCGTACCCTTGTTTATCTAAAACCATACTTTGCTCACCCGAACCTATCAAAGACATCTCCTATTGATTTAAGCAGAAAGTTTTTTCGATTGCTACCTTTGTAGTCAACTAGACACAAAAAAGCAGCCGAAGCTGCTTTTCTTTTCAATTTTTATTGAGTAAACCTCAATATTGATATTTTAATCCAAAGATAAACCTGGGCTCAAGCTAGAAGGTAAAGTTACCTTTTCTAGTTCCACGGATGCTACTGGGTATGCACAGTAATCTGCCGCGTAGTATGCGCTTGCACGGTGGTTACCTGACGCACCAATACCACCAAACGGAGCAGCACTTGAAGCACCCGTGATTGGGCGGTTCCAGTTTACGATACCTGCGCGAATACGACGTAAGAAACGATCGTAATCCGCTTCGTTGTCGCCAAGCAGACCTGCTGATAAGCCAAAGCTTGTTTCATTCGCTTTTTCGATTGCAGCGTCAAAGTCTGTGTAGCGGAATACTTTTAATAACGGGCCAAAGTGTTCTTCATCAGGGAAGTCTGCAATGTTAGTACATTCGATGATACCTGGCGTCACAAAGCCTGTGCCTTCTGTGTGCGTCAGCTCTATAAGCGACTCACCACCTAACTCAACAAGCTGTTGCTGTGCTTTTACCATGCCTGCAGCTGCTGCATTTGAAATCATTGACCCCATGAACGGTTGATCTGCATCGTCAAAGTTACCCACTTTAATCGCTTTCGTTGCTTTGATCAGTTGTTCAAGGATTGCATCACCTTGTTCACCTACAGGAAGAAATAGCTTACGAGCACAAGTACAACGCTGACCGCTTGAAATAAACGCAGATTGAATAATGTCGTGTACTGCCGCTTTGGTATCCGCTACGTCTTTTACGATAAGTGGGTTATTGCCACCCATTTCAAGCGCTAAGATCTTACCTGGTTGACCTGCATATTGCTCATGTAGCAAGTGACCCGTACGAGAAGAACCAGTAAAGAATAAGCCGTCGATACCCGCGTGTGACGCAAGTGCTTTACCTGTTTCAACTTCGCCTTGAACTAGGTTAATAACACCAGCAGGAAGGCCTGCTTGTTGCCAGTATTTAAGCGTTAGCTCAGCAACATAAGGTGTAAGCTCAGACGGCTTAAAGACAACCGTGTTACCAGCAAGTAGCGCAGGTACGATATGACCATTTGGTAAGTGGCCAGGGAAGTTATATGGACCAAATACAGCAACTACACCGTGTGCCTTGTGACGGATCACAGCTCGGCCAACTGGCATTGGGTTTTCAACAACGCCCGTGCGCTCTTGATAGGCTTTCTCAGAAATCGCGATTTTACCTACCATAGCACCCGCTTCTGTACGAGTTTCCCAAAGTGGCTTACCCGTTTCTTTAGCTATTGCGATGGCCAGCTCTTCACTATTTTCTTTTAGTACTTCAGCGAAACGCTTAACAATTTCTAAACGCGCTTCAAAACTCATGTCGCTCCATGAATAGAAAGCTTCACGAGCCGCTTTTACTGCGCCATCAACTTGCTCAGCAGTCGCTGCGTTTGCGCTCCAAATAACGTCGTTGTTTGCTGGGTTTACAGAGCTAAAGCTTGCGCCTTGTCCTGCAATCCACTCACCATTTATTAGTTGTGCTGCATGTGTTGTCATAATCTGTTCCCAATCTTAAATCTTTACTAGGCTTACTTGATCGCCTTCTTCAACTTTTAGCGCCGCGGCAACATGTGGAGCAAGCGTTACTTCATTGCTATCAGTCAGGGCTAACTCGATTACCGCTGCGCGATAATCAACAAGTTTACCATTTGCGACCATAACAGGGAATCCACCGTTGCTTTCGCCTATTTTTACAGTACGAGTTTCACTATTGCGAACCGTGCGGATATTCCCCACTTTTGCTTCTACCGTTGGACCCGCGTCGAAGATATCAACATAACCATTAAATGTGAAACCTTCGCTCTTTAATAGCTCAATAGCAGGACGTGTATTGTCGTGAACTTCACCAATCACCGCTTGTGCTTCTTTACTAAGCAGATTTACGTAGATTGGATACTTAGGCATTAACTCAGCAATAAAGACCTTTTGGCCGATCCCCGTTAGATAATCCGCTGTCGGGAAGTCCATCGAGAAGAAGTGCTCTTCAAGCCATTGCCAGAACGGACTTTCGCCTTGCTCGTTAGAAACACCACGCATTTCCGCGATAACAGTCTCAGCAAAACGATCACGATGTTGATTAATGAACATAAAGCGAGAGCGAGACAACAGTTTGCCATTTGCGCCTTTGCGATAGCCATCTTTCAAAAACAGGGTGCATAATTCAGTCGCGCCAGTGTAGTCGTTACATAGCGTTAAAATATCCACTGCTTTATAAACATCGAGTGTGCGTGAAGAGTGGATCACTTTGCTTAGGTGATAATGATAAAACGCATCATCTAAACCAACCGCAGCTTCGATACCGCTGGTACCAACCACCTCGCCTGTTTCAGTATCTTCTAATACAAATAAATAACCTTCATCAAAAGGCTTGTCTGCTTGCTTGCCAAATGAAGCAACAGAGCGTGCAATCTTCTTCTGTAATAGCTCTTCGTTTACAGGCAAAGAGGTAAAACCGTGGCCTGATTCGTGAGCAATGTTTAAAAGCGCTGGATAATCGCTTTCTTGGATTGGGCGAAGGATCATCATGAGCCCGCTTACTCCTCAAAAATGTGGATAACAACAAGGCCACCAAAAGGTGACCTTGCAACCAGTATTAAGCGTTGTTAGCAACTACCGCAGCAACGGCTTTTTCGAATCGTGCCATCCCTTCGCGGATGTCAGCTTCTGGAATAACAAGAGACGGAGTGAAACGCACTACGTTTGCGCCTGCAACGAGTGACATCACGCCCTGCTTGATACCTTCAACTAAGAATTCTTTTGCTTTGCCTTCGTACTTTTCAGTGACCACACCACCAAGCAATAGACCTTTACCACGTACTTCTTTGAATACGTTGTACTTTTCGTTGATGTCGTTTAGTAGTTCACGGAATAGCAGCTCTTTTGCTTTTACGCCATCAAGTACTGCTGTTGTATTTACTGTGTCAAATGCCGCTTCTGCAACCGCACACGCCAGCGGGTTACCACCATAGGTAGAACCGTGAGTACCTACTTTTAGGTGTGCTGCAATCTCAGTTGTTGTGATCATCGCACCGATAGGGAAACCACCGCCAAGTGCTTTAGCCGTTGTTAAAATATCTGGCGTTACGTTTAAACCTTGGTAAGCATACAGGTCACCAGTGCGGCCAACACCAGTTTGCACTTCATCAAAAATAAGTAGCGCGTTGTGCTTGTCACACAGCTCGCGAACACCTTTTACAAACTCAGCAGTTGGTGAAATGATACCACCTTCGCCTTGTAGCGGCTCCATCATCACGGCACAAGTGCTGTCTGAGATAAGCGCTTCAAATGCAGCTAAATCGTTATAGTCTGTATGAACGATGTCGCCCGGCTTTGGACCAAAGCCATCAGAGTATGCAGCTTGACCACCTACGGTCACAGTAAAGAAAGTACGGCCGTGGAAACCTTTGTTGAAAGAGATAATTTGTGACTTTTCAGCACCAAATTTATCAAGCGCCCAACGGCGTGCTAGTTTAAGCGCCGCTTCGTTCGCTTCTGCACCTGAGTTTGCAAAATAGACTTTTTCTGCGAACGTCGCATCGGTTAGCTTTTTCGCTAAACGTAGTGCAGGCTCATTCGTCATCACATTAGAAAGGTGCCAAATTTTTTCGCCTTGCTCTTTAAGCGCGCCCACCAAAGCTGGGTGACAATGACCTAGACAGTTAACTGCGATACCACCAGCAAAGTCGATGTACTCACGACCTTCCTGATCCCATACTCGAGAACCTTCACCTTTCACTGGAATTACCGCTGAAGGTGCGTAGTTAGGTACCATTACGTCGTCAAACAATTCACGATTGATAGTCATTTTATTTCCTCATATTTGGTGAGTGAAAGTGCAAACAAGGAGTCATTTCCCTTTGGAGGTCGGCGTGTAGCCGCCACTTGATAGGATATTTATTCACACCAATTCGGTGCTATGTATTTTGACCCGCCCCTTGATGGCACAAAATTCATACGCTCATTATTCCAGAAAAAGCGCTATTTGTCTCACTTATACCACGTTCTCAGCCCTTAGTATTCAAGGGTTTAACATATATTCTCAACTCAAGTGAATAACTATCTAGGGCAGATATTTAGGGCAAAGCAAGCCCCGTGCAGCCTTGCACAGATCATTTAAGATTAGGTTTTGAATGAATAGTCGCAAAAAAAATTTCAATTTTTTTTACAAAATCGTCAACTGTAGGTTATGGAACGCACATTTTGCCAGCTGTTGACGCATTTCCTCGGTAAGTTCCAAATGATTGAGCAAAATTTCCGCTTCATCGTCTTCAATCAACTGACTATCTTTTAAAACAAGTAGTTGTCCGTAGCCATAGGCTTTTTGCATCACTTGCGTCAAAGGTAGTGGGTCGGTAATGTTTTTATGCGCATTAGGTAGATAAGTTTGCGCATACTCTTCCATGACGGCATTAAAGGGCAAATAACGTAACTCCATTTTTTCAATTAACTTACGTGAAATCTCTGCCGAGTGTTCAATCAACAAGTTACGTAAAAATAACGGATCAGGAGATAACTCCATTAATGCGGTGTGTAGGTCTTTTTGCTTTTTGTCTCGTGCTATTTGTACCTTGGCTTGCCATACCTTTTCGAAGGTCCGTAAATAAAGACGGATCAAGGCCACTTTCCCAAGCTCCAGTAACATGCCCAAAGTAAATGCATGTTGCTCTTTTACCCCAAAAAATGGCGCCAGTTCTTTTGCCGCAATAGCCGTGCTCATGCTCAGCTCGCGTAATTTACGCTTCATTAAACCAAATGGTTCTGTAGCATGCGGCATCCAATGTCTCACCGCCATTGTCGGGATGACCATTTGCAAGTTCTCAAGGCCTAAATACCTTAAAGCTAATGCCGGCGTGTCGACCTTAATAGACGTACCTTTGCTGTTTTTTTTGCGATATTGTGGCAAGTTGACTAGCGAAACCAGCTCACGACCCAACCAACTTAAGTCATTGACCAAAGGCTCTAAACGCCCAACCGAAGCTGAGCGCACGGCAAGAATATCTAAGATCGCAGGAACGGAGTCTTGAATACCAATCACTTCATGATAGATATTATCAAGGTCATGCAGCTGCTTTGTGATAGCTTCTTCGATAACGGAATGTAGATGCTTACTCGCTTTAGCAATATATTTGTGATGACTTGTACTACTTTCTTGTCGTTTGGCAGCCGCAGCAATTTCCACCTCTAGCATAGTGCGCTGGGCGATATTCTCACCGTAGCTAATATCAAACGTGTGGATATAGCCTATTTGCTTTTGCGCAAAGTTGAGGCTGATAAGAAGGTCATGGGCACGCTCGGATAGCGCTTGTGCCATTCTAATTTGCTTATTTTCTTGCGTCATGCATGCTACTTATCTAAAAGAAAAATACTGAGTTAAGCACTCAACAGAATCGTCTTACTGACTAACATTATACCAGTAAAAGCAATATTATGATTTGATATTGCGCACAATAGAATCAAAAAGTTATGTATCAAAAACCAGTCTAACCAGCAAAAGCGCAGTAAATATGGATGTATAACACTTAGGCGAAATCCTGTTGGTTTTGTTTAAACTTTAGAAGCGTTTTATAAAGTTATCAAGTAATGCTAAGCCGTGTTCCGTGAGGATAGCTTCTGGGTGAAATTGCACACCTTCAAGTGCTCTATCGGATGCCAAGAGCCCCATAATTTCATCACGCTCCCCCTCTTGTGTCTGTGTCCAAGCCGTTACGGCTAGAGCATTTGGTAAGCTACTTTGCTCAACAACCAAAGAGTGGTAACGGCATACTTCGTATGGTGATGGTAGGCCTTGAAATACGCCTATGTTGTTATGGTGCACTTGAGACGTCTTACCATGCATCACTTGTTTTGCTCGAATGACTTTGCCACCTAAAGCTTGTGCGATAGTTTGATGACCTAGGCAAATGCCGAGAATAGGGATTTGTCCCTGTAGACGTTTTACGACTTCAAGCGAGATCCCAGCTTCATCAGGGCTACAAGGACCTGGAGATAACACAACATATTTAGGATTAAGCTGCTTGATTTGTGAGGCGCTGATTTCATCATTTCGCTTTACCAGCACATCCACATCTAAGTGCTGAAAATACTGCACTAGGTTGTAGGTAAAGGAATCATAGTTATCAATCATCAACAGCATGTAGGTACCACTAAAAGAACCAAGCAGCCTATTCGCCACTGGGGTAAAGATCTTCGTTATAAATCTATTTTATCACGAACTCAACAGGAAGGTTTTCTTATATCTAGTATCTGCTTTAAGCCAAGGGGCTATCGCCCCTTTTAATACAAAAAGACACCATAAATGGTGTCTTTTCTTTGTGTTTTTATCAACCGCGTGGAATAAAACCGACGGCGTCATACACAGCTTTAAGCGTTTTCTCGGCACGAATACTTGCTTTTTCCGCGCCTTTTTTCATGATTTCGTTCAGCAGAGTTTGATCTTCACGGATTTCTTTAAAGCGCGCTTGAATAGGCTCAAGCATATTCACTACCGCATCGGCAGTGTCTTTTTTCAAATGACCGTACATTTTGTCTTCGTACTCTGGCACTAACTCTTCAATTGAGCGTTTAGTTGCAACACTGAGTAGCGTCAGTAAGTTGGACACACCTGGCTTTTCAACACGATCAAAGTAAATCCGTGCTTGCTCATCTGAATCCGTTACCGCTTTTTTCAGCTTTTTCTCTATCTTCTTAGGTTCATCCAACAGCATCACAAAACCATTTGGGTTTTCGTCTGATTTTGACATCTTCTTGCTCGGATCTTGCAGACTCATAACACGAGCGCCAAACTCTGGAATATAAGGTTCTGGGATCTTAAAGACATCGCCATACAGGTTATTAAAGCGCGTTGCGATGTCTCGGGTCAACTCAAGGTGCTGTTTTTGGTCTTCACCAACTGGTACCTGATCCGCTTGATACAATAAAATATCCGCAGCTTGCAATACCGGATAGGCGAATAAGCCAACGTTGACGTTATTGGCGTGCTTTGCTGACTTATCTTTAAACTGCGTCATGCGGTTTAATTCACCCATTTGTGCATAACAGTTCAGTACCCAACCTAGCTGTGCATGCTCAGGAACCTGTGATTGTACAAATAGTGACGATTTATCTGGGTCAATGCCGCAAGCGGTATATAGCGCTACGCCGTCTAATACACGATCGCGTAGTTGCTGTGGTTCTTGGCGAACCGTAATGGCGTGCAAGTCAACCAACATAAAGTAACAATCATGATCGTTTTGTAGTTTAAGCCACTGGTTAATGGCACCTACGTAATTGCCTATTGTCATACCACCGGTTGGCTGAATACCACTTAATACTACAGGTTTACTCATGTCGTTCCTTTATTTCTTCATTGAATTAACGTTGATTGATAATGGGGATAATATCTAAGAATCCATCACAAAGGTACTGTGGATTGAATTCTTTCAAATCGAATCCCTGATTATACCCATAATTTAAAGCAATCACAGGTATCTTAGCGCCCTGAGCGGCCAAAATATCGCTTTTAGAATCGCCAACCATAATTAGCTTATCCGCAGGTATACCTAGACGCTCGGCAGCCAACAATAGTGGTGCTGGTGATGGTTTCTTGTCAGTATCATCACCACAGACGATACAATCAAAATGCGCTGTGAGATTTAATTTATCCAGCAGCTTTAGCGTAAATGCACGATTTTTATTGGTCACGATGGCTTTTGGCACTGTGGCAAATGCAGATAGCCCTGTCTCAACATGCGGATACAAACCCGCATACTGACCAACTAATTCATCATAATGCACTTTAAAACGTTCAATGGCAGTGAGCGCTAAACTGTCCGATAGCGCTTCGCTAACTTCATGGCTACCGCTTAGGCCTCTTTTTACTAACATATCGATGCCGTTACCCACCCATTCACGCACTAGAGCATGACTAACAATTGGATGAGCAAGCTCGCACAAGGTTAAATTGAGCGCCATATACATATCCTCGACGCTATCAACTAACGTGCCATCGAGGTCAAATAAAATACCCTCAAAACGCATTATTTTACCTTTGCTAATTCTTGACGCATGGCGTCTATTACCGCTTTGTAATCGGGTTGATTAAAGATAGCGGAACCCGCAACAAACATGTCTGCACCTGCCGCTGCAACTTCAGCAATGTTATCCACTTTAATACCACCATCAACTTCAAGACGGATCTCGCGACCAGAAGCGTCAATACGTGCCCTTGCTTCTTTTAATTTCTCAAGCGTATGTGGAATAAAGCTTTGTCCACCAAAGCCCGGATTCACCGACATCAATAGAATTTGATCAATTTTATCCATCACATGATCGAGATAATGTAGCGGCGTGCCCGGATTAAATACTAAACCCGCTTTACAACCTGACTCTTTAATCAAAGCAAGGCTTCTGTCTATATGCTCGCTGGCCTCTGGATGAAATGTAATAATGCTCGCCCCTGCTTTAGCAAACTCGGGAATTAGGCTATCTACTGGCTTTATCATCAAGTGTACGTCGATAGGAGCGGTAATTCCGTAATTTCTTAATGCGTCACAAATCATTGGGCCAAAGGTTAAATTTGGCACATAGTGATTATCCATTACATCGAAATGAACCACGTCGGCACCTGCTGTCAGTACCTTTTCAACATCTTCGCCTAACCTCGCAAAATCTGCGGATAGAATGGATGGTGCAATTAAAAAATCAGACATACTTTTCCCCTAAACGTAAGACCGCGTTACTGTACCGTAAATTGCCCAAAATGTCTGCGATTTAAGGTTCTTTATGATTGTGCAATAAACGAACATTGTGTATCATTATAAGATATCTAACTTCTGGGGATAGGGTTATGGTTTCTAGATATAAAGCACGGATTGCTCTGCTTGGTGCGGTATTAGCCGTGTCGGCAGGGGTATTTTCTTTCGACAATGATGAAAATCTTGCCGCAAACTACTCCGCATGCACTTGTAGCACTAGCAATTTAAGTAGTCGAATGAATACAGTGGAGTGTCAGCAAGAAGCGCACACCAGTTGGGCTGCATGGTTGACTGGCGGTAGTTCGAGTGGTCAATTCCATTATTTGGATTTGCTTGAGCTGTTACTTGGCTCTAAAGATAATCAAAGCAGTAGTAAAGTTTCATCTCCCTACTAATATCAGTTGAGCCAATCAACTGGTAAAAGGTAAATACTATGGCTACTTCCAATAGTAAACTCGCGTTAGTTCAAAGTGTCTGTGCAGCAATGTTTGGTGTACAGAGTGGTCAAAAACAAGCATATGACTTTAACAAAAAGCATTTTTGGCCGTTTGCTTTTGCCGGGATCGTTTTTGTAGCCGTCTTTGTCATTGGCTTAATTTGGTTTGTAAATGGTGTAGTGTTGGCTTAGCCCTTTATGCCGCAGCAAATTACGGACGGTGATATAACGCCATTAGCTCGTCAACTTTATTCCGTCCATTACCTTTAGGGCTAATTGTACGTTTTACCTTGATCACATCTAGCTTCGCTTGATTATAAATCTTTCGCGTCCACACCGTATCGTGATTGGAGATTAACACTGGCGTTTGCTTTTCAAAAGCCGCAGTTTCCGCAAGGTTCGCCAGCTGTGCTTGATCGTCTAAATTAAATCCACCTTTCGCATAGCTAGTAAATGACGCAGTTTTACTCAAAGGCACATACGGAGGATCGCAATATACCACAGCGCTCTTTGGAATGGTTTCAAATACTTGGCTGTAACTTTGGCAAGTAAAAGTGGCATACTGGGCTTTTTCAGCAAACACATATAACTCACGTTCTGGAAAGTAAGGCTTTTTGTATTTACCAAAAGGGACGTTAAAAATACCTTTTAAGTTATAACGACATAAGCCATTGTAGCCATGACGATTCATATATAGAAATAGAATCGCACGCTCATACACATCAATGCTTTCGTTAAACTGTTGTCGGTAGGCGTAGTAAGCATCTGGATGGTTATTCAGCTCGACGAATAGCCTTTTAGCGTCACTAATAAATTCATCCGGAATACGCTTCAACTCTTTATACAGGTTGATAAGATCAGCGTTAATGTCATTTAGGACATAGTGCTTAAACTGAGTATTCAGGAATACAGATCCCGCTCCAACAAAAGGTTCTACTAGCGTGTCGGCATCATTACTTGCTGCTTGTAGGCGCTTAGAAATATCTTCTACTAAGCTGTATTTTCCGCCTGCCCATTTTAAGAAGGCTCTAGTCTTTTGTTGCATGCTCGTTCTATGTCGTGAGTGGTTGCGCGATTTTACACTAAATGTGGCTAATTACCGAGAGACTGAGTAATTTCTTGTTTAATTTTACTCACTCTCTTAAAAAATGGCTGACCTTTTTGTAGCGCTTCTGGCAATACCGCCTTCGCTTGCTTGGCAGACGCTAAATTCTCATAAGCATCAGTAGTAACTACAAACCAAGTCCGACCATTTCTTAAGACAGTAAACTGCTGTGTCACTACCTCGTTATGCTCCGCCATAAACCCTGCAGCAATTTCTCTTTCTGTCACCGCTAGTAATTGGATCACCCATTCATCATCTGAACGACTGAGATACCAAGAGTTACCAGTCAATGGGTCAGGTTCTATGTGTTGAGGCACCGGTCTTGGTGTTAAAGTGGCAGGAGCACCATCAACATCGACTTTTTCAGCTGCATTCGCTTGCTCTGATAGCACGTTATTGTTGTTTGTAGTATCTTCTTTCGCTTCGGTTAGTGCAGATAAAATACTATCAACAGGTGCGGTTTCGACTTGCGTTGGCGCTTCGGCTGGCAGCTTTGGTTGCACGTCGTTTTCAATTTCAACTTTTTCAACTGTAGCATTTGGCGCTTCAAATACAGCTTGCGCATCAATAGCAGTAGCGACAGTTTCTTCATTATCTTGAGTCGGTGTCCAGTATCGCTTTAATTCCTGCTTATACACTAAAGCGACCATCAACGCGGTTAGCATTAAGCAAAGTGCAATAACATACCACTGCCATTGTGAGCGATGAGAAGCGCTAATACTTTGTGCACGTAGGTTCAAGCTTTCTTGCTGCGGCTGCCAAGAAAGTAAAACACTCGGATTACCTTGCGCTTCGGCAACAAAAGTATTAAAAATAGGATCTTCATCAGGCGGTAAGTCTTTGTAAAACATGCCCATCAAGCGCTTACTTTCGAGTGTAGATAAAGGCTCGATATGAATATCTAAACCTTCAGGGAGCAACAAGGGCTGCTGTGCCGTAGCAAGTATGTAAATGGTTTCGCGAGAAGATTTCGCGAGCTTTTGCAATTGCTCTACAAGTTCTGACGTCAGATGTCGGACATTGTCTAAAACCCACAAGCATGGTCCACAAGCCTGCTCATCATGGAGCAACATGAAGTTTTCACTTAGAGATAACTTCTGATCAATGAGAGGACTACGAAAGCTATGCTCAAGCAGCTGGCGAACCACATCAAACTCAGAGGTATTTGCAGTTAACTTTACAAATGCTTTGTTAAAGTCTGGATATTTATCGGTTAGAAACGATTCCGCTAAGTAGCTTTTACCAAGACCAGAAGAGCCAACTAAGGTTATCAGGTTTTGGCCATAGTCGAATTGCATAGCAATTCTATCTACCAATGCAGCTCTGCTTGGTAAAATTTGCGACTGCATTTAACGACCTATCAGAGTTACCACGGTTTCATCGCTCACATCATCTACCAGCGCGCATTGACCTAGTTGCGTTGGCAGGATAAAGCGAATTTTGCCTTGTTTGTTCTTTTTGTCTTTGCGCATATGTTGTAAAAATTGCGCTGCAGTCATATCGCTTGGTGCTTCTGTTGGTAATTGATAAAGCGCAATGACGCGACGGATTTTTTCAACATCCGCAGTACTAAGCGCACCACGCTGACAAGCCAGATTTGCAGCTATCATCATACCTGCAGCAACGGCCTCACCATGCAACCAATTACCGTAACCCATTTGCGCTTCAATCGCATGGCCAAAAGTGTGGCCTAGATTTAGTAATGCGCGTAACCCAGCTTCAGTTTCATCTTTGGCGACTATCTCAGCTTTTATTGCACAGCACTTATAAATAACTTGTTGAAGGCTTTCAGCATCTAGTGCGCTGAGCTGAGAATGACGATCGGTTAAGGTATCAAGAAAAGATGCATCATAGATCAAAGCATATTTAATGACTTCGGCCATACCTGCAGCAAACTCTCTTGCAGGTAAGGTGCTTAAGGTCTTGGTATCGATAAAAACCGCTTTTGGCTGATAGAAAGCACCAATCATGTTTTTACCTAGTGGGTGATTTACCGCTGTTTTACCACCAACTGACGAGTCTACTTGTGACAGCAAAGTTGTAGGGATTTGAATAAACGGAACGCCGCGTTGATAGCATGCAGCAACAAAACCAGTTAAGTCACCAACCACGCCGCCACCGAGGGCAATCAAACACGTATCTCGGCCACAATTGTGTTCAAGTAAAAAGGCTGAGATCTTTTCAAACCATTCAAGTGATTTGTATTGTTCACCATCAGGGATAACAAAATATAGCGGCTCTTGAGCGTCAAATATCGCCAATAGATTGTCTAAATATAAAGGTGCGATGGTGGTGTTGGTGATGATAACGGGACGACCCTGCCCAACGTACTGCTTAAGTCGTCCTTCATCTGATAAGAGATGTTCACCGATAAAGATGGGATAGCTCCGCTCGTTTAAATCAACCTTTAATTCAAGCATGGCTTCCCTCCTACGGTGTTGTTATTAGAAATCTAATTTTTCAATAATTTGGTTTGCAACTACTTTAGCGCTTTGCTCATCCGTTCGAACAACGTGATCTGCCACTTCTCTATATAGTGGTTCACGCTCATCGGCTAAGCGCTCCAGTACGTCACGTGAGTCTTCACTGGTTTGTAGTAATGGACGACGCTTATCACGCTGAGTACGAGCTACCTGTTTTTCGATTGGCGTTTCTAGGTAAACAACAATACCACGCGCAGACAACTTGTTGCGCACTTCTTTGCTGATCACAGAGCCACCACCCGTTGCTAACACAATGCCTTGCATTTCTGTTAGGTCAGAGATGACACTTTCTTCACGCTTGCGGAACCCCTCCTCACCTTCGATATCGAATACCCAAGAAATATCAGCACCAGTACGGCGTTCAATTTCTTGATCCGAATCGAAAAATTCAAGGTGTAATTGATCTGCAATGTGACGACCAATCGTGCTTTTACCAGCCCCCATCGGGCCTACTAGAAATATATTACGTTTCTCAGCCATATCTTTTTAGTACAAACGAACTCTAAAATTTGAAATAAAACCCCGCCTAACGACCTGGCCCCAAAATTAAGGAGGGGATTATCTCAGTAATCCGTGAACAATTTCAAGTCAAACCACGCAAAAAGCGTAATACTTTTACTGTCAACGGGCCTATAAACTGTCTTGAATGATCTTGGGGGTCACAAATATCAGCAATTCTCGCTTTTCGTTAATATCACGAGAGTTCTTAAACAATAGACCTAAATATGGGATATCGCCCAAAATTGGGATCTTACTTACTGCTGTTTTCACTTCTTGCTGATAGATACCACCCAGTACGATAGTTTGACCATTTTCGACCAGTACTTGTGTTTGGATCTGTTGGGTGTTGATCGCCGTCGCTGGGCCATTCGGCGTTTGCACGGTATCACCTTTAGTGTCTTGTGTAATCACTAAGTCGAGAATTATTTTATTATCAGGCGTGATTTGCGGCGTCACCTCCAAACTTAACACCGCTTTTTTGAAGCTTACTGTCGTGGCACCACTCGACGAAGCTTCTACGTATGGAATCTCTGTACCTTGCTCTATACGCGCTTTTTTCTGGTTAGCCGTAGTAATGCTTGGCGTCGCGATTATCTCACCCTTGTTCTCTTGCTCCAGTGCTGACAGCTCAAGATCGATCAACGTACCATCCGCCAATTTGGCAATGTGCATACCAATACTACCAGCAGGAACCCCTTTCACGCCTAGATTAACGTTTAAGCGGTTTTCCAAAGACGGGATATTGCCATTGGACAAAGCATCTGCGCCTTCCAGCGTACCAGATATAGCATCACTCCCTTGCTGGTCGTTAAAGCCCCAGCGGACACCTAAGTCTTCTTGCACGGTATCATCCACAGTAACCATGCGCGACTCAATACGCACCTGTTTTACTGGCACATCTAAGGTTTCAACCATCCGGCGCACACTTTCAATACTGCGCGAGGTGTCTTTAATTAGTAATGTATTGGTACGTTTATCAACGGAAACACTACCGCGATGGCTAATAATAGAATTAATATCGGTTTTGAGTAAGTCAGCAAACTCTTCCGCTTTTGCGTAATTAAGCTGAATATACTCGCTATATAATGGCTCCAGCTCTTCCACCTGCTGGCGCGCTTGTAACTCTTTGGCTTCTCGCGCTGCCAGTTCTTCTGAAGGTGCAACCATCAAAATAGAACCATCCATACGCTTATCTAGGCCTTTCACACGTAAAACAACATCAAGAGCCTGATCCCAAGGTACACCGTCTAAACGCAGAGTAATATTGCCAGACACCGTGTCACTCGTTACTAGGTTAAAGTTGTTTGTATCGGCGATGATCTGTAATACGGAACGAATTGGAATATCTTGAAAGTTCAACGTGATTGGCTGGCCTTTATACTCCTTTTTATCGCCAAAGGTTTTATTGCCTTCATCCTTTTCGATAGTCAGCGTAAAGATGTTATCAAGCTGCTGATAGGTAAACTTGAACGCCGCATTTGGCTCAATCACGATGCGGCTTTTATTTTCTTCTTTAAAGGTCTCAATACGAGATACCACAGTACCAAAGTCTAACACATCAAGTTCGTATAGCAGGTCTTCTGCAATATCAATATGGTGGAAATCTGCAATGATTTTGCCACCGCGTTCTTGAACATCGATAGCCGCTTGGTTGTGCTCTAGGAATGCAAGGACCTTAGCCTCGCCTCTCTCTCCGCGACGAAAATCAATGGCTTGGATTTGATTGATAAATGCTGTGACTTTTTGACTTTGATCTTGTTCAGAGACAATCGGCTTGTTAGACACATCCACTATCACAAGGTTATTCTTAACCTCAGTTTTATATAGCTTGAGCTCATCCATATTTATGGAAACGGCAAAGCCACCATCTCTGAGTTCACTGGTAATGCCTTGAATACCCGCTTTGTTAATGCTCAATGCTTTTAAGCTTTCTTCAAATTCGGCCTGCTGGAAAAACAATTCAATACTGGCACTTTCGCCAACCACACGAACTTTCGGCTCTGTATTGAGTTTTTCATCAAACACCAGCTGCAACTGAGTCTCCCCTGTCGGCACTGGGTTATAGCGAATGTCATACAACATAGGAATGGCATGCGCAATTGACGAGAGGCCAACTAAAGCAACACCGAGCACGGAACGCCAAATTGTTCGAGTGCTTTTAATGGTTGATTTTAGAACGTTATTATTAGTATTCACTCGTGCCACCTTGTTCCGCTTCTAACATTTCCAATTTTGTTAGCCTTTCTTTCCAACATCCCGTTCCATCTGGGATCAATTCTAATAATTCTAAATGATCAGCTTGTACACTCAGAACTTTGCCGTGATACAAGCCCATATATTCGCCACGTTTTACACGATATAGTCCCTGCGTCGCCGCTTCGATTAGTGCCCAACGGCCGTCCGACTTGGCAATAATGCCTTTCATACGTAGGTTATCCAACGGAAACTTCTCTAATGGGTAACGATCTCTGTCTGGATCTGGATGTAAGCAGTTTTTAATTTGAACTAATTTATTTTCAATCACTTCAGGCTGCGGCGCAACGAAAGGACTACGTAACTCCGAAGCGCTATATTTAAACGGCTCATAATTTTGCATCTCAGGGATAGGCTCGATTTTAGGCGTTGAGCTCGCCTTTACCTGATCAATAAATTCTTTTTGTTCTGCCGTGCTATCATTACAACCTGAGATGAACATCAATGTGGTCACGCCGAGCATTAGTCGGATCATTTCTGACCTCCTTGCTCATAGCGATAAGTTTTTGCCACAACACTAAATACCAGCTCACCGTTTCCTGCATTTTCGATTCTAAAATCATGTAGGCTGACTATTCGAGGTAACTCAGATACTTTACTTACAAACTGACCAAATTCATGATATTTGCCAATTACCTCTAATTTAATCGGCAATTCGGTATAAAACTCTTTTCGCACCTCTGGCATCCAGCCAATTTTTAGGAAGGTTAATCCACTTGAAGTACCAACGTACGTCAAATCATCAAGTAGACCAGGCGTTTCATTGGAGCTTGGTAATCGTCTCAATAGCTCAGTGAATTGCGCTTCCATATTAATCATTTGCTGTTTGTATAGCTCAAGATTGTTTGCTCTTGAATACTTGATTCGGTAACTCGTTCTTAATTCCTGCTCTTTTTTAACCGCTTGATCGTAGCGCTCAATGGAACTTGAAACCATCAGGTTATAACCCAGTATCATCATCAACAAAACAACGAGAACGGAACATAAAACTTTTACTGGAAATGGCCATTGGCCGATGTTGTCAAGTTCCAGCTCATTCCAATCTATTTCTTTTAAACTGTTTAAGTCAAAATTCATGCACTATGCCTCCGCCCTATTTCGCTTTATCGGCTAAGTGGATGTCTTCATGAGACTTAACATAAAAATGCATCGTAAAATCACTCAGTAATTTTGAGCTTTGCTCACCGGCAACTATGCCTTGGATCACTGGTCGCTCTAATAAGTAAGAAGATTCAACTTGTCGTAACATCTGCGATAAGCGGTTGTTTGATTCACTTCGGCCAATGACTTTGATCATATTGTCTTTTCGTTCAAGACTAGTGAGGTAAACTCCAGCCGGAACCACTCGCGCTATTTCATCGATAATTTGTGTACCGAGGCTACGATTTAGTTGTAATTCTTCTATGAGCCGGATCCGACGTTGTAAATTTTCTTTTTGCTTATTAAGGTCGTTAATCGCGATTATCCGGGAATCTAGTTGAGAGATCTCACTTTCGAGATAGCGATTTTTAATTTCTTGTCCGGTTTTTAAGCCGTCATAAAAACTACCAAGTATGTACATTATCAATAGGCAGGCCGCGATGATAACCGCAATGATAGTCAAAAAGATTTGTTGCGACGCTTGCCTTTGCTGCTCGCGCCAAGGAAGCAAATTTATATGTGGCATGATGAGAAGCTCCTTAATGCCAAGCCTGTAGCTAAGGCGAACTGCGCTTTATGTTTTTGCAGCACATGCCTATCCACCTTTGGTGCAATCTCCATGTCAGCAAACGGATCGGCCACTATTGTATGGATCCCAAGCTCATCAATGAGCAGTTTATCTAAGCCATCAACTAAAGCTGTTCCACCCGTCAACACAATGTAGTCAATATGATCTTTACCACTGGTCGTCATAAACATTTGCACCGCTCGGCGAATTTGCTGCAGCATAGAAGTTTGGAAAGGAGCCAAGACTTCAAAGGTATAGTTTGGCGGCAAATCACCCGTCGTTTTAGCCAGTTCCGCTTCGTCGTAAGTTTTGTTGTAATAAGCAACGATACTATTGGTATATTGCTCACCACCAAAGACTTGATCACGGGTGTAAATCGCTTTCCCAGATTGAATAACGCTTATCAGCGTAAGCACTGCACCAATATCTATCATTGCTACGATTTTATCGAAGGCATCGTTGGGTAGCTCAGGATAAATAACGTCCATGGCTCTACTCAGTGCATAGTTCTCTACATCGACAACTTTCGCTTTGAAGCCAGCTTCTTCCAATGCACCTACTCGAGCCTGCACACTCTCGGTGCGAGCCGCTGAGAGCAGTACATTCATTTTTGATGGATCAGCTTCATTTACTCCAATTTTTTCAAAATCTAGGCTAACTTCATCTAATGGGTAAGGGATAAGGCTATCTGCTTCAATAGCTATCTGAGACTCGAGTTCAGCATCAGTTAATGACACATCCATAAAGATCACTTTTGTAATCACGGTCTGACCGGATACGGCAACTGCTGCATATTGCGTGAGCTTTGGAATGCGCCGCTTCATTTTAGTTATCGCGTTGCCGATCGCTTCAATGTCTTGAATGGCCCTTTCATTTACAGCTCCTTTCGGAATAGGCTCAATCGCAACGGCTTCTACACGGTAGCTGGAACTTGTCTTCGACAGCAGCACCGCTTTGACACAATGAGAACCGATATCGATCCCTATCATCAGAGGTGCTTGTTTTTTTAGTAGTTGGCTCAGCATGTGAAGCGCCCGTTTCCTTTTAAGACTGTGTACCATAAAAATTTAGCACACAAAAATATTAATCGTTTTTTAATCAAGATATACTAGCAGTGTCTACCTGTAATTGGGAGTCTAACTAGGGATAATTCCGTGAAATTATTGAAAAGATTTTTACAATTCGTTTTTGTTTGTACCCTCTTAGGCGTGTTGACACTTATCAGTCTTTATTATTATGTCAAATCTGACATACCAAGTGTAGAGGTTTTGAAAGATGTTCAGCTACAAACACCCATGCAAGTCTTTACACGAGACGGGAAACTCATCAACCAGTTTGGTGAAAAGCGCAGGATCCCTGTACGTTTGCAGGATGTTCCACTTCCCATGCGAAAGGCATTCTTAGCAACAGAAGATAACCGTTTTTATGATCATTTCGGTGTAGACCCGATAGGTATCGTCCGCTCCGCTTTAGTGCTCATCACTACAGGGCAAAAAAAGCAGGGAGCGAGTACGCTCACCATGCAACTTGCCAGAAACTTTTTCTTAACAAGAGAGAAAGCCTATATTCGTAAAGTAAAAGAAATCTTTATTGCACTGCACATAGAGCAGCTATTAACGAAAGATGAAATCTTTGAACTTTACTTAAACAAAATTGAACTGGGTAATCGCGCCTTTGGTATCGGTGCCGCAGCACAAGTCTACTACGGTCGCTCACTGTCAGAATTAACTTTAGCAGAAATGGCAATGATTGCAGGTCTGCCAAAAGCGCCCTCTGCGCTGAACCCAATTCGTAATCCTGAGCGCGCACAGCTGCGCCGTAATGTTGTGCTCGGACGAATGCTTGCAGAAAAGTATATTACCCGCGCAGAATATGATGAGGCAACTCAAGCTCCCATCACAGCTAAATTCCATGGTGCCGAAATCGAGCTGTATGCACCTTATATTTCCGAAATGGTTCGTGCCTATATGGTCGAACGCTACGGTACTGATAAAGCTTATAACTCAGGCATGAAAGTTTACACTAGTGTGGAATCTGACATGCAACAGGCTGCTCAGCATGCATTAGTTGATAATTTACATGCCTACGATATGCGTCACGGCTTTAGAGGCGCAGAAGAAACCTATTGGCATGCTGAAACGGAATCGCCGCTAAGCCATGAAGGCATTATTACTCGCCTTAAAAAGGTCAATGAAATTGGACCGTTAAAAGCCGCTGTCGTGCTAAGCATTACAGAAAAAACCGCTGACCTACTTTTAAAAACCGGTGAACAAATTACATTGGAATGGTCAGGCTTAAGTTGGGCCAGACAATACATCAGTGAGACGCGTCAAAGCTTACCACCAAAAACAACCGCAGATATCCTCGCGCCAGGTATGCAAGTGTTTATCCGTAAACAAGACGACGGTTGGATGTTAAGTCAGTTGCCGCAGGCATCCAGTGCCCTCGTCTCACTTGACCCGCAGGATGGGCGTGTAAAGGCGATTGTGGGTGGCTACAGTTTTGAGCTTAGTCAATACAATCGTGCTACCCAAGCTAAGCGTCAGGTGGGTTCAAACATCAAACCCTTTATTTATTCATCCGCATTAGAAAATGGCTATACCCTAGCCACCATTCTTAATGATGCCCCGATTAATCATTGGGACAGAAGCGTTGGCGTGGCTTGGCGTCCGAAGAATAGCCCTGAAGTGTATAACGGCCCAATCCGTATTCGCCGAGCGCTCGCACAATCGAAAAACGTGGTATCGGTTCGTTTGATCAAAGGCGTTGGCATAAATAAGGCCGCTGATCATTTGCTTAAATTTGGTTTCCAAGACGCAGATATTAACCGTAGTGAATCATTAGCACTCGGTAGTGCCGCATTAACTCCTCTTGAAATGGCACGCGGCATGGCCACTTTTGCCAATGGCGGTCACCTCATTGAGCCGTACTTTATCGATAGAATTACCGACTCATTTGGTACCGAGCTGGGTTCGGCAGAGCCGTTATTAGTCTGCGACGAGCAGCAGCTGGAAGAACAACCTGAGCGCTGTGCACCGCAAGTGATTTCGGAGCAAAACGCATTTCTGATTGCCGATGCACTTCACAGTGCTATCTGGGGTGGCGGTAGCTGGAAACACGACACGGGCTGGAGCGGCACAGGCTGGCGTGGTCAATGGTTAAAACGTCGTGACCTTGCTGGAAAAACGGGTACCACCAACGACTCTGTAGATACTTGGTTTACGGGCTTTAACCGCAACGTCCTCACCACAGTTTGGGTTGGCTTTGACGATGCGAGTAAATCCTTGGGTCGTGCGGCCTACAACGCTAACCTTGGTGATAATCAACTTGTTGGCGCAGAAGCCGGGGCAATTTCAGCACAACCTGCTTGGATAGACTTTATGCGTGAGGCACTTAAAGATCAGCCTTTGGCCCCGATAGAGCCGCCTCCAGGGCTTATTTCAACTCGGATTGACTTAAAGACAGGACTTTTGTCTCGTAAGAACGACTACACATCTCGGTTTGAGTATTTCGAGCAAGGTACAGCCCCGACCAAATACGTATTAGATACGGATAGCAGCACACCGTTTGACGATACCGCGCCGCTACCGACTCACGAAGAGTTATTCTAAAATAGAAATGCCGATACAGATGTATCGGCATTTTTGTCTTATACCAGTTGTATTATATTTATTTTCTTAATAGAGCTATTTTAGATTTTGCGTTAGCCAGAATAAATCAGAATGTATTCCCGCCGCTGTCACTTCTTTACCTGCTCCTGGGCCTTGGATCACCAGTGGATTTTGTTCATACCATTTAGTGTGGATCACAAAAATATTATCACCCGGTGTTAAGTTCGCGATTGCCGAGCCGTTTGGTACCTGTGCAATGCCTACTTTTGCAGACACTTTGCCATTGCTTGCAATTTCAAGCGCACCTGTATATCGAAGCGCAGCGTCATTCGCAGTGGCCTTTGCATAGTGTGTCGCATAAAAGTCATCGAGTTGCTGGCGATTTTCTAAAAACGTTTGCCATGTACCCACACTCAAGGACTCAGGCATTAATGCCTCTAATTCAATATCGTCAAGCTCAAGTTCAATGCCTAACTCTCGTGCTAAGATCAAAAGCTTACGCTGCATATCTCGGCCAGATAGATCTTCTCTCGGATCAGGCTCAGTAAAACCAAGTTCTTGCGCCCCAAGCACTAGCTCAGAAAATGCTTCAGAACCATCATAGCGACTACAAAGCCAAGATAAAGTGCCGGAAAAGACGCCTTCAATTCTCACTACTTCATCACCACTATTTTGCAGATCAGCCAATGCAAAGTTAATGGGAAGACCTGCGCCAACACTGGTGTTGTAACGCCATAACAGGTTACGCTCTTGTAACTGCTGACGCAGCTTTGAGTACCAACCTTGTTGTGCCGTGCCGGCATATTTATTGGCGCTGATCAAATGGCAGTCATGTTCAACAAACTGTGGATACAACTCGCTGAAGCGCTCGCTCGCAGTAATATCGACCACCACTTTATGCTCGTAATCTAGCTCTTTAATACGAGTGAATAGCTCTGCTTCATTGTATTCAATAGCCTCATTTTGCCACTGCTGTTGCCATGATGCTAAATTCAACCCGCTTGGACAGAACAACATTTGCTTAGAACGCAGTAAGCCAACCAACTTAAGATCAAAGTGCTCACTCAGCTTAGCGACTTGGTTTTTGCATTGTTCGATAAACACTTCACCCACATTGCCAACACCCGCCACAATCACAGCAAGCTCTCTGCCTTTATTGACCAAACGCTCATGCAATATAGCAAGTAGATCACTATCAATTGCTTGATCGGTTAACACTAAGCTGTAATGACGCTCTTGCAGTACAAAACGGGTGACAATCGCATGTTCATCCAATAGCTCCAGAGCCTGCTGATGTAACCCAGCAACATCCTGACTTGGGGCAACAATAGCAAAGCCTTGTACTTGCGACTCAATAATATTGGCTCGCGAATCCAGCGCTTTGATCACAACATGGCTAAACTCAGATGGCACCAGTAAGTGTGCCTCTCCACCTTTAACAAAATGATGAATGCTATGCTGGATAAGCTGGCTTAGCTGTTTTACTTCACCACTTTTTAGCTGCTCGACGCGTAACAGGTCAAGTTGTCCAAAAGTGGTAATAAAGCGCTTCTCTTTGCTATAGCCTGCCTTTACTATCTCAGTGCCAAGTGCATCGGCATCAAAGCTGCTACGAACTTGTAGTTTTATATCGGTATCTTTAAGTGGAGACAGCGTTTTTGCATGTAATACCGGATTACCTAATCGTGCGAGTAATTCAGCTTGGCCACGGCATACCTTAGTGTATTTTATGGCATTGGCGACTTTACGTGGATCAGTGCTGAATACACCAGTTGTATCCGTCCAAATTGATACTTGAGCCGCATCAAGATAACTTGCCAACAAAGTTGCGCTATAGTCACTGCCATTCCGGCCTAAAGTCACCGTTTCCCCTTGTGCATTTGCAGCAATAAAACCGGTAACGATATAGATAGCGTGATCATCAATAGCGCGATAGCACGCTTCTTTGTTATGGGCGTGGAGTAACACTCCCTCTTGTTGTACAAATAACGTACGAGCGTCGATAGCTTTGGCTTCAACACCCTGAGAGCTTAGGTAGTTTGCTAATATACGAGCCGACCATAGCTCTCCATGTGCAAGTAAACTCGCGTAGTGAAGCTGTTGTTCTTCTCGCCCTGAAGCGATTGCTTGCAGCTCATTGACAAGCTGTTTGAGTAACACACTGTGTTGTTCACCTACAAACAAGGCATCAATTAATTCACGTTGATGATTTTCAACTTGTAATAAAACATCGTTGAATGCGCGAACATCTTGCTGCTCAAAGCTTTGCCATAATTTCACTAGGGTATTCGTTGTTTTTCCTGCAGCAGAAACCACAACACTGTCACCTAGCTGACATTGCTCTAACACTATCTTGGCAACCGCCTGATAACGCTCTGGCGAGCTTAAACTCGAACCACCAAACTTATGTACTACTTTTGCCATTTACTCACCACAACGCTACTGTATGCGCAGGCGTTAATTTGAATGACTTAGCATCATCACTCGCCTGACTTTCATCAATACATGCAAATCCTGACTCCAGATCTGCAATGAGATCCTGTGCATCTTCAATGCCCACAGAAATACGAATTAACGTATCGCCCACTCCCGCTTCTAAACGTGCTTGCGGCTCCATTCCTGCGTGTGTCATCGTCGCTGGATGGCAAATTAGACTCTCAACCCCACCTAAAGATTCAGCCAATGAAAAGTGCGTTAGAGACGTTAAGAACTTCGCTGATGTTTGCAGATCGCCTTTGATATCAAAGCTCACCATACCACCAAAGCCGAGCTGTTGTTTTTTCGCAAGTTCGTGTTGAGGATGCGATTCAAGGCCAGGGTAATAAACTTGGCTAACATACGGCGACTTTTCTAAATACTCCGCAATCAGCTGAGCATTTTCTTGATGCTGGCGTAAACGCACGTTTAAGGTGCGCAGTCCACGTAGAGTAAGGTAACTATCAAAAGGTGCACCTGTAATACCGATATTATTCGCCCACCAAGCTAACTCATCACCCAACTCCTGTGTACGCGCGATCACCGCGCCCCCCACGACATCAGAATGACCATTGATATATTTAGTGGTTGAATGCACGACGACATCCACGCCAAAAGCAATAGGGTTTTGTAATGCAGGAGACAAGAAGGTGTTGTCAGCGGCAACCAAAGCCCCTATGGAGCGCGCTGCGTTTACGACAGCTTCTATATCCGTGAGCCTTAATATGGGGTTACTGGGTGTTTCAATCCAAACTAATTTAGGTTTGATCTGCTGCAGCTGTGCAAGACTTTCTGGTTGCGTAAGATCCAAGACGGCTAATTTGAGCAATCCACGCTTTGCAAGCGATGTAAACAAGCGATAGCTACCACCATAACAGTCATGTGGAATAACCAGCGTATCGTCATGGTTAAGCAGTTGCGTTACTAGGTGAACGGCAGCCATGCCAGTCGCGGTAATAATGCCACGAGCACCGCCTTCAAGTTCGGTAAGTGCCTGTGCCAGCACATCACGATTAAAGTTACCACTGCGGCCATAATCGTAGTCGCGTTTGGTATCAAAATCGGCAAAAGAATAGGTGGTAGAAAGGTAAAGCGGTGGTACTACTGCTCCATGTGCTTTATCAGCTTCTATACCGTGACGCACTGCAACCGTCGATTTGTTAACTTGACTCATAAGGTCACCTAGATAGTTGGATGTTTAGACGTCTAAAAGGTTAGAGCAACAGAAACTAGAAGTCAAAACATTTATACCGCTAAATGGCTAAATAACTAGTATTTGACTATCTTTTTTAAACCGATAAAATTTCGCCACTCTAGGCGTTGCTAATACGACTGAGTTATTGAAAACTATGGCAGAGATTCTTCTATCTCGCTATGGCGGATTAGTTTATTCATCTATTTGGGTTTAGGATTTATCTTTAATTCGTAAAGTTATCCCTATATTCATGCGGTTGGTGAATAATGTAGACCAGAACCCAGTCATATTGGCATTGATGTAACTGAGGCAAGTACACAATTATGGCAAAATGGAACGGTGAGTATATTCACCCATATGCAGAACACGGTAAGAAAGCAGAGCAAGTAAAAAAGATCACGGTGAGCATACCTCTGAATGTACTCAAAGTGCTAACTGATGAGCGTACACGTCGCCAAGTGAATAACTTACGTCATGCCACGAACAGTGAGCTTTTATGTGAGGCGTTTCTACATGCCTTCACAGGTCAGCCACTGCCGAGCGATGAAGACTTGAGAAAAGATAATCCAGAGCGTATTCCGTTAGAAGTAAGACAAATAATGGAAGAACGAGGCTTGGAGATCCCAGAAATAAACGAAGAGTGATAAAAACTCTTTCGCGCTGGAATACAGACACAAAAAAAGCCTCGACCGAGGCTTTTTTCATTTGGATAATACCATTGGTATTATTCCATATATCCAGCTGGCATGTCGATTTGTGCCACGCCTGATTCAATTGCAGCTGCCGCTACCGCTTTTGCAATACGAGGTAACAAACGTGGGTCCATTGGTTTTGGAATAATATACTCAGAACCAAACTCAAGGCTATCCACGTCAGCCGCTTTTAACACTTCAGCAGGCACAGGCTCTTTAGCAATCGTTCTAATTGCTTCAACCGCTGCAATCTTCATCTCGTCATTGATAGCAGTTGCACGTACATCAAGCGCACCACGGAAGATAAACGGGAAACACAGCACGTTATTTACTTGGTTTGGATAGTCCGAGCGACCAGTCGCCATGATCAAATCATTACGTGCACCGTGTGCAACTTCAGGGCTGATCTCTGGATCTGGGTTAGAACAAGCAAATACCACAGGCTTGTCAGCCATTAACTTTAGATCTTCAGCAGAAAGTAAATCTGGGCCAGAAACACCAACAAATACGTCCGCATCTGCAATCACGTCTTGTAACGTACGCTTATCCGTGTTGTTTGCAAACAGCTCTTTGTATTCATTTAGGTCATCACGGCGAGTGTGGATCACGCCTTTTCTGTCCAGCATGTAGATGTGCTCACGTTGAGCGCCGCACTTGATCAATAATTCCATACAAGCAATAGCGGCTGCACCCGCGCCAAGACACACAATAATCGCATCGTGAATATCTTTACCTTGGATTTCCAACGCATTCAGCATACCCGCAGCGGTTACAATTGCAGTCCCGTGCTGATCATCATGGAATACAGGAACGTCACAACGCTCGATTAGCGCGCGCTCAATCTCAAAGCACTCTGGCGCTTTAATATCTTCAAGGTTAATACCGCCAAACGTGTCTGCGATATTTGCCACCGTATTGATGAAGTCTTCGGTGGTATTGTGCTTAACTTCAATATCGATTGAATCAAGGCCCGCAAAACGCTTAAATAATAGCGCCTTACCTTCCATGACAGGCTTTGACGCCAAAGGACCTAAGTTACCCAAGCCAAGAATCGCCGTACCATTACTGATCACCGCAACCATATTTCCTTTACCCGTGTAACGGTATGCATTCGCCGGATCAGCCGCGATTTCACGTACTGGCTCTGCAACACCAGGGCTGTATGCAAGTGCTAAGTCTTTTACGGTCTCGGCAGGTTTAGTAAGTTCAACACTGATTTTACCTGGAACGGGCTTCTCGTGATAATCTAGAGCTTGTTGACGAAAATCTGTCATGGCGCGATATTTTCCTACGAAGTTAATGTGAGAGTGTGGTAAACGTTCGCATTCTGAATGTTGGCAACCTATCAGGCAGGTTAGAGCAACACACAGTGCGATTAACTATATGAGCGACGACATTCAACCACTCAACAAGCCTATGTGCTTTGCTGTCGTGGTATGTCAATAGGACATATAGTTAATCGACCGTATTCACACAATACCGAGTTTTACTCATTATTCAAGTAAAATCAGGTCTATCCACTAGCACGGTATTTTCTATACTTTTCCGAGAAGATAAGCTCAATTTTAAGAAATATTTCACAAATAAAATGGCTAAAACTTAAAAAATAAAACCCTAAAACGAACTCGAAATGTAGAAAATTAGCACAAATGTACACCAATTATAAAAACTATAAGAAAATAACAACTTAATTAATTTTAACGTCAAGATACCTACTTTTAATCGCAATATAGTGACTTTATTTTATATGGGGTGCTCATACCTGATACTATTTACTATATGAGCTTTGATTATTTTCACAACTTAAGTTCGTAAATGTTCAGTATTTATCTACTAAATAGAGTTTTTACTCTACTCAAGAGATCAGTAAAGTTTTGCTGCCAAACTGGCAAGTTTTTTATTTTAGAAGAATAAAAGGCACAATGAGACGGGAAGACTGACAATCTGTCTGTTGACGCAGAATAGGATGTATAAATCGGGAAAGTATTTTCAAACAGGCACAAAAAAAGCACCCTAAGGTGCTTCTTTCGACTAGACCAACAAGATTACTTCTTGCTGCTAAGTGCACCGAAACGCTTGTTAAAGCGATCTACTCGGCCACCTGTGTCAAGGATCTTCTGCTTACCAGTGTAGAACGGGTGACATGCAGAACATACGTCTAGGTGAATATCTTTACATAGCGTTGAACGAGTTTCGAACTTGTTACCGCAAGAGCACGATGCAGTGATCGTCTCGTAATTAGGGTGAATACCTTCTTTCATAGCAACCTCTAGTTAAGGCCGTATCGCTCTCCAAACCCGAAGTCTGGCACCATACGTAGTTATACAAAAATGTGGACGCGTATTTTAGTGCTTAACTGAACAATCTACAAGCAATATTTCAGAGTTTTTTATCACCGCCTCTGAGTACGTTTTCAATTCGTACCGCCTTAGGTATATACTTCGTCACTGCGCTCACTTTATGGAATTGTAATACATGCTCATTCTTGAAGTAGCTTTAAAGCTGCCACTGCACCGAACATTCGACTATTTGCTAGCACCAACCATGCAAGTTGAAGCAGGAATGAGAGTCACCGTCAATTTTGCCAACCGTCGCTGCACAGCGATTGCGCTTGCTAAAAAAGACGACACCGATGTACCAAAAGAAAAACTCAAGCAAATTATTGAGGTGTTGGACGAGCATCCTGTCTTTAATCAAGCACAACTTAGCTTTTTACACTTTGTCTCCCAGTATTACTGTCATCCAATTGGCGATACCTTATTCACAGCACTACCGGCAGTACTCAGAGATGGTGGAAGCCCAGACAAAACTCAGATCCCTATCGTCAGATTAACGGAAAAAGGGCAGAAACTACCAACACTGCGAGCCAAAAAGCAACAAGCACTGCTTTCTCAATTATATGAAGGTGGTGCAATAAAGTTAAGTGAACTCAAAGCGCTCGGGTTTGCTAGCCAAACAATTAAAGCATTGGAAGAAAAAGCGCTTATCTCACAATCTATTGAGCATGATAGTGATTGGTCGCAAAACGAATTACAGCTAGGCGAAAAGCCACGCCTAAACGACCAGCAAGCGACTATTTGTAGCGCCGTTAATGCACAAGTCGGTTACCGTACCTTTTTAATCGAAGGTGTAACAGGAAGTGGTAAAACCGAAGTCTACTTACAGAGCCTTGAAAACATAATAAAAGCGGGTAAACAAGCACTGATCTTGGTGCCTGAAATTGGGCTCACACCACAAACGGTCAACCGCTTCAAAAAACGCTTTAATAACCTGCCCATTGATTTATGGCATTCAAACCTAACCGATAACGAACGCCTACATACTTGGCGTCGCGCCGAAAAGGGTCTGAGCGCTTTGGTCATCGGTACTCGCTCGGCCATTTTTTTGCCATTTCAAAATCTCGGCATGATCATCGTTGACGAAGAGCACGACAACTCGTTCAAACAGCAAGAAGGCCTGCGCTATCACGCCAGAGATCTCGCTGCATTTCGAGCGCATCAGGCACACTGCCCCTTGCTTTTGGGAACAGCAACACCGGCATTAGAAACATTACACAAAGCCATTACCAACAAATATCAACTCGTCACATTGAGTAAACGAGCGCAGACCCAGCACGATAACCAATTTCACCTTGTAGACATGAAAGGTCAGCCAGAACAAGGCGGGTTTTCACCAATGAGTTTACATTGGATGGAAAAAACACTCGCTCGCGGTAAGCAGGTTATGGTGTTTCTAAATCGTCGGGGGTTTGCACCCACATTGATGTGTCACGAATGCGGATGGCTTAATACCTGTAAACATTGCTCAACCAGCGCCACATACCATAAAAACATGAACCGCTTGGTATGCCATCATTGTGGTGAGCAGGACTTTGTACCGCGACAGTGTCCAGATTGCGGCAGCACCCAAATCATGCCCACCGGGCTTGGTACAGAACAACTCGAAGGCTTTTTAAGCGAACGCTTCGATGATATTCCCGTTACTCGCATTGACCGAGATTCTACGCGCCGTAAGGGCAGCCTTGAAAGCGCCCTTGAAGAAATTAATCAAGGTGGCGCGCGAATTCTGGTCGGCACTCAAATGCTTGCCAAGGGCCACCACTTTGCCGATGTCAGTCTTGTTATTATCTTAGATGTGGACTCAGGACTTTACTCTTGCGACTTTAGAGCAACCGAGCAAATGGCGCAGCTTATTACGCAAGTTGCTGGACGAGCCGGACGCGCCGGTGAAGCGGGAACCGTGTTATTGCAAACGCATTTTCCAGAACATCCATTATTGCAAGATTTAATCAATAATGGTTATGGCGACTTCGCGCGATATGCCTTACAAGAGCGTGAAGAAGCTATGCTTCCCCCCTTCGCACACTTAGCTATCATCCGCGCCGAAGCAATAAATATAAATACAGTATTGCGCTTTTTGTCGGATTTGGTTCCAGCTACCCCCTATCCTGGTATACAATTGCTGGGTCCAATTCCAGCACCACTTGAACGAATAGCTGGAAAGTTCAGATATCAATTACATATACACGCACAACAACGCACTGTGCTGCGGGACTACCTTTCGCAACTCGCGCGCTATATCGCTACGCATGAGTCTGCCAATCGAGTACGCTGGAGCATAGATGTTGATCCAATGGATAGCTATTAAAATCAAATAACCTATGGCACAGCACGATTACATCAATAAGAAACCTAAAGGCAAGGGGAAAGACAAGCCAGAAAAGTCGGCGAAATTTCCTGTTATTGCTGCTATTTTTGCATTTCTACTGATCGGTGGGTTTGCCTACGGTCTTTGGTTTATAAAAACCAATGCCGATCCTAAAGAAGTAGAGCAAGCCAAAAATCCGCACCCAGTTGCCGAGCAAAAGGTTATTAAACCAAAGCCTCGCCCACCTGAGTTTATTGAAGAAATTAAAAATCATGAAATCAAGGTCGAAGTTAAAGAGATCGAGAGCAAAGGTCCCTATCAAATGCAGTGTGGTTCATTTAGAACCCATAGCCAAGCCGAAGCTATGAAAGCCAAAGTTGCGTTTGCTGGATTAATCGCGGAGATCCGCCGTACCGAAGGGAGTAACGGTGTCTGGTATCGTGTCCGTCTTGGTCCCTACGATACCAAACGTTTAGCCGAGAGCGATAAAAACAAGTTGCAGCGTGTTGGGATATTTGGCTGCGGGATTTGGGGCTGGACTTGATTTTTATAAGTCTACCCATATTTCCTACTAATCTAGAGCTACACGGGCACAGGCCCAAATAAGGATTACTATGACTACCATCGTTAGTGTTCGTCGCGATGACAAAGTGGTTATCGGCGGTGATGGCCAAGTTTCGCTTGGTAACACAGTTATGAAAGGCAACGCACGTAAAGTACGTCGTCTATACAATGGTAAAGTACTGGCAGGTTTTGCTGGCGGTACAGCTGATGCATTTACATTATTTGAACGCTTTGAAGCAAAGCTTGAGATGCACCAAGGCCATCTCACTAAAGCAGCCGTAGAAATGGCAAAAGACTGGCGTACCGACAGAGCATTAAGAAGGCTTGAAGCCCTACTTGCGGTAGCCGATGAAACCGCCTCACTTATCATCACAGGTAACGGCGATGTGGTGCAGCCAGAGCATGACCTTATTGCTATCGGCAGTGGTGGTAACTTCGCACAGGCAGCTGCAACCGCACTACTTGAAAATACCGACTTAAGTGCGAAAGAAATCGTGGAAAAGAGCCTGAAGATCGCTGGCGATATCTGCGTATTTACCAATAATTTCCAAACTATCGAAGAATTGTAATAGGACTCGTCATGACAGCTATGACTCCAAGAGAGATTGTGCACGAGCTTGATCAACACATTATCGGTCAGGACAAAGCCAAAAAAGCCGTCGCGATTGCACTTCGCAACCGTTGGCGTCGTATGCAGCTTGATGAAGAGCTGCGTGCAGAAGTTACACCAAAGAATATTTTGATGATCGGTCCAACGGGTGTGGGTAAAACTGAAATTGCCCGCCGTCTAGCAAAGCTTGCTAACGCACCATTTATCAAAGTAGAAGCGACTAAGTTCACCGAAGTGGGTTATGTTGGTAAAGAAGTCGAAACCATCATCCGCGATCTAGTCGAAGTTTCTTTTAAACTAACACGTGAACAGCAAACCAAGAAATTCAAATTCCGCGCTGAAGAAGCCGCCGAAGAGCGTATTTTAGATGCACTTTTGCCACCAGCAAAAGATGCTTGGGGTGAGTCTCAGCCAAATGAAAATTCGTCAACACGTCAAGTATTTCGTAAGAAACTACGTGAAGGTCAGTTAGACGACAAAGAAATTGAGATCGACATCGCAGAAACGGCGCCTCATGTTGAGATCATGTCTCCTCCTGGTATGGAAGAAATGACCAGCCAGCTACAGAGCATGTTCCAAAACATGTCGGGTGACAAGAAAAAGAACCGTAAGCTGAAAATTAAAGAAGCACTTAAGCTCTTGATTGAAGAAGAAGCTGCAAAGCTTGTTAATCCAGAAGAGCTTAAAGAGCAAGCTATTGAGTCAGTTGAACAAAACGGTATCGTGTTTATTGATGAAATCGATAAAATTTGTAAGCGCGGAGAATCTTCTGGCCCAGATGTTAGCCGTGAAGGTGTACAACGCGACTTACTACCACTTATCGAAGGTTCAACCGTTAACACTAAACACGGTATGGTAAAAACCGACCACATTCTATTTATCGCGTCAGGTGCGTTCCAAATGGCCAAGCCGTCGGATTTAATCCCAGAACTACAAGGTCGTTTACCTATTCGCGTTGAACTAGAAGCACTAACTGCGGGTGATTTCAAACGTATTCTAACTGAGCCAAATGCATCTCTCACAGAGCAGCAACAAGCGCTACTTAAAACAGAAGACGTTACTATCGACTTTACCAATGACGCTATCACCAAACTGGCTGAAGCTGCATATCAGGTCAACGAGAAAACTGAAAACATCGGTGCGCGTCGCCTTCACACTGTGATGGAAAAGCTGATGGAAGAGATTTCATTCGATGCTAGTGAAAAGGCCGGTGATACCTTGACGATTGATGCCGCCTACGTTGAACAGCATTTAGACATGCTTGTTCAGGATGAAGATTTAAGCCGCTTCATTCTCTAAATGAAAATAAAAAGCGGAGCAAAGCTCCGCTTTTTGAGTTATACCAATTATGTATCAAGTCACCAAACTTCATTATCATAAGCTCAGTAAAGTGCTCGATGTTTATTTTGAGGACGGCCGCCGCTTTACACTAAGTGCCGAATTCTTGCGAACTCACTCACCATCAGCCGAAGTACAGGGCCATAGTCCAGCGCAAAAGCAACTCGTGTTAAACAAACAGAATGTCGCTATCAAGACAATTGACCCCGTTGGACACTATGCTGCACGCTTTGTTTTTGATGATGGTCACGACTCAGGGCTCTACAGCTGGCAATACTTATATTCCATAGCTACACAGCACGATGCGCTATGGCAAGAATACGTAAACGCGGTAGAAGAGTATCAAGCCCAAAAGGACAGCGTACCTATCAAGTTTGTGCCTTAACCAAACCGCCATAACAATGCATGCTGCTCGTGGTACTGAATAAAGCCACTCTTAAATGCAATGTACTTCTCCATATCTTGGTTACAGGCGTTTACAGCTTCTTGCTTAACCTTAGCGTATTGCCTCGCTATATCTGGAAAAGTAATTAAATAGTCACGAAAGGCAAGGTGACGTTTAACTCCGTCAGAACCGGCTAAAAATGCATGCAGATGATGAGTTCTAGACACTATGCCTTTACGAAAATAACGACGCCCAGCAATATCAAACTCTCCCATTATCTCATAACCTAAATCACGCAGCTTTTCTGACTCTATGTCTAATTTATCTAAGTCACTTACTTCCAGTAGCATATCAATTATTGGTTTAGCACATAGCCGTGGAACCGCTGTACTGCCTATATGGTGTAAAGCAGCTACATTTGCCTTGGATAGATGAGCGAGTATCGTCTGTTTCTCTTTGTTGAACTGGTGCGGCCAATCCGAATTGTAACTTACCACTGCTATGTTGGTATTCATTTAAGCGATGCCGTTCTTGCGTCTAAATAAAAGCCCCACTATAAATAAGTGGGGCTTTTATATAAAGAACCTCAGATTGAATTGGTGTTTATACTTGATACTTAGCCACGGCTTCGTGTAATACGCGCGCTTGCTCTGCGACTTCTTCACTACTTTGTGCGTTAGAGTGTGCATGCTCAGAAGCGCTCTGTGCAATATCTCTGATTTTTACTACATTCTTGTTCACTTCAGAAGCAACTTGGTTCTGTTCATCAATTGCCGTCGCAATATGTGTACTCATTTCCATAATAGTTTGTACATCTTGGGTGATCATGCTGAGCAATTCCCCTGCTTTTTCAGCTTGCGACACACTTTCATTACCCTGCTCACGGCATTGATCCATGATATTCACTACTTCTCGTGTACGCTGTTGCAGTGTAGAAATGATGCTTTCGATTTCTTGTGTGGAGTCTTGAGTACGCTGCGCAAGTGACCTAACTTCATCCGCTACAACAGCAAAACCGCGACCTTGCTCACCTGCCCGCGCAGCTTCAATAGCAGCGTTTAGCGCAAGTAAATTTGTTTGCTCTGCAATACCACGGATCACATCCAATACCGAGCCTATGGTTTCACCATCCCGCTCTAGCTGAGCAACGACGTTTGAGGCACCACCCAACGATTCCGATAACTGCATGATGTGCTCAATTGTTGCAGTGACCTCACGGCGACCTTGTTGCGCATTTTCATTCGTTGTCTCGGCTTTATGCGCCGCTTCACCCGTATTGTGAGAAATGTCTTGGATCGTCGCTTGCATCTCAGTCGCAGCCGTTGCGACCATATCCGCTTCGTGCAACTGCTCAGCCATACCAGCGCTCGTTTGAGCAGTTGTCTCTGTTAAATGATCCGTGGCTTCATTAATCGTTGCCAACGCCCCATTCACATCCGCAATAAGATCTCTAAAGTCAGAAATCAAGCTATTAAAATCACGGGTCATAATAGTGATTTCGTCATTGCCTCTTTGCTCAATTTGCAGACTTAAATTATTTTCACGGCGAATGCGTTCAATGGTTTGATAAACACGCTCTACAGGTTGAATAATTGAGCGACTGGTCGATAGCACAAGCGTCATCACGATAATACTTGCAACAATAAATACACCAATGGCGAGCATCTGAGTTTGATCTACGTTCTCTTTAATCTCTGCTTTTGCCTGTTCCACTACTTCAGAGACCACCGCATCACTTTTTTCAACACTTACCTTCATCTTGCCTAGCGCACCGCTCGTCAAATCTAAGCCGAGTGTCTCCTGAGCTTTAACTAAACTCGCAAATTTGGATTGATAGGTGTTCAATAAGCTAAGCAACTTAGATTGATATTGAGCGTTAAACCCAGCACTACGAATTTCCTGAGAAAACTGTGCAACTAGCTCGTCAAACCGTTTCAAGTATTTGATATCAAAACGTAGCATAAAGTCTTTTTCAGCTCGACGAAGCTGTAGCATAGTTGAAAGGAGTTGATAGTTCTGCTGCTCTTTTAACAGTGTTTCTACCTCATGTACCGCGCCACGAAGCTCACCGTAAAGCGCATCTTTTGGATGCAAGCCGATTGTTTTTTGTAACTGCACCACTTTTTGAAAGTCATCGTAATAACTTTTTGCTAAACGTTCAAATTCGTTGATCCGACCTAAATCGACATCAAAATCAGAAAAAGTACCTTGCAACAAAGCGAGCTTTGTTTGTAGCTCTCGATACTCGTTTTCAAACTCATCGAGTGAATCTACCTGCTTGTAAAAAAGGAAGTTTTTCTCGTGTTTGCGCATTGCTAATTCATGAATGTCGAGCTCTTCTGCATATTGAATGGTTTCATTCAATTTCAGCATAGTACGAGCTTCGTACATAATCATAATTAACATAACAACCAAGGCAATCCCTACCACTAATGCATTCACTTGCAAACGACGTCTGATAGTCAGATTTTCTAATACCGCCATCGGCTTACCTACAATGTTAATAGACTGGCTAAAGTATAGCTGAAGCCTTCCGCCCTTGCCTCATAATAGGTAATTATTCTGGGTTCATATTACAAAATAATATATTTACGCCGCTTTTACATACAAGTTATTAACACCACACCAAAGTTGACTGTGCAATAAATCAACATTGTGCCATTGACGTCCTAATAACCAGTCCACTAGCAAGCTGGGATCGGATGGAAAATAAAACGATGCTTTCGCGTCCGTTCGCAGCCATTCTTCCAACGCACCAGCATTGAGGTAATTCATTACTTGGGCATGACCAAGCTCGGCTAGCGTCTGTGCATTATTTTGCTGTTCGAATTGACCATCTAATGGCTTAAGTAGCAGTTTCTTACCGAGTTTTAATGCTTCACTAGAAAGCTCAAATCCGGCATTTGCAACTACACCACTGGTATTTCTAAGGTCTTGAATAAACCCAGAGCGACTTGGTTTTCTCAGATGAATATGTTGCAACGAAGCGTTGTCGGCATCTGGGTGATAGCAGTAAAATTCCTTATCGGGGAAATCTTTTAACAATTCAATAATGCTATCCAAAGCTTCAAACGGCAGATAAACCAGGACTTTATTAATTATAGATGCACACTGCTCTTGCTCTGCCTCATAAGGAATAAAAGGCGGAATAATATGCTTATCAAACGGCTGCCAATGCACACCCAGATGAATATCAGCTGGTGCAAAATAACGGATCAAAGCTCTATGCCAAGGCTGTACGGCAAATTGTGGAACTGCATCATATAAATATGACGCTTGATGACTCATAGCTATCACCGGAACCTTTGCCAGCTTTCCAGCCCATGCACTGACAGGTTCAAAGTCGTTAAAGATCAGATCATAACCTGATACATCTAACTTTTTTACATCGCGGATAAACTCACCAAACTTGAGCGATTGGAAAGTTTTTAAACGATTTAATTGGCCACGCTCGGTAACAAATGACAACCCTCGGCAACTACGATAATCACCAAAGTCATGCATATCAAAATAATTTTCCGAAGGGCGCCCTGAAAAAAAGTAGTCAACAGAAATTCCCATGTTGCGAAAGCAATTTGCCATTACCCGAGCTCGAGTAGTATGGCCATTTCCCGTTCCTTGAACACCATATAGTATTTTCATACGCTTCCTAATATCACTATCGCTAAACTTGCACAAGCAACACCCATTGCCGCACCAAGCACCACATCAAGTGGATAATGTACCCCTACAATTACGCGTGACAATGACACCCCTGAAGCCCAAACCATCAACGGAAATGCAGCCAGTGGAATTTGCTCCATCAGACAAGTTGCATATAGCCAAGCACCAGCACTATGCCCCGAAGGCAGACTAAATTTATCACTCGGCGTCAACAAGGCTTTCACCGCGTAACAGTCACATGGCCGTAATCGTGCAAAACGATTTTTGAGATAGAAGTAAAGCGGCCTTTCAATTGCAAAGGCCAAAATCACGGTGAGTGCAAATTGCTGACCTAGCTGCTCCAAAAACAGAGCGCACGCAATTGCGACCAACACATAAAGTCCACCGTTGCCACTTTTGGATAGACCTAATGCTATCAATCTAAACCAGTTTCTTGGTTTAGGGCAAAACACTACAAAGTATAATGCAGCGTCCAGCTCGGCTAGTTTTGCTTTCATCATTCGAGTCACGCCTAATTGCTCACAATATCAGCATAGAAGAGCAAAATAACAAATGGGTGACACTTTTAAGACACAAATATGTAAGTTGAATCAAAGCATTGCTAAGCACAAGTATGAGAGTATACTGGTTATCGACAATCAATATTCGAGGATTCAATATGGAATACAGCACTTCTGATCTTTGCGACCACTTTGCTGATGTGGTTGATGTGCTAGAGCCTATGTTCATCAATTTTGGCGGCCAGACGTCATTTAGTGGTCGTATCACTACCGTCAAATGTTTTGAAAACAATGAGCAGATCCAAGATGTACTACAACAAGACGGTACCGGTCGTGTGCTGCTCGTTGATGGTGGTGGTTCAACTCGTCGTGCACTGGTTGATATTGATTTAGCTGAGCTGGCGGTCGAGAACAACTGGCAAGGCATCATCGTTTACGGCGCGGTACGCCATGTTGATGAACTAGAAGAAAGCGATATTGGCATTCAAGCAATCGCTTCTATCCCAGTGGCAGCGGATAGCAGTGGCAGCGGTGAAGTTGGCATTCCCGTTAATTTCGCAGGTGTCTCTTTTTACGAAGATGATTTTGTTTACGCCGACTCCACGGGCATTATCATCTCTGCGGAAGAGTTAATTTTAGAAGATGATAACGAAGACAATTAGGCACTAGAAGTAACAGTCATGAGTACAGCAGTCCGTATATATGATGAAAGCGATATTGCCACTTTTGTTAGCGCCAGAGCCGGTGAAACCAGAATTTGGCAAAGCATAAGCTTTTTACAATGTGATCATGACTACGCAGCTTCGCTTAGAGACGCGGCCCAGTTTGGGATCCGCTATGTCTTGTTGGGGATCCCCGAGGATATAGGTCCACGCGCCAATTGCGGGCAAGGTGGTGCCGAGCTTGGTTGGCAAGCCTTCTTAAAACGTTTTTTAAACCAGCCCGATAACCAGTTTTTGTCGGGAGATAAGATTTTACTGCTAGGCGAAGTGGATACCCATGCTATTCAAACGCGCGCACTATCGCTCGATAACACCAATAGCGAACAACTAGCGCAGTTACGCACTCTCTGTGCCGACCTAGACAACCAAGTGATTGCAACCCTAGTACCTATCTTTGCTGCAGGCTTAGAGCCAATCATCATCGGTGGCGGTCACAATAATGCTTTTGGTATTTTGCAGGCACATTTTGAGGCCAGTAAACGTGCCGCAGGTGCCATCAACTTTGATCCTCACGCTGACTTTAGAGCTTGTGAGGGAAGACATAGCGGCAATGGCTTCAGTTACGCGCATCAAGCTGGTAGCTTGTCTCATTATCATGTCATTGGCTTGCATGAGCACAAAAATAACCAGACAATCCTTACTCAATTGCAAAGCGCTGGATTCGGGTTTTCAAGTTATCAAACGATAAAAACCAGACAAACTCAGAGTTTATCTGCATCACTCGACAAAGCGTTGGCAACAATGCCAAGCGACATTCCATTAGGCGTAGAGTTAGACGTTGATGCCATCGTCGGTATGCCTGCAAGTGCCCTGACCTATCAAGGCTTCACAAGTAGCGACGCCGAATATTTTGTTTACCGTATGGCTCAGGCTCGAAATGCTAAATATTTGCACTTATGTGAAGCAGCCCCGGCTAGACACCCACTTGGTGAGCAGGCGGGTATTGAACATTGCGGCCAAATACTAACGAACCTTGCGAACGCTTATTTAAGTACCCGTCAACAGAGGCGCTAAACACTGTCGCAGCCAAAACCTATGTAAAGGTAAGTCGCTCCTAGTTATTGAGGCAGCCTTTGTTTCAGCCAGCTGATCAAAATATTGCTGTTCTGTGGCCGAGAAAAGTAAAACCCTTGCGCTGCCACCGTACCAATGCTTTTTACAAACTCGAGTTGCCCGAGAGATTCAATACCTTCGCCAATCACGCGACAGTGCTTTTCTTGATGCATCTCTACAATGCCTTTTACCAAGGATTTGGTATGCCCCATATACTCAGGTTCTTGCGTCATATTGCGCGACAGTTTCACGTACTCAAAACGCAGTGCGGGTAATTTAGCTAGCACCAGCGGCGCATCACCAAAACTATCGACGCACATTTTTACACCCAAATTCTTCAAACGACTGATCATCGCAATTTCTTGCTCATCTAGTTCTGCAAGCATACAAGCTGGACATTCGATAATGATAGCGCCAGGGCTTAACTGATGGTTGAGCATGGTGTAGTCAATAAACTCGATAAAGCTTTCGCTCAAGAGCTCAGCACCAAAAACATTAATGCTGATAGGAACGCTGATCCCTTCCATTTTCAGTGCCAATGCGATTTCGCAAGCACGCTCTAGTACATATTCAGCAACGGGAATGGCAAGTCCAACTAAACGAATATCATCAATAAACTCATTGGCACTTAAAATCCCTTGCTTTGGATGCTGCCAGCGCAACAGTAATTCCACAAACTCAATGCTGTTATCTTCATGACGAACGACAGGATGGAAATAGAGCTCAAATTCAGATCTAAAGTTGATTTTAGCTAACTCCGACAACCTCACCTGTTGCTCCAAGCGATGAATTTGCATACGTTGTTGGTAGGGAACAACTTGTTGCTGACCATACTGTTGTGCTTCTGATTGTGTATCCAGCGCTAAAAATACACAAGAAATCAGATTCTCAAGCTGCCCCATCTCTTCATCGCAATTCACGTAACTCGCACGCATCATGATCTCTAACGTGCAGCTACCAACATTGAATGGCTTTAAAGTGCTGTTTGATATTTCCTCTATCAGCTGCTCATGAAAGTGCTTACCATGCTTTAGCGAACATACAAACGCAAAGTTAAGACCACCTAGATGCGCCATTTTCGCAGTTTCATTGCCATGAGTGATGGCCATAACATCACCTGATTGCAAACATTGCGCAATACGATTAGCCGACTGAGCCAACAGCAAGTCACCAAACTCACGCCCTAAATGAAAATTCACCTGCTCGAAGCCCATGAGACGAACAAGCACGAGCATACAAGGGCTCCCTTCCGTTTGGCGATATTCATTAAAAGCACGTTTAAAGCTTTGCCGTCCAGGTAACCCCAAACTTTCATGCTCGGTGTGAGAATCATCGTGTTCTTTCAATTCAAATTCACTTGCGCTGCTATACGCTTGATAGGCAAGAAAAAGAACATACATAAATACGATAACAATTGCACCATGTTGTGCAGGAAGCGCCCACAGATATTCAGATACAGTCCACATTACCAAAGTGATTATTGCCGCCGCACTTATTAATAACAAACCACTTTTATGCTCCTGCAGACCATGGAACAAATACAGAAGTAGCGTCAAAGTAAGTAAATGTAATGTAGTGATATTGCCCGTAAAGGCGAGCAGTATTGCAAGTGTTGCACTGCTAAAGTGGGCCAACTTGAGCATACCAGAGGGGCGCTGTAGCATTAATGCTAACACCCCCATTAAAATGGCTCCGGTCATACCTGCCATCATCGGTGTAATTAGTATCGCAATTCCTTCAGACAGCAATAATTCCGTGGCTCCGCCACTAGCTGTTGAAAATGAAAGCATAATTTGTTGCTTATAAAAGGATCATTACTGATTAAGTTTACCCAAGATCCACAAATTTGACAGGTCCGCTACACCAAATTGATAACTTAACTGTGCAGGATGGGTAATGTCCCATAACGCTAAGTCCGCCCGCGTTCCAACTTTCAATACTCCACGGTCGCTCAACCCCAAGGCTTTCGCAGCATTAACTGTAACACCGCTAAGCGCTTCTTCCGGTGTCATTCGAAATAATGTACATGCCATATTCAGCATTAATCGCAGTGAGCACAAAGGCGCAGTACCTGGATTGAAATCGCTAGCAAGTGCCATTGCTACTTTGTGCTTTCTGAGCAAGTCAATTGGTGGCAATTGCGTTTCTCGTAGGAAATAAAAGGCGCCGGGTAAAAGTACCGCAGTAACATCCCCGTTCGCCATTGCTTCCACACCAGCTTCATCGAGATATTCTATATGATCCGCTGAAAGCCCTTTAAACTTTGCCACCAGCTCGCTGCCATGTTGATTAGATAGCTGCTCAGCATGACATTTAACCTGTAACCCCAACTGTTGTGCTCGAATAAATACTTGCTCGGTTTGCTGATAGGTAAATCCGACGTTCTCACAAAATACATCAACAGCCGTTGCTAATTGGCGTGAAGCAACTTGTGGCAGCATCTCATCACAGACTAAATCAATGTAGGCTTGGCTATTGTCTTTGTATTCTGGGGGTAATGCATGCGCGCCCAAGAACGTGCTATGCACATCAATCGGGTGATGCTCATTAAGGAGCTGATTAATTTCTAGCAGTTTTAGCTCATTTTCAACATCAAGGCCGTAACCCGATTTACTTTCAACCGTGGTAACCCCTTCTTTGAGTAAACTATTCAAGCGGTTCTTAGCGTTAACATACAGCGTTTCTCTGTCTGCTAATCGTGTCTCCTTAACGGTACTTGCGATACCACCACCTTGCGCGGCAATCTGTTGATATGACGCCCCCAGTAATCGTTGCTCAAATTCGTTGGCCCGAGAACCTGCAAATAAAATATGCGTGTGACAGTCGATTAACCCTGGGGTCAACCATTGGCCATTGGCTTTATGAATAGGGGTTGCAATGGCGTCAACCTCAGGTAGTTCACTACGAGGGCCTAACCAATTAATTTTGCCATCTTTAATGGCAATCGCTGCGTTTTCTATCGCACCATAAGGAGTATCCAAATTGGGATCCATAGTTGCAATATTGACATCGATAATAAGCAAATCGGCTTCTAACATCATACTTGTCCTAATCTAAATCAAATCCATATGCCAACACATTAAAAGAAACTCGCTCACTGCGAGGTTTATTCATTGAGTCTATCAGGGATACTTGTATATACAAGAGAAGTGTGCCATCTTTATTTACATAAATATGAACTCGAGACAACAACTGTGCCTGAGCTCCCTAAATTTGCGCTGATAAAACAACATATTATCGATAATATTCGCGCCGCGCGCTGGCTTGAGAACGAGCGCGTTCCGTCGGAGAATGAGTTAGCTGACCAGTTTAATGTTAGCCGAATGACCGCAAGACGAGCATTGAGCGAGCTAACCGAAGCCGGAATTTTAACTCGTAGCCAAGGTCTAGGTACTTTTGTTGCCAGTTTTAAATCTCAGTCTTCGTTGCTTGAGATCCGCAACATTGCCGACGAGGTCAACGCACGCAATGGCAAATACTCTTGCACCGTACTAACGCTTGAGCTTATTGCGGCAGTAGCGCCTATCGCCATTGCACTGGGTGTAGAAGCGGACGCACCAGTCTATAGAAGCGTAATTGTACATAATGAAAATGAACAACCACTGCAAGTCGAAGAACGCTTCGTCAATCCGCAGTTGGCACCAGAGTATTTAGACCAAAACTTTGAACTGACTACCCCTCATGAATATTTATCTCAAGTCGCACCACTCACAGAGGCTAGACACACCGTTGAAGCAGTGATGCCATCACCAGAGGTTTGCCAGTGGCTTGGGCTTTATAATGAAGAACCATGCTTACAAATGATCCGCCGAACTTGGTCTGCAAAAGGCATTGTTAGTTTCGCGAGATTAATTTCGCCAGGCAGTAAATATCGCTTAGGTGGTCATCTCACCTTTAAGCAAAGGTCGTAACACATAAAGTGTCGCCAAACATCGCGACAGGTAAATCAAAACGACATGGCGGCCTAGATTGCCATGTAATACAAATAGACTAACAACCTAGCGAAACTAAGCAATCGCAACAACTAGTAGACGTTTCACTTAGGTTGTATATACAACAGGAGAGAGCAGAATGAGTGATAACCCAAGATTAGACCCTAACCGCGAGATCCGCGCGCCACGAGGTGCAGACATTACCGCAAAGAACTGGCTGACTGAAGCGGCAAAGCGAATGTTGATGAATAACCTTGACCCTGAAGTTGCTGAGCACCCAAATGCACTAGTAGTTTATGGCGGTATTGGCCGCGCCGCTCGCGACTGGGCATGCTTCGATAAAATCGTCGAAACGTTAGACCGCTTAGAAGAAGACGAAACCTTACTGGTGCAATCAGGTAAACCTGTTGGCGTATTCAAAACTCATAGCAACGCTCCTCGCGTCTTAATTGCTAACTCAAATTTAGTACCACATTGGGCTAACTGGGATCACTTCAACGAACTCGATAAAAAAGGCCTGATGATGTACGGCCAGATGACCGCTGGTTCATGGATCTATATTGGCTCACAAGGCATAGTACAAGGCACATACGAGACCTTTGTAGCTATGGCAAAGCAACACTTTAATGGTGAGGCAAAAGGCAAGTGGATCTTAACGGGTGGCCTTGGCGGCATGGGCGGCGCACAACCACTCGCAGCAACTATGGCAGGCTTTAGCGCCCTCGTTGTTGAGTGTGATGAGTCACGAATCGATTTTCGTCTTAACACACGCTATGTCGACCGAAAGGCAACCACACTTGATGATGCGTTAGCTATCATTGATGAAGCGAAGGCTGCAGGACAACCTGTATCGGTTGGCCTGCTGGGCAATGCAGCGGATGTTTATGCTGAATTGGTTGAGCGCAATATCACGCCTGACGTAGTGACCGACCAAACTTCTGCACACGACCCATTAAACGGCTACTTACCGCAAACGTGGACTATGGCTCAAGCAGCCGCGCTTCGCGAAAGCGATCCACAAGCGGTTGTAAAAGCCGCAAAACAATCTATGGCGGTGCAAGTACAAGCCATGCTAACGCTGCAATCGCGCGGGGCTGCAACAACTGACTACGGGAATAACATTCGCCAAATGGCCTTAGAAGAAGGGGTTGATAACGCCTTTGATTTCCCGGGTTTTGTTCCTGCCTATATTCGTCCACTATTTTGCCAAGGTATAGGTCCATTCCGTTGGGTTGCACTGTCTGGCGATCCTGAAGATATTTATAAAACAGATGCGAAAGTTAAAGAGCTTATCCCAGACGACCCACACCTTCACAATTGGTTAGACATGGCGCGCGAGCGCATTCAATTCCAAGGCCTGCCAGCTCGTATTTGCTGGGTTGGACTGAAGGACAGAGCCCGTTTAGCAAGAGCATTCAACGAAATGGTCAAAAATGGAGAGCTCAAAGCACCGATTGTGATTGGTCGGGATCACTTAGATTCAGGCTCTGTAGCCAGTCCAAACCGTGAAACGGAATCAATGATGGATGGCTCAGATGCAGTATCGGACTGGCCGTTACTTAATGCCTTGTTAAATACGGCTGGCGGTGCAACTTGGGTCTCGCTGCATCACGGCGGTGGCGTCGGTATGGGCTTCAGTCAACATTCGGGGGTCGTTATTGTCGCAGATGGTACAGACGAAGCAGATGCTCGCTTATCTCGCGTACTATGGAATGACCCAGGTACCGGTGTAATGCGTCATGCCGATGCCGGCTATGACATAGCCAAAGACTGTGCGAAAGAACAAAAACTAGATTTACCTATGCTGGAAGGAAAGTAAGTATGTACTCACTGAATTTAATCCCAGGCCAACTGACTCTAAGCACGTTACGACAAGTCAATCAACAGCCTGTTCATCTCAGCTTAGACGAGTCAGCGAAAACCGCTATTGCTAACAGTGCAGACACCGTTCAGCAAGTTATCCAAGAAGGACGCACCGTTTACGGCATTAATACGGGTTTTGGCTTACTGGCCAACACCAAAATTGCAAAAGACGAATTAGAGTTGCTCCAACGCTCTATTGTACTGTCGCACGCAGCCGGTATTGGCGAGTTAATGGACGATAACACCGTTCGACTAATGATGGTGCTAAAAATCAACTCGCTATCTCGTGGTTTCTCTGGGATCCGCTTGGATGTAATTGAGTTCTTAGCGGCCTTGGTTAATGCAGAAGTCTATCCTTGTGTGCCCAAGAAGGGCTCCGTTGGAGCATCTGGCGATCTCGCCCCACTATCGCACATGTGTTTACCAATCCTTGGCGAAGGCCAGGTTCGCTATCGTGGCGAGCTTATCGATGCCATCGATGGGCTAAAAATAGCTGGACTTGAACCACTTACTTTAGCTGCAAAAGAAGGCCTCGCACTACTTAACGGTACACAAGCATCTACTGCTTTTGCACTGCAAGGCCTATTCAGAGCTGAAGATCTTTATGCGCAAAGCTGTGTCGTAGGTTCGATGAGCATTGAAGCGGCTATGGGCAGCCGTTCGCCATTTGATGCGCGTATTCACGAAGTCCGTGGTCAGCAAGGTCAAATCGACACCGCAATGGCGTTTAGAGATATCTTACAGACTCGCTCAGAAATAAGTGATGCTCATGTTGATTGTGAAAAAGTACAAGATCCTTATTGCTTGCGTTGTCAACCACAGGTGCTTGGCGCCTGTTTAACCCAGATCCGCCAAGCCGCTGAGGTGATCCTCGTAGAATCCAATGGGGTAACAGATAACCCGCTGGTATTTGCTGATGCTGGGGATATTATTTCTGGCGGCAACTTCCATGCTGAGCCTATCGCGATGGCGGCTGATAACCTAGCGCTTGCCATTGCTGAAATTGGTGCATTGGCTGAACGTCGTATCGCGCTGCTTATTGATTCGAGCTTATCAAAACTGCCTCCCTTCTTGGTTAACAATGGCGGTGTAAACTCGGGCTTTATGATTGCGCAAGTCACCGCTGCAGCACTGGCCTCTGAAAACAAAACACTCGCACATCCAGGCAGTGTTGACAGCCTCCCAACCTCGGCAAACCAAGAAGACCATGTTTCTATGGCAACCTTTGCGGCAAGGCGCTTACAGGAAATGGCTGACAACACCCAAGGTGTACTCGCAGTTGAATATCTTGCTGCAGCGCAGGGGTTAGATTTTAGAGCGCCACTTAAGCCGTCCGATAAAGTGGCTACAGCTCAGCAAATATTACGTGCAGTTGTGAGCTTTTATGACAAAGATAGGTATTTTGCACCGGATATTGAAAGTGCTAATGCGTTACTGGGTCAAGCTGCACTGGCGCACTTGCTACCAGCACAACTCTTACCTTCAACCTAACTCAGATTCATTAACAATCGGATGATGGTAGGCAAAGCCGAGTTCGGTAATACGCTCGGCTTTAATAATACGCGATTCCTCTTTTGACGAAGCGAAACTTGGCATCTCATTCCCTAACTTTTCACAGTGATATTGATAAAACGTCTGTCTCGTGGGGTGTGCTGGATAGCAAACATTATAAATGTCTGCAGCATCCTGCCACTGCGCGATCACGGTATTGATTGCAGTAACAACATCGCCCCGGTGAACCATATTCACTCTACCATTTGCTGAGCTAGACAAAGTCTTTCCTACTACAAATCGCCCAGGCTCCCTATCCGGACCTTGAAGACCTGCTAAGCGTACAACCTTGCCGCCTGCGTTAAGCACCATCTCTTCAGCAGTTCTAAGTATATCAACACGCCTGTTGGCTTTATCCGCTAACTTACCTTGTTCATCATACTCACCATTTTCGGTGCTATAAACCCCAGTGGTCGAACACAATAAGAAGCCTGCTGCTGACATCTTCTTTGCAAGTAACAATACCTGCTCTAGCGTTTCTAAATAGTTACTATCAACATGCCTAGCTCTTGGTGGGATCGCACATACCCAATACGCGTCGTGTAAAGAAATTGAGTGCGCTAAAGTCCCATTTTCAGTTAAGACCAGCTGCCTTGACCAGCTATGCATCTTGTTTGCTTGGGTTCTGGTGCCTTCGACTTGCCACCCTTGAAACTCAGCTTCGCGACACAACGCTGCACCGAGCCAACCCGCGCCCAGTACGACTAAACTACGATTTAATACTTTCATATGGATATTGCCTTAACCAGGAAGTTACCTTGTATTATCTATGTAAAAGAAGTTAACGCAAACGGTGGCGTTCTCTTTTTATCTATGGTTTGATTACCGCTTGCATAAGCTAAAAATAAGAACTGTCATGCTTGAGAATTTATCCCTTAGAAAGAAAATATTGCTGCTAATTGGCGGCACCATTTCCGTATTATTAATTATCGTATCAAGCTTTTTCGTCAGCCATATTGCAACGCTCTCTCGAGATGGTATTGAGCGAGAAACGCAAAGCTATATTCAAGCCGAAAAATTAGCGATGGAAGCATTTTTTGGCCAATACGGCAAAGTAGTTGAAACCTTTGTTTCTACGCCTCACAACATTCATTGGTTTGAAAATTACAATACCCGTGGCGCCGATCTGACTAAAGATAAAGACTATCAAGAGGTCAATGAAGACTTAGTTAGAATCGCCAAGGGTGATGACAATATTCTCTCAGCCTTTATTGCCTCAGCAAACACCGGTGAATATTTTAAAGAAAATGATCGTACCTCAGCATATTCAGATGGCAGACCTTACTATGCTTATAAACGCCCATGGTGGCAAGATACGCTTGATGTAGGTAAATTGTATGTCGGTCCAATTGCAACCGATATCAATACCGGTGCGGTGTCTGCAGTGATCCGTCAACCTATCTACAATAACAGCGGTAAACTCGTAGCTATGGGTGGCGTCGACTTACAGATCAATAAATTGAACGATATGGTTGAACGTATCAAATTTCAAGATAAAAGTTTTGGCTTTTTGCTCGATGGTGATTTAAATGTTGTACATTTATCCAAGCGTACTGGTCATTCACTCTCTACCACTGATGAAGGAGAGAAAGGCAAAGAAGGTTTAGATGGCCTTGAATCTCAGTTTGCCAATACATCAGGCTTTGACGATCTGAATGCCGCTATCAAACGTAACCCCGTTGGCAATAGTACGGTCACGTTCAAAGGGGAAGCGTATTATGTTGTTTATGACAATGTAAAATTAGACAACCCCCTATTAAATTGGCACGTTGGCCTACTCATTCCGGTGTCGCTGATCGAAGCGCCGGTGAATGACGCCGTAATGAGCACAATCACAGCCTTGATTATTATCTTAGCCATTATCGTGGCAATGATCTTACTCGCCACGCAAATGATCACTAAGCCGATTGTAGCGCTTACCGAAACCATGCGAGACATCGCATCAGGTGAAGGCGACCTGACTAAACGTATCGATATCACCAGTAAAGATGAAGTTGGTCAACTCGCGCTGCATATGAATACCTTCATCGATAAACTTAGAGCAATGATGCTCGATACCGCAGCACAAGCTGAGCAATTAAGTAATGCTTCCGCCCAATTGCGTGAAGTATCAAACAATACTAACAGTGAGATTCAGCGCGAAAAGGAACAGGTAGATAGCGTAAGCGCGGCAGTGACCGAGATGGCAGCTACAGTGACTGAAATCTCACGTAATGCACAAGAGACCAACCAAGCCGCTGATGTCGTGCAACGTATTACCAATGAAGGTGCGGGACGTTCATCACAAGCTCAAGAAGTCATGACTGAACTTGCACTTCATATTGGTGAGGCTGCAAAAGTGGTTGCCGGACTTGAACAAGAAACCAGTAACATAGGTGCCGTTATCGATGTGATTAACGGTATTGCTGAACAAACGAACTTACTGGCACTCAATGCTGCCATAGAAGCCGCCAGAGCGGGCGAGCAAGGTCGAGGCTTTGCGGTGGTTGCTGATGAAGTCAGATCGCTTGCAAGCCGCACGCAAGAGTCTACCGATGACATCCGCAATATGATCTCTCGTTTACAGCAAATTGCCCAACAAGCTTCAGTGATGATGCAGCAAGGTCAAGACCGTGCAGAGGGGACCGTGGAGGAAACTCAGGCCGTGCTGGATGCCTTGAAAGAAATCACAGAGTCGGTCACAACAGTACAAGACCAGAGTCATCAAATTGCGACATCAACAGAGCAGCAAACCGTTGTTGCAGAAGATATTAACAATAGTCTTAACCAAATAAATGAACTCGTTAATAGCACTGCCAACCACGCCAATGTACTGGCAGATGAAGCCCGCGACTTGAACGACTTAGCCAAGGCACTGAACTCAACGGTCAACCAATTTAAGCTTTAATCAAACACTAAAACACGTCGCAATCGCGGCGTGTTTTGATCTGAGGCAAATCTAACCCAGACGGTAAAAAGTACACTGATACTCTAATAAAACTCGAGAGTGCGTATCGTGATTAATTTACCTATTTGGAATGATTCCCTTATCAACAAGTACAATATATCTGGTCCTAGATATACCTCATATCCAACGGCCCTGTCGCTTGAGTCTGGTTACAGCCAAAACGAATTACAAGCTGCTATTACAGGCTCTAAATCTCGCTCACTCTCGCTGTATATTCATATCCCTTTTTGTCATCAACTATGCTACTACTGTGGCTGTAATAAAATCATTACTCGTCATCAATCCAAAGCTGACGTTTACCTCGATTACTTAGCACAAGAAATCGCAGCAAAAGCACCGCTATTTTCTGAGTATTGTGTTGAACAACTTCATTTAGGCGGTGGGACACCAACTTTCTTAACTACAGAGCAAATGACACGTCTAATCGAAATGCTGAATAGTGCATTTAACTTCTCTCAAAGTGCACAACGTGGTATTGAAATAGACCCAAGATCACTTGCGCCAAATATGATGCGCCATCTATATGAGCTTGGATTTAATCGTGTGTCTTTTGGCGTACAAGATTTTAATGATGAAGTGCAAGCCGCGGTAAACCGCCCACAGCATCTAGACGAAGTGCTGGCCATCTTAACTGAAGCGAGAACGCTCGGTTTTAAATCTATTAATATGGATATGATCTATGGGCTACCATTCCAAACGGTAGAGAGCTACAAGCAAACGATTGAGCAACTTATCGCGCTTTCTCCCGATAGAGTCTCTGTATTTAACTATGCCCATCTTCCGGATAGATTTGCAGCACAGCGAAAGCTAAAAGAAGCCGATATGCCAAGTGCGGGAGAAAAACTTGAGATCTTTAAGCAAACACTGGAACAGATGACCTCCGCTGGGTATCAATTCATCGGCATGGATCACTTCGCCAAAAAAGACGATGAACTGGCTATGGCGCAAAATGAAGGGCATCTACACCGTAATTTTCAGGGCTATACCACTCATGGCGAGTGCGACCTATTGGGCCTTGGTGTGTCATCCATTTCCCAAATAGGTCATATGATCTTACAAAATGAAAAAGAGTTAAAACTTTATTATCAGGCTTTAAGTGATAAAAGATGTGCGATCACTAAAGGGATAACCTTAAATGGTGATGATGAAATACGCGCGGCTGTGATCAAACAGCTTATTTGTCACTTTGAATTAGATAAAAAGGTGTTCGAGCAACGCTATGATATAAATTTTGACGAGTATTTTGCTCAGGCACTTAACGCACTAGAGCCGCTAGCTGCTGATGGACTGGTAGAACTGAATGAACACACCATAAAAGTCACCAGTAGCGGTAATTTATTTATTCGCATTATTTGTATGTGTTTTGATGCCTACCTACAAAACCAAGTAAAAAACACCCGCTTCTCTCGCGTTATTTAACCACTTTACCCTCTCAAAGTTACAACAAACTTAGCCATTCGATATATCGAATGGCTAAGTTTTTGGATAACAGAGCTGTCGAATAGCGCTTCGCTTATCCTAATCGATGGATACACCACCTCCGACCATACTGCGTGCTGATGTGGTAGTAGGAGTGAGCTTGCCTCGCGAGGTTTTATATCTCAAATCTCTATGCCCCAAACAGCAAAAAACCCGTCGCATTGCTGCAACTGGTTTCTCTAATAAGGCCCTGACGATGTTCTACTTTCACATGGGAAGCCCACACTATCATTGACCGGGGCCGACCCTTCGGCTGTTTTGTTTCACTTCTGAGTTTGGGTGACAAGAAACCGAAGCAACGCTTCGCAGTTCGGGGAAATGAGCGCATGGATACGTGAAGGGGAGATACTCATGGAAGTACTTTACTTCAAACGCAAAAAAGCCCGACTCTCTCGAATCGGGCTTTCTCTAATAAGGCCCTGACGATGTTCTACTTTCACATGGGAAGCCCACACTATCATCGACGCTGTTTTGTTTCAC